>NZ_CANDNW010000001.1 GCF_947387525.1 Limosilactobacillus viscerum
TGGTAAGCCGTTACCTTACCAACTAGCTAATGCACCGCGGGCCCATCCCAAAGTGATAGCCGAAACCATCTTTTATCCGAAAACCATGTGGTTTTCGGAGTTATGCGGTATTAGCACCTGTTTCCAAATGTTATCCCCCGCTCTGGGGCAGGTTGCCCACGTGTTACTCACCCGTCCGCCGCTCACTGGTAATCCATCGTCAAATCAGTGCAAGCACGTCATATCAGTTGGGCCAGTGCGCTCGACTTGCATGTATTAGGCACACCGCCGGCGTTCATCCTGAGCCAGGATCAAACTCTCATATAAAATATAAGAACTTGAATAGCTCTATTTCAAATTAATTAAGCGAATTGACTTCGCAAATGTTTTTGCTCCAATCACCGAAGTGATCGAAGACCCTACACATTTGATTCGTCGAAACTTTGTTCAGTTTTCAAAGGTCTACCTCGTTAGCAGTTAGCTAACAAATCTATTTTATCACAGTCGCCGTTTGAAGTCAACAACTAATTTTAAGAACTAATTGTCAGAACTCAAATAAGCAACTCTGACAATATATCATGATGTCAAAACAATGTCAAACATATTTCAGAAATTTTTCATCAACTATGTCATCGCCTTGACAACGTTAAATATAATACATGGATTTCCACCAATCGTCAAGCATTAATCTGCAAGCTTTTTTGGCTATTTTTAAAAACCTGAACTTACCTTTTGTCATCTACTCTTTTGTTTGTAATTTAATATTTTTGTAAACAAAAAGCTGACCTGTGTCTTTCACTGGTCAGCTTTTTACTAACAATTAAGTTCAAATTTTATTTTACCCGTGCAAGGAAGTAGTGCTTCTTACCACGACGGACAATTACAAACTTACCATCAAAGTGTGTGCTTGGATCAATTTCTGCTTCCAAGTCGTCCACCTTTTCACCGTTAATCCGAATTGCGCCATTAGAAACATCTTGCCGCGCTTGCCGCCGGGATGGTTCGATGCCATTATCGGTCAACCAGATAACAATGTTTTCCTTCTTGTTTTCAACGTCAACCGATGGCATGTTCTTGAAGCCCTGTTCAATTTCTTCAACAGATAAGTCAGCAACATCCCCAGAGAAGAGTGCCTTACTGATCCGTTCAGCTTCTTCAACTGCCTTCTCGCCATGAACAAACTTAGTAACTTCTTCAGCTAAGCGGCGTTGTGCTTCACGCTTCCATGGTTCCTTCTCAACCTTTTCAGCCAGATCATCAATTTCTTCTTTAGATAAGAAAGTAAAGTACTTAAGGTACTTTACAACATCCCGGTCATCCTGATTAATCCAGAATTGGTAGAATTCGTATGGTGACGTCTTCTTTGGATCAAGCCAGACTGCACCGCCAGCCGTCTTACCAAACTTAGTTCCATCAGCCTTGAGCATCAATGGAATCGTCAGGCCATATACCTTTGTTTCAGGTCCTTCAATCTTGTGAATTAAGTCAATCCCGGCAGTGATGTTCCCCCACTGGTCAGAACCACCAATTTCCAACTGAACGTCGTGGTGACGGTACAGGTGGAGGAAGTCAACGGATTGCAGGATTTGGTAAGTAAATTCAGTAAAGGAAATTCCCGCTTCCAACCGGCTAGCAACAACTTCCTTATTCAACATCGTATTAATGTTGAACAGCTTACCGTAATCCCGTAAGAAGTCCAATAAACTAATCTTGGAAAGCCAGTCGTGGTTATTAACAATCGTAAAGTTCTCCGTCCCAAACAGTTTCTTCATCTGGGCCGTCAATGCCTCTTCATTATGGTGAACTTGTTCCATCGTTTGCAGTGTCCGCTCAGTCTTCCGGCCAGATGGGTCACCGATCGCACCCGTTCCACCACCAATCAAAATAACTGGATGGTGACCAGCAAGCTGGAACCGTTTCAGGATCATGAACGGAATCAAGTGACCGATATGAAGACTGTCACCAGTTGGGTCGGTTCCACAGTAAAGGGCAATCTTATTTTCTTCCGTCAGCTTTTTTAATGCATCCAAGTCCGTTGATTGGTTGATGGCGCCACGCCATTCTAGGTCATCAATAATGTTCATCGTCGTTCCTCCTAATTTTTTGCTACGGATAAAAAAATCCCTGACTTCAAATGAAGTCAGGGACGATTTAACCGCGTTACCACCTTGAATTGCAGCCCGTAAGCGGACTACCTCTCTCGTCGATAACGGGACGATCCGTTCAGACTCAACAAGTGTAATTCGTCGCTCAGCATTGGTGGGCTCACAATTGCCGCCCACTCTCTGGATGTCCAACCAGTAACTACTAGTTCTTGTCTCAGCGTCCTTTAATAATTGCCGTTATTGTACCGGCTTTCCGGACCATCTGTCAACCCACTACCTTGCAACCTGTTTAAGAAAACTCTCCTTTTGCAGGTAGTGGTGACCAGCCGTTAAGTCATATTGAACCAGTTGGTAGTCATGGAAAAGCTGCCGCTGCTGCTTATTTAGCTTAACATGTTGCCCATGCTGGTTAACAAAGTCAATTCCTCCCTGGTGGGCAGAATTGTTCTTCGCCGTTCCATTAGTAGGTAGGGAAATGGCGGGTAAGTCTTCTTGAACCTTAGTCAGCAAGGCATAATATGGCGACACTTTCACGTCCATCTTAGCAAGTGCCATTGCCGAGAAATCGTTGGGGCCAACCAGCTGGTGTTCACTAGGCAAACGATCATGGTTAATCTTTTGGGCCGCTTTATTGCTGTAAATAAAGTAATCAGTTTCATGAAGCGGTGTCCCGTACTTCCCCATCGGTAGCCCATGGTAGATCCCCGGCAAGTGGTCACCATACCATACTACCGTGGTTGGCTGTTTACTATTATCTAACCGGTGAATCCACGCTTGCAATGCCTGGTCAGTATAGTGAATTCCCTGGATGTAAGCCTCAATTTGTCCCTGCTGGTCAGGATTATTGAAGCCTTTCCCGCTGACATGGTACTGCCGTTTCTGGTAATATGCCGGTTCGTATGGCATATGGTTTTGCATTGTTGCCACCTGAACGAACTTACCATGAGGGCGGCGGGCCAAGTTCAGGTCGATTTCCTTATAGGTAGAGTCATCACTGACCCGCGGATTCTTTTGGATTTTACTAGTGTAGGTAATCTTGCTGCCACCATCAAAGTGGTAGAACTTATTGAAGCCAAACTTCTTGTAAACCGTCTCCCGACTATAAAGGTTAGCCGTAAACGGGTGGATTCCGATGCTATAGTTAAACAAATTATTGATAGTAAAGGTCTTCTTTTGAAATGGTACCAGCTGTGAATATGGCGTTGGCATTGTCGGTGAGAAATTAGCAATCGATAGCCCAGTCAATGCCTGGTATTCCATATTGGCGGTCCCGCCACCATAGCCAGAGCTCAGCATTATCCCACTGGTCGTCTGCTTCTTGAAGCGGTGCAGGAACGGCAACGGGTCGCCACCGCTAACCTTCATCCCCGGCACCCGCGCCGGATCAGCAAAGCTTTCGCTCAGTACAAATACAAGATTTTGCTTACCCATACTCTGGTGAGTCCGCTGGTGATTGATCTGCCGTCCTTCTTTAGCATACCGTTGCTCAACCCGTTTCATCTCCGCAGCGGAATAGCCCGCCGGCTTCGTCATCACGTGAACATCAACATTATTTGCAAACTGCAAAAGAGTCCCGTTCATCTTTGCTCCCCGGAGTTGGGCATAGAAGTAGGGGGTGTCATCAATCCGCTGCAGCTGCTTGTAGACGACGGAATCGCTATGATTGACCCGGGTAAAGCAGGCCAAAAAACAAATAGCAAGGACCGCCACAATCCCCCGGCTCCAAGCATTAAAGCGACACGGGCTACCATAGCGGTGTTCCAGCCACCCAAAGAATGCCAACAGCAAGATAATAACAACGATGGCTCCCGCAATAATCCACGGGTTAACCATCCCCAGCAGTTCACCTATCGCTTTCACCGCGGAAAGGTCGGTTGGCAAAATTGGTTCATTCCGGGCGGCAATTTTAAGAACCGATGCACAGAGCCATCCTAGGTAGAAGATAATTCCGATCCCACTGCTCAACCACCAACGGTTCGTAATTGCCATTAAGATTAATATTAATGCGAAGACGATCAGGACGTTGACTGTCACTATTTTAGCCCGCTGGGTAACAACCCATTGAACCATCGTCCAGTCATTTCCCCACAGGTAAGCAAATGACGCTACCGTAATTAGCCACAAAACGACATAGGTAAGGATAACCGGCCAGTAACGCTTGGCAAATTGTTTTCCCCAGACTACCGCTTGGCGCCAATTAAAGTTAAATTGCCACCGGCTTCCCAGTGATACCACTGCGTATGGCAAACTAACTGCTAATACCACTAGGATAATCCCGGTAGTAACCGCCAACGACCAGTTAACGGTTGGCACCAGGAGTGGGGTTACCGCTTGCGGCGTCCCTAATAGGCCCAGGAGGATGATTAATTGGGTGTAATTATGCTCATTTGCCCACCGCATCTTACTAGCACGAACCAACCATGCTACCGCAAGAATGCAGGTAATTACTACCAATGGCTGGAAAGCATTAATCGCTAGCAGGTAGTGGGTGTCTGGTTTTAACCCCTTATGCGGGCTGTAAAGGACATGGTTCATGTTTAACCACGTCAACACCCCTGACACAAGGAAGGCAGTAACCGTGACCGTGGCATACCGCCACCGCGCCCACTTTTTTAACCAGGCCCGGTCATTGGCTAACCAGTCCCCGACCGCAAAAAGGTAGATAAACCAGATTAGGCTGGTCCCCCGGTGGAAGCCCAGAATGTCGTAGCCGTTAAAGAGGCGTACCAGGAAGAAGATTACCGTAATTGTAATTAAAGTGTGCCGTCGCTGGATAACTGACCACCGGTGCAATAGTTTTTGTAGTGGTTGAGCCAACACAAAAAGACCGGAGCTGGTTAGCCAGGCAATGAAAATTTCCTGGGCCACATATAACTCCGGTGATGGCTGTGCCACGTTTACTACTGGTTGGGTCGTATACTTTGCCCATAAAAAGCCGACTGCCCCGATCAACCACAGGAGGACCATCATTCCCCACCGCGGCTTGGCACGGCGTTGACCGCAGCCAATCAGGATCGGTACCAGGACTACTGACGCACTGATTGCCATCTTTAATAGCCACCAACTAGCAAATAATGCGGGGTGGTGACCCGTCAAGTGAGTCAGTATTTGACCAGCCGTACATAAGTAGCAAAGAACCGTAATGATACTAATAATAGTACCAACCAAGTATCCCCGACTTGTTAAACGTTTGTTACTCATTCAATCCAACTTTCTATACAGAATTCTGCTCTTTATTATAAAAACGATCGCCAATTATATTCAATATTCATTCTTGATAAATAGTAGTGTCATAAGACAGGAACAGGGCCCGTGACAAAACTTGGTTTTGTCATGGGCCCTTGTTTTGTTTTAGCTCCGAATATTACAGAGATATCGCGTGCCACAACCCAGGGCCTTAGTGTCTAGCTACGGACAATCGCTAGCCCGTTCCGTGCTAACGATCGTCCTATGCTAGCCATCAGGCCCTAACCGGGGGGTGTGTCACAGCTCCCTTTCTTATCGTTCATTTTCAGGAACATCATAACCATTCTTGGCTACTTTTTCCTGCTGTGATTTCTTTGCCTGATTAAACATATCCATAAAATCAGCAACTACCATTTCATCCTGTTGGTAACTGTCCGCTTCCCATTCAAACGGCGCATGTTTAACCGTTCCCGGTGTAGTCAGGTTCTCACCGCTCCTTGTCATTACCAGCTGGTAGAAGTTGTGATCATAAATACTTTTGATTTTAACTTGAAACTGGTCATTTCCGAGGTATTCCCACGTTCCTTGACCAGCATCGCCATACTGGTTTGCCGTTTCCGGCTGGGCCAATAAGGCAGTGCCATCTTCTTTAAAGTAGAAATAATTATACTGGGGCCGTCCCGCGTCGTCCGCCAGCACATCTCTACTGGTTTCCTTATAAACCCCACTTAACAAACCCTTTTTGTTTTTCTGATGTTTAACAGCAGCAACGGTCATTAGCAAGGCAAGGCCTAGCGCAAATTTAGAGCTCTTTTTCATTTCCTACCCTCCAGAATTCTTATTTCTTTCATTGTATTCCCTTTAAATAAAAAACGCCAAGCATCTCTGCTTAGCGTCTAGCTTAAAAGCCTAGTCTTCCTTCTTGGCTTCAGGCTTTTTATTTTCTTCCGGCTTAACCGTTGGTGATGGTTGTTTTTTTGCCTTCTTTGGGGTGTAAACCTCATGGACAAATGCTTCGCCAGTCAGTTCGGCAACTGGCTTGAAGGTATCTTTGAAGTCGGCATCAACATCATCGCCTTCCTTACTCTTAACGTAGAAAAGTGCTCCCGTTGCAAAGACAACTGGCAGGTAGCAAACCATCCCTAAGATGGCAATCAACAGGCCGATGTACATCAGGACATAGGTAGCGGTGTAGTTACCATAGAATGCTAGGCCGCCAAAGATTACGCCCCAAACAACCATTGGGAAAATTTCAACCAACAGGGTAATCAAGAAGTAGTTCAACTTCCGGCCACCCATAAAGCGCCGACTAGCCGTCAGTGCATGCCGCATTGACTGGCCAAGGAATTGCGGCTGCTTTTCCCGGTAAAGGAAGTAGGATTGGGAGAATTCGATACTCTTCCAAATAACCACGATTTCATTAACCAATTGGATACCACGTAACCATAAAGCACTGTGTGTCATTCCGCCAACAACGTCAGCAATGATGTTTAATGGCAAGCTCCACAGGAAGATAAATAAACCAACGTAAAGGGCAATCCGCCATAATTGGTTCTTCCGCAGGTGCTTAAAGTGCAGCCAGATGGAACCAGCACTTACCGGCTGGTCAGGGTTAGCCAAGTGGTCCTGGTAAGCATACTGGGCAGCCACAACGTAGAAGTTGTAGAAAAATGACAGTGCCGCAATAATTGCAATCCCAGCTAATACTTCTACTAACCCCATCAACAGTGCCAATGGTGATGCCATCCCGTACATGATCATCATGACGCTCATCATCATTGATTGTAGAACGTTCGTTGAGAAGAGACCGATGATGCAAACCAACGCAAAATAAATAATGGTAATACCACCGATTGGCCACATCGCAGATAAGTAATGTGGCTTAACCAGTGCCTTAAGTTCCTTCACAAAGTTACTCAAGGATAAGCTATGTTGTTTCTTCATATGAAAAAATGTCCACCTTTTAATCAATTTATGTTCCATCATAACACAACTAATGCCGAGCTCAATTTCTTTGACTAATCTTCGCAATTTTTTCATTTTTTCTATACCGGAGGATTAAATTATTGCACCTAATTAGTCAATTATCGCCCCCCTGCAAGAAAACGTGCTACAGGGCAGGAGGCTAGTGCCTAACAGAAAAAAATCGAACGACGCAAAATGCGTACTGCAACTTCTCCTGCTCTTTTACTGTTTTTATTTTTCTTCCTGCAAGGAAACGTGCTCCGCGGGCCCGGGCCTAGTGCCTAACAGAAAAAATCGGCCGACGCAAAATGCGTCAACCGATTTTTCCATGTTATGCATACGGCCCTAATCCGGCCCGCTCCGCACTCTTTTTTAGTTTAGTACTTTTCCTTACTCAAAACATTGAGCTTGTCGTCGAAGTCGTAAACAACTGGTTGGCCAGTGGCCATTTCCAGGTTCATGATGTCTTCGTCAGAGATTTGTTCAATGTACTTGCTCAATGCACGCAGTGAGTTACCGTGGGCTGCGATGATTACGTTCTTGCCATCAAGCAGCTTTGGTGCAATTTCGTCTTGCCATAAAGGAATAACCCGTTCCAGAGTAACCTTTAAGTTTTCACCACCAGGAATAGTCCGTGGGTCTAAGTTTGCGTAACGACGATCATTTACAGCTGAACCTTCGTCATCTGCACTCAGCAGTGGTGGCAAAACATCGTATGAACGACGCCAAATGTGAACTTGTTCGTCACCGTACTTTTCAGCAGCCTTCTTCTTGTTGTGGCCTTGAAGAGCACCGTAGTGACGTTCGTTCAAACGCCAAGTCTTAGTTTCAGGAATCCACAGTTGGTCACATTCTTCAAGAGCATAATGCAACGTCTTGATCGCACGCTTCAAAACTGAAGTGTATGCGTAGTCGAATTCAATTCCGTGTTCCTTAAGTGCCTTACCAGCGTTCTTAGCTTGTTCAACACCCTTTTCACTTAAGTCAACATCAACCCAACCAGTGAATTGGTTTGACAGGTTCCATTCACTTTGGCCGTGACGGATAAGTACTAATTTAGCCATGTTCAAATTGACCTCTTTCTTCTTAATTTTTATTTCAAATACAATCATCATTTTAGCCTATCTTGAACTAAATTAAAAGTAGCAGGCCCACCATGAACCGCTTTCATCTCAAAATGTGTCTAGAATAATAAAAAAGATAATCGGTACCAGCAACGACGGTAGCAAGTTGAGTGTCTTAATTTGCCGCAACTTCAACAAGCTAATCCCCGTCGTCGCAATTAAAAAGCCCCCAACAATCGAAATCTCAGTCACCACCGGCCCAGTGAAGAAGCTCGCCGACAAGTACTTAGCAGCCAAGTATATCATCCCCTGCCAGCAAAACAGCACCGGTGCACAGGCCAGCATTCCCCAGCCAAAGCTTGCACCAAACACCATCGATGTCACAAAATCTAAGGTCGCATTCGTAAACAACATCGTATGATCGCCCTTCACTGCCGCCATCACCGGGCCAACAATTGACAGTGCACCAATACAGTACAACAGGATTCCCGTCGCAATCCCTTCCGCAATCCGTGATTGACCACCGCACCGCTTAATCAGTTGGTTAAAATGATCATCAATTTTCCACCAGGTCCCGACAACGGCGCCAATCGCCAAACTAACAATAAATAACACCGGGTAGTGACTCTTCGGCATATTATTAACGACGTTTTCCAGCCCAATTCCTAGAGCAGCCAGCCCCATCGCAAGGAACAAAGCATCTTGGTAACGTTCTTTAAGTCCCTTTTTCAGGAAGCAACCGAGCGTCGTCCCAACTAAAATTGCACAAGTGTTTGCAATCGTTCCAATCATTTTCATTCTCCTTAGCAAGACGAAGTTAGGAAAAGCTTCGCGACGCCCGCACAAAACAGGCCAATCCACCAATCTTGCGAAGCCTACTTTCCCCCGTAATTACTGTGTAAAAAAAGAGTGGAAAAAGCCAAAAGTTTCTTTTCCACTCTTTTTTATCTATAGCAACCCTTTGACAATTACCGCTAAGCTAGCACATCCGTCATTAACCTGTCAAATCAGTTAAGACCGGCCTTAGCGCCAATGTCCTTCCGGTAAAAGCATTCTGGTTCATTTAGCTGGTCCAGATAATCATATACCGCATCGTGGGCCGCTTGAAGCGTTGGGGCCACGGTCTCTACCATCAGCAGACGGCCACCATTACCCTTCAGTTCATCAAGACTCCCTGCCACATTAGCATAATCAATCTGGATGCCATCAACAACCGGCAGCTGGCCGAGCGCCTGCCCGTGCACTGGCTTTTGTGGATAGCCCTTTGAAGCGAGCACCACCCCAAAGCTTGCCTGTTCATCCACCACCACTTCCGGCAGCGGTTCATCATTCAATGCCCGGTTAACCAGTTCGAAGAGGTCCGTCTTAAGCCGTGGCAAGATCACCTGGGTTTCAGGATCACCTAAACGGACATTGTATTCAATTACCTTTGGTCCAGCAGCCGTCATAATCAAGCCAATGTAAAGGATTCCGTGATAGTGATATTCACCGGCAACCAGGCCGTTAACTGTTGGCACCACCACTTGGTCAATGATCCGTTGCAGGTCGCTTGCCGTTAATTGGGGAAGTGGACTGTAAGAGCCCATTCCGCCCGTATTCGGTCCCTTATCGCCATCATAAGCCCGCTTGTGGTCCTGAGCCATCGGCAAAATCCGGTAATGACCATTGCTGAGAAGGACAAACATCGAATACTCCTGCCCAACGAGGCACTCTTCTAGAACTAGCCGAGCCTGCCCCCGGTCAAACATCTCCTTAATCGTCTGAACCGCCGTTTCACGGTCCTTCGCAATTACAACACCCTTACCACCGGCGAGGCCGTTTTCCTTAATGACAACTGGGAAGCCAAACTGATCAACACCAGCAATGGCCGCCGTTTGGTCACGGTAGGAAGCATGACGGGCAGTGGGTACGTGATAGTTATTCATGAAGTTAAGGGCATAGTCCTTGGAACCTTCCAGTTGTGCTGCCCGGGCAGTAGGGCCAAACGCCTTTAACCCCGCTGCACGAAAATCATCAACGATCCCGTCCACCAGGCAGTCTTCGGGTCCAACAAAGGTCCAGGCAACATTATGCTCCTTGGCAAACCTAATCAGACCAGCAAAGTCAGTTTCAGCAATGTCAACCGGCTGGACACCAACCGTTGGCATCCCTACGTTCCCAGGTGCACAGTACACTTGCTTAACATGGGAGCTTGCCTGTAATTTCTTTGCAATCGCAAACTCACGACCACCTTCACCAACAACTAACACATTGACTTGTTCTGCCATGCTGATCCTCCTCAAAGTTCTAACTAGTGGCGGAAGTGCCGGACACCAGTTGTTACCATCGCAATTCCATACTTGTTTGCCATCTCAATTGATTCCTGGTCGCGGATTGAGCCACCCGGTTGAACAACTGCCTTGATGCCATGCTTACCAGCATATTCAACACAGTCGCCAAATGGGAAGAAGGCATCACTTGCCATTACTGCCCGGTCATCAATTGCGTCACCAGCATGTTTAACGGCAATCTTCAGTGAATCAATCCGGTTTGGCTGCCCTTCACCAACACCAAGCGTCCGTTCATCATTTGCCATCACAATTGCGTTGGACTTAGCATGCTTTACTGCCTTCCAGGCAAACATCAACGTCTTCAACTGTTCTTCAGTTGGCTTGGTTTCGGTAACACACTTCCAGTCATGGTAGTCTTCGGCCAGGACATCTTGTTCCTGCATCAGGAGGCCACCCATCACGGAAACTACTTCGTGCCGTGGTTGTTCGTCCTTCTTGCTAAAGTCAACGGTCAGCAGACGGATGTTCTTCTTCTTTGCCAATACTTCATAGGCATCATCATCAAAGCCCGGTGCAATGACGATTTCGAGGAAAATCTTGTGCATCTTTTCGGCAGTTGCCAGGTCCACTTTCCGGTTAAGGGCAATTACCCCGCCAAAAATAGAAACCGTATCTGCCTCGTATGCCCGGTCCCATGCCTGTTCCAGGTCATCGCCACGGCCAATTCCACATGGGTTCATATGCTTCATTGCCACAACAGCGGGTTCATCAAATTCACGAATACACCGCAGGGCTTCATCCGCATCCTTAATATTGTTGTAGGAAAGCTTCTTCCCGTGCAGCTGCTTTGCTTCAAGGACTGAGTAGGACTTTGGCAATGCATCTTCATATAGCCATGCTTGTTGGTGGCTGTTTTCACCGTACCGCATCGTTTCTTTGAGGTCCCAAGTCAGGGTTAGCTTTTCTGGATCTTCCAGGCCATTTTTCTTGGTCAAGTATTGGGAAATCAATGCATCATAAGAAGCAGTGTGGCGGAAGGCCTTTGCAGCCAGCTTTGCCCGCGTTGCCAGCGTCGTATCGCCATTTTCCTTAATCTCCTTAAGGACCTGGTCGTAGTCGTTTTTATCAACCACAATGGTAACGTCACGGTAGTTCTTCGCAGCTGACCGAACCATGGATGGGCCACCAATATCGATGTTTTCGATGGCATCGGCAAGCTTCACATCTTTTTGTTCAATTGTCTGCTTAAATGGGTACAAGTTAACGCAAACAAGGTCGATTGGCGTGATGTTCAGTTTCTTCAGGGTCGCCATATGTTCAGGCAATTCGCGGCGAGCCAATAAGCCACCATGAACGTATGGGTTCAATGTCTTAACCCGCCCATCAAGGATTTCTGGGAAGTGGGTTACATCTTCAATACTGGTGGTCTTGACACCTGCTTCATCGAGGACCTTCTTGGTGCCGCCGGTCGAAACAATTTCATAGCCGTTGTCCTCTAGCCCCTTCACAAAGGGAACCAAGTTTGTCTTGTCAGATACGCTTACCAATGCTCGTTTCATTATTTATGCTCCTTTTCTTTTGCAGCAAACAGTGCTTCTCGCAATGCCAATGGGTATAACTGGTGCTCAGTTTCATGAACCCGTGTCTCTAAAGTGTCAACCGTATCATCATCTAAGATCGGCACGTGACACTGGGCAATAATTGGTCCCGCATCAAGAGCAGCATCAATATAATGAACAGTTACCCCGGTTTGAGTCCGATGGTCATTAAAAGCCCGTTCAATTGAATGCAGTCCCGGGTATTCTGGTAGCCAGGCCGGATGAAGGTTCACAATCCGGTGGTCATATTCATTAAGGATTGTTGGTCCAACTACCCGGAGATAACCAGCAAGGGCAATGAAGTCAATCCGGTACTTTTTCAAAAGGGCAAGGACTTTCTCCTCGTAATTTTCCTTACCCCCACAGGATTTAACCGTAAAACTTTCCGCTGGAACTCCTAGCCGCTTAGCGCGATCCATCACCGGTGCATCCGGGTGGTTGCAGAACAGCAATGCTAGGTCACCAGGTAAGTCGCCGGCCTGAAAATGCTGGTCTAACTCCTCAAAGTTAGTTCCGTTTCCTGACGCAAAAATTGCAACTCTCATGTCTAATGCCTCACTTAATCTCAATCTTCGTGGCGCCGGCTGGCCGTTCTTGCAAGTGGCCAATCCGGTATGACTTTTCCCCTTGCTCTTCCAATAACGACTGGGCAGCCGCAACGTGGTCGGGTTTAACCGCAAGGACCATCCCAATCCCCATGTTGAAGGTCTGCCAGCAATCATTTAAGGGCAGGTTGCCAACTTGTCGCAAGTAATTAAACACGGGCAACTGGGGCCAGGAATGACTATCAATTACCGCTTGCAAGTTGTCGCTAAACATTCGCGGTACATTTTCGATTAGGCCGCCACCGGTGATGTGGCTAATCCCCCGAACTAGCTTTTGACGTACTAACGGCAAAACCTGCTGAACGTAAATCTTAGTGGGAGTCAAGATTGCTTCGCCAACGCTTTGCCCGCCTAATTCAGCTGGTTGGTCGGTCAATTTAACATCATGGTCCTTAAAAAGGATTTGCCGGACCAGTGAAAAGCCATTGGAGTGAATCCCGCTGGCAGGTAAGCCGAGCAAGACATCCCCTGCTTCTGGCAAGGCGGCCGTCAACATTTCATCTTTCTCTACTACCCCCGCGACGGTGCCAGCCAGGTCATACTCTTCTTTAGCGTACATATCCGGCATTTCAGCCGTTTCACCGCCAATTAAAGCTGTTCCTGCCTGGCGGCAACCAGCTGCAACTCCGCTAACAATGTCTGCCATCTTAGCAGGATCATTGTGGCCAGTTGCAATATAGTCTAGGAAGAAAAGCGGTTCAGCTCCCTGGGCCAAAACATCATTGACACACATGGCAACCACATCGATGCCAATTGTGTCATGTTTGTCTATCTTCTGGGCAACCAGGAGTTTTGTCCCTACCCCGTCGGTTCCTGAAACCAGTACCGGGTGTTTTACGTGTAACTCACCAAGGTCAAAAAGGCCACCAAAGCTGCCAATGCCGCCTACAACACCGGGTCGCTTAGTTGAAGCGACCGCATTTTTAATCCGGTCAACCAGTTCATATCCGGCATTAACATCGACGCCGGCCTCTTGGTAACGGTTCATCGTGCTGCACGCTCCTTCCGTTCACGCTGTTCTTGTTCATTCAACGACTTTAAATAACCTGCCTCGTAGTCATAAAGCGGGGTTGGGTAGTCACCATTAAAGTAAGCAACGGTCAGCCCGCCATATGGCGCATCCCCGGCATCGGGAACATTAATTGCCTTAATCAAGCTATCGACACTCAGGAAATTTAATGAATCGGCACCAATTTTTTGCCGCATTTCTTCAACTGAGTAGTGGGCAGCAAAGAGTTCAGACCGGGTTGAGATATCAATCCCGTAGAAGCACGGAAACTTAAATGGTGGTGAGGCGATCAGCATGTGGACCTCCTTGGCCCCCGCATCACGTAGCATCTTAATAATCTGCTTGGAAGTGGTACCGCGAACAATCGAATCGTCTACAACGGCAACCCGCTTACCATTAACTACCCCGCGAACAGCGGATAATTTAAGGTGGACGCCCCGTTCCCGTAATGCTTGAGTTGGTTGGATAAACGTCCGTGCAACATACTGGCTTTTGATTAGTCCCATTTCATAAGGGAGACCGATTTCTTCAGCATAACCAGAAGCTGCGGATAGTGATGAGTTAGGCACCCCGATGACCATATCAGCATCAACCGGGTGTTCTTTTGCCAGCCGCCGGCCCATCTCCTTACGAGCATTGTGGACGGTTACCCCATGAATAATGGAATCCGGGCGGGCAAAGTAAATGTATTCCATTGAACAGATCGCCAGCTTGGTATCAGTAGTGTAGTGGTCAATGTGAAGCCCATCGTGGTCAATAATAATTAACTCGCCAGGTTGGACATCCCGGATAAACTTAGCGTTAATAATGTCTAGCGCACAAGTTTCACTGGCAACCACGTACGCGCCATTAGGTAGTTGGCCAATACAAAGTGGTCGGATACCATTCGGGTCAAGCGCCGCAATCAACCGGTCCTTTTGTAATAGCAGGTAGGCAAATCCACCATGAACCTGGTTAAGGCTCTTCTTCAAGGCGGGAATAAAGCCTTCCTTGATGTGTTTCCGAATTAAGTGGATTAGGATTTCCGTATCCGAATCGGATTGGAAAACTGCCCCATCATCTTCTAGCTGGCGCCGGAGAGTAACCGCGTTGGTTAAATTCCCATTATGAGCTAACGCAACGTCACCATCGTGGAAGCGAAAGAGGAATGGTTGGACATTAGCAATTGAGTTATGACCGCTCGTCCCGTAACGAACGTGGCCAATTGCAGAATCACCAACCAGGCGTTTCAGCTCAGCCGGGTCTTCAAACACCTTTGCTAAAAGGCCCCGGTCGCGGTGCTGGTAAAGGTGGTGACCATCAGTCGAAACGATCCCGGCGCCTTCCTGTCCCCGGTGCTGGAGGGTGTGCAAGCCATAGTAAGTCAGTTGGCTAGCATCTGGTGCGCCAAAGACACCGAAGACACCACACTCTTCATTTAATCCTTTGATTTCAGCTGGCAAGGCAGTGCCTCCTTCCATAGTTTTTGTAATTCAGCAACATTTTGGTTTACCTCTGCATCTGCCAGGTGGACTTCCAACCAGTGGGTGTTCGTAACGGTCCCGATTAAGTTGGCCGCTTCACCCATGGTTTGTTCAAAGTCGTGGGCATATTCTGTTGGAACGGTCACTACCACCCGTCCTGGTGTTTCACTAAAGAACAAGTCGGCAGTTAGTTCCCGTAAATCAAGGTTCATCCCCAGGTCAGTCTTAAAGAGTGTTTCGCTAAGGGCTACCCCCAGGCCACCTTCACTAAGATCATGGGCACTTGCAACGTGTCCTGCTTGCATTTCTTTTAGCAAACGGTGGAGGTTGTCGTTAACTGCCGCAAGGTCAAAGTCATTCACAACACCACTGATATCCCCCTGGATCATCTTTTGTAGTTCAGAGCCGGCAAAATCGTCACCGGTCCGCCCAATAAGGTAGACGCGGTCACCAGCATGTTGGGCAAATGAAGGGATTACCCGGTCGATATTCTTAACCAGGCCGACCATCCCGACCATTGGCGTTGGGTGGATTGCCTGACCATTGTTTTCGTTGTAGAGGGAAACATTCCCGGAAATTACCGGTGTGTCAAATACCCGGCAGGCATCAGCCATCCCCTGTACTGATTGGTGAAGTTCCCAGAAAATTTCGGGGTCGTTTGGGTCACCGTAGTTAAGGCAGTCCGTAATCGCTAATGGTTCAGCACCAGCAGAAATAATATTGCTAGCTGCTTCGACCAGTGCAATCTTTCCACCAATTTTAGGGCTAAGGTAAACAAACCGGCCGTTACCATCGGTAGTCATTGCGAGGCCTTTGTGGGTACCACGGACACGGATTACACCAGAATCGCTACCGGGGCCAACCACGGTACAGGTCCGAACCTGTGAATCATATTGCTGGTAAAGGCTGCTCTTATCAGCAACCGTGCTTTGCTGGAGAAGACCACGGAGGGTGGCTTCAGCATCGGTGATTTTTGGCTGCCAGGCAGGTTCACCTTCAGCTGCGGTAATCCGGGCAGGCTTCTTTTCTTCGCTTGCCTCTTCTAAGACGTCATCGGTCAAGCTCGTAACTGGAATATCACAAACCACTTGGCCATCATGGTGGAGGACATATTGGTGCCCCTCCGTAATTCGACCAATCGTTACCGCATCCAGGTCATAGTAATCAAAGATCTTTTTGACGTCTTCTTCATGACCCTTGTTCACACAAAGGAGCATCCGTTCTTGGGACTCACTCAGCATGATTTCGTAAGCAGACATTCCGCTTTCCCGTTGTGGTACTAGGTCCAGGTCAAGGTCCATCCCGCTCTTTCCTTCAGATGCCATTTCGGCACTGGAAGAAACGATTCCGGCCGCACCCATATCCTGGATACCGACCAGCCAATCAGGGTGCTTCGTAATTACTTCTAGGCAGGCCTCGAGGAGCAGCTTTTCCATAAAGGGGCCCCCTACTTGGACGGCCGAACGCTGGGTGGCATTTTCGTCACTAAAGTCAGCGGAGGCAAAGGTAGCACCGTGAATCCCATCACGGCCGGTTTTGGCACCAACATACATAACAGCATTGCCAACACCTGCTGCCTTTCCCTTTTGAATATCTTTTTGGTCCATCAGGCCGACGCTCATCGCGTTACAGAGAACGTTGCCCTGGTAGCAAGGATCAAAGGTAGTTTCACCAGCCACCGTTGGAATTCCCATACAGTTACCATAGTCGCCAATTCCCCGAACGGTCCCATCGACCTTCATCTTCGTTTGATTATTATCAAGTTCACCAAAATGGAGGGAGTCAAGCGATGCAACCGGACGAGCGCCCATACTGAAGATATCCCGCAAGATTCCGCCAATACCAGTAGCAGCACCCTGGTAAGGTTCAACCGTTGTTGGGTGGTTGTGGCTCTCAGCCTTAAAAACAACCGCCTGGCCATCATCAATGTCGACAACCCCGGCACCTTCCCCAGGCCCCTGAAGCACCCGGCTATTCTTGTTAGGGAACAGGCGCAAAACCGGCTTTGATTTCTTGTAAGAGCAGTGTTCACTCCACATTGCGGAAAAAAGGCCGGTTTCCGTGTAGTTTGGCAAGCGGCCAAGGAGCTTTTCGCTAATGTAGTTGTACTCGTCTTCGCTCAGGCTCCAGTCCAAGTAGGGCTTCTTCTCTTTAATTTCTTCCGGCGACATAGCTTGCTTCATTATTTATTCCTCCACTTTTGCGTGACCATTTTCCAATAATGACTTGAATAGCCGTAAGCCATCCGTGTTACCGAGGATGGCTTCAACTGCCCGTTCTGGGTGGGGCATCATCCCTAAGACGTTTCCCTGCCGGTTGGTGATTCCCGCAATGTTGCGGAGACTACCATTGGGATTTTCCTCGGCATAACGAAAAACGACTTGGTGGTGGGCTTCTAAATCATCGAGTGTTTCTTCATCAGCGTAGTAACTACCATCAGCGTGAGCAATTGGCAGTGCAATTCGTTCGTGTTCTTGGTACTGGCTGGTAAAAAGAGTTTGGTTATTAACCACCTCAAGCGGTACCGTCTTGCAAACGAACTTCTGGCTGTTATTTCGTTTCAACCCACCCGGCAATAAACCGGCTTCAGTTAAAATCTGGAAACCGTTGCAGGTGCCGAAAACAGGCTTCCCTTTATTGGCCATCTTGACCACGGCCCCCATAACGGGCGCAAACCGGGCAATCGCACCGGCCCGTAAATAGTCACCGTAGGAAAAGCCACCAGGCAGCATTACCGCATCATAACCAGTCAGGTTGTCCTGCTTGTGTGAAACATAGTCGACATCGGCACCGCAAACGGAACTGAGCGCTTCATAAAGGTCAATATCACAATTTGACCCAGGAAAAACAATTACCGCAATCTTCATTGTTGGTCCTCCAATACTTGGTAAGTGTAGGTTTCCATGTTGAAGTTAACTAACAATTTTTCCGCAATTTCCTTAACGGTTGCCGCTACCTGGTCACCGTTAGCATCGATTGTCACATCGAAAAACTTACCAACCTGAACATCCTTAACTTCGTCGTATCCCAGCGTGTGGATTGTCTTGGTAATTGTGTCACCCTGGGGGTCAAAAACGGATGGTTTGTATGTGACGAAAATCCGAACTTTAGTCATTAGTCTTCCTCCGCAACTGCTTTTTGTAACCGGGCAAGTACTTCATCATAGGTAGTCGTTAAGTCGGCAAGGTCACGCCGGTAAACATCCTTGTCAAGGTGGGCATTAGTCTTGAGATCCCATAAGCGGCAGTTGTCAGGAGAAAATTCGTCGGCCAGCACAATTTGACCATCACTGAGGTGACCAAATTCCAACTTAAAGTCAACTAACCGCATCCCCGCCTTAAAGAAGAGGTGGGTCAGCAGGGTGTTAACTTCCCGGCAGGTTCCCCACATCTGTTCCAATTCTTGGTGGGTTGCAATTCCAAGTGCAATTGATGCCGATTCATTAATGAATGGGTCATCAAGTTTGTCACTCTTGTAGAAGGTTTCTTCGACCGGGGTTGTTAATGAACCACCTTCATCCAGCCCGTAACGGCTAGCAAAGTGGCCGGCAATTACGTTTCTGGTAACAAACTCCAGCGGTACCATTTCGCACTTCTTAACAAGTTCCTCGTTTTCAGAAAGTTTCTTAATAAAGTGAGTCGTAATCCCATGACGGATTAAGTATTGGAAAACTAGTGTTGAAATTGCGTTTGCAGCCTTTCCCTTACCCGTGAAGTGGTCCTTTTCCTTACCGTTAAGGGCGGTTGCCTGGTCCATGTAAACGACCCGTAAAACTTCAGGGTCATCTGTTTGCCACATCTGCTTTGCCTTACCGGTATACAATAACTTTTCCATCTTATTACTGGCTCCTTTATGTGTAAATCACGAACTATAAGAAAACTTGAGCGAAATTCATTCGTCCTTTATGCCAACAATATACTATTACTATTTTGCCCTGTCAATACTATTTATGAACTTTATTTTCTACTTTCGAATTTATTGTTCGTGTTTTGCTGGAATAAAGTACCAGGTTAATTATCTTAAAAGCTGACTTTTCAAAAGCAACTTTGTCGGGTGGTAATTCTTAATTTCTAAAGCAAAAAGATGCCAACCCCTTGACATTAGAAAATTCGATGGTAAACTACAAAACGATTAGAATTTGATGAGACGCTGAAGAGAAGAGTATTATTAACGACCTTATAAGAGAATCCCCGGTTGGTGCGAGGGGTAAGCATCGTTAATATGAAGATGAGCTCCGAGTCATCCCTTGGTCATCATGGCTGAAGGTGCGGTTGACAGCCGGTATCCTGTCGGGTCTTCACCTTTAGTGGTGAGTACTTATTAAGGTCGTTGGCGTGAGTCAACGATAAATCAGGGTGGTACCGCGAAAGCCTTCGTCCCGGAATCCTAGTAATAGGACCGTGACGGAGGCTTTTTTAGTTAACAGAAAGGAGTTGGTCAAAATGACAGCAAACGCAGAAAATGGTTTGGCAATTATTAGAAAACAATGGCAAAATCACCAGCAAGTTAACCCACTTCACTTATTAGTGCTTAATTTAATGCCGACAAAAGTCACAACCGAAGTGCAATTCCTGAAACGTTTTAATTGCTTATCACGGGACGTCACTTTGACCTTCCTTTACCCGGTTACCCACCATTTCAAGGGAACATCAGTTGACCTTATTCGCGATCATTACTTTAACCTTAGTCAAATTAAGGAGCGGCACTTTGATGGATTAATCGTCACCGGTGCGCCGGTTGAAAAATTACCGTTCAACCAGGTTGACTACTGGAAGGAGCTCCGGTCCATCATTAGTTGGGCCAACCACCATGTTCGGGAATCCCTCTTTGAATGTTGGGCCGCTCAAGCAGGATTGTTTGTCGATTTTAACGTTCCCAAGCGCGTACTTAAAAGCAAGCTGTTTGGGATTTTCACTGCCACAGACATCAACCCACTATCACGGCTCGCCCGTGACTTTGGTGCCGGGGGGCTGATTAAGATGCCCCAATCACGGCACAGCACTAGTATTCTTGACCGCCGCCACCTTCCTGGCGACCTCAAAATCATCGCTGACAGCAAGGAAGCCGGGCCCATGATTTTACGGTCGCATGGCTTTCACCATACTTACATCACTGGGCACCCTGAATACGACAGCGACACACTAGCGAAAGAATACTACCGTGATCAAAAAAAGCGGCGCGCAATTCACGCACCACTTCATTACTTTACCAATGAAGCAAGTGGAAAAATTAATTATTCCTGGCAGTCTGCTTCACACTCAATTTACCAAAACTGGTTAAACACCATCGCTAATTAGAAAGTAGGTTATTAAATATGACAAAAGAAAACCACAACTACCATTTTGAAACCCTCCAAGTCCATGCTGGTCAAACAGTCGATGAAACAGGTGCACGGGCTGTACCAATTTACCAAACGACTTCCTACGTCTTTAAGGATGCTAAGGAAGCGGCTGACCGGTTCAGCTTAAAAGAGCCCGGCAATATTTATACCCGCCTGACGAACCCGACGACTGACGTTGTTGACAAGCGGGTTGCCGCACTGGAAGACGGGACCGCTGGTGTAACCCTTGCTACCGGTTCTGCCGCAATTACCGCTGCGATTTTAAACGTTGCTGCCAAGGGTGATGAAATTGTTGCTGCCAGCACCCTGTACGGTGGTACTTACGACCTCTTCGCCGTTACCCTACCAAAGCTCGGAATTACGACTCACTTCGTTGACCCTGACGACCCAGAAAACTTCGCTAAGGAAATTAATGAACACACCAAGGCACTCTACGTTGAAAGTATTGGTAACCCCCGGATCAACCTGGTTGACTTCGAAAAGATCGCTAAGATTGCCCACGACCACGGTATTATCCTAATCGTTGACAACACCTTTGGTACGCCTTACCTGGTTAAGCCGCTTGATCACGGCGCTGACGTTGTCGTCCACTCCGCCACTAAGTTCATTGGTGGCCACGGGACCACAATGGGTGGTGTCATTGTTGAAAACGGTAAGTTCGACTACAAGGCAAGCGGCAAGTACCCTGGTTTTACCGAGCCAAATGACCAGTACGATGGAATTGTCTTTGCTGACCTAAAGGGAGCTGCCTTTACGACTAAGGTTCGGGCCGAAACGCTCCGAGACCTTGGTGCCACAATTAGTCCGTTCAACTCCTTCCTCCTTCTTCAAGGGCTGGAATCATTGTCATTACGGGTTGAACGTCACGTGGCCAACACCCGGAAGATCGTTAAGTTCTTAAATGACCACCCAAAGGTTGCCTGGATTAACTACCCCGAATTGCCAGACAGTCCTTACAAGCCACTGGCTGACAAGTACTTCCCAAAGGGGGTTGGCTCAATCTTTACCCTTGGGCTTAAGGGTGGCGAGGAAGCCGGTAAGAAATTGATTAGCAACCTCAAGCTTTTCTCACTCCTTGCCAACGTTGCTGATGCAAAGTCCTTGATTATCCACCCTGCATCAACCACTCACGCACAATTAAATGACGAACAACTCAAGGCCGCCGGTGTTACTCCCGACCTCATCCGGATCTCTGTTGGAATTGAAAATGCGGATAACTTAATTGCTGACCTTGACCAAGCACTTGATAAAATCTAGAAAGGAACCTGCGCTATGAAAACAATCACAATCGGACTTTTGGGACTCGGCACTGTTGGTAAGGGAGTAGTCACCCTTCTCCAAAAACAGGCAGCAAAAATTGCCCGTACCCAAGATTTTCGTTTTAAGCTCAAGAGCGTTGCTGTTCACAACTGCGCCCACCACCGAAACGATAACCTTCCCGCGGGGACAATTCTTACTGATAAGGTTACCGATGTGGTTGATGACCCGGAAATCCAGATTGTGATTGAAGCAATGGGAACGATTGAACCCGCAAAGGTGGCAATCTGCCAGGCAATCCTTAATGGCAAGTCAATTATTAGCGCCAACAAGGACCTTTTAGCGACGGCCGGCGACGAAATCCTTCCATTAGCTAAAACGGCGGGCGTTGACTTCTTTTATGAAGCTAGCGTTGCTGGTGGAATCCCCATTCTCCGGGTCCTTTCATCAAGTCTTGAGACCGACCAAATCACCCAAATTACCGGTATCATTAACGGTACCGCCAATTATGTTCTGACTGCCATGGACCGGGAGCATAAAGACTACGCAACTGCCCTTAAGGCTGCCCAAGAGTTAGGATACGCCGAGGCCGACCCCACCAATGACGTCCAAGGAATTGATGCCACTTACAAGCTGATCATCCTCAGTCGGTTTGCATTTGGCCAATCACTCAGCTTAAAGGATGTTCCACGTCGCGGGATCACCACCATTTCACCCGCGCAATTAATTAGCGCTGGCCAGCTGGGATTAAAAGTCAAGCTGCTCGCAGTAGCCAAGGAAGAAAACCGCCAGCTCTTTTCCTTCGTTGGACCGGCCGCCATTCCTGCATCAGAACCATTGGCCCACGTTAATGGTGTGCAAAACGCCATTGCCGTCCAAAGCGATGCACTTGGCGAAACCACCTATACCGGTCCCGGTGCCGGGGCAGCACCAACGGCTAATAGCATTCTCAGTGACCTGCTGGCTACTGGCGACGATATTGTAAAGGGCAATTGTGGTCGTGAATTTAACAGCTACCGTAAGCCGGTTTCTGCTAAGCCACTGACAGCTGCTCCACAGCAATACTTAATTACCGTGGAGGGCACTGGTAACCTCCTCTCAATTATTTCCAGCATCCCTACTCTTTCCTGGCAGCAACAGGCAACCGGCCGCAATTACTGGAGCGGCTTAACACCCGTTATCTCTCGTGATGCATTAGAAGAATTGCTAATAACCCTTAAACGCAGCGGGCAGAAAATTTCGTACCTGCCAATTGCCAACAGCTGGCAACCAGTCCTTGAAAAAATAGAAGAATGAAAAGATAAGCGCACCATCTTCTCAGCGTATTGCTTGGGAGACGGTGCGCTTTACGTTACAATTACCATTAATATGATTAATGAGGAGGAAAATGATGACGAAACAAGTGACGGTCAAAATCCGGCGGGCCCAACCGGACGACCAGCAAGTAATCATCGACATTTTCAATGAAGCGGTTCTGGCAGGGATTGCAACTGATGAAAGTAAGCCCGTTACCGTTGACCAACGGCAAGACTGGTTTGCCCAGTTTGATGAGCGACACCCACTGTGGGTTGCCACTATTGATGGAACTGTCGTTGGTTGGTGTGCCCTTGAAAACTTCTACCCCAACCACGCTTACCGGGATTCGGCAGAAATTGCCATTTATATTCATAAGCGAGCCCACCGGCACGGTATTGGCCGGTTATTTCTGAATTATGTTGGCCAGCAAATCAAGAACCACCTTCATTTTAAGACGGTAATTGCTTATATTTATGAACGTAATCAACCCAGCCAGGGACTATTCAGCAGCTGTGGCTATGAAAAGTGGGGACACATGCCAAATATTTCTAAAGTTGATGGTGAGTACCGGGAACTTAAAATTTACGGGAAGAATTTCCCGACAGCCTAGTGTTCCCGCTTAAAGAAACAGGCAACTAGAAAAATGAGGCCAAAGATCTGACAGCCTATGTTAAGCAATCGACCAACCTGGTCCTGGCTAGTCAATAAATTATAGGTTGGGGCAATTATTAGCACCAGGCCAAACAGGAAGCTGTTTGTTTTATAAAATTGACGGTTAAATTTCATTTCAATACTCCTCGATAGTTTTATATATAAATTTAACATCGACAAAGCACAAAGGTCCAGGGCACGGATTACCGCGCCCTGGACCTTTCGTCTTTTACGTTTGGGGTTAGGCTTTAATCTAAGCCGACCCGCTTATAAATATCATCGACGTGACGGAGGTGCCAGTGGTAGTCAAAGGCGTCATCCAAGTCTTCCTTCGTCAACTGCTTTTGGATGGTTGGGTCAGCTTCCAGCAGCGGCCGGAATGGGATCTGCTCGGCCCAGCACTTAGCAGTGTATGGCTGGATCAAATCGTAGGCTGATTCACGACTCATCCCGCTGTTAACCAGCTTCAGGAGTACGCGGCCACTGTAAATTAGGCCAAGCGTCTTCTCCATGTTCTTCTTCATTGTTTCAGGGAAGACATCCAGGTTCTTCAGGATGCGACCAAAGCGGCGGAGCATGTAGTCCAGTAATGAGGTTGAATCAGGAAGAATCATCCGTTCAGCACTGGAGTGGGAAATATCCCGTTCGTGCCACAGAGCAACATCTTCGTAGGCGGTAACCACGTTCCCACGGAGAACCCGGGCACAACCACAGATATTTTCAGAGCCAATTGGGTTCCGCTTATGAGGCATAGCAGATGAACCCTTTTGTCCCTTGGCAAAGTGTTCCTCAACTTCATGAATTTCAGTCCGTTGGAGAGAACGAATTTCGGTCGCCATTTCTTCCATGCTGGTCCCAATCAGGGTAATTGTAGCGATGTATTCCGCGTGGAGGTCACGAGGGAGTACCTGAGTAGAAATCTCTTGCGCCCGGAGGCCAAGCTTATCACAGACGTATTTTTCAACAAAGGGATCAATTTCAGCAAAGGTACCAACCGCACCAGAAATCTTACCCGCTTCGACACCGCGGGCAGCGTGTTCGAACCGTTCCTTGTTCCGCTTCATTTCGGAGTACCACCGGGCAGCCTTTAAGCCAAAAGTAGTTGGTTCAGCATGAATACCATGGGTCCGGCCCATGCAAACGGTGTACTTGTACTTTTCAGCCAGTTCCTTTAAAACGGCCATGAAGTCATCAATATCCTTCCGGAGGATATCGTTAGCCTTCTTTAAGCGGAGGCCCTGGGCAGTATCAACAACGTCGGTACTGGTCATCCCATAGTGGACCCACTTCCGTTCAGGACCCAGGGACTTGGAAACATCACGGGTAAAGGCAATGACGTCGTGGTGGGTTACGGCTTCAATCTCCGCGATCCCTTCTACGCTAAACTTAGCGTTCTTCTTAATCTTCTCCACATCTTCAGCAGGAATGTGGCCAAGCTTGCTCCAGGCCTCATCAGCCGCAATTTCTACTTCCAGCCAACATTGGTACTGGGTTTCAAGGCTCCAGATTTTTGCCATTTCTGGACTAGTGTAGCGATCAATCATCGGTTAAAAATCCTCTCTATGTTTATTCTGCAATTATTATCGCACAGGTTGGGGGTTCCCCCAAGCCCTTAGTCATCCCAAATATGGGTGTCATCAATTTCTTTTAGTGTCTGGTCAAAGTCATTAGTCAGGATGGTAACGTGCCCCATCTTGCGGTTGTGACGAACTTCTGCCTTACCGTAATCGTGGAAGTGCCAGTTGGGCTTCTTTGCAATCTGGTCACGGACACCCTGAACGTGTTGACCCAAGACATTCACCATGATCACTGGGTGAAGGAGGTCAATCTTAGGTAGCGGCCAGTTGCAAACAGCCCGGTTGTGGATAGCAAACTGGGAGAAGTTGCAGGCCTCAATTGAGTAGTGACCAGAATTATGTGGTCGTGGTGCTAGTTCATTAATGTAAATTTCACCATCATTGCCCACAAACATTTCAACAC
This sequence comes from Limosilactobacillus viscerum, assembly GCF_947387525.1. Lineage (GTDB taxonomy): Bacteria > Bacillota > Bacilli > Lactobacillales > Lactobacillaceae > Limosilactobacillus > Limosilactobacillus viscerum. The sequence goes on from NZ_CANDNW010000001.1 coordinate 25,770, forward strand.
CCAAAATACCACGGAGATCAATTGCATGGGCGATCTTAACCGCCATCTCCTTAGCGCGTTCCTGAAGTTCTGGTGAAATCCGGGCTGGTACAATGCTGATGTGCAGGATCTCGTTGTGGTGAATATTCTCGGAAACCGGGAAGACGGTTACTTCACCATCTTCGTTCCGGCCGACCATGACGGAACACTCTAGCCTAAATGGCACCCATCCTTCAAGAATGGCATCCTTGGTTGATAAGATACCGGCACACTTGGCCAGGTCCGCATCACTGTGAAGGACTTCTTGACCATGGCCATCGTACCCACCTTCACAGGTTTTCAGCACGCAGGGGTAGCCGATCTTTGCAACTGCCTTTTGCAGGTCCTCCTGGTTCTTAACTGCCATAAACGGTGCCGTCTTCAGCCCGGCATTCCGTAAGAAAGTCTTTTCCCGGATCCGGTTTTTAGTGGTGTACAGCAAGTGGGTCCCTTGTGGAATATAAACCTTGTCGGCCACATCCTTAAGCGCGTTGAGGTCAACATTTTCGAACTCGTAGGTCAATACATCCGACCGCCGGGCTAGTTCTTCAATTGCTTTAACGTCAGCGTATTCAGCCACAATTTGGTCGTCGGCAACTTGGCCAGCGGGGCAATGGGGAGTTGGGTCTAAGATAATAACCTTCATCCCCGTTTGCTTAGCATCAAGGGCCATCATTTGACCAAGCTGACCGCCACCAATAATTCCAATTGTTTGCCCTTGTTGAATCATTTTAGTCAAGGTGCGCACCGCTTTCCTTTGCTGCATCGTGCATTTGCTTCCGGTAATCAACGATTTGGTCCTGGATGGACTGGTCAGTGGTGCCAAGGATTTGGAGTGCTAATAGTGCCGCATTCTTTGCGCCGGCTACCCCAATTGCCGTGGTTGCAACAGGAATCCCCGCTGGCATCTGAACAATTGACAAGAGGGAATCCATACCACCAAGGGCCTTGGTTTGACCCGGAATTCCAATTACTGGCAACGGAGTGTTAGCCGCAATCATTCCTGGTAAGTGGGCTGCACCACCGGCACAAGCAATAATTACTTTCGTTCCCTTTGCCGCTGCCCCTTGAGCAAAGGCGAACATTTCATTTGGCATCCGGTGAGCGGAAATGACGTTTTTATCATAGTCGACGCCGAATTGATCTAATATTTTACAAGCTTCTTTAACGGTTGGCCAGTCTGACTTACTGCCCATCACAACACTAATTTTGCTCATCACGTTACCTCCTTAGAAACTGCTTTAAGAATACCAAATCATCACTGCTTCTTCAAGGAAAATATCGAACAAAAATATATTTGTATGTGTTTATCGTTCGTGTTAAATAATTTAAAATAAAAAGTACGGCTAATCAGCCGCACTTTTTTATTTCTAGAACAAACCGGTAATCTTGCCATCCTTATCAATGGTCATATTAACGGCTGCCGGCACTTTAGAGAGGCCAGGCATTGTCATCATGTTCCCAGCAAGGGCGACAATAAAGCCTGCACCAAGCTTTGGTACAAATTCACGAATATGGAAAGTGAAACCTTCTGGGGCTCCTAACTGGTTTTTATCGTCCGTAAATGAATACTGGGTCTTAGCAATGCAGACAGGCAGGTTATTCCAGCCAAGTTCCGCAAACTGCTTCAGTTGCCGCTGTGCCTTCCGGCTGAATTCAACATCCTTTGCGCCGTAAATCTTGGTTGCCACCGTCCGTACTTTTTCTTCTGGGGTAGCTTCTAGGCTGTAAAGTTCATGGAAGTCACTTTGTTGGTCGGCCAAGCGAACCACTTCTTCCGCCAAGTCATGAGTCCCGGCGCCACCTTTAGCCCAGGCATCAACCTTAACCACGTTAACACCGAGTTCCTTACAATTATCTTCAATCAACTTGATTTCGGCATCGGTATCGGTAGCAAAGTGGTTTACTGCAACTACCAATGGCACACCATAGCGTTGCATATTCTTGATATGGCGGTTCAGGTTGGCCATCCCCTTCTTTAGTTCCGGAAGGTTTTCACCCTTAAGGTCGGCCAATGCAGCGCCACCATTGTATTCAAGGGCACGAACAGTCGCTACGATAACAACTGCATCCGGGTTCTTACCCAAGACACGGCGCTTGATATCCATGAATTTTTCAGCCCCTAAGTCCGCTCCGAAGCCGGATTCGGTAACCGTGTAGTCGGCCAGTTGAAGAGCCGTCTTAGTAGCCAGAACACTGTTACAACCATGGGCAATATTGGCAAATGGCCCACCGTGAATGATCGTTGGCGTATGATCCAAAGTCTGAACCAGGTTTGGCTTGATTGCGTCCTTCAGCAGGATAGTGATTGCATCAGCAAAGCCTAATTCAGCAACTGTTACTGGCTTCTTATCATAGGTATAGCCAACCACAATCTTACCGACCCGCTTCTTCAAGTCCATCAAGTCGGTTGAGAGGCACAAGATCGCCATCAGTTCGGAAGCGGCAGTAATGTCAAACCCTGTTTCACGTGGAACACCCTGCATCAGGCCACCAAGGCCAGTAACCACGGTCCGTAATGCCCGGTCGTTAACATCCTCAACCCGCTTCCAAATGATCCGCCGGGGGTCCAAGTTAAGTTCGTTTCCCCGCATAATGTAGTTATCAATCAAGGCTGCTAACGTGTTGTTGGCACTGGTCAGGGCATGAAGGTCACCGGTGAAGTGAAGGTTAATATCTTCCATCGGTACAACCTGACTGTAACCACCACCAGTAGCACCACCCTTGATTCCAAATACAGGGCCCATTGATGGTTCACGCATTGCGATGATTGTTTGATGACCTAGTTGGTTCATGGCATCACCCAAGCCAACCAAAACAGTCGATTTCCCTTCACCAGCCGGTGTTGGGTTGATTGAAGTCACCAGAACTAGTTTATGTTTCTTATCAGGATGTGCTTTGACGGGTAAGGAAATCTTTGCCTTGTACTTACCGTATTGCTCAATGTCATCCTCGCCTAGCCCCATCTTTTGGGCAATTTCCTTAATTGGCTTCATTTCCGCTTGGTCAGCAATTTCGATATCTGTCATCATCTCAACCGACTCCTTCCAATATTCACGAACATTTTTTATTAAACTGTATCGTTTTGTTTGCCTATATAGGCAATATACTGTATTTTCTGCAGTAAGTAAACCTCTTTTCACGAATTATTGGTTATTTTTTCAATTATTAACCACCTAATTTAGGTTATCGGTTCTAATAAAGTGTGTCAAAGGAATAGTTCATTTTCACCGAATAGTGAATGGCGCGGTAAACAAATGAGGGGCCCGTGACAAAACTTGGTTTTGTCATGGGCCCTTGTTTTAGCTCCGAATATTACAGAGATATTGCGTGCCACAACCCAGGGCCTTAGTGTCTAGCTACGGACAATCGCTAGCCCGTTCCGTGCTAACGATCGTCCTATGCTAGTCATACCAGATAGGCTAGCTTCGCGTCGCAGGCCCTAACCGGGGTTGTGTCACAGCTCCTCACAGGGGGAATCGTAATTAGCTTTCCCCTAATCATTAAAATTGTTAGTCTGCATTTCCCTCTGACTTAGCAATGCTGTCACGCAGGGTGGCCATGTCGACCTCACCCTTCCGGAATGCTTCATCAGCCACTGGAAGGTGTTGTTCTAACGTATCAAAGACCTGCAAGTCACCTGTCAGCTTAGCCGCATTAAATTCCAACAAGTGACCAGCAAATTCACGGTCATCACTGATAAAGTGGAGGTGCCAGCCAGCGGCAGTGACACTACCAAAAATTGCCGGTGCATAGTAGCCGATAATTGTCCCTTGCACGTGGTCACACACAAAAGTTGGTTGTCCTTGGGCTACTTCCAGCAGGCTTGGGTACGGCTCTTCTTGTTTCGGTGCAATCCGTACCTTTACATGGTTAAATTCGCCCTTTAACCGTAGTGCCGCAAAGACGTTCTTCAATTCATGCTGTCCAACAAAGTCACCATTTAGCAACGCAAAATTAGCATCGTTAATTGTCAATTTCTGCAAATCAGCTGGCTGGTGAACTGAGGCAAACGGCATCTTTGCCTGCATGTTAGTGACGTGGTTCACCTGGCCACTTGAAACGGCCTGGTAAACTTCACCGTCGAGGATAATCACTTCACCATCGAGACCGTCAAACGTACCAATTCCCGTGGAACCGTGCTTTAACAAGTCCCCCAGGGCAATTGTCCCGGCCATATTACCTGCCATCAGTGATGCTAACGTACCGTGTTCATATAACGTACTGATACTATCATTTCCTTTCATTAACCTAATTGTGAGTCAATCAAGTTGGCCGCCAGGTCCTTGTTATTGCTGTAGTCAACCGGAACATCAACTACCACTGGGCCATCAACATTAAAGGCCTTGTTCATGACCTTATTTAGGTCGGCCGGCTTTTCAACCCGGAGACCAGTGGCACCAAAGCTCTCAGCGTACTTAACAATGTCACAATCACCGAACTTAACCCCCGCTGCTTGTGGGTACTTCATCTCTTCTTGGAATTTAACCATGTCATAGTGGGCATCATCATTCCAAACGATTACTACCAGGTTAAGGTGGTGCTGGACAGCGGTCGACAATTCAGAGCCGGAGAAGAGAAAGCCGCCATCCCCACAGATAGCTACTGCCTTCCGTTCCGGATGAAGCATTGCAGCAACCATTGCCCATGGTAAGCCAACACCTAACGTCTGCATCCCATTACTGATCAGCAGGTGCCGTGGCTGGTAGCAACGGAAGTGCCGGGCCATCCAGATGTAATGCGAACCAACATCTAGTGACACAATCATGTCGTCGGTCACGTTCTCCTGAATTGCTTGAACAATAGCCAATGGATGACTCTTACCATGACTTTGCGGTGCCTTTTGCTGCTTATCCTTGTCCAGCTTAGCTTTGTACGCTGCCAGTTGGTCCTTCGCAGCTGCTGGGTACTTAAATCCCTTTAACAGCTGGTCTAGCTGGTTAAGACTGGTTGCAATGTCACCAACCAGCTGCATCACTGGCGTGTAGTGGTTATCAATTTGGGCTGGCTTGGTATCAAGGTTGACGATCCGCAGTTGGCCTTCTTTATTCCAGTTCCGCGGTTCATATTCAATTGCATCGTAACCCACCGCAATTACAAGGTCACTTTGTTGGAGCAGCTGGTCACCAACCTGGTTGCGGAATAGGCCAACCCGGCCAAAGTAGGACTGGTCTTCCAGGTCCCGGGAAACAACACCGGCTGCTTGGAAGGTTTCAACAACCGGGAAGGCATAGTCCCGCAATAAGTTATGAAGTGCCGCAGTAACTTCTTCATTACCACCACGTTGGCCAATTAAGATCACTGGCATCTTACTGTGCTTAATCAGGTCAACCAGTTTATCGAGCTCTGCCGGGTCAGCCGGGCCCATCTTTGGTGCTTCATAGATTGGTAATGGTTTTTCATCTACTACCGCATCGTCAACGTCTTGTGGCAGGCTGACAAAGGACGCACCCTTTTCAGCGCCCTGGCTAGCTTCAAAAGCATTCGCAATCGTTTCCGAAATATTATTGGGGTCCTGGATTTCAGCACTGTAACGTGTAATTGGTGCCATGATTTCTGCAGATGGTGTGCTCTGGTGGGTTAAACGGTGCAAATCCTTCCGTTGTACCTGGCCACCAATTGCCAAGATTGGGTCTCCTTCAGCATTCGCAGTCATGATCCCCGTAGTCAGGTTGCCGACACCGGGACCGGATGTACTAATTGCCACCCCGGTCTTGCCAGTCAGCCGGGCATATGCTTGCGCCATAAAAACGGCATTTTGTTCGTGACGAGTGACGATTAATTTAGGTGCATCATCACTATCCTTACCATCAAGAGCTTCAAACAAACGGTCAATCTTCGCTCCAGGAATACCGAATACTAGGTCAACGCCATGTTTGCGAAGACTATCAATAACAATGTCTGCGCCATATAATTTTTTTGTCATAACGGCCACCTCAATTTCTCTAAATTTGATGTTGGTAAAATTCTAATCTGATTTTAAAAATTTCACAAGATTGCCGAATCTTCACATGCGCTAATCGTTGATTTATTCAGGAATACTTTTTTAGAAAATTAATCACGCTGTGAATTTCACAAGCAGCAATACTTAATCACGACCGACCTCTGCCTTCTTTTTTCTTCCCTTGTGAATTGATTTCACACCGAGGATATCGAGGAGGAAGGTGAAAATCGGCACCCCTACAATTAGTCCCCAGGTTCCCCAGAAGTGTTCACCGACTAACAGGACGATGAAGGTGTAAAAGATTGGCAAGTCAGTCTGACTCGACATAAATTTCGGGTTAAGGACATAAGCTTCAATCATGTGAATTACAATGACCATCACGATAATATAAATCACATCGCGCAGGCCACCAACCGAATACGCAACCAGACTCAGGGGGATCGTTGAAATGATGACCCCTGCAACCGGTACTAGGCTAAAGACAAAAACAACCAGTGACAGTGCAAAAATCTGGGGCATCTTCATGATCGCCAAGCAGATAGTGGTAATGACAGTATTGCAAATGGCAATGAAAAATTGCGCTTCCAAAACCACCCCGAAAGTGTTAGTAAATTTTTTGCCAAAGTAAGCAATATCCTGAAAGAACCAGCTAAATTTGCTGTCCAAAAACAAGCGGGAAAAGCTTTCAGTTTGGTTAAGCTCCAGGGTATAGAAGAAACTCAAAATCAATGACATTACAAACGTGACGGCTAGTGCACCGACACTAGTAATGGTGCTTACCGCCAGCGTAAGGCCATGTTTAACCTGCCCCATGATCGTTGCCATGCTAATGTATCGATTGATGTAGTGGAAAAAGGCCGTTGCATCATTAGAACTGTAAAATTTCAAAACGGAGTTAACCATCCTGATAATCTGACGGACGAGCACGGGGAGGTACTGGGTAATGCCAAGATAGAGGAGCCAGAGCAGGAGGGCGTAGGTAATAATGACAATAATCCCCGGCGACAGCTTAGGTATCCAGCGGCGGACTAGGTGGACCCAGTTAACCACAATGTAAGTCAAGATAAAGGTCAGCAAGATCATATTCATCATCGACCGCATCATCCACAGCAAAAAAATAATGATTTCTAACACAACAAAACGCCGTAATTCAACATTTTTTATAAAGCGATGCCAAGCATCAACCATATCATCATCCCTTTTTAGAGTTACTAATGTCAGTTTACCTTAATTTACCTAAGATATTATTATTAATTTGTCTGATTTAAGCTTCTTTTTCTTAATTCAATTGATGGGGTGTTATAATAATTCTATTACTTTAGAAAGAAGGATACGTTGAAATGTTAGAAAAGACGTTCTACAAGCCACTGCTAAGCCACTCTTTTACTATTCCCGTTAAGGTTGTGTACTGGGATGGAAAGAGTGCCGTATACGGTAATGGCGAGCCCCAAGTAACCATCATCTTTAAGGAAAAGATTCCGATTCGTGATGTTACCAAGAACGCCTCTATCGCCCTTGGTGAAGCATACATGGATGGCAAAATTGAAATTAAGGGCAGCATCCAAAAGCTGATCGAATCAGCCTACGAAAGTGCTGATAGTTTCATGCGGAGCTCCAAGTTCCGTAAGTTTTTGCCAAAGCAAGGCCACTCCGAAAAGGAAAGCCAATCTGACGTCCAAAGTCACTATGATGTTGGTAACGACTTCTACAAGTTATGGCTTGATGACACAATGACTTACTCCTGTGCTTACTTCACTGATGACAACTGGGATGACTTAACTAAGGCCCAAGAAGACAAGGTTCACCACATCTTGCAAAAGCTGGATCCAAAGCCAGGCAAGACCTTACTAGACATTGGTTGTGGTTGGGGAACCCTAATGCTGACTGCTGCCAAGGAATACAAGCTCAAGGTTACCGGTGTTACCCTGAGTGAAGAACAATACCGGTTCGTCAGCCAACGGATTAAGGATGACGGCTTAGAAGATGTAGCTGAGGTTAAGCTGGTTGACTACCGTGAACTCGGCGATCAAACTTGGGACTACATCACCTCTGTTGGGATGTTCGAACACGTTGGTAAGGAAAACCTCGGCCTGTACTTCAAGGACGTTAACCGTTACCTGAAGAACAACGGGGTTGCCCTTATCCACGGTATCACCCGTCAACAAGGTGGCGCCTTCAATGGTTGGATCAACAAGTACATTTTCCCAGGTGGCTACATTCCTGGGCTGGAAGAAATGATCGGTCATATTGAAGAAAACCACATGCAGATTGCGGACATGGAAATGCTCCGTCGTCACTACCAACACACCCTGGAAATTTGGGATGCCAACTTTAACAACAAGCGGAACCAAATCCAGGATATGATGGGTGAACGGTTCACCCGGATGTGGGACCTGTACTTGCAAGCATGTGCCGCATCATTTGAATCTGGTAACATTGATGTTATCCAATACCTGATCACCAAGGGTCCTTCAGGTGAAAACCTACCAATGACTCGGAACTACATGCTCAAGTAATTAAAAAGGAAGCTAACACAAAGAGGAATTTCCTTTCCACCGCGGTTAGTCCTTAAAGAAAAAACAAGAGACTGAGAAGAAAAACAAGCCTTTTTCTTCCCAGTCTCTTTATTTATCAGAAGGTCCTAATTCTATTATTCTGCATCAAGCTTTTTAACCGTGTCATCAAAACGGGTCTTGATGTAGTTAGCAGATTCTGCAAGTTTCTTCTTTTCATCATCAGTGAGGTTAAGTTGAAGTTGCTTTACGACCCCGCCCTTTCCTAGGATTGCTGGGTAGCCGCAGTAAGTGCCGTATTCTTCACGGAAGTTAGAACATGGCAGTTCAATATTAGCATCATTAAGAATCGCCGTTACCAGGCGGAGGGCTGCCGCCGCAATTCCAAAGTTAGTGTAAAGCTTACCATGGAAAACAGTGTAGCCACCGGCCTTCGTTGCTTCAGCTAGTGAATCCAGGTTCAGGTCATCATTAACCGCTGCAAGGTCAGTAATGTTTTGACCGAGGACACGAACTTGGGACCAAGCTGCAAATTGAGAATTCCCGTGTTCACCCAGTGCATAACCAGTAACGGAACGAGGATCAACGTCCAGCGCCTGACCAACTGCCTTCCGCAGGCGGGCAGTATCAAGTAAGGTACCAGTACCAATCACCTGGTTCTTTGGCAGGCCAGTGTACTTTTGGAACAGTGCCGCAATTACATCACAGGGGTTACTAATTGAAACGAGGACACCGTTAAAGCCAACTTCCTTTAGCTTGGTACCGACTTCCTTAGCAGCCGTACTGTTAACATTCAGTTCAACAAAACGGTCATGCTTAGCATTATCCTTTTGGACCCCAATATTACCAACCGCAATTACAACTACATCTGCGTCCTTCAATGCGTTGTAATCGTTGCGGACAACCTTAGTATAGGTAGGCAGGTTTGCTTCTGCATCTTCAAAATCAGTCGCATTTGCGTTTAATTTCTTTTCATTTGTATCAATCAGGACCAGTTCATCCACTGTCCCAGTCACCAGGAGGTTATTCGCCAGTGTTTCACCAACGTGTCCTTGACCAACTACACCTACTTTTCGAGTCATACTAATCGCTTCTTTCTTAATCTTTCTCTCATAGTTCTAATTAAATCTTAATGATACTTTAGTTGTAATTTTTTAAAATGTCAACTGTTATTTTAAATAATATAAAAAGGTCGTGACAAAACTCAGCTCAGTTCCGTCACGACCTTTTTGTATTAGTTGTGAATATTACAGGGATACCGCGTATCACAGCTCCTTAATCTTTACCATGTTTTGCACTCCAGGCAGCGGGATCTTGCCGCCACTCATGAAGCGATTCGAGGTGGTCCTCACTGATCAAACCGTTGTCCTTAGCGGCATTAACCAAGGTTGAATAATTCGTTACCGAATAATATTCCAGCCCCTTAGCAGCAAAGTTCTCAGTTGCAGCAGGAAGTTGGTAAGTAAAGACTGAAACGACACCAACAACTTCAGCACCAGCCTTGTTAACCGCGTCAACCGCGTTTAATACACTGCCACCGGTAGAAATCAGGTCGTCAATTACCACTACCTTTTGCCCTGCTTTCAGGACACCCTCAATCTGCTTACCACGGCCATGGTCCTTTGGCTTCGACCGGACATAGACCAGCGGTTTGCCTAATTCTTCAGCCACCCATGCTGCATGGGGGATCCCCGCCGTAGCGGTTCCCGCAATTACTGCTGTTTCAGGGAAGTGACTTTTAATTAACTCAGCCATCCCCTTAAAAATTGCCTGCCGAACTGCTGGATAAGAAATCGTCAGCCGGTTGTCAGTATAAATTGGTGAATGCAATCCGCTTGCCCAGGTATAAGGCTTATCTGGGCTCAGTGTTACTGCATGAATTTCTAGAAGATCCTTTGCAACCGTTTCTGCATAACTCATTATTTATTCCCCGCCTTCAAAAATTCTTGTTCAATTGCTTGATATGCTTCTACTGGGTGACCGCTCTGGGTAATTGGCCGGCCAACTACAATGGCGTTACTGCCAAGTTGGTGGGCCTGTGCAGGCGTTACCACCCGCTTTTGGTCACCCTTTGCAAAGTTTTGGGGCCGAATTCCTGGCGTTACGCACAGGAAGTCAGGACTGGTCACCTGACGGATTGCCCGAACTTCTTGGGCGGAGCAGACAACACCATCGGCCCCTGCCTGTTCAGCTAGCCGGGCGTAATTTTGTACTGACTCAACCAGTGAAAGATCCACGTGCTGTTCATTATGAAGGATCGTTTCATCAATCGAGGTTAGCTGGGTAATCGCCAGTAATTTTGGTTCTGGTAAGCCAGCCGCCGCTGCTCCTTCCTTCAACCCTTGTACACCAGCAGCAACCATTTCACTGCCACCCGCCGCATGAATCGTGGTAAAGTCGACACCTAATTGGCCCAGGACATACATCGCCCGCTTAACTGTGTTCGGAATATCATGGAGTTTTAAGTCAAGAAAGATCTTAAAGCCACGTTGCTGAGCTTCCTTAACGACCTCTTGACCAAAGTGGTAGTACAGCTCCATCCCAATTTTCAGGATTGGCCGGGGTTCAACAGTCAGCTGGTCAAATAATGTCGCCGCTTCTTCTTTTGTCGCCACATCAATTGCGACCATTGGTGAATAACGTTTCAAAACTTTACCTCCCACAGATCTGTCAGTCGTTTAATTCCATAACGGTCCATTACCAGTGGTAAGTCCGCCACAATCCGTGGGCACGCTAATGGATCGTGAAAACTAGCGGCACCAACTTCAACCGCGTTAGCACCAGCCATCATAAATTCCAGGACATCCTCCGCCGTTTCAATGCCGCCAACACCAATGATTGGCAGGTGTGATACAGAACGAACCTGGTGGATCATCCGCAGGGCCATTGGTTTAAGAGCTGGGCCGGAAAGGCCACCAGTAACGTTGGCTAAGACTGGGCGGCGGGTTTTGAGGTTAATACTGAGACCAGTCAAAGTATTAATCATCGTTAAGCCACTTGCGCCACCGCGTTCTGCCGCTTGGGCTAGTGGGACAATGTTGGTAACATTAGGGGTTAACTTTACGTAGATTGGCTTACCATTAGCCTGCCGCACCACTTTCTGTGTTAAGTCTTCGAGAACGGCGGGGTCGGTTCCCATTGCCAAACCGCCATGTTTAACGTTTGGGCAAGAAACGTTAAGCTCAATCGCGTTTACTTCTGGTGCCGCGGCTAGTCGTTGGACCACTGTTTCGTATTCTGCCGTCGAGAAGCCTGCCGCACTCGCAATAATTGGCAAGCTAGGATAGTGCTGCTTGAGCCAGGGTAATTTTTCAGTAACAACCGCATTAACCCCCACATTTTGCAAACCATTGGCATTTAACCACCCCGCACTCGTTTCACATACCCGCGGGTTTGGGTTCCCGGACCGGGCATGAAGGGTCGTTGATTTTAAAACCAATGACCCCAGTAAGTTAAGGTCATAGTTTTTAGCAATTTGTTGTCCATAACCACAGGTCCCACTTGCAGGAATAACTGGGTTCTTTAATGACAGGCCGGGGAGTTCCACTGCCAGCCGTTGTGCAGTATCCATCTGAACGTGCTCCTTTCGCGTTTGACAATAAAAAACAGCGACCACTTAACCCCTTCCTGATTAAGCGATCGCTGTGCCTTTTCTCTTCTCTTAAAATGCCAAACACCGTACCGTTTTGCTCTCACAGGAGTCAATTAAATGGTTTTCGTATTTAACAAAATACCCTTGATCACATTGATGGTCCCACACACGGATCTTAGGTCCACTACTGCCAGCTGGAGAAATTCTGTAAAATAAAAGCCGTCTCAGCAGTGGACTAAGAAGGCCGTCTTTGGTAACGCACAATAAAAATCCTTCTTAGCCTCACTGGACTAGTTTAAAGGTAAATTTGTTATTAATGATAATAAGCACTCAGTGGCTAAAAGTCAATATTAATTTAGTAGCGGCAAATAAAAAAACGGCCCAGCAGCCAACCACACCAGCGCTGAGCCAATTTCTTAAATTACCATACTTAATACCCAGACGGAGATCAACCCACCAATTACTGAGATTGACATTGACCGGGTGAAGTAAGCAATTACCATTACAATGATTGCCGCAAAAATTTGTTCTACGTGACCGAATGGCACGAAGCGGTATCCGGCCGTTGTAATGAAGATATTTTTAATTACCAATGCCGTGAATAAGCTCACCGGCACATACTTCATCCATTCATTGAACCACTCGGGAATTTTCCGCGTTGAGAAGAAAAGAATCGGAAAGTACCGGGGAATGAACGCCGCAAATGCCGCAAAAATAATTACTACGACATGATATAAAATTTTATGTCCACCAGTATTCGCTAATAAAACCGGTATGTTAGAAAATAGCTGTTCCATTGTTGTCCCCACTATTTATCCTTTGACTGACGTTTGTCTGCCATTAGCTGCTTCTTTGCTGCTTTCAGCTCACTATGTTTCTGCTGGTCTTCAACCGTTGTCCGGGTAATCTTCGGTCGGATCACCTTCGTCAAGAACCAGTTTTCTTCTGGCTTCTTGCTGCGCTGACGAACGGTATTTTCGATTAAGAAACCAACAAACGATGCTACTAGGGTGGCGAGTACAACCCCAATAATGCTACTAGTGAGCACCATAAACCAAACGGCCAGGACCGCTGATAAAATACTAATCAGCAGCGTCAGGTGGTTCTGAACCTGCATTACAATCATGTACAGGAAGAGGGCCGTTAGTGCAAAATCAACCACTTCCAGGTTGATTGAAATCGTACTACCAATTAACCCACCGACCATGTTGGCCACCGACCAAGAAATCAACGAGTAGTGTTCAACTAACAACGCATCTTTTGGCGACCACTTTTTATCGGTTGCGAACTTTAGATAATTAATCGCATAGTTTTCATCGTTCATTGAAACTGCAAAGAGCCAGATAAAGTGTTGCGATTCACTCTTGATATATTTAGACAGGCTGGACCCTAGCAGGGCATACCGTAACTCCAGGAAAAACAGAGTTACAAAAATTGATGATAGGGGCGCGTTGATTGTTAACAGCGATGCCAAAATGAACTGGGCACCACCAGAAAAGACAACCACCGACACAATCAGGGTCATAATAAAATTAAACCCCGCCGCATGTAATAAAATCCCACAAGCCAACCCAATCGGAATATAGCTTAAGCATAGTGGCATGGCTATCCCAAGGACTTCCAGCCACCGTGCTTTCTCTGGATTTATTTGCGCTTTTGCCACAGAATTTCCTCCAATGTTTGTCAACTAATTAACAATTTAAGACACACAATGCTCTTTAAGTTTATCATAGAATATTTTAACTGAATATAAAAGGGTAGAAAATTTCCCAGGAAATTTTCTACCCTTTTGCTTTATTTCAGCCCTTTTTCTTGCTTTAACGGCAAGGTTACAATGAAGGCTGTTTCTTCTTCATTTGATGTTGCTTTAACCGTCCCGTGGTGGAGGTCCACGATACTCTTAACAATCGCCAGTCCCAGGCCGGTTCCACCAGTTGCCCGTGACCGTGATTCTTCCGCCCGGTAAAACCGCTCAAAAATGTGGCCAACTGACTTAGGCGGGATTGGCGTCCCATCATTTGCAACCTTTACCACGACATTGTCATCCTTTTGCCGGGCATCAATGGTAATGTAGCTTGCGCCATTACCATATTTGAAGGCATTAGCAACCAGGTTATTGAAGACCCGCCCTAGTTTTTCCGGGTCGGCTTCAATCATCAGGGGGTTAGGAATGACCTTTGAAGAAATAACAATCCCACGGTGCTGAGCCTCCAGTTCAAAGCTAGCGGTCAATTGCTCCAGCAACTGGTTTAGGTCGACCCGCATAATATTTACTGGGGCACCATGTTGCTGAACCTTCGTGTATTCAAAGAGGTCCTCGACCAAAGTCTTCATCTGCTTGGCCTTCTCATAAGCTGTATGCGTGTACTTAAGGATATCCTCTTCGCTCTGGTACTGCTTATCCTCGATCAGGCCGAGGTAGCCAATAATACTCGTCAGTGGCGTCCGCAGGTCGTGACTAACGTTGGTAATCAGTTCGTCCTTTGACTTTTCAATCTTCCGCTCGTCATCCATCGACTTCACTGCACTATCAACCAGGGCGTTCACACTACTAATCACGTGTTGCTGGTTTCCCTTTAAGCGGAATGGAATTCGGTGGTCAAGGTGTCCCTGGGCAATGTAATGGAGTTCGCCAATGATGTGGTTCATCTGGTAAAGGTGGTAACGCCGCCGCAGCCGCCACCATACTACCCAGATATCAATTACTACAAAGAGGGCAATTAAAATCCGCTGGTAACTCCAAATCTGCGTTTGAAGGGGGCCGATCCGTAATGATTGTTTAATCATGAAAATCCCGTTGTTTACACCAGGGTTATCTTGGATCATGTCCTGGATAATCATAATGATTGCCATATTAAGCAAAACCAACAGGATTACCGTCACAACCCCTTCAAAAATTAATGAACTTTTTTCGCGCCCAGTTAATTTCAAGTTTTTCCCTCCAGGTAGTTATTTCTAATGGCTTTCTACCTTGTAACCAACGCCCCAAACGGTTTGGATAACTTTTTCACCATTAGTTGCTTCTTCAATCTTATCCCGCAAGTGGCTAACGTGGACCATCACCGTCTTGGCTGAAACAACACTTTCCTGTTGCCATACCCGTTCAAAAATATCATCAGCCGAGAAAACACGGTTCGGGTGGCTAGCAAGTAAGTAAAGAATTCCGAATTCGAGTGCCGTTAACTGAATAACATCACCCTTAATCGTCTTTACTTCATGGGAATCCTTATTAATGATCAGTGGACCGACGTTAAGGACATCTGGTTGGTCGTTAGTAACTTCACCCTGGGTCCGCCGTAACAAGGACTTAACCCGTGCCATCACTTCTAGTGGGTTAAATGGCTTCGTTACGTAGTCATCTGCACCAGAGATCAATCCCTGAATCTTATCCATATCGGCCGTCTTAGCTGACAAGACTAGGATTGGAATGTCAGAGTCCTTCCGAATCTGCTTGATTACTTGCATCCCGTCCATTTCTGGCATCATCAAGTCGAGGATTACCAGGCTGATATCGGGGTTCGTGTTAAGCTTCGTCAAAGCCTCTTTCCCGTTATAGGCGGATAGTGGCTCATAGCCTTCATTCCGAATATAAATTTCTAGTAGTTGAACAATCTCTTTATCGTCATCGACAACTAAAATTTTCATTATATCGCCACTCCTTATTTCGTATACTCTAACATTTTATTATAGCGAACTTGAAGCAAAAAAAGGCTAATTACCTTTCGCCTTAAGAAAACTTTAGGTAAGTAGCCATTAATTTTCAGCATCTAAGTTTGCCGTCGTCAGACCCAAACTCTTCCGAAGAACATTTGAAACCCGTTGCTGTTCATCCTTTGGAACCACTTCAAATGCCTGTCCATCTTTGCTTTCGCCCTTACCTTGTGCGTGGTCTTGGCTGACATTCTTAGTTGCTTTCCGGTAATGACGAGCAAGCTGGAGCATATCATCAAATGTTAGGTCAGTCTTTGAATTATGTGAAATTGACTTCAAGAACTTTTGGTTCAGTACCGTCTTATAGGATACTGATTTCTTTAACAACGCCTTAATAACAATCTTTTGCCGTTGCTGGCGACCATAGTCACCCTGCGGATCATCATACCGCATCCGACTAAACTTAAGTGCATTGGCACCATTAAGGTGGTAAGTCTCACCCTTTTCAAAGTGGCTGCCCTCATAATCAAAGGTCAGTGGTGACGTTACAGTAACCCCACCAACTTGGTTGATTGCCTGCTTCAAGCCACCCATATTAACTAGTACATAGTAGTCAATCGGGATATTGAAGTGCTTTTGAAGAACGTTCGTCGTTTCTTTTACCCCACCATACGTGTAAGCAGCGTTTAACTTCGCTGGTGAATCTTCAGGGTAGCCCGGCAAGTTTACCTTCATGTCCCGGGGAATACTTACGATTTCAGTTTTTTCGGTTTGCGGGTTAATCGTCATGATCATTACCGTATCCGTCCGCCCCTTATAGGACCGGCCCAATGCCCCAGTATCGGTACCCAGCAATAAGATTGAGACCGGGCGCCGCTGGTCTAACACCTTTTGAGCATCACGTTGCCGGGTGGCACCAGATGAATTATACATGCTGTTGGTTGTTACTTTGACGTTTCGCCATGCCATAAAGGCATAGATTCCAGCGATAATCGCAATAATTAAGACAATGACACCAAATATTTTCCAGCCACGGTGGTGGTGTGGTCGTTGCCCATTTTGCTGACGGTACTCACTCCGCTTTTCAAATTGCTCCTGCGGGTCTTGATTATTCATAATTACTCTCCCTACTAAATTATGATTTCAGTATCGATTGTACCAGTTTCCGCGTCAAACTGCAGTATCCCGCGCAAAAAGAAATGTGTTCACAATAAAAGAGGGAGTGAGGTGGAAGTCATAACCGACTTCTGCCTCACTCCCTCTTCTTTATCAAATTTTACTTGTAATTAGGAGCAGCCCGGGTAATTTGAACATCGTGTGGGTGTGATTCACGCAAACCAGCATTAGTGATTTGAACAAATTGGGCTTTTTCGATCAATGTTGGGATATCAGGAGCGCCAACATAACCCATCCCAGAACGAAGGCCACCATCAATTTGGAAGACAATGTCAGATACATCACCCTTGTATTCAACACGGGCTTCAATTCCTTCCGGAACCAGCTTGTTAGCTTCGTTAACGCCACCTTGGAAGTAACGGTCAGAGGAGCCGTGTGCTTGAGCCATGGCACCAACGGAACCCATCCCCCGGTAAGACTTGTAACGCTTGCCGTTATCTTCAAATACTTCACCTGGTGCTTCAGTGGTACCTGAAAGCATGCTACCAAGCATTACGGCGTTACCACCAGCAGCCAGCGCCTTAACAACGTCACCGGAGTACTTAATACCACCATCAGCAATGATTGGCTTACCGTATTCACGAGCAACTGAAGCAGCATCATAGATAGCGGTAATTTGTGGAACACCAACACCGGCTACCACCCGGGTAGTACAAATAGAGCCAGGGCCAATTCCGACCTTAACTACATCAACCCCTGCATCATAAAGGGCCTTCGTTGCTTCCCCAGTAGCAACGTTTCCGGCGATCAGGGTAACATCTGGGAAGTGGTCACGGATCTCCTTAATCTTGCGCAGCACCCCGGCAGAATGACCGTGAGCAGTATCAATCACGATCGCATCTGCACCAGCCTTAAGAAGGGCTTCGGCACGTTCAAAGGTATCACTCGTTACACCAACCGCAGCAGCACAAAGCAGGCGGTTCTGGTCGTCAACTGCCGCCTTAGTAGCGTTAGCAGGAACAACTACGCTCTTAACATTAGCCACTTCCCCAGCTTGAGCTTGGATCGACATATTCTTGTGGACAACGCCAAGGCCACCTTGAAGGGCCATCGCAATGGCCATTGGTCCTTCGGTAACGGTATCCATTCCGGCACTGATCAACGGAATCTTAAGCTTGAGGTTGTCAGCAAGCTGTGTACTCAGATCGACCTCGTTTGGTAAAACGTGGCTTTCGGCTGGAATCAATAAAACATCATCAAAAGTTAAACCTTTTTTGGCAAACTTAGTGTCCCAATTTGACATTGATCATACACACTCCTTAATTTTGGTTGGGTCAATACTACTAGGATTTGCCAACAAAATCAAGAAAAAGTTAAGATTCAGGGGAAAAAGCTAGTAAATCGTTCGCACTTTCCTGATCAATTACGAGGGTATTAGCGTAACCAGCCGTTAATACGCCATGGGTAGCCGGAACCTTCGCTACGTTTGCCACTACTAAGATGCTGTGCTTTTTCTTTTTCAGTTCCGGCAGTGCAATCCCGATAGTACGGCGGTCAATATTAGGGTTAACAATCTGGCCGTGGACATCGATGAAACGGGAAAATACATCCCCCACCGCTTCTTGCTGTAACGTTCGTTGTTCACGATCCGTAAAGTAACCAAGCCGAAATAATAATGCAGAATCGCGAACGGTCCCCACCGTAAACATGGCAATGTCGGCTTGGCGTCCTAGCTTCAGAATGTACTTAATGTGGGTATCATTGGCAACGAGTTCCTTTGTCTTGGCGTGGTCAAAGATAACCGGGACAGGCAAGTACTGCGGAAGAGTGTTAAAAGCACTGGCAAAAGTATTGACCGTTTCAAAGGCATAGTTGCGGGTCTCAGTATTGGCCATGCTTCCCTTCATCTGAACAACCTTTACCCCGGAAACATCTTTCGGGTCAATGTGGAGGGCTACCTGGTAAACCGTCTGCCCCCAGCCAAGCCCCAAAATATCATTATCATGGATAATCTTTTCCAGGTAATGGGCACCAGCAATCCCCACTTGTTCCAGTGGATCATCTTTACCGGGAACAATGATGACCTTTTTTAGGGAAGGATACTTAGCAACGAGTGCAGATTCTAGCTGCTGGAGTGGTGCCAGCGGGTTGTTGATCTTGATGGTCACTAGCCCCTCTTCCCGGCCATACTGCAGTAAACGGGAAACCGTTGCCCGGGAAATATTTAATTCCGTTGCAATGTCTTGCTGGTTATAACCATCCCGGTAGTAAAGCGTTGCTACCTTTAACGCCTGGTTAATCTTCTTTTCATCATTGTTCTCCATCGGTGATCCTCCTTTTACCAAAATAAGGGCCAGCTACAGAAGTAAGTTCTGAAACAGGCCCTTAATTAATTTAGTTATTATTCTGGACGCCGTCTTTCATGGCTCATTATATACCATTACTTACCGGCAATTGCAGTCTCCAATGAAATGTTGATCATATCATTAAACGTCTTTTCCCGTTCTTCAGCAGTTGACTTTTCATCACCAAAGATCAGGTCGCTAACGGTCAGAACAGATAATGCACGGAAGTGGAGCTTAGCACCCAACAGGTACAAACCTGCAGATTCCATTTCAGTTCCGAGGATGCCGTAGTCACGAAGTTTCTTCATGTCTAATTCATCATTGTAGAAACGGTCAGCAGCAAAGATATCACCAACTTTAGCATCGACGCCCAGCTTTTCAGCAACGTGGTAAGCTGTGTCCAGCAGGCCAAAGTCAGCCAATGGTGCATAGTGGAAGCCGGCGCCAAAGGTGTTCATGGTTACCGCAGAGTCGGTTGATGAACCTTGGGCCAGGATTACGTCACGCAGGTGGATTCCTGGTGCAATGGCCCCACAAGAACCAACCCGGATGATGGTCTTAACACCAAATTCACGGACTAATTCATTAATGTAGATAGACATTGATGGGATCCCCATCCCGGAACCTTGAACGGATACCCGGTGACCCTTGTACTCACCGGTGTAACCAAAGGCGTTCCGAACAGAGTTAACTTGCTTAACATTGTCTAAGAAGTTTTCTGCAATGTACTTTGCCCGCAGTGGGTCACCTGGAAGTAATACTGTATCTGCGTAATCGCCCATCTTGGCGTTAATGTGTGTACTCATTATCTGTTCCTCCTCAATTATTCAATGATTTCATGAATCAATTCTGGTTTGTCATAGTGGTCACTGATTTCGATACTCTCATCCAAGAGTTTTTCAACCGCCGGAATTTCTTCCTGGTTGCTGTAAATTGTCAGCAGGGTGTCACCCGCCTTAACCTCGTCACCAAGCTTGTGGTGGAGTTCAATTCCAACACTGTAATCGAGCTGGTCGCTGGCCTGTTGACGACCACCACCAAGCAGCATGCTGGCAGTACCAACTTCGTCAGCGGAAAGCTTGCTCAACACTCCGTCACGTTTAGCACGGTACGGAATGTGGTATTTAGCCTGTGGCATCACTGTGTAGTCATCAATTACCCGTGGGTCCCCACCCTGGGCAATTACCATCGCCTTAAAGCGATCAAGAGCGGTCCCATTGGCAATTGTTTGCTCCAGTAACTGACGGGCTTCCTCAGGCGTCTTTGCCTTACCGCCCATCACCACCATGTAGCTACCAAGGGTTAGAACCAGGTCAGTTAAGTCGTGTGGCCCTTTCCCTTTAAGAACATCGATGGATTCTTCAATTTCCAGTGAATTACCAACCTTATTACCAAGCGGCTGGTTCATATCGGAGATTACGGCCATACATTGCAGGCCCGCCTTCTTACCGATTCCAACCAGCGCGTTAGCTAGTGCCCGTGACTGGTCAAGGGTCTTCATGAACGCTCCCGCACCCGTCTTGACATCAATTACTAACGCATCGGTACCAGAAGCAATCTTCTTACTCATGATTGAACTAGCAATCAACGGGATTGAATCAACCGTATCAGTAACATCACGCAGGCCGTAAATCTTCTTATCAGCTGGTGCAACTTCGCCAGTTGCCCCCACGATTGCCAGCTTTTCCTTTGCGACCTGGTTGATAAAGTCTTGCTCACTGATTTCAACCTTGAAGCCCGGAATTGCTTCGAGCTTATCAAGGGTCCCACCGGTGTGGCCCAGGCCCCGGCCAGAGATCATTGGTACCGGGATCCCAGTTGCCGCAACCATTGCTGCGAGTGGCAGACTAACTTTGTCACCAACGCCCCCAGTGGAGTGCTTATCAACCTTAATTCCAGGAATCTTACTCAAGTCAAGATGTTCACCCGAGTGCATCATCTTCATCGTCAGGCTTGTCTGCTCTTCGCTTGTCATCCCTTGGAAGTAGATTGCCATCAGGAGTGCACTGATTTGGTAGTCAGGAATTGAACCGTCAACCACCCCATCCACGAAAAACTGAAGCTGGTCATCGGTCAAGGTTTTTCCATTTCTTTTGGCGTCAATAACATCTACCATTCGCATGGTCAGCGCCCCTTTCTTACTTGTGTATTAATCGTTGCTGATTCCCTTGTAGAAGCTTGTGCCCCGTACAGAATCAACGTTGAAGTTTTCAAGAATCGTTGCCCCTAAGTCAGAGAAGGTCTTCCGCAGGCCAAGTGATTGGTTGCTCTTCTTCATTGATGGGGAGTAAACCAGCAATGGAACATTTTCACGAGTGTGGTCAGTACCACGGAAGCCAGGGTCATTACCGTGGTCAGCGGTAATCATCAGTAAGTCATCTGGCTTCATTTCCTTCAGAACCGTACCCAGCCGCTTGTCAAAGTCCATCAGTGCTTGACCGAAGCCCTTTGGATTACGACGGTGACCGTACATGGCATCGAAGTCAACCAGGTTAGTGAAGCAGAAACCGTTGAAGTCTTGCTTCATTACTTCGTCAACGTGGTCCATACCGTCCATGTTGCTTTCGTTGTGGTAACCCTTGTCAATTCCTTGACCAGAGAAGATATCGTTGATCTTACCAACACCGATTACATCGTAGCCGGCAGCACGCAGCCGGTCCATATCAGTTTCACCAATTGGCTTCAGGCTGAAGTCGTGACGGTTAGCAGTCCGGGTAAAGTGGTCCTTGTCTGGGCCCACGTATGGACGAGCAATAATCCGACCAACCGTGTATTCGGGACCATTAACCAGTGTCCGTGCATATTCACAAATCTTGTAAAGTTCCTTAACTGGAATTACATCTTCGTGAGCAGCAATTTGCATTACGGAGTCACCAGAAGTGTAGAGAATTAATTCCCCGGTCTTCATTTGCCGTTCACCGTAGTCATGGATAACTTCGGTCCCGGAGTATGGCTTGTTAACAATTACCTTCCGGCCAGAGAACTTTTCCAGCTTGTCAACAATTTCTTGTGGGAAGCCATTTGGGAACGTGGATAATGGCTTCATTACTGGCAGGCCCATCATTTCCCAGTGGCCGTCCATACTGTCCTTACCAGCGGAAACCTCTTCCATCTTACCGAAATCACCGATGGCTGGGTCAGCATTCGGAACACCTTCGATTGGCGTGTCACGCAGGTTGCTGATCCCCATCTTACCCAAGTTAGGAAGTTCCAGCTTGCCCTTGTAGTACTCACCAACGTGGCCTAAAGTATCTGAACCAACATCATCAAACTTATCGGCGTCATGAGCGGCACCAGTACCAACTGAGTCCATTACGATAACAAATACACGTTTATATGACATATTGATCCCTCCAAACATCGTTAACTAAATCAGCTAATTGACAATTAGTCTTGTTGAGCAGCTTCGTCCAAGATCTTAACGGATGCGGAAACCCCAAGGCGGTTGGCACCGGCTTCAATCATTGCGTAGGCTTCAGCCAAGCTGTGGATACCACCAGCAGCCTTGATCTTAAAGTCTGGGCCAACAGCTTCCCGCATAATCTTAACGTCTTCAACCTTTGCACCAGAAGTTGAGAAACCAGTGGAAGTCTTAACGAAGTCGGCACCGCCCTTAACAGTCAGCTTAGAAGCACGGGCCTTTTCTTCGTCCGTCAACAGGCAGTTTTCAATGATTACCTTCAGCATCTTGCCTTCTGCGTGAGTAGCTTCAGCGACAGCCCGAATGTCATCTTCAACTGCTTGGTCGTTTCCACCCTTTAATTCACCAATGTTGATAACCATGTCAACTTCATCGGCACCGTCTTTGATGGCTTGCTTAGTTTCAAAGACCTTGCTTTCAGTTGAAGTAGCACCGAGAGGGAAGCCGATAACTGTACAAGTGTTAATGTCAGTTCCTTCAAGTCCTTCGTGAACCCGCTTTACCCAGTATGGGTTGATGCAAACAGAAGCGGTGTTGTACTTCCGTGCTTCGGCAACCGCCTTGTCAATCATTTCGGCCGTTGCTTCTGGCTTCAGCATTGTGTGGTCCATGTACTTGGCTAATTGTGCTTGTGTTAACTTCATAATGTGATCTCCTCTTCTTTCATGAATTCGCTTTCATCAGATTACATATTAAAGTCTAACAGGCACTTGAAAAAATGTCCATACTTTTGACGAACATTTTTTCAAAAAGTAAAAGGTTTTAATTAAATGTTAATGTTTAAAGCAAAAAAAACGTGTGGTCAGGCCCATCAATAACCCAATCACACGTTTTTCGCTTATCTCCATTACCGACGCCGGCGGCCACCGCCGTAAACGCCTGCAACATGATACTTGTTTCTGAAGTAAAGGTCGCCACCAAAGGCAAGCAGACCAAAGACGATGTATACCCAGGCATTCAGACGTGGGTTGATTACGTTTGGCAACCATGAAGCCATCATGTAGATACCAAGCCATGCTACCAGCCCCAAAATCAGGATCAAGATCCGGATAAACATTGGCCGCGCCTTCTTACCATTAACTGGTTGAAGTTGGAGCATAATGTAGCTGAAGAGCACCCCACCAATTACGGCAACCAAGATAATCGCGGTAATCCCCGAACTACCGTATTGCTTTGTCTTCAAGATTTCTGGGGACAGTAGGAACATAATCCCATACATAAACGTAAAGATACTAAAGAAGATCAGTGAATTATCGATCGTTAGCAGCTTCATTGAACGCTGCGTGTTCATCTTGGTATCTTTTGGCTTCGGATTCTTCAGTTCCTTTGCATATTCAGTCGGAGTACCGAACATGCTCTTAGCTGTTTGCCCCTTCTTTTGTCCAGCAAGCAGCTTGTCGATTGTCTCCTTAATCATTGCTGGCCGCTTTTCTTCTGGAACATCTTGGCGCTCCAGTTGCTTATTCAATTGGTAAACAAATTCTTCATTCTTACGGGTTAAACCGTACTTGGCAAATGCACTGCCCTTTTCTTGCCGCTGTTCACGTTCGCGCTGCTTTTGCAGTTGACCAGCCTGTGCATTCCGTGGTTGTTCTTCACTCAATGTGAAACTCCTCTCTTAATCCATCTTGCCCTTTCGGCAGTTTTAATTAAACGTTGAACCGGAATTCAACAATATCGCCGTCTTGCATTACGTAATCCTTACCTTCAAGACGGAGCTTCCCAGCTTCCTTAACAGCCGCTTCTGAGCCGAGCTTATCAAGGTCTTCAAAACTCATTACTTCGGCCCGAATAAAGCCACGTTCGAAGTCTGAGTGAATAATCCCAGCAGCTTGCGGTGCCTTTGTGCCCTTCCGGTAAGTCCAGGCACGAGTTTCAGGGCCACCAGCAGTGAAGAAGGTTTCCAGGCCAAGCAACTTGTATGCGGCCCGAATCAGCCGGTTCAAGCCTGGTTCCTTAACCCCTTCCATTTCAAGGAAGTCAGCCTTGTCAGCGTCGTCCATTTCAGCGATTTGTTCTTCGGCAGCGGCAGCGACACCGATCACTTCACCATCGCCCTTGACGTGTTCCTTGATTTCATCCATGTACTTGTTGCCGTCAGGGTCAGCCATGTCATCTTCCGCGATATTGGCTACGTACAGCACTGGTTTGCTAGTCAGCAGAAAGAGTCCCTTAACAATTTTCTTTTCATCATCGCTAAAGTCAATTGAGCGAACACTCTTACCATCTTCAAGAACCGGCTTAATCTTGTTTAAAACATCGAGTTCGGCTAAGGCATCCTTGTCACGGCCCTTAGCTGCCCGCTGTACCTTGCTTAACCGCTTATTAACGGCGTCCAAGTCAGCCATTACCAATTCCAGGTTAATCGTATCAATATCTTCGATTGGGTCAACCTTACCGGAAACACTGGTAATGTCGCTATCGTCAAAGGCCCGTACCACGTGGACAATGGCATCAGTCTGCCGAATGTTTTCCAAGAACTTGTTACCAAGTCCTTCACCCTTGCTGGCACCTTTAACAATCCCAGCAATGTCGGTAAATTCGAAGGTGGTTGGAACGATCTTTTTAGCGGGAATTAATTCTTGGATCCGGTCCAGACGCTTATCTGGCACTTCCACCATCCCCACGTTAGGATCAATCGTTGCGAATGGGTAGTTGGCCATTTCAGCACCGGCCTTAGTAATTGCGTTAAACAGTGTGGACTTACCAACATTTGGTAAACCAACGATACCTGCAGTTAATGACATGAAATTTTCACTTTCCTTTTTATTTATTTTTCTAAAACAATGAACAACTAATTATTGGTTGTCAGCAGGAGCTTTTTCAAGGACTTTTTTGAAACCCTTGTCAAATTTTTGCCGCGTCATCATTACAACGTGTCCGCATCCCTGACACTGGATCTTAATATCGGCACCTACCCGGGTGATTAACCAGCGGTTAGTTCCACAGGGGTGGGCCTTTTTCATCAATACAACATCACCCTTGTCATAAGCAGCCATATTAGTCCCTCCTAGTCTAATGAAATATTCAATAATTCCAAAATCCTTGTTAAGTCATCATTGGACGTATATGGAATTTCAATCTTTCCGGCACCACGCTTACGGCTTTGTGCCACGGAAACTTTCGTCCCAAACTTACTTTGCAGTTGTGACTCTGCTTCACGAATATAAACTGGCTTTCGCGTCTTCTTTTTCGCAGCCCGTTTTTTACTTTCACCATTCATCTGCGCCACAATTTCTTCAAGCTGCCGCACAGTCAGGTTATTATCCATCGCCCGTTTTGCCAACGCAACTAACTTCTTTTTATCCTTGAGGCCCAACATTGTCCGTGCCTGCCCCATTGAAAGGCGCCCATCATTTAAAGCATCCTTAATCAGGGTCGGCAAGCCAAGCAACCGTAAATAGTTCGCAATGTAGGGGCGACTCTTTCCCAGTCGTGCAGCTACTTCTGCCTGGGTCAGAGAAAGCTTATCCATCAGCGTCTGGTATGCTTGTGCCTCTTCAAGTGGCGTTAAGTCTTCCCGCTGTAAATTTTCTAAAACGGCGACTTCCATCATCTGTTCGTTGGTCATGTTACGAACAATGGCCGGAATGGTCTCTTGTTTAGCCAGCTTGGAAGCCCGGAACCGCCGTTCACCAGCAATTAGTTCATAGCGTTCAATTGCTGGATCTGGCTGCCGTAAAATAACTGGTTGGAAGACCCCTGTTTTCTTAATTGAATCGGCTAGTTCCTTCAGTGCCGCCTTATCAAAGGTCCGCCGTGGCTGGTAAGGATTGGGGCGGATGAGAGAAAGCTTGACGTCTTGAACCGTCTCACCATTAACCGGCTCTTCAATATTGTTTTCTTCAAATAAGGCCTCGATACCGCGACCAAGGCCACCCTTTTTACGCTTTGCCATGCTTTGCCAACACTTCCTTTGCCAGTTCTTTGTAGACTTGTGCTCCCTTTGACCGCTTATCATAATCAATGATTGCCAGACCATGACTTGGTGCCTCCGACAGACGCACATTCCGTGGAATAACTGTCTTGTAAACCTGGTTGCCAAAGAACTTCTTTACTTCTGCATTAACCTGCTGACCGAGGTTCGTCCGCTTATCGTACATTGTCAACAGGACCCCTTCAATCTTCAGGTCAGCATTAAAGTGCTTTTGGACCAGCTTGATTGTGTTAAGCAACTGGCTTAACCCTTCCAAAGCATAGTATTCACTTTGCACGGGGATCAGAATCGAGTCACAGGCAGTGAAAGCATTAATTGTTAACAGGCCAAGTGAAGGTGGGCAGTCAATTAGGATAAAGTCATAATTATCCTTTACATCCCCAAAGGCGTCCTTAAGTCGGGTTTCCCGGGCCATCAGGTTGGTTAATTCAACTTCCGCCCCGGAAAGTGCAATCGTTGTTGGCGCAATATCTAGGTCGGGATGGCTAGAGTGGCGAATGACGTTCGTTAATGGTTCATCATTAATCAACACATCATAAACGCTCTTTTCAATTTCACGTTTCTCAACCCCCAACCCACTGGTGGCGTTCCCTTGGGGGTCAAGGTCAATCAAAAGGACGTGCTGACCCTGATCGGCAAGACATGCCCCAAGGTTAACACTGGTTGTCGTTTTACCTACACCACCCTTTTGGTTAGCTAAAGCAATTACTGAACCCATTTAATCTGCCTCCTACTGCTTCTTCGGAATTTCAATTACCAGTTGGTAGGCCTTATCATCATCCGTTTCCTTCGTCGTAACGGCAAAGCCACTGTCAGTTGCCAACTTAATTGACTTCTTAATTGTATTCAAAGCTAACCGGGCATCATTAATCTGCTTAGCCCGTTTTGTCTTTGGATGAGCCTTCTTGCTCGACTTCTTTGCCTTGGTCTTCTTCGGTGCCGGGGTTGGTACATCTTGTCCTGGCTCGGCCTCAGGTGCAATTGCTGATAGTGCTTGCTTACGTGCTTCTGCCTTCTGCTTGGCAATTTCAGAAGGTAGTGGCCGGCCAAGCACCCGGGCAACCTCGTCTTCAGTTTGCCGAACAGTTAGCCGGTTATTAACTACCTTCATCAGCATGTCACGCTGTTGTTTTTCGTCAAGGTCCAACATTGCACGACCATGCCGCTCCGAAATTCGGTGGTCCAGAATGGCCGTTTGGACCGGTTTAATCAACTTCAACAGCCGGAGCTTATTAGCAACAAAGGACTGGCTCTTCCCCATTCCCTTGGCCAACGTTGCCTGGGTCAGATGGTTTAGGTCCATTAAGCGACGGTATGCTTGCGCCTCTTCAACAGAACTTAACTGTGACCGCTGGAGGTTTTCCACCAGGGCCAGTGAAGCAGCTTCATGGTCGCTCATCTTTTCGATAATTGCCGGTGCCGTTTCCCATTGCAGGAGCTTCATTGCCCGGTAACGACGCTCACCAGCAATAATTTCATACTTAGCCGGTTCATATTCCCGTAAGACAATTGGCTGGAGCAAGCCATGTTCATCAATAGTCTGGGCAAGCTCCCGAATGCCATCCTTATCAAAAACCTGCCGTGGCTGGTAACGGTTAGGAATGATCTGGTCTAACTTAATATCAACTACCTTTTGCTTGGTATCATTACCTTCACTTTTTCCAAAGTTAAATAATGAAAAAGCCATTATTCTTCCTCCTCACTCTATTGAAGCGGTTTTTTATTTGGCAACCCTGGCCGCCGTGGGTACTTTTTCGGGGTTGCGGTGATTTTATCAATTATTACTATTTTACGTTGTTCATCGGTACCCGGTAAGGTCAGTGCAACTTCTTTTTGCACCTGGCCACCTAGTTTCCTGATTGCCTCCTGCGCATCCGCTAGTTCCTCGTCAGCGGCACTAGCCTTGTAGGCAACCAATTCTCCGCCAACCCGCGCAGCGGGCAAGCAGAGCTCACTGAGGACGCTGAGCCGGGCCACTGCCCGTGCTGTCACTAAGTCATACATTTCACGATGGGCTGCTTTCTTTGCGGAAAAGGTCTCCGCCCGGTCATGAATAAGTTCAACTTCCGTTAGCCCGAGTTTAGTAACTAGTTCCTGCAAAAAGTTAATTCGTTTATTGAGGGAATCAACAATCGTTACTTTCAGCTGGGGAAAGGCAATCTTTAAGGGGAGCGATGGAAAACCGGCTCCCGCCCCGATATCGCAAAGGGTTAACTGCTCATTTTGTAACCGCGGTTCAGCAAGCGCCCCCGTTAAAGAGTCGTAAAAATGCTTAAGGTAAACATCATTTTTCTCCGTAATCCGGGTCAAGTTAACTTGCCGGTTAGTTGCCACCAATAGCTGGTAGTAATCAGCAAATTGCTGCATTTGCCGGTCAGTCAACTCCACGCCATGATCAGCAAGTGTTTTTCGAAATTGTTCTGGATTCATTGAATAAGCGCTCCTTTTCGTGAAACATAAATGTTTCACGTACCCTTATACTGTAACCTAAAACCGCCGTCCTTTCAACTGCTTCGCCCACCAGTTTAGGTAATAATTTCCCGGGAAATTTTAAAATAAAAAAGGAGCCATGACAAAGCTAACTTTGTCACAGCTCCGCCTCAGAATCCAAGCAATCGTGCTTAGTTCATCTTGCTTACTTCGTCTAAGAACCACTTGTTGAAGTAGTCAGCATCAATGTCGAGGCAAACATCTGCGTTTGTCTTTCCATCATGGTAAGCACCACGAACATCCGCAACCGTTGCACCAATTGCTGGTCCTTCAGTTTGAACATCGACCCACATCTTCTTAGTAGTAAATGCTTCTGGGTGGAGCAAGTAGAAGATGGTGTTAACATCGTGCATTGGACGACCTTCATCAGTACCATCATTGTAGTGGGTAATCAAGGCGTGGAGCATTTCACCAGTCTTGTTCATCTTGCCCAACTTTTCAATGGTGTCCTTAGTCAGAAGTGCCTTCAGGGTAACGTCCAGGCCTACCATTACAATTGGAATACCCGCGTTGTACATAATCCGTGCTGCATCTGGGTCAGTGAAGACGTTGAATTCAGCAGCACTGGTCATGTTACCACCGGAAACAGAACCACCCATGGCAACGATCCGCTTGATGTGGCTCTTTACTTCTGGGTATTGGCTAAAGAGTAAGGCAATGTTGGTGTATGAACCAGTTGGTACCAAGGTAACTTCGTCTTCAGCCATGATTGCGTCGTGCAGTGCTTCTACGGCAGTCTTATTAATTGGCTTACCGTAGTCTTCACCAAAGTCGTAACCTGGCATACCAGATTCACCGTGAATCCGGGCTGCATCTTCAAATGGCTTGATTAGTGGTTGTTCAGCACCGGCAGCAACTGGAATGTCCTTGCCGAAGAAATGAACAATCTTCAAGGCATTAGCAGTAGTCTTATCAACAGTAACGTTACCAGCAACAGCAGTAACTAACTTCAAATCGATTGAAGGATCGTTGATTGCCATTGTTAAGGCAGCAGCGTCATCAATACCGGGATCTGTATCCATAATAATCTTAGTGGTCATATCTATTTCCTCCTATATTAATTGCAAGCGTTTACGAAATAAGGGTTAAAAAAAGCAGCCATACAGCTGCTTTTAAATTTTACCAAACGAACAGACCAACAAATGCAGCTGACATCAGTGATACTAAGATACCTGACAGTAACAGGTAACCAATGTTAGTAGCAATGTAGTCGTTATCTTCCTTATCAGCTAAGCCCTTGAAGGCACCGATAATCATACCTAAAGTACCAAAGTTGGCGAAGGAAGTAACGAAGACAGTCAGAACGGCCTTTAAGTGTTCTGGGTAGTTGTTGATTGAACCAGTAACCTTACCCATAACAACGAATTCGTTAGTAACTAACTTCATACCCATGTCTTGAGCAAGTTGCCATGCTTGGTGAACTGGGAGACCCAGTAACCATGAGAATGGGAACATGCAGACACCAAGGATACTTTCAAGTGACAGTGGCTTCCAGAACAGTGCCAAGATCTTGTCAATCAAAGCAGCCAATGCAACGAAGGCAACAACGTTAGCAACAATGATCAAGATCAGCTTACCGGCACCAAGGATAGAGTCACCAAGGAAGCTGAAGAATGGTTCCTTCTTACCGCCATCATCGTTACCAACCTTTTCGATGGTATCTTCTTCTGGTGAAACAGTAACAGGGTTCAACATACTAGTAGCGATCAGAGCGTTAATAATGTTGATAGGAACAGCGGTCAAAATGTATTGACCAGGCATCATTTCAATATATGCACCCAAGATTGAAGCAGTAACACAAGACATTGACATCATAGCCAGAGTCAGGTTACGTTCCTTACCCATCTTCCGAATTTGCATACCGGAAACAGCAAGAACTTCAGTGTTACCTAAGAACATCATTTCAACAGCAAAGAATGATTCGAACTTTGGTTGACCAGTGATGTATGAGAGTCCACGTCCGATCCACTTGATAATCCATGGCAAGAAGCCAATGTAAGTCAAGATATCGAACAATGGAACAATCATCAGGATTGGCATCAGAGCAGAACAAATGAAGTTCAGGCTCTTAGTGTTGTACCAATCACCAAGTGCGAAGACAGTCCCCTTTGCGGAAACGTCAACAATCCAAACGAATCCATCGGCAGCGGCCTTAACACCGGCACGACCTGCTGAAGATCCAGTCAAGAACCATGCCAAAAGTAAGTTCAGCACGATCATGATACCGACAGTCTTCCAGTTGATGGCTTTACGGTTCTTTGAGAACAGCCAACCGATGAAAAGGAAGACAATCAATCCAAGAATATTGATTGCAAGATACATGGTTGTAATACACCCCTTATAAAAAAATCCATGTAATAAACACTGTTGTCTACGCTACTAAAATCGATAAATTAATAATTGCTTTGTTCGGTGAGACAACTTTACAACTTTAAGAATATCCTACTTCGCCGTTTGTGTAAAGGCTTAAATAATGTCGACTTTGTGAAATGATACCGTTTTATTTATCAGGGCAACCATCAAAACGGTTTACTTCCGGCATTGATTAAACGTTTTACTTATCAAGAAAGCGTTAACAAACTTTTAAAAGTTTTTTGGAAGCGCTAACCTTGTGTAAGAAGCACAAGCAATTTCATTTTTTAATTTTGAAGTTAAATAAACAAATAGCCCGTTAATGTTCATTAGAATACGAACATCAGCGAGCCACCGTTTATGTGCGGAAGAATAACAATCCAGTTGTCCTTCCCGCCCCTGCCAAGGAAGTCCATTATAATATTTTTGATCATTTAAAACAAAAAAAGCGGAGACAAATTGATGTCTCCGTGCTCCCATGAAAAGGTAACAGCCGCGCTTAATTTAATTAAGATCCGTTAACGTGTCTTTATATCCGTTCTTCCGCCAAGGATGAAGAACTAAAGCTTAATCATTTAAGGTTGTAGATATGGCCACTAATTTTTAGCTAACATACTTTTCAAGGAAACTAAAGCGTTTCATGTGGAGTGGGGTGTCGTTAATTATCGTGTTATTAATTAACTAGCTTCAAAGTAGTTTATTATGAGAAGATGTTCGTTCAAAATCGGCCATTACCTCTTCACAGTTAAAGTATAATCCCTCGCCAGCTAAAGGTCAAACGAACCGCGTCATATCAACGTTTAAACCACTTTTAACAGCTAGACATTTTTGGCCATTTAACCAAATAGCAAATCGGTTTTAAACTCTTTGATTCTTTTTGATTAATATCTAATGATAAAAATTTTATTTTTTATTTTTACCCTTTGCCGTGTAGTTAAAGCCAACTGCGAGGCAGGCAAAAATAATTATTGAGATGATCAGCGGGACCCTGGTTGCATCGATGAACAGTAAGATTACTAGTACACCGAAAAAGAAGATAACCGTTAGCCAACTAGTCAGTGGGTACCCGGGCATCCGGAAATTCTTAATCCCTTCTGGGTGGGCCTGGCGGAACTTAATGTGGGCAAGGAGGATGATTAACCAGGTGAAGACAAAAGTAATGGTTGAAACCCCCGCAATTACATTAAAGAAGCCCGCGGGAATAATGTAGTTCAACACAACCGTAATGAAGAGGATCAACGTTGAAAAGGTCAATGCCTTAGTAGGAACCGCCTGTGGGCTTAATTCCTTAAAGCGCCGCGGCGCATTACCACTTGCAGCAAGAGCATATAACGACCGACTGGTACTAAAAATCGCACTATTAGTTGCTGACATGGCAGCCGTTAAAACAACAAAGTTTAGGATCCCAGCAGCAGCCGGAATACCAATTGCGGCAAATACCTGAACAAATGGACTAGAAGTGGTCTTCACCTTAAACCAGGGATAAATCGACATCAATGCCATCATTGACCCGATATAGAAGAGACCGATCCGTACTGGTAAGGTATTGATTGCCTTGGGGATATCCTTTTGCGGGTCCCGAGTCTCGCCGGCAGTTAACCCCACCATCTCAATTCCAACGAAGGCAAAGACGACCATTTGGAAGGAAAGCAAGAAACCAGCGGGACCAGTTGGGAAAAAGCCCCCTTGGTTGACCAAGTTAGCAAGCGACACTGTCCGACCACTGACATGGCTGTGCATGATGATTAATACTAATCCCACCACGATCAAGGCAACAATAGCCAGAACCTTAATCATCGAGAACCAACTTTCAAGCTCACCAAATAATCCGACATTGATCATGTTAATTAACATCAACGCAACAACGATTACCAGTGGGCCAACCCACTGTGGTAACCACGGGAACCAGTAGCGAAGGTAGATCCCAGTCGCCGTCAGGTCGGCCATGGCAAGGGTCAGCCAGCATGCCCAGTACATCCACCCGGCGATGAATTCCATCCGGTCACCCAGGTAGAATTGGATTGCATCAATAAATGAATGACGGGATGTATCTTCCAGGAGCAACTCTCCTAGCGCCCGCATCATAAAGAAGATGAAGATACCGACAATCAGGTAGGAAAGAATAATTGAGGGTCCCGCAGCGTGAATGGCAGAACCAGAACCCAGAAAGAGACCTGTTCCAATCGCACCACCGATCGCAATCATCGTAATGTGGCGACTCTTTAACGAACGCTTTAATTTTTTACTTTGCTGTTCATCCATAAAATGTGACCTCCTTAGGTTTTCTTTCCAGCCTGCTCGCAACAACTAAAAAACGCCCCTGGTAACTTAATACCAGGGACGTTTTTTAACGCGGTTCCACCCATTTTCATAGTCCACTTAATAGGACTACCTCTCAGTTGATAGTGGAACCACCCATTTCACGAACATGCCATTTAGTTGGTCCTGGTTTTCAGCAATTGCCAGGCTCTCTGTTAGCCAACCATTAGAAATTACTAATAATTATAATGATCCTATCATAAAAGTCAAACAAAATTACGAAATTAGTGGAAATTATTCGTTTTTGAAAGCCCCACCATCCGCGGCACCACGCTTACTTTTAGGAAGCAGAAAAGATTAAACATTCAATACCTTATCCAAGAAGTTCTTCGTATCTTCATGTTGAGGATGGTCAAAGATTTCTTCAGGCGTTCCCTGTTCACGAATATTACCATCATGGAAGAAGACAACCCGGTCAGCTACTTGCTTGGCAAAACCCATTTCGTGGGTAACAACGATCATCGTCATCCCCTGTTTAGCCAGATTCTTCATAACTTCCAACACGTCACCCACCATTTCAGGATCAAGGGCGCTGGTTGGTTCATCAAAAAGCATTACATCGGGTTTCATTGCCAAGGCCCGCGCGATGGCAACCCGTTGTTTTTGCCCACCAGAAAGAGTCTTGGGGTTAACGTTTGCCTTGTCCTTTAGACCAACAATGTCCAAATAGTGCATTGCGTCCTTTTCCGCAGTTGCCTTATCCGCCTTTTTCAATTGAACAGGTGCCAGCGTAATATTATCGATTACGCTCATATTTGGGAAAAGGTTAAAGTGCTGGAAAACCATTCCGATGTTTTCCCGGACCTTATTAATGTTTACGCTAGGGTCTGCGATATCATAACCATCGACGTAAACATGCCCACCATTAGGAATTTCCAACCGGTTCAAGCACCGAAGAAAGGTACTCTTACCGGATCCAGAAGGGCCAATCATACAAACCACTTCACTGGGCTTAACGTTGAGGTTGATCCCCTGGAGGACTTCGTTTTTACCATAGCTCTTGTGCAAATCTTTTACTTGTACCTTGTATCTTTTGTCCATATTAAGCCATCCTCTTTTGAATGTAGTTTGATAACCAAGTTAACAGGGTAATGATAATGATGTAGATCGTTCCGATGATGAGCCACATCTTGAACCCTTCCATGTTTTGTGAAATGATGACGGTACCGGTTTGTGTCAATTCCATCACCCCAATTGCGGATAGGATTGAGGTATCCTTCAGGGTAATGATGAATTGGTTAACCAGTGACGGTACCATGATCTTAATCCCTTGTGGCGCTACGACCTTCACTAGGGCCTTGTGGTATGGCAGCCCCAGACTCCGGGCAGCTTCCCACTGCCCAGGATCGACGGCATCAAAGCCACCCTTGACGATGGCACCAATGTAGGCCCCTTCATCTAACATCAGAGTCATAACCCCGGCAAGGAAGAGAGGTACCTTGTGGCCAATTACGTTTGGCAACCCCATGTAAATGAAGAAGGCCAAAACGATCATTGGTAAGCCACGGAAAATATAAATGATAACGCTAGAAATGGCATTGGCAACCTTGCTTTGCATTACGCCCAGGACACCGAGGATTAAGCCAAAGATCATTGCCAAAATAATCCCGACAATGGTTAATTGGATTGTCATCCACAGACCATTTAACAGGGCAGAACGGTTGGCCTTAAGTAGGCCCCAGATAGTCCGACTAGCCGTACTACTCTTAGTTGTCTTAGAACTCTTTGTGTACTTGTCAATAATCTGTTGCATCTGACCAGTCTTCTTTAACCAGGTAATACCATTATTAACCTTCTTTTGTAAGGCCAGGTTCTTACCCTTTTGGAAGCCGACAGCAACTGGTTGGGCATCAATTGGTTTCTTCGTCACAATTTTCAGCGGAACACCGGTCCGAATCCCGTATTGGAGAACTGGGCCATCATCAAAGGTAGCAGCAGTGTTGCCGTTCTTAACGTCGTTCCACATTGTGTTAGAAGAGTCAAAGTACTTAATCTTGTAGCCGTACTTCTTTTGGTTGTTCTTAACAAAGAGGGCGGCACTAGTCCCAGACTTAGCAGAAACGGTCTTCCCCCTAAGTTGCTTAAGCGATTTGATATTACTGTCCTTAGCAACGGCCATCATAACCCCATCGGTGTAGTAAGGCTTAGAGAAGTCAAATTTTTGCTTCCGCTCGTCGGTAACACTCATTCCGGCAATGACGGCATCAACCTGGCCACCCTCCAGGGCTTGCAAGTCACCGTTAAAACTCATGGGCTTAAGTCTGTACTTGAAATGCTCATGCTTTGCAATCTTCTTTAACATTTCAATTTCAATCCCCGGGTTCTTGCCAGAATAGCCACCCTTGCTATCCTGGATTTCAAATGGCTCGAAGGTGTTGTTCGTCGCAAAAGTATAAGTCGGGTCAGCAGATACGCTCTGCGGTTCGACCAGCATCCACCCAATCACAATTCCAATCATTGCAACGCAGGCAGTTAATAATGTTTTCCAGCGTTTGCTTTGCATCTCTACCGACTCCTTTTAATCAAATTTTAACGTTGCTAATACCTTATCACCCGGCCCTTGCAAAGTGAATAGGATTAAGCAAATGCCGTTTATATCCAAGATGTAAGCGGTTTGTAGAGATGCTTTTAAAAGATTGGCACTAATAAAAGGTTAATTTTTTAAAGTGTTATTTTAGTGGCTTACTGTTAAATGAGAAAACTCTAATTATAGTTCAAATGAATCACGAGAAATATTTCCACAACAAAAAAGCTCTCTAACGTCCATAATTGAACGCTAAAGAGCTTCGTTACTCTCAAAATAATTTTACTTATTCCGGAATGGAACGGCGTTTTCCTTGGTGATCTTAGTAACACCGTGCATGTATGGTACCAAGACTTCTGGAATCGTAACTGAACCATCTTC
The DNA here is from genome assembly GCF_947387525.1 of Limosilactobacillus viscerum. Taxonomy (GTDB): domain Bacteria; phylum Bacillota; class Bacilli; order Lactobacillales; family Lactobacillaceae; genus Limosilactobacillus; species Limosilactobacillus viscerum. The sequence continues at coordinate 62,373 of NZ_CANDNW010000001.1, forward strand.
GTTTTGGTAGTTTTCCAAAATAGCGGCAACCGTCCGACCAACAGCCAGGCCAGAACCGTTCAGGGTATGAACGTACTGAAGCTTGCCGTTTTCGTCACGGTATTGGGTGTGCATCCGCCGTGCTTGGAAGTCCAAGCAGTTCGAGCAAGATGATACTTCCCGGTACTTGTTCTGGGCAGGCATCCACAGTTCAAGGTCATGAGTTTCAGAAGCAGTAAAGCTCATGTCACTCGTTGTCAATGTGATAACGTGGTATGGCAGGCCCAGCTTCTTCAGAATATTTTCGGCATTAGCCGTCATCTTTTCCAATTCATCCCATGAGTCTTCAGGCTTCGTGTACTTAACCATTTCAACCTTGTTAAATTGGTGCATCCGAATCAAACCACGGGTGTCACGGCCGGCTGCCCCAGCTTCAGAACGGAAGCAAGGCGTTAAGGCAGTAACGTAAACTGGCAATTCTTCAGCAGGGATAACTTCGCCGCGGTAGTAGTTGGTCAATGGAACTTCGGCCGTCGGAATCAAGGTCATATCTTCACCGTTAACCTGGTAAACCCCTTCCTTAAACTTTGGGAATTGGCCAGTACCGTACATTGAGTCAGCCTTGACAATGTATGGTGGCAGAACTTCAGTATAACCATCCTTCATGTGTTCATCTAACATGAAGTTGTAAACGGCCCGTTCAAGTTGGGCACCTAAACCAAGGTAGTAGACAAAACGAGCACCAGATACCTTCCGTGCCCGGTCAAAGTCCAAGATCCCCAGGTTTTCACCAACATCCCAGTGGTGCTTTGGTTCAAAGTCAAAGTCACGGATCTTACCAACCTTCCGTAATTCAACCGAGCCTTCTTCCGTCAAACTAACCGGAACACCTTCATGAGGGACGTTTGGTAAGCGTGACATCTTGTCGTGGAATACTTCATCGTTGGCTTCAACCTTTTCATCAAGTTCCTTGATTTGGTCACCCAGGTCACGGGTTTCCTTGATAGCTTCGTCGGCGGATTCACCGTTCCGCTTAGCTTCACCAATCTTCTTAGAAGCTTCATTCCGTTGTGCCTTCAGCGCTTCCGTCTTTTGCAGCAGGTCCCGCCGCTTTTGGTCTAATTCCAAGACTTCATCGATTTCTTCGGCCTTAATTCCCCGGGTAGCTAACTTTTGCTTAAAGAATTCGGGGTCCTTACGAATCTTCTTAATATCTAACATCGTATCTCCTCCTAACGAAAAAGAGCCATTTCATCCTCAAAAAATTTTGGGACGAAATGGCTCTTAGTTCCGCGGTACCACCCAAGTTTGACATTAAATGTCACCCTCGTGATGGATAACGGTCATCGGCCGTGCGGCATTACCCGCCCACTTACTTAACTGCACCGGAGTTTCGGTCAGCTGCTCACACCACCCGCAGCTTCTCTGGATAACCTACTTGAAATGCATCCGTGTTTCATATTTCGCCATTATCATATTACATCTATCTCATTTTCGCAATCATAAATTAAGACTTTTTAATAATAAAAGAGCGACGTCCCTTGCCCCCACTAGGGTTGACGTCGCTCAAAAATTTATAGGTTGATATTTTCAATTCGCTCATCATTGTGAATAAAGACCGCACCCCGGTTGCCTGGCTGGTCAGCCCAACCAGCAATTGGTCCACCATTGAAGAACAACCGCTTAGCCTCTACTTCACCCAGTACAGATTCATCGGTAAAAACCGTTACACTACTCAAATCAGTATCAAGCGGGTAGCCTGTCCGCGGGTCAAGTAAGTGGTGGTATCGTTTGCCATCCTTTACCAAGAAGCGTTCATAGATCCCGGAAGTAACCGCCGAGCAAGCCGGCTGGCGGACAGTTTCCATGTCATGCCCCCGTTTTAATTGAGGATCTTGGACACCAATTATCCATTGCCCGTCAGCCCGCCGTGGCGACTTACCAACAAAGAGCAGGTTCCCGCCAAGGTTGATAATCCCGGCCGGGACACCCTTTTCCTGCCAAAAGTCGTGGATCCGGTCAGCAATGTAGCCCTTCGCAATTCCACCAAGGTCAAGTTCCATCCCCGCCTGTTCAAGAAAAACGGTTTGGTTATCATCATCTAAGAGAACCTGGTATGGGTCAGTCAATTTCAACCGGTCCTTGATTGCTTCAGCAGAAGGCACGTTAGCCCCTTCAAAGCCAATTTTCCATAACTTTACCAGCGGACCAATCAGCGCATTGAAGCCGAAATTTTCCCGGCTATACCGTACCGCCAGCTTGATTAAGTCATACGTTGACTTGGACACCATTTTGGGCATCCGGCCAGCCGCGTGGTTGACCGACATCACTTCTGAAACAGGACGGTTAACCGTCAACCGGTCCTCAAAATTGTCAATCATTTTCATTGACTGACTGAGGAGGGGGAAGTACTGGTCACCATAAATGGTAAGGACAATTCTCGTCCCCAGCGCCCGGTGGACCATACTATGTTTTTGGGCCATTAAATCACTTGTCATCAGCGTAATTAATTTTGGGAAGCACCAGTGGTGGCGTCGGCACTTTCGTCGTCCGCATCAACACTGCCACTTTCAGAAGCACCAGTTGAAGCGTCAGCATCATCGTTGCCGTCTTCAGCAGGGGCTGATGGTGCAGCATTATCATCAGATGATGATTGGGAAGCACCAGTAGATGCATCAACGACTGCCGTGGTGTTTCCTTCTTCGTTAGCACCATTGTTAGATGCACCCGTAGTAGCATCTGGCTTGTCGCCCCAAGCACCATTTTCAAAGAGGTTCAGAATGTATTCAACATTACCAGTGAATTCAATGGTTCCCAGGTAATGACCATCGATATCACGCAGGGCGTAGTATTGGATCAATGAACGGTGGCCGTGCATCCATAATGGCCGGGTTACAACATCCTTTTCACCATCACGGAAACTGTTAATAATCTTAGTAACGATCGGCACAGCCTTTGGTGGGTGACATTCAGTAATTGGTTCATTCAGTGAAGCCACGTTACGAACGTGTTCACGGTTTGGCTTGTCTGAGTACCAAGCAAAGCGGTCTGAACTATCAACTAAGTCAATTTCAAATGGGATCGTACTGAAAATTTGTTGAACTTCCTTTAGCGTCATCCGGCCAGTTGGGAAGTTGATATAAGCATCACTAATCGTTGGGCGTTTGATAGGCATCTTGACTTCCTCCTCATCAATATTTTGGAATACTTGAATGTATTCAACAAAGTTAGTAAAGCACTTTTCAAGGTTGTCACGCATATCTGCGTTGATCAGGCGGCCATCCTTAGAGAAGACCCGGCTGGCTCCACCAATCAATACTTCATTTCCTGGCAGGAGGTTTGCGTCACAGTCTGGGGAAATCAAGATCTGCCGCATTTGAACTTGGGAACGAGCAGAAGCCTGGCGACCGTAAGAAACACCGACAACCATTACTGGCTTGTGCTTCAAAACTTCAGTATGGTATGACAGCCATTCAATAGCACTCTTCAAAGCAGATGGAATACCGTGGTCATATTCTGGCGTGGAGAAGACAACCCCATCGGCTTCCTTAACCTTCTGCTTTAACTTCCACACTTCGGTCTGTTCTTCGAGCGGAACATCGACGCTGAAAGCAGGCAACTTGCTAATTTCATAAATTTCAATGTCGGCCATTTGCTTAAAGTGCTTCTTCATAAAGCGGAGTAAGATCCGGTTGTATGAGAAGTTAGCATTGGTCCCAACTAAAGCTAAAATCTTCATTAGTTATCAGCTGCCTCCTTCTTTGCAACCATTCCGTTGATGGCTTCAGCGTACGGCTTAAATTCACTAATGCACTTATTCAGGAAACTAATTGTTCCTTCATCAGTAATATTACCGTCTTCATCAATCATGTCCGCTACGTTACTCATAAAGAATTCTTCACCCTGGAAGACGTGCGCATTGACACCTGGTGAGATCAAAATATCCCGTAATTGAACCTGGGAACGTGATGACCCTTGTTCGTGCGTCGACGCACCGATAATCATTACCGGCTTATTTTCCAATGGGTGCAACTCATATGACAGCCATTCAATCATGCTCTTCAAAGCAGAGGTAATTGAGTGGTTATATTCTGGACTGGCAATAATTACCGCATCAGCCGCAGCAACCCGGCGGTCAATGTCAGCAACTACTTCCGGCGTCTTACCCTTATAGTTTTCGTTAAAAAGTGGAACCTTGCGAATGTCAATCACATCGACATCGTCAGTATCACGAAGGTCCTTCGCGATGAACTCTAACAGCATTCGATTATAAGAATGGTTCGCATTGGATCCTGCAATTGCAGCAATCTTCAAACTTGTCACTTCCTTATAACTATTTATGCAACATTTCACACAGTTATTTTACTATATTTTTGGCCTTAACGACACTGAATGACGACAATTATTAGTAATCTCTCTACTTATTAGATGATTTTCAACGATTTGATTATAAAAGTCCTCTTATCGCAACAATCAATTAATAAGCTTAGATGTGCTAAAATGAAGGGACATTACTAATTTGAACGGAGAAAAACGATGGCAAAAGAAAAAGTAACAGCAGGTGTTGAAGTAAAGATTGGTGATCGTTTTCCATTGACCATCCGGCGGCTCGGGGTAAATGGCCATGGGATCGGCTATTACAAGCATAAGGTTTGTTTTGTACCCGGCGCCCTTCCTGGGGAAGTAGTGGTGGCCGAAGTTATCCGGATTCACCCCCGCTTTCTGGAGGCTAAAATCCACCGGATCCGCAAGCGCAGCAAGCACCGGGTAACACCCAAGGACAGTTATGCCGATATTGCCGGTGGTTTTGAACTAGAAGACCTGGCCTACCCACAACAATTAGCCTTTAAGCGCCAAGTAGTTATTGATAGTCTCGAAAAGTTTAAGCCCTATGGCTATCGCAATTATGAGGTTTGGAAAACAATTGCCGCTCCTGAAGAGTACCATTACCGCAACAAGGCGCAATTCCAGGTACGGATGGTTGATGGCCACGTGGCTGCTGGCCTGTATAAGCCAAATAGTCATGACCTTGTTGACATGCAAGAGTGTGCCGTCCAAATGCCACGGACGATGAAGGTTGTCCGCACCGTCGTCAAGCTAATCGAAGAACTGAAGATCCCGGTCTACGAAGAAGAGCATAACAGTGGGATTATCAAAACGATCGTGGTTCGGGAATCGTGGACAACTGGCGAACTCCAGCTAACCTTTATTACCAACACACCAAAACTGATCCACAAGCGGCAATTATTGGCGGGAATCGCCGAGCAGCTCCCCGAAGTGGTATCGGTCATGCAAAACGTCAACGCTGGCGACACCCCACTAGTTTGGGGCGACCAGATGATCCACCTTGCTGGTAAGGAGACGATCAGTGAAAGTTTGATGGGCCTCGACTTCGAGCTCTCCGCCCGGTCGTTCTTACAACTAAATCCAGAGCAAACCGAAGTCCTTTACGAACAAGCAGCCGATGCGCTTGAACTTGACAAGGGTGATACCTTAATTGATGCCTATGCAGGGATTGGGACAATTGGTCTTTCACTCGCGCCACGGGTAAAGGAAGTTCGCGGGATGGAAATCATTCCCGAGGCAGTCGCTGACGCCAACACTAATGCCAAGTTAAACGGGATTGATAATGCTCATTATGAAGTTGGTAAGGCCGAAGAATTAATGCCAAAGTGGCTCGATGAAGGGCTCACCTTTGACGCACTGGTTGTTGACCCACCGCGCGCCGGATTGGATGACGAATTAATTAAGCAGATTTTAAAAGTTAAGCCCCGCAAGTTTGCGTACGTCTCTTGTGGGATGGCTTCACTAGCCCGGAACCTCCGGCGGTTGACTAGTGTTTACCATGTTGACTATATTCAGCCAATCGACATGATGCCCCAAACGGCTCGGTGTGAAGCAGTTGTCAAGCTATCGTTACGGCGTTAAGTTCGTGTGGACTAGCCGAATGTGTTATCATTAATATCTATAGAAAGAAGTGGAAAAGAGATATGCAAAACCCATTTGGTAATAACAATAACAACGACCAAAACCCGTTCAACTTAAATAATCTCCCCCTACCACCGAATTACGCTAAGATTGTTAATGACCAGGGTGACATCCGCATTTCCAAGGTTGGCGTTTCATGGACAACGCTGTGGTTTGGGCCATTGCCAGCCCTCTTCCGTGGTGATTATTACAACTTTATCTTAATGATCGTCCTCGATCTTGATTACGTCCTCGTTGCCATGTTTTTCGGGTGGAACTGGCTACTAGAATTCCCGTGGCCATCACTTGTGTTCGCGGTTTTCTATAACATGATGTACTTCCGGCACTCATTTAATAAGGGGTACCGGCCAGCCGATGAGCGATCAAAACAAATTTTAATCAACGCCCGTTACTGGAAAGAAAAATAATTTCCCGGGTAATAAAGAGCTGTGTCATAGCTCTTTTTTTATTTGACAAGCAGTTGTAAATACAACTATTATTAGCAATTGTATTTACAACTATTTATTAGGAGGAATTTAATGTATTTCTTCATTTCACTTAAACAAATTGCAATTATGTTTATCCTCATGGGAATTGGCTTTCTGTGTCGCTACACCAACCTAATGCACAATCAAACCAACAAGGAACTTACTAAGATCCTCCTGTATGTTGTTTCACCATGTATTATTATCAATTCATTCCTCCAGCCAGCCACAAGCGCCCTACTAGCTGGTTTCTTCTGGGGGATAGTTGCTACCGCCGTCGTCTTTTCTGTCTCTATCATAGTTGCTAAATTAATCTTCAGCTTGCCAGTATTTAAAAACAACCCCCAAGTTAACGCAATGAAGTTTGCTGCAACGTATAGCAACGGTGGCTTTATGGGGATCCCACTAGTCCAAGCAATGATGGGGACCGCCGGCACCTTTTATTCCGTCCCCTACTTAGTGGTCTATAATATTTTTCTGTGGAGTCACGGGGTCGGCATCTTTGAACAAGGAAAAAAGCAGGTATTTATCGATCAAGTTCGAACAATTATCTTCAACCCTAACATCATTGCCACATTTATTGGCTTTATTATTTTTATCGTTCATATTCCCCTAACTGAAATAATCACACAACCAATTAAAGATATTGTGGATGTCAACACCCCGCTAAGTATGATCGTTATTGGTGCCAACCTTGGTGGGCTCGGCAAGGAAATGGTAAAAGATAAGAAGATATGGTTTATCTGCCTGCTTCGCAACATTGTCTTCCCAGCAATGATTCTTCTCATCTTACGGCTATTGCCACTAACCCAAACTGCTTACCTCGCAATCGTAATTATGGCCTCCTGCCCAATTGCCGGCCTAATTGTCATGCTTAGCCTAATGAATAACCATTCACTTGAATTTCCATCCCAGGCCTTATGCTTGTCAACACTGCTTTCCGTTATTACTTTGCCATTAGTAATAATGCTTGCATCCATGCTCATTTAACCCTAAAGTAAAGATAACTATTTAATTGGGCGGGGTAACAATGACAGAAAAGCAGCTTGCAAATAAAATCTACCGGCTAGGACACATCGAACGGGTACTAATTGACCGAGAATTAGCACCAGTCGGGTTAAGAATGAACCATGCCCGTGTACTGCATTATATTGACCAGCATCCTGGTTGCCACCAAAAAGAAGTTGCTGATTACCTTGACTACCAACCGGCCAGCTTAACTAACCTAATCAACTTTCTTGAAAAACGAGCAATGCTAGTCCGCAAAACTGACCCGCAAAACGGTCGCCAAAAACAGCTATTCCTTTGCCAAAAAGGGAAAGAGGTAACAGCGAAAACGGATAAGATTTTTAATAACCTAAATGAACTAATTGGTGACCTTGATCCGCAACTTGAACACACATTAGACAAGAAGATTAAGTATTTAGAGGAATTAATTCGTAAATAAAGGGATAAACTAGGACTGACGTTGGTGCGAAAGAAGCTTGTTTCCCATTAATACATCACGATAAAGCAGGGAGTGTAGAGACAAAGCTGCAATTGGCTTTGCCTCCACACTCCTTTTTAATACCACCGTACTTAGTGGCCAGCGGTAATCTTAATTCCAATAATCCCGACCAGCAACATCACCGTAAAGATCCCCGTACTAAGGGAAAGGTGCTCTTGGAAGCATAAAACGCCGACAAGGATTGCGCCAACTGCACCAATCCCCGTCCACACTGGGTATGCAAGACTAAGTGGTAAGTGCTTAGTGGCAATAATTAAGCCCGCAAAACTCAAAATCATCCCCACCACCGTCAAAATTGAGTAGTAAATATTGGAAAAGCCATTGCTCAACTTCATCATCGTTGACCAAAAGGCTTCAAAAATCCCCGCAATAATAAGAAAAAGCCATGCCATTTTATCATTCCTCCTTAAAATAAAAAGCCAGCTACTGCTCACTTTCTTCAATGACCTAATGAAAGTAAGCGTAACTGGCCTCCCCCGGTGGGGAATTCTTATTTAGTTAAAGTTATCCGGGACAACTGCTGCTGGATTGTCCTTTGTTAAGTGGTAAACCGGACTTGGTTCAACCCCGAAATAGCGGCTGACCAACTTACTCAGTTCATCCATCGCTTCATTTGCCCGCGCAATTTGTTCTGGTGTCACGGCTTCAATAACCGCGACGATGTTTTGCGAATCCTCAGTCAACATCGTCCGCTGAGCATCCCGCCAGTTTAAACACCGGCAAACAGCCCCTTCTTCATCGTAATAGGCAACTTCTCCTGGCAAAGTTGGTTCGTCTTCATCAGCACCAACCGGTTGGAAGGACTGACCACCTTCAACCTGGCCCAAGTGCATATCTCCCTTAATCTTATCCCGGTCTTCAATTCCAACCGGCACACCATAGGTCAGGGAAACACTATTGTAAACATCAACCATGGGGTCAATCGGTGAAAATTCATGCCCCTGGTTAACCCGCTTGAGTAATGCTTCGATTGATGAGCGGGCACCTTTCTTCTTTTTGAATTGTTGAAAGGCGATCCGCCACTGGTCAACAACCGGATTTAAGCGGAAAGTTTCATTAGTCAAAAATTTGCCCGCTGCCGTTGTTGCCTCACTTAGCAGCTGTTGGCGGTCCGAAAGATTATCGTCATTGCTGTGGTTATTAATTCCATCAGCATATAAGATATTAATTTGCGCATCGGGGAAAAGTGCCCAAAAGCTTGGATCTACTAATACTTGTTTCATTTTATTTCCTGCTCCTTGCGATTAATATTGCCGCTTACCACCATGTTTAACAAAGTCCCAATCACCGTCAATATTGTGCCGGACCCGGACCAGGTAGTCATGTAACTGTTGGGCTTCGTGGTCACTAAACCCCTTCAGCGCTTCGCCGTTTGAAAATTCATTTTCCCGAATAATAAACGGGTAAATTTTCTTTCCCTTTTCTGTCACGTAAAGGTGTTTAATCTTTTTGTTATCAGGATCCTTGTGCCGTTCAATGAAGCCATTTCCTTCCAGCTTTTTGACAGCCCGCGCGATGGTTGTGCGGTCGACTTTTATCAAGTTTGATAATTGTTCTGAAATGATCCCTGGGTGTTCATAGATCCGGACCAGGTATAGGTATTGACCACGTGCCAGTTCAATTTCCTTAAATTCAATGTTAGAGATTGAATCCAGTGCCCGATTAATCATTCCGATTTCTCTTAAAATATCAATCATTGATAAAAAACTCCTCACCGCATATTATAATATTTTTGTTGCATTTGCAACAAAAATCTAATCTTTAACCAAGTCAACCTTACTTGTAAGGTCCTTAACCCGTGAAGCATAGTTATGGTCATTCAAATAGTTAATCAGGTCGCTCTTCTTAATTCTCGTCTTCGGTTGGTAAACCTTATCGGAATCAAGGTCATTAGGAAGTTGGTAAATATTAACGGTGTTATCAGAATCGAGGGTGTAAACAAAATCAGTTTCGTCGTCATCATCCAGATTATGGTAACCATAAACTTCATAGGCCATCCCTTGCCCCTTATCGGCAAGGCTGTCTAGTAAGTCATCATCCGTTGACAATTCCACTGTAATACCGTCATCTTCGTTTAATACACCAGACCAGTTACCAATCCCCGTCTTAGCAGCATAATAAGTGATCGCCGCCGTCGTCCCCTTTGGTCCAACGTCAGCCGGTAATGCACTTGAATTACTATTATTTGAATTATTAGTGTTGCCAGTATTATTGCCGTTAGTTGATGGGGTTGCCGAGTATTGGCTGCCCGAATTTTGATTAGCTGCTGTTGACTCCTGTTCTTGATGGTTTTGATAAACAAAAAATCCAGCTACCAGGATAATAACTATCCCTAAAATAACTGCCGGTAATTTCCAGCCAATTTTCTTATGCTGGCGTGGTCTAACCGCTGCACCATCATTTTCACTACGGGTTGTCGACGTTTTTATCTTTCGCAAGTCGAACCCGCACTTGGAGCAAAACTTAGCTGTTTTCCCAACACGGGCCCCACACTTGGGACATAAATTACCATTCATTATTAATTATCCCCCTCAATCAGTAATTCACATTGATAAGGATACCATTTTTGAACAATTTTATTTACCTACCGGGCGTTAGAAAAGAAGTTACACAATACTACCCCGATAATAATTAATACAATGCCTGCTAATTCTGGGAGAGAAATTCGTTCGTGCCATACTAAAACGGCCACTACTGACGTCAAGATAATCCCTAGGCCACCCCAGGAAGCATAGGCAACACTGAGGTTAATTGTCTTAAGCGACTGCGCAAAGAAAAAGAAACAAACTAGGTAAGCAAGAATTGTGATCCCCGTCGGTACCAAACGAGAAAAGCCATCAGATGCCTTCATAAAGTTGGTTCCAACCACTTCGGCAACAATTGCAATACCCAGTTCTAAATATCCCATAATTATTCCTCCTTAATAAAAAGAAGTATAAGTAGAAAATCACCACGATAATAGTCTTGAATTTCCAATCGTTCTCGCGAGGTACTATTTCTTTACCGGAATTCTGATAATTGTTCTTAGCTTTTCCGGCTGTGACCGCCGGGGGTCGGAAAGGTAAATCTCATGGTGGTGCCGGTGGTCATTAATGTCAAGTTGCAGCCCCTTGTCTGCCATCAATTCATGCAATTTTTTGACCGTTGCCGGTTCATCATCATATGGGCCAACGTGCAGTGCTTGCACGCAAAGTCCTTCGTGTTGTGATAAAAATTCTACCTTAGCTAAGTCAAGCCGCTTTTTCACGCTAGCTTCCTTAACCGCCCATTCAAAGGTTGCCTGGTCAACAAAATCCGGCATCCGAATCATTGAAATAAAGCTGAACTTTTCTTTATGGTCATAATCAATCCCCTTAACGCCTTCTTGCCACCAGTAACCCTCAAGTGGTGGGACTACAAAGTCAAAATAGCCTGGAATCTGGTGGTCGCCCTTTTTGCTCATCTTAATCGTGTAAGCTACCGCATAAAGCAACGGAATTGATTGCTGGTATTCACTATCGGCTGCATTAGGATCCCCGTGGCCACGGACCGCAAGATAGTTCATTGCCGGTACGTCAATTACCATCGGCCGCTTTCCCGGATTATAAAGGTCCTTTTGTTCCTTCTTAAAATTGTACGCCATTTTATTTTCCCCCATTCTAAAAAGAGCACGGTTGAAGTTGTTAACAAACTCCTGCCATGCTCCTTTTAATTTCTAACTAGTTTTTTTCAATCGTGATGTCTTCATGGCCGTCGTATTCTTCAACGGCAACGTGGACCGTTTCGTTAGATGAGGTTGGAATATTCTTACCGACAAAGTCTGGCCGAATTGGCAACTCACGGTGTCCCCGGTCAACCAGCACTGCCAGTGAAATCCGCTTTGGCCGGCCCATATCCATCAAGGCATCCAAAGCAGCACGAACTGTTCGACCCGTAAAGAGTACATCATCAACTAAAATGACATGCTTATCCGTAATATCAACATCGAGCTTCTTGGTGTGCACCGTTGGCTCAACATGGTTGTCTGGAACGTGCCGGTCATCCCGGTACAAGGAAACGTCCAGGGCCGCAACAGGGACGTCGACATTTTCCAACTGGTTAAGCCGTTTAGCTAACCGATTAGCCAAGTAGATACCCCGCGTCTTAATTCCAACAAAGACCAGGTTTTCAACCCCCTTGTTCTGCTCAATAATTTCGTAGGTAATCCGGGTCAGTGCCCGTTGCATGCTTGATCCATCAACGATTTCGTGTGCCATAATTGCCGCTCCTTTTCCATTCACAATTCCAACGTAAAAAAGTCCTCCACTAGTAGCTCATAACTAACGGAGAACTCGGGTAATTTCCATCGTTCCTTGTTGGTCTCGCTGGGCCACTTAAAGGGATCCATTTATTTTATTTTAATGGGCGAATAAAGCACTGTCAATTGCTAGTTACTAAACCGGTTCAGCCAGGTTGATACCCGTTCAGAAACCGCGTCCCAGACCTTGCTAAAGCCAGGTTGGTCCTTCAGGTTATTAACCGTGCTTACCCCATTTTCAGGGTCCTGCCGTACCTGGTTGATAACATTGGTAACCTCATTCACGTTATTCTTAGTAGTGGAACTTGACGTCTGATTTTGCAGCTGTTCCGTCTTTGATTGAACTTGGTCTAGCCGGTTATTCAATGCCTGCTGGTCATGGTCGCGCTGGTACTGTTTAGCTGCGCCCTTTAACTCTGCTACCTGGTTGGCCAGCTTCTGGTTATCAGAGGTCAACTTCGAAATACTGCTGGAGTTATTGCTGATCTGGCTGCTTTGCTGGTCATTATTTGCCGCTTGTTCTTGCTGTTGGGCACGGTTATGTGCACTAACGCCCCACCAAACCAGCAGTAAAATGATCACCACTAATACTGCAATTAGCCAGTTACGCTTCTTGCCGTTCTTTTGTTGTGGGGTCGCTGTCATCGTTTGCTGGTTATTAACTTCAGCAGCTGGGCGAACGTGGAGTGTGATACTATCCTGGGCTGACTGTCCACTAGCATCCATTACACTTAGCATTACCGGATATTCACCCTGCTGGTCAACATTAACCTGCGTTAGGTTCATAATAACCTTTCCCGTCAGGTCTTCACCGTTGTTTCCGCTAGCGTGAACACCAAGTTGCTGGATTAAATCAGTTTGGTTAATCGTCTGGTGTAGCGGCCAGTCTAAGTAGTGTCGTGCCGCCGTGATTTGTAGTTTGGCCATTTAATTTACCTCGCCTAATAAAATTTGCAATAATATTGTACCGCTTCTACTAAGGTAAAAGAAAAAGGTTTCGACTCGTCAGCCGAAACCTTATTTATTTTTTTACTTCTCTGCCAGGTCCCATGGATTCTTAACAATAATTGTCTGGATCCGGTCAGCACCAACAGAAACGGTTGCCAATGGTACTTGGGAAAGTTCGCTAACCCGCTTCAGGTAGTTTTGCGCATTTGCTGGCAGGTCTTCAAACTTCTTCACACCAGTAATATCTTCATCCCAACCAGGCAGTTCATCATAGACTGGTTCGCAACGTTCCAAGTCCTTGAGACTAGCTGGGTAGTAGTCAATTTCCTTGCCATCAAGCTTGTAAGCCTTGCAGATCTTGATGGTCTTCAAACCAGTCAGCACATCAAGCAGGTTCAAGCTAAGGCAGGAAAGACCAGATACCCGCCGTGCATGACGCATGGCAACACTGTCGAACCAGCCAACCCGCCGTGGCCGACCAGTAACCGTCCCGTATTCATGACCGGTTTCACGGATCTGGTCACCAATTTCATCAGTCAGTTCAGATGGGAATGGGCCGGCACCAACCCGGGTGGAGTAAGCCTTGCAGATACCAACGACCGTGTTGATCTTGTTAGGGCCTACGCCGACACCAGTGCAGACACCACCAGCAATTGGGTTTGAGGCTGTTACGTATGGGTAAGTACCCTGGTCAACATCCAGCATTACCCCCTGGGCACCTTCAAAGAGGACCCGCTTGCCGTCGTCTAAAGCATCGTTAACGATCCGTGCAGTATCGGTAACGTACTTCTTCAATTCTTGCCCATATTCGTAGTAACTTTCGAAAATATCATCAAAGTTAATTGGGTCAACATGGTAAAGCTTGGTGAATAATTCATTCTTTTCTGCCAAGTTTCGTTGGAGCTTAACCTTGAACGTATCCTTTTCAAGCAAGTCGCACATCCGGATACCAACCCGGGAAACCTTATCCATGTAAGTTGGGCCGATACCATTCTTAGTGGTCCCCACCTTGTGGTCACCCTTGGCCGCTTCCTGGCACTTATCTAAGAGAATGTGGTATGGGAAAGTAATGTGTGACCGGCTGGAAATCCGCAAGCCAGAAACATCAATCCCGTTGTCTTGGAGGTAATGCAATTCCTTCAACAAGGCTGGTGGGTTGATAACAACACCGTTACCAATTACCGCTAACTTGTCCTTCCCAAAGATACCAGATGGAACCAGGCGAAGGGCAAACTTCTTACCATCAAAAGAGATCGTGTGACCGGCGTTGTTCCCACCTTGAGAACGAACAACCACGTCTGCGTCCTGACTCAGGTAATCGGTCATCTTACCTTTACCTTCGTCTCCCCATTGACTACCAACAATAACAACTGATGACATTTATTTTCACCTCATCGTTTATTTTCGTAAAAGACGTTTTTACTTCACTATCCTACCGAACTTCTCCTGCCTCGTCAACACGTTTTTCGAACTATTTTTAAATTAATCACGTAAAACGTACGAATTTACCATTGACGGCGCGAAAAGTTTAGTTCATAATAGCAAGCGGAAATTTTAACAAAAGGAGCTATTCCCGTGAAAACGTTCGACTATGATGATATTCAGCTCATTCCTAATAAATGCATAATTAAGAGTCGTAAAGAGGCCGATACTAGTGTCAAGTTTGGCCCCCGGACATTTAAGATTCCAGTCGTTCCCGCTAACATGGAAAGCGTGATTAATGAAGAGCTGGCCACCTGGCTTGCACAAAATGGTTACTACTATGTCATGCACCGCTTTGAACCAAATGACCGCCTCGGTTTTGTCCAACGGATGCACCAGCGAAAACTCTTTGCCTCAATTTCGGTTGGCATTAAAGACGGTGAATACGACTTTATCGATCAGTTAAAAGCCGAACAATCGATTCCAGAGTACATTACTATTGATGTTGCCCATGGTCATTCGGATTTTGTTATTAAAATGATCCAATACATTAAGAAGCAATTGCCAGACACTTTCGTTACTGCTGGTAATGTTGCAACTCCCGAAGCCGTTCGGGATCTCGAGAACGCCGGTGCAGACGCTACCAAGGTCGGGGTTGGTCCTGGCAAGGCCTGCATCACAAAGTTAAAGACCGGCTTTGGTACTGGTGGTTGGCAGCTTGCTGCTATCCGGCTCTGTGCTAAGGCCGCCCGGAAACCAATCATCGCTGATGGTGGGATTCGCCATAATGGCGATATTGCTAAGTCCGTTCGGTTTGGCGCCTCCATGGTTATGATTGGCTCAATGCTTGCCGGACACCTCGAATCACCTGGTCACGTGATCACAATTGATGGCAAGCAATACAAGCAATACTGGGGTTCCGCTTCAGAAGTTCAAAAAGGTGCCTACCGAAATGTCGAAGGCAAGCAGATGTTAGTACCTTTCCGTGGCTCCATCAAGGACACCTTACGGGAAATGAAAGAGGACTTACAATCATCGATCTCCTACGCCGGTGGTCGTGACCTTGAATCAATTCGGAAAGTCGACTACGTTATCGTTAAAAACTCAATTATGAACGGTGACTATTAAAAATATAATATCAGGAATTAACACAAAAGGAGCTGTGACACAACCCCGGGTAGGGCCTGCGACGCGAAGCTAGCCTATCTGGTATGGCTAGCATAGGACGATCATTAGCACGGAACGGGCTAGCGATTGTCCGTAGCTAGACACTAAGGCCCTGGGTTGTGGCACGCGATATCTCTGTAATATTCGGAGCTAAAACAAGGGCTCGTGACAAAACCGTGTTTTGTCACGAGCCCTTTTAAATTTTAACTATCAACCCGCTTTAGCGTCACTACAAATGAAATCTTCTTATCCACGTACTTAACATTAATCCGGCCGTTAAAGTTGCGGACAAGGGTTTGGGCCATCGAGAGGCCAATTCCATACCCTGCTTTTTTAGTCAGTGTCCGGGCCTTATTCTCCCGGTAGAAGCGCTCAAAGAACCGGCTAGTATCAACGTTCGCCCCCTTGGCGTAACTGTTTGTTACCGTCAGTACCATGTTTTTCTTTGTTTTCTTGAGGTTAATTTCCACCGTTCCATTAGGATCACAGTATTTATTAGCATTATCAACCAGGATACTGATCAACTCGTAGAAATAATTTTCGTCTGCCTTGACGGTTATCCCTGGTGCAATTGACTGCTTAAACTGGTGCTCATCATTAGTAATCACGTTTTTAAAACTAGTAGCGACCCGTCCAACCAACCGGCTGGCATCAACTACCACAACATTTAACTGCGGTTGTTCCTGTAGTCGGGCGAGGGAGACCAAGTAGTTGATCAGCTTCGTCATCCGGTCCACCTGCTGCTTGGTACTAGTTGTCAGCTCGGTTTCACCGTTCGTTAACTCTTGCATCTCCGTATTAGCCGAAATAACCGTCAGTGGTGTCTTCAGCTCGTGCCCCGCATTAGTGATAAATTCCTTTTGTCGCTCTTCATTTTGAATAATCGGCCGGATTGCCCGCCGCGAGAAGAGAACCAGGATAACCGTATACAAGATCAGGCTGATAGTACCAAGGATTAACCCGATATATATAATTTCACGAGCCTTTGCCATCATCAGGCTTTCATCAAGGAAAACAACCATCGTTTGCTTGCCGGTCTGCTTAACCTTATAGGCATAAACCGTCTTCTTATAGATTACGTGTCCCTGGGCTGAGTCACGACGGATAACCCGCTTAGTTAATCGCCGAATTGCTGCGGGTGAAACGGACAAGATATGCTGGTTATCCACCGCAATCTCGCCATCCCCCATCGTTGTTGCACTAAAATACCGGTACTGCGATAAACTTTCCCGGGTAAATTGCGGCTGCGGAATGATTTCTGGACGGCTCTGTATTTGCCGGTCCGGAATCCGCCCCTCATTATCGGTCAGAATTGTCAGAACCGTGTTAACCTCTTGCCGCGCCCGGTAATATGTGATCGCACTAATACTACCAACGATCGTTAAAATTACCAGTACCAGTGCGCAAGTTGAGAAAATGATGAACTTTTTCCGAAAGTGTTGAATCATCATATCACCCCGCTAACGTATATGGACCACCCTTTTCACCATCAATATGGGTTTGGGACTGGATTGACTCTAACTTGTGCCGCAGGTAGCAAATATTAATCCACACGTCACCGTTATCTGCCTCATCCCCATCACCCCAAACATGTTGACGGAGGTCATCAGCACTCAGTTCCTTACCAGCATTTAGGATTAGGTACTGGAGCATCTGTGTCTCTTCCCGTGAAAGGCTGATTGAATTATGACTTTCAAGGACCTGTTCGCCACTATTCAGGTGGAGGTCGTTAAAGTCCATTTCATCCTTCTGGTAGTCCTTTGTCCGCCGCTCAAGTGACCGCAACCGGGCCAGTAATTCTTTCAAAGAAAACGGCTTGGTTAAGTAATCATCTGCACCAGCATCTAGGCCATTAACCTTGTCGTCCTCCTCAGCCATCGCCGTTAACATAATCACATATGTTTGGTCACCATGAGCACGTAACTCCTTCAGCGCCTCTAGTCCGCTTTTCACCGGCATCATAATATCTAGGATCATCACGTCATAGGCGTTCTGGCTTGCCAGGTCAACCACCTTTTTGCCGTTGTCGACCGTATCGACCTCATAGCCACTAGTCGCCATGGCCATTTTAAGGACCCGGGCCAACTGGACCTCATCTTCTGCTAACAGGATTTTCATTATTCGCTTTCCCCTTCCTGAACGAGCTGACGGATCGTTTGCATCTGCACATCGCATGAAGCCAACTGGTCCGCGCACCGCTTAAGTTCCTTGCTAATTCGTTCTGGGTCCTTTACGTGGTGTTTGTACTTAATTTCATGTTCCAGACTGGCCCAGGAATCCATTGCGATGGTCCGCAACTGAATTTCGACGAAAAAGTGCCCGGGTAAGTGGCCATCTACATCCTGGTATGGTTCAACAACATCTAAGATCAAATGGTAACTCCGGTAGCCGTTCGGTTTGGCATTGGTGATATAGTCCTTTTCCTTTACCACCGTACACCAATCCGCCTGCCGGACTAGCTTCAGGCACCGGCTAATGTCACTGACAAAGTTGCAGACTATCCGCAAGCCAATCGCATCCCGACATTGCCGCAACGCTGCCTCAGTGGTAACCGGGTAATTTTTTCGGTGGCACTTTTCAACCATGCTGGTGGGCGTCTTCACCCGCCCAATCAAGTGTTCATATAATTTGGGCTGGTTAGCCACAACTTGGCGGTTATTTAACTCTTCAATTCGTTGTTTTACATCGATGAGGATCGCGTTAAGGGTATCCTCGTATGGTCCGTAAATCGACATATTGATCACCGCTCCTTATCATTCAAATCATTATACCAACGTTTTTTGTCTTTGTTTTGACCGAAATACTTAAAAAGTCTTAAGGTGCGAACTCGGTACTTGTCGGCACGACCATAATATAGTTAAGGATCTTTCGTGCGTAACTGCCGTGGCTTTCATACTGGGCAACCGCCCGATTAAGCTCAACCATGTTGTCAGTAATAATCCCATCAGCGTTTTTATACATCAACTGCTTCATCACGTTGGGATTATTAACCGTCCAGGAATAGACTTGTTTCCCCTGGAGATGGGCCAAGGTGATGAAGTCATAGGTCAATGTTGAATACTCCATCGAATACCCATTGGCCGCAATATTAGGGTAGGTAAAATTATAGGGCTGGATATACATTACGTATAACCGTGGATCAATCTTCTTTAATCGTTGAACAACACTGTAATCAAGTGAATGAATTTTAGCATGGTGCTGGACCAAATTATTGCCATACCGCCGGTCAAACCGCCGCAACATATCAGGCGAATCATAAGGCGTTGTCTTCACTTCGACCAGCAGTTTTTGGTGGAGCCGGTTCGCTACTCGCAAATAGTCATCAAAGCTGGCAATCTTAGCGGAATGACCATTTTCACGGGCCGTCAACCGGGTTAGTTGTTTCAGTGTCAACTGACTCGGCCGTTTATTAACACCCGTGAGCTGCTTTAAATTCTCATCATGGAGGACCACAAATTGGTGGTCCTTCGTTTCGTGAAGGTCCATTTCAACATAATCCGGGTGAAGGCGGTGGGTCTTTTCCATTGTTGCAATTGAGTTTTGCACCCCGTTCTTATCCGCAACCCCACGGTGAGAAACCGTTACGGGGCGGTGGTTCTCGCTCCCATTGAGGTAAAGGCCATCGCTGATAACCGTTACCAGTGCTAGTAAAGCCAGGCCGACTCCTACCACCCTTTTGACCCCCCGTGTAATAATAGAAGGGGTAAAGTTTGGCCCTGCCATCGTTAGGAGCGGTCGGAAAAGCAAGTTGATTGTTAACACACCGGTCCAGGTGGTCAAAATTTCACTACCAAACTGAACTAGCAGGAGATTTAAGTTTGCAGATAAGTACGGAATGGGATGGGGTAAGACGTCCATTACCCACTGGGCACCAACCACCGTCGCATAAAAGATTGCCATCACCAGCGCAGCTACAATGCTAATAGTTAATAGCCGGGCAATAACGGGCCACCATGCCATTTTTCTAGTCCGTTGCCAGCTACTAGCAAGTGCCGTCCGTGGCTGCTGCCCGCGGTAGACCATCAGGGGAAGCGCATATACTAACCGGACGCCCAGGAAAATCATCAGCAGGTAAAAAATGATTAGGAGGGTTAGCAATAAGCCGCTACGGGTAAGGTAGTCCAAGATAAATTGGGGCACCTGGACCTTGGCCAGTAGTGGTGTTCGAAATACTAAGTCGGCAAAGGGAATTACGAGGACAAAGTAAACCAGTAAAACAAAGAGTGAAGCCCAGTGAAGGCGTCGCACACACTGCCAAGCTTCCTGGCACACTCCCCGAACAGTAATCATTTCCCGGGAAATATCCCGGACCCCTAAGAGGATAAATGCAAATTGCCAGTAAATAACCACTAACACTAGTAATAGTTCAACCAGCAGGACAAGGACAACTAGTGGGTGTTCACGGATGATTGTCACAATGTTCTGGTAGGAAACAAAGGGGATCTCCCCTGCCTGGAGGACAAAGGTGGTCACCAAGCGAAAAATAGGGATCCACAGCAACTGAATAATGAGGCCAACACTAATAAAAAGGGCCAGGTACTGGAGCCAGTGCCGTTTAAACTGACCTGTGCCCTGACCGATTTCTCGCCAAATTTTCTTCATCGCTTTCCTCCACTAGCCAATATCTTCTTGGTGGTGGACAACTGCTCCGTTGAGCTTTTTCCGGTTGGCCAAGTAAATCAACAGGATAAGCGGGATAATTATTAACATTACTGGGTAGAAGTAAGATACCGGTAGTAAGCTATCAATGATCCCACCGACAATTGGGCCGAGCGACATCCCGATGTCAATTCCAAGGAAGAAGGTAGCACTGGCTAGCCCACGGTCGCCAGCAGGCGCTAGCATCATGGCCGTTGACTGGCAGACAGAATAAATCGTCCCGTAACCAAGGGCCATCCCTGCTGCCGCCAGGGCCATTTCCCAGTTGGTCCTCATTATTGCCAGCATTACCAGATAGAAAGCAGTCGCAACTACACTAGCAATTAGCCAGACCCCAAAGCGGATTGTGTCGAACTCGTTTCGTAACACCAGCCGAATTGCCAGCAGGACTACCGCATAGATCATAAAATATGCGCCCACAGCAATTGGCAACTGCCGTTGTTCAGCATAGGTAACAATGTCTGCCTGGGTGGCAAAATACGGAATAGCAAACAGTGCAATCATGGCAGCCACTGGGATTGAGTCCCGTTGGATAATCTTGATATGGACGTGACCACCAACCGGCTGGGCCGCCGCTACTGGTTCGGCATGGTTACTAACAAATTGGATCGTCACAACCACCATCAAGGCAGCAACCGCTGAAATCACAATTGCCATCCGGTAGCCAATCACCCGGTACAGGTCAATCGAGATTGCAGGCGCTAAGGCCATTGCCAAGGCATTCATCAACCCGTAAAAGCTCATCGCCTCACCCACATGAGAAAATGGCACCAGGTAGGAAAGCCAGGTAGTCATGCAGACGGTGCAAAGAACGTAGCCGAGCCCATTGATTAGGCGGAATACTAACAGCAGGCCGCTATTCGGCGTAAAAACGTAGCCAAGCACCCCGACAAACGATAGGAGTCCACCGATGAAAGACAGTTGGTACTTTGAAAAGTGGTCAGTCAAATTCCCCGCAATGGGACGGAGAAACATGGCAACGATGCTCATCATTCCAACAATCACCCCGGCAAAAGCACTGCTGGCCCCCAGTTCCTTTGCATAACCGTTAATCAGCGGGTTGCAGTACATGTTGCTAAACATGAAGAAGAATGCTGCGACCATCACTAGCACAACATCCTTCGTAAAAATTGTTTCCTTCTTTTTCTTAGCCATCCCAACATAACTTCCTTATCAAAAATTTCTAGTTCTACCTTATCACAAAAAAAGCCAGCGCTTATAGCAAAGTTCGCTATACCGCCGGCTAATTCACCTAACGTAAACTTGACTTAATGACCATTACTTCTGTGTCATCAACCGCTTTTAAGTCATGCCACTCACCCGGTGCCATCTTGACAATATCACCAGGTACTAGCGTCTCTCGGTGGTCATGGTCAACATCACCAAAGACCACCTTTCCCTTAATTGGGACCACAATGACATCGTATGGGACATGGTGCTTAGGGACTACCTTCCCCGCCGGGATTACCAGGTGGGTAACTACCTGGCGCGGGGTTTCAACAATGTTTTCTGCCAGGTCAACATTTGCGTCTGTCTTAATAAATTTCATTGCTAATTCCTCACTGGTTAAAAGTCAACATCATCGGGATCGGCACACTGACCGCCCAAGTTTGGTAAGCGGTCAATCTTCTTCATGTCCTCATCGCTCAGTTCAAAGCTAAAGAGTTGGGTATTTTGAACCATCCGTTCCTTGTGAACTGACTTTGGCAATGGCAGGACGCCACGTTGAATCAACCACCGTAAGCTGATCTGTGCGGCCGTCTTACCGTACTTGTCTGCCAACTGGAGCATCGTTTCATTAGACATTACCTTGGCACCCTGACCACCAAGCGGGGCCCAACCTTCAACAAGGATATTATGAGCTTGCAGGTACTTAACCTCTTCAATATGTGGCCAGCCCGGGTGAACTTCAATTTGGTCCACGGCTGGTGCTACTTCTGCGGTCCGCATCAAGTCAACAATGTGGTGGGGCATAAAGTTGCTAAGGCCCAGTGCCCGGATCTTCCCCTCATGGTAAGCTTCTTCCATTGCCCGCCAAGTTTGCGCATTGATTTCAGCCGCCTCAGTGCCAAACTGCTTTTGGTTAGCTGGCCAGTGGATTAGGTAAAGGTCCAAATAGTCGAGCTGCATCCGTTGAAGGGTTTCATCAATGGCTTCCTTGGCCTTTTGATAACCCCGGTGGTCATTCCACAATTTACTGGTAATAAAGAGGCGGTGCCGGTCAATGCCGGAATCCTTAATCCCCTTACCAACCGCTTCTTCGTTGCCGTAAACAGCGGCCGTGTCGATTAAACGATAACCAACATCAATCGCATCAGCAACTGCCTTTTCGGCTACGTCTGCTGGTGTCCGGAAAGTTCCGTAACCAACACATGGGATCTTAACCCCGTTATTTAAGTGGTAAATCGAGTTAATATTTTTTAGTTCAACCATTAAAATCACCCATTTCTTTTTTCAGTTAAATAGCTATACTTTTATTCTATATTACTTTTCTCATAAGTGAAGCATTGTCTACTCCGATGAAAGCAAAAAAGCCGGCTGAAAATCTCCAGTCGACTTTTTGCTAGAAGCAAACAGCAATGTGATTGATAGGTTGTTGTATAAAGAATTGTTAGGCCATTTGCTTCTTGATGGCAGCCAGTGAGACTTCACCGGTTTCGTCAAATTTGACATCAGCATCCGTTAAGGAAGCACCGAAACCAATTGACGTTTCACCAGCGCGATTGATGGATTCAATCCCGGCTTGAGCATCTTCCAAACCAGCAACTTGGTTAGCTGGCAGGTCCATCAATTTAGCAGCTTCACTGTAAATTTCAGGATCCGGCTTACCATGAGTTAGCTTGGCTGGGTCGACAATGCCCTCAAAGTAGTCAGTGATTTGCAGGTACTTCAAAACTTTTGGTGCGTTTTTTGAAGCAGATGCCAAGACAATGTGGTAACCATTGTCCTTTAATTCGTCCAGAAAGTTCTTCATCCCGGGCAGGATGTCGGCAGGCGTTAACGTTTCAACTAACTTAATGTAGTTGTCGTTCTTTTCCGTTGCCAGGGCGACCTTTTCATCTTGACTGTAGTCATTTTCATGACCGCCAGCCTTTAAGATCAGTTCCAGGGAGTCCATCCGGCTAACACCCTTTAAGCTGTCAGCCAATTCTGGTGTCCATTCAGTACCAACCTTATCAGCCAGTTGGTGCCATGCTTGGCCGTGGAAACGGGCCGTGTCGGCAATAACACCGTCAAGGTCAAAGGCAAATCCCTTTAAATCTTCAAACTTCATTCTTTAATTGCCCCCGTAATTACTTTAATTCGAGTTTCTTACCGTCAAGGTCGATGGTGATTGGGTCACCGGATACTAAGTCGATCTTAGTACCATTCTTATCAACCTTAACCTTCAGGATCCGGCCACGGAACATTTGACGGAATTGGTAAGAGTTCCACTTCTTTGGCAGGAATGGAGCGTAGTGCAATTGACCGTCACGAACCCGCATGCCAGCGAACCCTTGAACGATATCCAGCCACGAACCAGTCATGGAAGTGATGTGCAGACCATCAGAGGTATCGTTGTTGTAGTTGTCCAGGTCAAGCCGTGCGGAACGTTCGTACAGTTCAACGGCCTTGTCTTCGTAACCAATATCAGAAGCGATAATGGAGTAAACAGAAGCAGACAGACTTGATTCGTGAACCGTAAATTGTTCGTAGAAGTCGAAGTTGTTCTTCTTTTCTTCGTGAGTAAAGTCATCGATGAAGTCCCATAGACCTTGGATAACGTCACCCTGCTTTACGTATGGTGAACGTAAGATCTTATCCCACGACCAATTTTGGTTAATTGGCAATTGGTCACTAGGAATTTCTGAAACTGGGGTCAGGTCCTTGTCTAAGAAACCATCGTTTTCAGGGAAGATATCCTTTTGCTTGTCGTATGGCAGGTACATGTTGTCTACGATACCCTTCCAACGACGCTTTTCGTCTTCGGAAACGTTCAGCTTCTTAGCAACATCTTCGTCAACTTCGTCTAAGATTTCCAAGGTGTACTTCAAAGTCCACTTACATAACAGGTTGGTGTACCAGTCGTTGTTAACGTTGTTGTCGTATTCGTCTGGACCAGTTACCCCGTGCAGCATGTACTTGTTTTGCCGTTGTGAGTAGTGAACCCGGTCAGCCCAGAACCGTGAAATTTCGGTCAAAACCTTTGCACCTTCGTGGAGAACGTATGACTTGTCGCCAGTGTACTTCGTGTAAAGGTAAATAGCGTAAGCAATGTCCCCGTTACGGTGAATTTCTTCGAAGGTGATTTCCCATTCGTTGTGACATTCAATCCCGTTGAAGGTAACCATTGGGAACAGTGCCCCGTCAAGGCCTTGTTCCTTGGCGTTAACGTAAGCCCCATCGAGTTGCTTGTAACGGTACATCAGCAGGTTACGGGCAACTTCTGGGTTAGCAACCCCTAAGTAAACTGGGATACAGTAAGCTTCGGTGTCCCAGTAAGTAGCACCACCGTACTTTTCACCAGTGAAGCCCTTTGGTGAGATGTTCAGACGGTAATCTTCACCGTAGTAAGTGGAGAAGAGTTGGAAGAGGTTGAAACGAATCCCTTGTTGAGCCCCTTCGTCACCATCGATTTCAACATCAGACTTAGTCCACCGGTCGGCCCATTCCTTAACGTGTGGGTCAAGGAGGTCATCAAAGCTTTGACCATCGAATTGGTCGCTTAATTCGTCCAGGTGCTTTTCAATCTTTTCTTGGGTGTCAAAGTCACGGGAAGTAACAACGACCGTCCGCTTTTCAAAGGTAGCTTCCTTACCGGCAGCAACAGTACCAGCAAAGTTGTTGTAAGCGTCCTTTTCGTCGGTACCGTCGCCAACGTGGTCCAGGTCAGTCTTGGAAGTAGTTTGCATCCCAACGATGAATTGTGGAGTGCCAAAGTCGTTCTTCTTGGTCATGGAAGTCAGTTCAGCCCGTTCGCCGTTAGCTTCCTTGCCTAGTACGTTCCAGAATTGTTCATCGTAGTTAGCGTCTTCGTTGTAAACATCGGCATCAATCATGCTGGTGATTTCAACCTTAGCGTCACTGTTGCCCCGGTTCTTAATGTGGAGCCGTTGACCAACTAGTTCCTTTTGAACTGCGGAAACAAACCGTTCGAAGTTAAAGTACATTTCAGTACCACCAATTTCAACCGTAAATTCACGGGTGAGGACACCACGCTTCATGTCGAGGTCTAACTTGAAGTCCTTTGGCGTTTGCTTAGCCAGGTCCAGTTGTTCGCCGTTAACCTTGATGACCATCTTCATGAAGTTAACCGCGTTGATCATCTTACCGAAGTACTTTGGATAACCGTTCTTCCACCAACCAACACGGGTCTTGTCTGGGAACCAAACACCGCCAAGGTAAACACCTTGCATGTGGTCGCCAGTGTAGCCTTCTTCAAAGAAGCCCCGCATACCGAGGTTTTCGTTAGCCAAACTAGTCATTGATTCTTGAAGGCGCTTGTCTTCTGGATCCCATTTTCTAGTTGCAACATGCCATGGAGCAATTTCAAATGTTTGTTTCATGATTAGAATTCCTTTCTTTACTAATAGGGATGTGGCAAAGGGTCGTCACAGCTCTATTTTAATCTTAATTCAGTTATTATTCAGCGTAAGTTTCCTTAATCGTACCAACGGCAAGTGCACCACAAGCCATTACGATACCGGCAAGGATGAACATGTTAACTTGTGAACCACCAAGCAGTGGGAACAGTGCGAAACTAAGCAGTGAAGCCACGATTTGTGGGAAACAAATTGAACCGTTGAAGAGACCAAGGTAGGTACCCATGTGCTTACCTGACAATGCGTTAGTAACGATGGTCAGTGGGTAAGTGTTCATACCGGCCCATGCAATCCCGACAAGGATGTATGAGAAGATCAATGCACCTTGTGAGTGGATGAAGAAGACGGAGATAAAACCAAGAGCACCAAGTAACAGACTTCCGGCGTAA
The DNA here is from genome assembly GCF_947387525.1 of Limosilactobacillus viscerum. GTDB lineage: Bacteria > Bacillota > Bacilli > Lactobacillales > Lactobacillaceae > Limosilactobacillus > Limosilactobacillus viscerum. The sequence continues at coordinate 88,754 of NZ_CANDNW010000001.1, forward strand.
CCAGCCTTGTGGTACTTGTTAGGAACCTTGGCCAGAACGTATGACCAAACAACAGCGGCGATTGATTGAACCGCGGCTAAAACACCGTACCAGTTACCGGCAGCTTGGTAACCTGCGGAAGTAGCATTGGTCGTGTTCCAAACGTTCTTGGCAATGGCACCAGCGGAGTAAGTCCAGAGGTATTGGAATGCGAACCAGCAGAAGAATTGAACCAGGGTAACAGTCCAGAAGGCTTTTGGAGCGTGCTTCAACAGCGTGAACCAGTTACCGCCCTTAGAGTTATCTTCTTCAGAAATACCATGGTACTTAGCGTAAGTAGCAGGGTCATATTCGTGAACCCGGAAAACAGTAAACAAACTAGTAATAACTAACAGTGCGGCACCAACGTAGAAGGAAATGATAACTGAGTCAGGAACAACACCCTTCTTAGCGGTGTTAGCAACCCCGAACCAGGTTAACAGGAATGGGAAGATGGCAGCCAGAACGGCACCAGTGTTTGATAAGAAACTTTGAATTCCATAAGCGTAACTCTTTTGGTCATCATTAACCATATCACCGACCATCATCTTGAACGGCTGCATGGCAACGTTTGATGACAAGTCCAGTAAGGCAACCGTAATGGCACCAAACCAGAGGGCTGCTAATGATGCATAACCGAAACCAAAACTACCAGAGTTTGGCAGCAGCATCATAACGATAACGGCAACAATCATCCCTAACAGTAAGTAAGGGAGACGACGACCACCGAGCTTTGGTGCCCAGGTACGGTCTGAGTAGTAACCAATAATTGGTTGAACAATAATACCAGCGAGTGGTGGCAAAATGAAGAACCACCCGAGATTGTTAGGGTCGGCACCAATCGTTTGGAAGATCCGGCTCATTTGAGAACTTTGTAAAGTGAAGGCGGTCTGAACACCTAAGAAACCAAAGTTAATCATCCAAATGGTTGACTTTGGGAGTGTAGGTAAGCCGGCCGTCGCTGACTTTTCTTGACTCATTACAAACAACTCCTTTATACAACACTTACTAACTATCAAGCGTCCTTGTAAACGCTTTATCATTTTGTACGATTCTTAATATAACAAACTTATTCAAATTGTGCAATCGTTTGCGCAAAATTATTTAACCGTTTCCATTTATGAAAGCGAAGAAAAAGCCGTGACCACCGGATTTTGGCCACGGCAATTTTTTTAGCGTTTAATTAAGGTTGCAGCACCCATACCACCGCCCACACAGAGGCTGGCGATGCCTGTATGTTTGCCCAGGGCTCGCAGCTGGTGAACTAGTGTTACCAGGATCCGGGCACCAGAACATCCAAGGGGGTGGCCGAGCGCAATTGCCCCACCATAGGGGTTAAGTTTTTCATCAGGAACATGGAGAAGTCGTTGGCAAACAATTGTCTGACTGGCAAAAGCCTCATTCAGTTCAAAAACGTCAACATCATCCACCGTTTTCCCCGTCGTCTGAAATAACTTATTAATGGCATAGTATGGTCCTAGCCCCATCACCGTTGGATCCAGACCAACCAGAGCGGATGCCACCCACTGGGCAAGTGGCTGAAGGTGGTACTGCTCCACTGCGGTTGCGGAAGCAAGAATCACTGCCGCACCACCATCATTAAGGCCAGAAGAATTACCGGCCGTCACTGAGCCACCATCCTTAAACGCTGGCTTAAGCTTGCTCAAGGCTTCAAGTGAGGTGTCCGGGCGCGGTGCCTCATCATGGTTAACCGCGTACTCTTTCTTCCGGGTTTTCACCGGAACTGGAACAATTTCCTCATCAAAGGCATGCCCCTGTTGGGCAGCAACGGCCCGCTGGTGACTGGTTAACGCAAATTGGTCTTGTTCTTCCCGACTCACCTGATAACGGTCACTAACGTTTTCTGCGGTAATCCCCATTGGGTAACCGCCCCAGGCATCATTAAGGCCATCCTTTTGCAGGGCATCAACTAGCTGGCCATCACCGAAGCGGTAGCCTTCCCGGGCACGCTGTAGGAGGTACGGTGCCCGCGACATGCTTTCCATTCCGCCAGCCACCACAATGCTTGCCTGACCAGACTGGATTAAGCTAGCACCAAGGTTAATGCTGGAAAGCCCCGAAGCGCAAACATCATTAACCGTAATTGCCGGCACCGATTGGTCAATTCCCGCCGCAATCGCTGCTTGCCGCGCAGGATTTTGACCACTGCCGGCCTGGATAACATTGCCCATCAGGACCCGGTCAATCACTTGTGGATCAAGCCCACTTTTCGCTACCGCGGCCTTAATTGCGACAGCTCCCAGCTGAACCGCTGATACCGGCGCCAGTGCACCACCAAATTTACCAATTGGCGTCCGTTGGGCGGCAACAATATATACTTTTTCCATCAATTCGTTCCTCCAGTTAACGTGACCTTTGCCACTAATCCTCTCCCAAAGTTTACCGATTTACCGCAATAACTGCAAATATCTCGTTTAATTACCAAGAAAAAACGAGCCCCTTAAGGCTAGCAAGCACTGACGACGGCCCGTCCTGCGCCAACGTCTGTCCTCGCTTACCTAACCGGGGCTCTGCTAATTTTTCTATTTTTTCAACCTGCTTAGCTTTAATCAAACACATTAAATTCAACGATCCGGTGGTGTTCAGTCGGTTCAAATAATAAGTTGACAGCTTCTAGGCCCAGCTTACGTGGCTGCATGTCGATTCGCTCATTATCACGCAACAACATCCCCACCAAACGGCTATTGTTAAAGCACGCAACCGGGAACCCGGATGATTGCAACTGGTCATTCAAGCGAACCAAGAGTAAGTCATCGGAACAGATCAGAGAATCCACTTCCGGGTTAGCCCGTAGAAATTCCGTAATCGTCGCGCCACCTTCCTGGTAGTGCCAAACACAGGGCTTAAGTCCCCGTTCTTCCAGACAGGCTTCGTATCCTAGCCGCCGCGAATGTTCATATACCCAGTCATTCGCGGTTTGAATAAATGCCGGGTGGCTCACCTGGTGGTGGTCCAACAAGTGGCTGGTGGCTTCCTGCCCTGCCGCCACATTATCGTTATCAACATACCGGTCTGGATGGTCAGCGGTTGGGTGCCCAATTACCACAAAGTTGAGATGGTTCTTCCGGAGGTAGTTTGTTACCGGGTCGTTTTCAATTGTATAAAAGACCAGGAAGTTATGAACTTTTGACTGGTTAACCATTGACTTCACACTTGCCAGCAGTTCATCGGCCGTGGGCGCAATCGCAACAACCATCTCATAGTGATGAGGCTTTAACGCTACGCTAATTCCCCGCATTAAGTCGATGTGGAAGGGGTTAGCCGGTGCGGTATCACTAGTCACTGGGAACACCAGCCCCACCATGTTTGACTCTCCCCGTGTCAAATTTTGCGCGTTGTAATTTGGTTGGTAGCCTAGTTGGTCCGCAATCTCTTTTATCCGTTGCCGGGTTTTCAGGCTGATCCGCGGGTTGTCATTTAGCGCCCGCGATGCCGTTGAAACCGAGACTCCGGCCTGTTCTGCTATGTCTCTAATTGTTGCCACTGTTCAACACCCCACACCATTATTTAATCGATACAAACTGACCTGATTCTACCAGATATAGACCCATTTGGACAACTGGTACCGTCTTCATCAACGTCAGCGCCTGCCGATATAAGTTAAGCTGACCCCGGTAGCGGTTAATTACTTCCGCGTCGCCAAAGCCCGGATACAGGTGGTCAGTCTTGTAGTCAACTAGGATAATGCCGTCGCTAGTTTCCAGGTAACCGTCAATGATCCCGTGGAGGAGGACCTGCTCATTATTGCTGGTCTTAATCTCCTTAAATAATTCCGCACCATTCATTACCATCGCAAATGGTTCTTCACGGTGGTAATTAGTTGGCTGAGCAAGGATCTGCTTACCAATATCAGTCTGGAAGAACTGGCTCACCCCGGCGACGTTAATTTTTGCGGCAACCGCCGGCGTGATCAGCTGCTGGTCAACCAGGTGGTGGATGGCACCTTTAACCCCACTTGGTGTAACACCATCCGCCGTTAACGATAATTTTTGAAATACAAGGTGGGTGGCAGTCCCAACACTCGTGGCGCTTGGCGCTTCATCATCCTGCTTAACAAAGTCCGGTTCTGCAAACTGGTTATTGAAGTAGACCCCCTGCGCCTGCTTTTCGCGCTGTTGTTTTTCATAATCCCACTGGGCTTCAACGGAATTGTCAGGATACTCGAACAGGCGCTTAACGTCCGTTACGGACTGGTAGGCAGTCGTCTTCGTGGCCACTTGGTATGGGTAATGACTGTCCATAATTGCCATTACCTTTGATAAACTTTCCTGGTCAACTGCCTGCTTATCCGTACTTGCCGCAGCTTGTTGTTCCTGTTGCAGCTTCATTAATTCCATGTCAACGTCAGTCACGGTATAGCTGGCAACCGTGAATTGCTGACTAGTAAATAGCCTTTGCTGGCGGTGGTAATCAGCCATCGCACTTTCAGCTAACTCAATCCCTGCTGGCGCCACCTGCTCAGCACGGAAGTCTGCCGACCGGGCCAGTGCAAGGCCAATCCAGTCCATGAATGACCGCGCATTTACCCGTAGTTGGGGACCTAATAACGTGCCAGTCGACTGGAAAGCCTTTTGCCACCGTTGCCAAGCGCTAACCAGACTCTGCCCGCGGTTCTCCTCGTTGAAGGAACCAGTGATTACCAGCCGCTGTTCTGCCCGGGTCAAGGCCACGTACAATACCCGTAAGTCTTCGGCCCGTTCGCCCTGCTGGACATTATTGATAATTGCTTGCCGTTGCGGCGTATCATAACGAACCTGGTCATGGTCAGTATATTCAATTCCAACCTTATTCACGGCATCAACAACCGCCGTTTCCCGGGTGGCGCCCTGGTTGAAGCCATGAGTTGCGTCAATCAGGAACACAACCGGGAATTGAAGCCCCTTACTACCGTGAATGGTCATTACGTTGACAGTGTTCTTCGCTAACTGGGTTGGTGCAACACCAAGGTCTTTATCATGTTCCTGCATTTTTTCAATAAAGCGGATGAACTGGTAAAGGCCCTTAAAACTAGTTTGCTCATAATCATGGGCCCGCTGGTAAAAGGCATGCAGGTTAGCCTGCCGCTGGGCCCCACCCGGCATTGCACCGACATAGTCAAGGTAGCCGGTCTCGTTATAGATCTGCCAAATCAGGTCAACGAGGGACTGCTGCTGGGCCGTTTGCCGGAAAGTATTAAGCTGGTCTAAGAAGTGGTTAACCTTCTTAAATAACGCATCAATGGGGTTACCGCCATCCGTTGCTGCCAGCAGTTCAGCCTTTACCACGTGCCGGCCAGGTTCTGCATAATTACTCTTAAAGGTCTGCAGGGCCGTGTAGTAGTTGGCAGTCCGGTTCTGTAGGCGGATAAAGGCCAGTTCATCGGTAGTCAAACCAACTAACGGGGACCGCAACACTGCTACTAATGGGATATCCTGCTGTGGATTATCGATCAGCCGCAGGAGGGCCATCATGACCCGGACCTCAGTCGCTTGGAAGTAGCTCTCAACATCGTGCACGGTTAGGGGAATATCAAGCTTGCTAAACTCTTCCATTAGTGTATTATTAATACTTTTGGTCCGCTCTAGCAGCACAATATCACCATAGGTTACTGGCCGCATCTGGTTAGTTCCCGCATCAAAAAGCTGCTCACCGTTTTCTACCATCTGCTTAATCCGCATCCCCACCATCCGGAGTTCACCGGCTAGCTTATCATCCTCGTGCAGCCCCGGATTTTCCTGCAATGCCTGCTTGTCCGCATTAGCGTCATACAGCATGATCTCGGTTGGCTGTGGCTTATTTTCTGCAGTGTCATAGTATTTAGCAGCATACTTCAGGTACGCATCTTCGTCATAATCAATTTCACCAACGTCTGCCCCCATTAACTGGGCAAACAAGAGGTTGGTAAAGTCGGTAACATTGCTCATTGACCGGAAATTTTCACCCAAAACAATCGCTTCATCCGCCTGGTCATCCTGACGGTATCGTTGGTACTTGTTCAAGAAGAGGGAGGGGTCCGCTTGCCGGAAACGATAAATTGACTGCTTAACGTCCCCCACCATGAAGAGGTTGTGCTGGTCCTGGTTGGTTAACCGCATCAGGATGGCTTCCTGGAGCCGGTTGGTATCCTGGTACTCGTCAACCATGATTTCCTGGTAGTGCCGTTGAAGGTTGCGGACCAACTCCTGCCAGTCCGGTTGGTCCGCTGGCGGGGTTAAGATCTGGTAGGCATAGTGCTCCAAGTCACTAAACTCAAGAACGTGCCGGCTCAGTTTAACTTGCTGGTAGACCCTCCGGAAAGCAATCGTGACCTGACTTAACTTCGTCAGTAGGCGCTTAGCCTGGCGTGAGATGTCCTTAAACTGTTCTTCATCATAGGCAAAGAAGCTATCCTGGATATTGCCCAGCTGCTTTTTCAACGTCTGGCGGGAAGCCGTAATTGTCTTGTGGACTTCTTCGGCAACCGGGTCATCCTTTGGCTTCCGCGCCATTGTCCGAAACTTCGCGCCGTTAAAGAGTGCCCGAATTGCATCCCACGAGTTTGGTACCAATAGCTTTCGGGCCTGGTTAAATTGCTGGAGGTCCTTATCTACGGCAGCGACCGTCTTGTCACTCAGACCGGCTTTGGCAACCGCATTTCGCAGGTCGGTAAACTGGGCAGTAAAGTGGTCCAGCAGCCCTAGTGCCGCATCCTTATCGGTAACTCCTGCGACGGCCTTGGCCCATTCTTTTTTCAGTTCATTCCGGGCTTGGTTATCCGCCTTAAACTCCTCATAACCAGGTTCACCCTTCTTTGGCCGTCCACTGAAGCTGCCAAAGGATACCTGTCCTAAAATGTCCTGGACCATTTCTGGAGTTAATTTACTAGGGTCAAGGGCCACTTTGAGCTGGTTAATTACCTGCTGGTCGCTTTCCAGTACTGCTTGTGCCTTATCTAACCCTTCCTGGGCCGCCCGCTCTGTTAATTCTTCAAAGTCGCGACAAAGCTGGTCCAGGCGCTGGAGAACTAGTGGGCGCAGTTGCTCTTTAAAAAACGGCGAGGCAAGGATGTCTTTCCCTAACTCGTAACTTTGTGGCAAGCTTTTCAACCACGTTTCAGGGTTGGGCTGGGCATTTGCAATTTCCGCCAACCGGAGGACCAGGTCATTGAGCCCCTGGTCATCACGGTCACCAGAAAAGTTTAATACCAGCTGGCCAAAGGAAGCAGCATCCTCACTTTCCTCATTTGCGTTTGCGTAAAGGCCCTCGCTCACTTGGTGCCAGACGTCCTCTTGAAGGAGGAGACGTTCGGTTTCATCAGTAATGAGGCGGAACTGGGGATCAAGGTCGATCAAAAAGTAATAACGCTTAATCAGCTTTAGGCAAAAAGCGTGGATCGTACTAATGTCCGCCACTGCTAATCGGTTTACCTGCTCGTTCATCAGGTCACGGAGCCGCGGTTCTTCTTGGGCCACTTCCTGCATCCGCTGGCGAATCTTATCGCGCATATTTTTAGCCGCTGCGTCAGTAAATGTTACGAGCAGCATCCGGTCAACACTAGCCCGTCCTTCCTTGATCAGGTCCACGGCCCGGTTAACCAGGACGGCAGTCTTTCCGGAACCGGCAGAGGCAGAAACAATAATGTTTTGGTCCCGGTCACTGATGGCCTGTTGCTGGGCAGCGGTTGGTTTAAATGTTGCCATTACTTGTCTCCTCCTTTCTCGTCATCCCCACCTAACTGGTCAAACTCATCCTTTGCCAGCCGGGGATCAAGCTGACGGTAATTTTGCTGGTCAAGCATATTATCAAACTGGTAGATATCGCTAAAATCGGTGAAATCAAGGCCGGTCCGCCAGTTGCTGCCCTCTAGCAACCGGTACGGCTTCAAAGACACGTTTCCGGCAATAATATTGTTACCAGCGTTAATAATCAGTTCCTTATTCCGGTTTTGCAGCCAGTTCAACTGGTCAGGAGTCACCAGCAACGCATCTTTATTCCCAGTAATCTTGTCGCCCCGTTCCCGTAATGGGTACAGCATTGCCTGCTGATCAAGATTCTTATCTAGCTGCTTGAGAAGGCCAGGGTCATTCAATAGGAGGCCCTTGTACTGGTGCTGCTGCATCCGTACCGTGGTCAGGTCCGTGTTAGCCTTCAGCTTGGCCGCCTTAATTACCGGGTTGCTTAAATGAAGGTAGAGCGCACCGGCGATTTGCAAATCGGGGTTAGCCGTATGCAGCCGGGCTGGCAATTCCTGCTGGTTGCCAGAAATGGCATTGAGGTAAGCCAGTAACTGGAGGGAGAGGCCATAATAGGCAGCGGTTAAATCAAAGGTCCGATTTCCTGACTTGTAATCAACAACGGTTAGGTAGTCCTTGTTGTCACGGTTTAATTGATCAATCCGGTCGATCCGTCCCCGTAGGTAAATATGCGTATTCTTTGGCCGCAGTGGGTATTCCAATGGCTTTAGGTCATCTTTTTTAGCAGCGCCAAGGCGGCCAAAGCGGATTTCAGTATCGAGAGGACGGGCGGCCGTGTACTTGGCCTGCCAGCACATTACCGTCAGCATTGTCCGGACAATCCCGGTTAGCTGCTGGTACTGAAAGGCTGCCTGGTGGGAGGACTGGGTTAAAATTTCCAAGTCGGGCTGGTCATCCTTAGCAACCTTTAGTGCCTGCTTAATCAGCTCGTTAAGTTGCCCCGGTTCGCCAGCTAGCTGGGTAAAACTAGTTGATTCATCACTATTAACCGCGTTGACGAACCACTCCATTGCCTTATGGAAGAAGGTCCCAATTCGGTCAACCGACATTGCCAACTGGTCCCGTTTTTTCAGGCCAAGGCCGTATTTAAGGAAGTACTCATAAGGGTTTACGTAATAGTCCTGGAGTTGGGAAATGGATGAATAGAGGATCTGCTGGTCCTGATTGTGACGGAGGTATAGCGCTGCCGCTAGTTGCTCGGTTAAGTTATCTACCTGATTGCGGTAATTAAAGCCCGCCGCCACTAGCCGGAGACGGTCCGTCAACCGCTGGCCCCGTTCTTGGTCACTGGCCGCCGGTGAATAACGAAGCTGGGCCGCTTCACCCACCAGGGCTTGGCGGACAGTTTGCCAGCCAGGAGCAAGGGTAATCGGTCCCCTTGCCTGGTCATTTCTTGCTTGGCGCTCAACTTGTACCAACTGACTTAGTGTCGCTTGCGGAGTTGACACATAGTCAATTACCCGTGTCTGACCTGCTGGACTTGAAACCAGCGGGAAGGCAGTGATTGGCTGGCCGAAATACCTAGCCATATCAACCAGGTAAGCAGACGGAGTGATGGGCTGGTCGTCCCCACTCGCGGTCGGTGAAGTCATCACTAATTTCTCCGTCCCGGTCATCATCCCCGAATAGTGTAGGAACGGCTCATCGCGCAACTGGCCGGTCGCCCCGGCTGGTAAATACTGGGTTGCCGGGTCAAGGTAGTCACTTAAGAGCTCCTTATCCTGGTCAGTTAATAGGCTTTCCCGTTGTTGAATCTCAGGCATCACATCGTCCGTCGACCCAATCATGAAGACAATCTTCCGGTCAAGGTTTTGGGTAATCCCCGTTTCAGAAATTGTAACCTGGTCCAGGGTTGCCGGAATTTGTGAGTACTGGGCTGACGCAAAACCAGCCTGCAATAGTTCACTGAAGTTAGCAAGGGCCGTATTAAAGTTATCAGCGGTTATGGGTGTGTCACCCAGAATCTGCACGTACTCGTCTAGGATTTGGCAAAAAGTGTTCCACACCTGCTGGGGCTGCCGGGCTAAGTCCAGGTTCTTATCGGCTTGGTATTTTTGCCAGTCCGCTAACCGTTTAGTTACCCCGTTTTCAACAAGAAAATGGTAAAGCGCCCTAGCCAGTTCCCGGCCAGATTTAACCTTTTTAAGGTCAGCAAAAAAGGCCAGAATATGGTTGGCAACGAAGCCCTGAACTTGCCGTAATTGGTCCTGAAGCTGGGTAACGGCGTCGGTCGTTGGCGTGCCTACCTGCCAAATTGGTGAATCAGCATTTGCCCAGGTCGCGTGACCTTCAATTGCCCGCTTCAGGCACCAATTTTCGGTTGCAAAAACCGCGTCTTGGTCAAGCGCGTGGTAGTCACCGGTTGCCGGGTTATACTCTGCAAACAGCCAGGTCTTAAGCAGCTGCATGATATCCGCCGTCCGGTAACGGTACAGCGGTAGGTTAAACAGGGCCGCCAGCAAGGTTACAAGCGGGTGGTTGTCCATCCGCCGCTCGTGGTCGTTAAAGATTGGGATATTATGGGCCGCAAAGATCGGCGCAATCATCGTTTGGTACTTATCCAGGTGCCGACTTAAGATTAGAAAATCACGGTAACGGTACCCCTTTGTTGCTACCAGCTGGTGGATCATCGTGGCGACCCGTTCCAACTCCGTCCGCCGGTTAACGGTGGTAATGAATTGCAGATCGGCGGGATCAACTTGGCCCCCTCCAGTAGTTAGGTCAAGCGGCTTTTTGATGTACTCAGCAAAGAAACGGTCAACCTGACTAAGGGTAGGACTAACCCGGTCCTTAGTTGCCATGACAACGTTCGGCATGAGGGTCACCTCATGCGGATGTTTCTGTGCAAATTCCCACAAGCGGTGGTACTGCATTGAGGCAGGATAAAAAAGGTCGGTTAATCCCGGCAATTCACTTGCATCAGGGTGGCCTTGGTCAGGGTAGCCACGGTCCAAGACAAAGGAAACCGTTGTCGACGCACCATTGATGATCATAGCGTCAATTACTTGCTGCTCACCAGGGGTAAACTGCGCAAAGCGGTCAACAAAGAAGTGCATTCCCTTTACCGTTGAGTCCGTTTGTAGGAACTGGGCTAATTGCTGGTAGAGCTCGCTATTCCCCAGGAAACGGCCCGTCACTCGTTTTTCATAGGCATGATAAATCAGCTCGACATCATGCATCTTTGCCAGCCAGGCCTGATTAACCTTGGCCGCTGGGTCCTGCTTAGCCTGCTTTAATAAGTCAGTTAGATTATCAGCAGTGATGTTGGCCCCGGCCAATTCGTTAAGCTGGTCGGTCAGTTTCTGGATAAAGCCCTGCTGCCGGGCCTCACTAGCATACAGTTGTAGTTCATCTTCATGTTCTTGAACAACCTTTGCCACCAGCATGGTCAAACCGATTTTTGAAAGGCGCGGGCGCTGGAGTGCCGGTGTGTCCCGTAAAAGAAACCATGCCAGCCGGCTCAGCGATAGGACCTGGATCCTGGAGGCAGCAAAACGGTCAGCCTGACCCTTTCCTTGCTGGGTCCGCAACTGGTCTAAAACCTCAATTTCCGTTTGGAACTTAATATGGTTAGGCACAATATAAAAGAAGGTGTCCCCCGCTGGAGCAGCTTTTAGCTGGTCAATCATCTGGTCAACCAGGACTTCCTGGTGGTCCTTTGCCGCGGTTCCTAAGACAAAACCAAGTCTACCCACAATAATTCATCCTTTCCGTACAAAATGCTATCAATATTTTATCATAATGGGCGAACGTATTTTCGGATAATGCTAGGAGGTAAGTTACGATACACAAAAAGGGTCCGGATCCGGTAGTGCAACCGAATTCTGAACCCCTTTCTTATTTATCGTTTAATGAATTCCTAATGCGAGTTTAGCTGCCCGACTCAGCCGGTCAACTGTCCACGCCGGTTCCCAGATAAATTCAACATCAACGTTCTTTACTTCTGGCACCCGTTTAACCGCGTCGGTAACCATCTTGGCCAGCACACCAGTTAAGGGACAGCCCATCGTCGTTAGTGTCATCTCAACTAGGCAAATTCCATCTTCATCCAGGTCAATTTGGTAAACCAAACCAAGGTTAACAATGTCGACACCTAGCTCTGGGTCAATAACGGTAGCTAATTGTTTAACAATGTCGTCACGGATTGTTGTTTCATCCCGCATTTTCTCTTACTCCTATACATTATTACCAAAAATCCGCGCACGGATCGCCTGACCAGTTGGTGTACCAGCCAAACCGCCAATCCCGGTCTCACGCAAGGAAGCAGGCAAGCCCCGGCCAACCTTGTTCATTGCCGAGATACATTCGTCTGCCGGGATCTTTGAAATACACCCCGCCAGTGCCATATCGGCCGCAATCAATGCATTGCCAGCACCAATGGCATTCCGTTTTACACACGGAATTTCAACTAGCCCCGCGATTGGGTCACAAACTAACCCCAGCAAGTTTGAAATCGCCATCGCTAAGGCTTGGGATGACTGTTCTGGAGTCCCGCCAGCGATTTCGACTGCAGCGGCGGCGCCCATTGCAGCAGCACTACCAACTTCGGCCTGGCAACCACCAGTCGCACCAGCGATTCCGGAGTGGTTAGCAATTACCATTCCTAAACCACCGGCAGTAAAGAGGAACCTAATCATCTGCTCCTCTTTTAAGTTCAACCGCTTTTCAAGCATGAACAAAACGCCAGGAAGGGTCCCGGATGACCCAGCAGTTGGTGTCGCACAGACAACCCCCATTGCGGCGTTAACTTCATTGGTGGCAACTGCGTTTTGAACGGCTGACATCATGGTATCCCCGGATAATGTCTGGTGCTTTTCACGGTACTTCTTAATCTTAACGGCTTCACCGCCAGTTAAGCCAGTCGCGGAGTAAACCCCATTACCTTCTTGACCACGCTTAACTGCTGCCCGCATAATTTCTAGGTTCTTGGCCATCTTATTCCAAACCGTTTCCCGGTCGGCACCTGACAATTGGCATTCCTGCTCAATAATTAATTCCGAGATCGGCTTGTTCTTCTCGTTTGCGTCATCGACAATGGCCTGAATACTATCGTACATGTTCATCTTCTGTTCCCCTTAATTAAAGACAAATCAAGTTATCAAAATCAGCTTCCAATTTATCAATGGTCTTCTTATTCATGTAATGCTTGATGTCGTACTCGTAAATATCGCATTCTTCACCACGCATTGACTGCTTCCGATAAAATGGCGCTAACTTTTCCACTTCCGCCGTCAGTTCGACCGCGTTTGGATGTTTCTTGCCATGGTCAACGTACAACACAATTGGCAGTGGACCAGCAGGGAAAATCTTAACGCCTTCCACTACTAGTTTCCTGATTTCAATCGCACCACCACCGATTGAGCAGCCCGCTACCAAGATCTTCTTATGCTTATTGCTAATGCATAGTACCGCTGTATTTGGGTGGTGGATCGGACTTGGTTCCTCCTCTTCAACGTAACGCAGGTCAATGCCATTACGACGCGCAATCTGTGGTGCCTGTGGAACCCGCTGGTCATCCGGTGCCATCCCCAAAATCCCAGCAGCAATTGCATAGTCGGTTCCGTGACCACGGTGGGTCTTCGCAAATGACTCGTAATAGTGCACCGTTACCTTCGTCATCGGTTCACCAAACAGCTTGTGTGCAACCCGGCCAATCGCAACCGCACCAGCAGTATGCGAGCTTGATGGTCCAATCATAATTGGACCGATAATGTCAAATACACTCCGATATTTAGCGCCCATCAATTTCACCCCTTAAATAATTAAAACGGCAATTATCCCCGAATACACTTCAAGAATATATAACCGTTTCTCTTCCTACTTAATTCTGATATGCCGCCCGTAATTATAACACACTTGATCTCGTTACCCCAGCCTATAAAATAGGCGAAAGTAACCGGGAGAAATACTGCTTAAATTTAAGCCACCGGGGCTGGGATTCAAAGCGCTCTTTGGTCATCACCCGACTGTCACGAATATCGTTGACAAAGATTTGTTCCAGCTGGTCGGTTAGCTGAAGGTCATAAATAAATGCATTAATTTCAAAGTTTAACTTAAAGCTCCGAAAATCCATGTTAGCTGAACCAACTGACGCCATCCGGCCATCAATCATCATCGCCTTAGCGTGAAGGAACCCACGTTGGTAGGTATAGATCGTTACTCCTTCGGCCGCTAACGTTTTGGCATAGAATTGGGTTGCCCGGTAAACAAAGGGGTGGTCAGGCTTACAAGGGATCATAATCCGGACATCGATTCCAGAATGGGCTGCCACCCGTAGTGCATCGAGGATACTATCATCCGGAATCAGGTAAGGGGTCTGAATCCAAATGTGGTCCTGGGCCGCATTGATAAGGCGGAGGTAACCCATCTTGATTTTTTCTAGTTCCCCTTCTGGTCCGCTGGCTACCGTCTGCATCGCGGTATTGCCGTTTTGGGCCTTAATTTCAGGGAAATATGGGTGGTAGTGGGCGATCAGGGACTCCTTTTTCTTCACCGAGGCATTCCAGTCACCAATAAACCGGCGTTGCATACCATAGACGGCACCACCAATCACCCGCAAGTGCGTATCGCGCCACGGGCCAAATTTTGGCAGCCGGCCCAAATACTGGTCACCAACATTAAAGCCGCCGACATAACCAATTTTGCCATCAATCACCACTATCTTCCGGTGGTCACGGTAATTAATCCGGAAGTCGAAGATGTTACTCCTGGTCATCAGGAAAGGCGTTGCATACCCGCCTAGTTCGCGGAGGTTAGCGTAAAAGCTTGGTTTAACTCCCATTGAACCCCATGAGTCGTAGAGGGCCCGCACTTCAACCCCTTCGGCCGCCTTTTGTTCAAGTAGGGTCCGCAACTGGTTACCAATTTGGTCATTATAAATCGTGTAGAACTCAATATGGATGCTCTTTTTGGCATCGGCAATGTCATTAAACATCTTGTCGAACAGCTGGTTACCGTCAGTAAAAACATCGACGTGGTTGTGCCGACTTAAAAAGGACTCGTCAATACTTTGGAAGAGCATGATCGTCCGCCGGTAGACCTGGGTGATCGAGTACTTCGGCTTCGGCATGTTGCTGAACTGCTTCTTTTGCCGTTCAACCGCCTCTTTTAATTTCAGCCTCGTCTGTGATTTGATCCGGTTTAACCGTTTATGCGTTGGTTTCCGTCCTAGGAATGCATAAATAATAAAACCAATTACCGGAATTAACGTCAACACCAGGAGCCATGCCCACGTGGCCGCAATGTCCCTCCGTTCCCGAAAGACGGTAAAGATGGCCGCCAACTCGTTAATCACGATAATTCCTAATATAATCCAACGAATAATTTCCCAAGTAATGCCCATCTTTACCCTCCTTTCACTTTATTACAACTATTTTACCGCAACCCTTTTAGTGACCCAAATATGGGCACTTGATTGTCATAAGCGATTCAGTGATAATAGAATGATAACAAATTAATCGATAAGGGGTGAAATACTTGAGTTCGATTTATTTACGGCGGACATACATGCACGACCTTCCAGCAATTAATAAAATTATTGCCGAAGCCAAGCAAGCATTGAAGGACGCTGGTAGCCCACAATGGCAAGATGGTCACCCTTCCCGGGGAATGATCGTCAATGACATTACCCACCACCAATCCTGGGCACTTGTTCTCGATAACCAGGTAGTCGGGGTTGCAACCCTCCAACCAGGTCCAGAAAAGAGCTACCAGGAACTAGCAGGTGGTTCTTGGCATAATGACAATGACCATTACCTCACTATCCACCGGGTCGCGATTGGTAACCAATGCCGTGGAAAGCACCTTAGCGACTTTCTTTTTTCAAACCTATTGACGGTTGGCCAAGAAAAAGGGTTCAGCGACTTTCGCTTAGATACTCACCAGAAGAACTTGGCAATGCAAAAGATTGCGAAGAAGTTTAATTTCCAATACCGTGGAACGGTCGAGGTTGATGATCGAATCGACCCACACCGCCTAGCATACGAATTGAACTTACCGACGAATAGTCTCCCTGTTGAATACCATGTCGATAATAATTTCATGAAACCATTAATTCATAAGAACTAAAAACAGACGAGCCTGGGAAGAAGCCAAATTTTCTTCCCAGGCTCGTCTACTTTTCTCTAAATATTACACCGCAATCACATAACTTCCCGAACGTGCCCCTTATTGTTGAACATACTGGAAGACGTGTTGGTGACCGTCAGCATCGGTTTCGTAGTCAACTCCCATTTGGTGACCTTCACCATCATCATTACCGGACATTACCACATGGTGACTTGTACCGTTGCTTGCATCACTATAGTCTTTAGTATTGCCAGCTTCACTGCCACTATTTCCAGCTTGCTGGCCCGAGTTTCCGGTCTGCTCACTCGTTGAACCATTGCTTGACTGCCCTTCATTATGGGCGTCACTCAAAAACTTGTTAAGATCTATTTTTCCCTTAACCTTAGTGAAGGTCTCAGTATTCCAATTACTGTCGCCAGATAGCGTTAATTGTTTCCCGGTCAGCTTTGCCGTTAACGGACCGCTAACGTTACTATCTTTAAGGGTGATCGTGTAATTATCGCCATCCTTTTTCCACGTTAATTGGTCGTTAGTATCTGGCTCATCACTATCGGCATAGACATATTGACCAGTACCGTCAGAATTTAGCGTAATTGCTGCGCCATCCTTATCGTCTTTAAATGAACCAACAATTTGATCTTGCTGGTGGTGTGCAACCTTTGTTGTTTTAACCGCATTGCTCGAACTACTCTTAGTAGTACTTTGGTTGCCACACCCTACTAATAGCAAACCCAATGTGGCAATACCGGCTACTGTAATCAGTTTCTTTTTCATTATTAACTCCCCCAAGAACTTTATTCTATTACTTCGCACAAACAATAAAAAATATTTCTTTAAGCAAGCAAAAAGTGCAGTGACCGAAGATAGAACGATCATCTTCCATTCCCAAAAAGGGTCCAAAATCCGGTGAAATTAGTACCCGTATTTTAGACCCCTTTTAATATCTGTGTGAGCTTACAGTTGTTTCACGTGAAACAAACTATCCATGATTTACCTTGATCAGGCGTGCAATGTTTTCTGCCGTAATCGCAACGTCCGCCTTAGCATCTTTAATTGCTTGGTCTAGTGGCTTAGCACCATTTGGCGTGGCAAAGATTGCATCCATAATTCCATCTTCATAAAGTGAATCCACGTCCTTGCCAATGTGACCTGCCAAGACAATTACCGGTGCGGCTGGCGCAACTTTCTTAACGGTTGTTGCCACCCCATAAGGCGTCTTCCCAAACTTGGTCTGGAAATCAATGCTACCTTCACCGGTAAAGGCATAGTCGGTGCCAGCAGCCCGTTCTGCTAATTGACTGTACTTCAGAGCAATTTCCACACCCTTTTCCATGGTGGAGTTAGTAAAGGCCATTAAGCCAATCCCAAGGCCACCAGCGGCACCAGCTCCGGCAGCCATTTCTAAGTCTTTGCCAAGGTCGCGTTTGATTACTTCAGCATAGTGGTGAAGGTTGGCATCCAACGTCTTTACCATTTCCGGAGTAGCACCCTTTTGTGGGCCAAACACCGCTGCTGAGCCATCCTTCCCAGTTAACGGGTTGGTAACATCTGACGCAATTAAGATCTTAACCTTCGCTACTTCAGGAGCAATCCCACTAATGTCAATCCGGTCCAGGTCTGCCAATGGGCCACCGCCAAAGCCGATTTCATTGCCATCCTTGTCAAGAAGCTTGGCACCCAGTGCCTGAGCCATTCCGGCACCACCATCGGTTGTAGCAGAGCCACCAATTCCAATGATAATTTGGTCAACACCGTGCTTAACGACATCGAGGATCAATTCACCCGTACCGTAAGTGGTAGTGATCAACGGGTTCTTGGTTTGTTCGTCCACATACTGAATCCCGCTTGCCTCAGCCATTTCAATCACCGCGGTATTGGAATTACCAAGCAAGCCATAGTGGGCATCAACTAACTTGTTCAGCGGGTTATGAACCTGCTTTGTGACTAGTTGACCCTCGGTTGCGTCAACTAATGACTGGACGGTTCCTTCACCACCATCGGCCATTGGAACCAGTTCATAGTCGGCGTCTGGAAAAATTTTTTCAACACCGGCCTTAATTGCCTGTGCTGCCTCCTTGGCCGTTAAACTTCCTTTAAATGAATCAGGTGCGATTAAAAATTTCATTTTTATCCCTCACTTAAATTAAATGCAAGAAACCGTAAAGAATTGTTGCTGTCAGCATTGCGGAACCACCGACCAGGAATTCATAGAAGATCCCTTGTGACCGTTCCTTAATGTCCATGTGCATGGCGTTGGCAGTAACGTGGAAGTAGTTACCCTGTGGCAATTGGTCAATCACAATTGCACCGGTATGAACCATCGCTGCCGCAGCCAGTGGGGCAACACCGAAGCCGAGAATTGACTTGGCAAACGAACCAGTAGCCAGGATAACACCGGTTGAAGTAGAAGCCGTTGCTCCGGCCATTAGGATACCGGAAAGTGGTGCTAGCAAGACACCAGGTACGTGGCCGGCTTTAATAACCGTAATCAACAGTTGTGGCAGAGTAGATGAGGTGATCGTTGCACCAATTGCACCGGCACCGATTAAAATCATTACCACCCCGGTCATCCGGCTGACACCAGTTTCGGCAAAGCTCTTAATTTGCTTCCCTTTCCCCATTACTAGTGCACCGACAACCGCGGCGAATGGCAAAACATAAGTGGCATCCAGGTTAATCTTCGTCAAGAATTGAATGTGGCAAATCGCACCAATTGGGCTTAGTAATAAAAGAACAATTGCAATTACTGGTGTTACGATTGCCTGCTTGAAGGTTGGCAGGTCACTGCTATCAACCTTGGTCGACTGTTCCTCCAGGTCATCATCTTGAACTGCATTCCCCTTGCCCCGAATTAACCGGGCAACGATTACCGTTACAATCAATGCAACGACGGCAGGAATAAAGTCGGCGATCATTACTTGACTCAGTTCAACACCAAAGCCCTTGGCAGCAGCAATCGTGTTGGCATTTGGCGAAATAATGTTTCCGGCCTTACCACCACCAGATAAGGCAACCAATAGGGCTAACTTAGAGATGTGCATCTTCTTACCGACTTCAAGGGCAATTGGGGCCACAATTAAGACTGCTACTGGGATAAATACCCCAACGGCAGTGATTACCATTGTCGCCAGTGCCAGTGCAAAGATTGCCAGCCGGTCCCCAAACTTATTAACAATCGTCCGAGCAAGAGTTTCAGCGGCACCGGAATCCATCATAACGCCAGCTAACATCCCCGCGGCCAGGACCCGGAGAACCGTCCCCATTACACTTTGCTCACCCTTAACCAGGATATTAACGGTGTTTTCAAGTCCACCGCCACCTAGTAAGGCACCAACAATGGCACCCAGGAGCAGTGAGTAAACCGGGTTTAACTTCTTCAAAATCAAGAAGATTGCCAGGGCTAGTCCCAGCAATGCTCCCCACCAAGTTATCATTGCGTCCGCTTCCTTTCGCTGAATAAATATAAACAATAAATACAAGTTAATTATATCACAAGTAAAACGTTTTAGCTGGCGACAAATCAACAAACTTGTTGTTATAGCAATAATGTAAGCGCTTTACTTAGCTGGCCGGACTTACTACAATAGCACTGTGACTGATAATCACAAATGCAAAATTAAGGAGTGAACTGTTATGAGTTTCTATGGTGACGAAGTAGTTGAAAAGGTTGATTCTGCAACACCCGGATTAAAAATTCTTACCCGGACAAACCTTGCCGCCACCCCCAAGGCCAACCTTATTATCTCGCATGGCCTTGCCGAATATTCTGGACGCTTTGACCCCATTGCCAGCTACCTGGTTAAGCATGACTATAATGTCTTTCGCTATGACCAACTGGGCCATGGTGGTTCAGATGGTGAGCGCGGCTTCCTCTCCTCACCTGATGACTTATCGGAGAATATGAAGGTAATGGTTGACCGGGTTAAAAGCAATTATCCCAACCTACCGCTGTTTATCCTTGGCCACAGTATGGGTGGGGAAACCGTTCTGCTTTACGGCGCCAAGTACCCGCACACGGTTGACGGAATGGTTGTCACTGACCCCGCTTCCTTAATGATGGATAAAGAAATTGGGATGGCAAAAATTCTCCCAGTTCCCGGCAACGAAAAAGACGTCATTCCAAACGCAATCGGCGAAGGACTAGTAACCGACAAACGGGTAGTTGAGAAATACAAGCATAACCCCCAAGTCCTCCACCAGCTAACGGTCGGGATTGAAAACACTCTTTACCAGGGTGCGCTCTACCTTCGTGACCACATCGACCAGATCAGCGACCCCCTCCTTTACCTGCAGGGGCTAGATGACGGGTTGCTTTCCTACCGCGATGCACTAACAGCCTACGCTAAGATTGCTTCGCGGGATAAGGAACTCCACGTTTACCCATTCCTCATGCATGAAATCTTGAACGAGCCAAGTCGGAAATGGGAAATTTACGCTGAAATTGACCATTGGATTAGCAAACGAATCTATTAGTAAAAAGCATTAATATGTAATAACGCAAAAAAGGCTCGTGACAAAACTCGGTTTTGTCACGAGCCCTTGTTTTAGCTCCGAATATTACAGAGATATCGCGTGACCCAACCCCAGGGCCTTAGTGTCTAGCTACGGACAATCGCTAGCCCGTTCCGTGCTAACGATCGTCCTATGCTAGCCATACCAGATAGGCTAGCTTCGCGTCGCAGGCCCTAACCGGGGTTGTGTCACATCTCCCTTTATCAGCTAAGGATTACTTATCTTCTTTGTCGTCCTTAGCGTCATCTTTTTTGTCTTCTGGTGATTGGTACTGGTCACTGTCATCGCTGGCAGCGTCCTTGGCGTCAACAATTACTAGCTTGCCATCTTGCATTTCGGCAACTAAGTGCTTTACATCAAGGTGGTCAAGGTAGTAATCAGTTACCTTGTCACGGATTTCACGTTCAATTACCCGACGGAGTGGACGAGCACCCATTGCTTCGTCGTAACCTTCATCAATCAGGTACTTCTTAGCAGTTGGGGTAACCTTAACGTCCATGTCCTTCTTAGCTAAGGTCTTGTTAACATCAGCCAGCATCAGGTCAACGATTTGTTGCAGGTCTTCCTTAGTTAAGCTGTGGAATTCAACAATTGCGTTGAACCGGTTCAAGAATTCAGGACGGAAGTAGTTGGTCAGCTTCTTAATCAAGTCTTCTTCGTCTTCATCGTTGCCAAGCTTAACTGGAGCGTCATTAGAGTAGCCCGCGTTAGAAGTTGCGATGATAATCGTGTTCTTAAAGTCGATGGTGTTACCTTGACCGTCAGTCAAACGACCGTCATCAAGCACTTGAAGGAGTAAGGTAATCACTTGTGGGTTAGCCTTTTCAATTTCATCAAGCAAGATGATGGAGTATGGGTGACGACGAACCTTTTCAGTCAAGGTATTGGAGTTGTCGTCGTAGCCAACGTAACCAGCAGTAGTCCCAATCAGCTTAGAAACGGCTGTCCGGTCAGAGTATTCAGACATGTCCAAACGAATGATGTCGTTCTTGGAACCAAACATGTCGAGTGCTAATTGCTTAGCAAGTTCAGTCTTACCAACCCCAGTCGGTCCAACGAAGAGAAAGCTGCCAATTGGTTGGTCCCCTTCATCGAAGCCAGCCCGGTTCCGCCGAATAGCACGAGCAACTGCTTCAACGGCTTCGTCCTGGCCAATTACCTTGCCTTCAAGGCGCTTGTCCATGTCCTTCAACCGTTCAACGTCACTAGCACCGATCTTGGAAACTGGAATACCAGTCATCTGTTCAACCGCGTTAGCAACATCTTCTGGCGTTGCAGTTACCTTTTCGTTTTCGGAATTTTGGCCAAGTTGCTTCTTCAGTTCAGCAATCTTGTCCTTTGCGGCTTGAGCTGCCGTGTAATCTTCCTTCTTAGCAGCTTCCTTTTGCTTCTTTTCTTGGCTTTCGATTTCCTTTTCGATTTGCTTTGCATCATGTACTGGGTGCTTGGCAGCCAGGTGAGCAGCAGTCATATCTACCAGGTCGATTGCCTTGTCAGGAAGTGAACGCTGTGGCATGTATTGAACTGAGTAATCAACAGCGGCTTGGAGAACATCGTCTGGCAACTTAACGTTGTGGTGACGTTCGTACAAGTCACGAATTCCCTTCAGGATAGCTACCGTGTCAGCCTTGCTTGGGGCGTTAACCGTTACTGGGTTAAACCGCCGTGCTAAGGCAGCATCCTTCATAATTGTGTTTCGGTATTCATCCTGGGTAGTTGCACCGATAACCGTGATTTCACCACGGGACAATGCTGGCTTGATAATGTCAGCCATCCCTTTGGAGCCACTAGCGTCACCGGTAGAACCAGCACCAATAATTTGGTGAATTTCATCGAAGAAGAGGATGATGTTGCCAGCTTTCTTGACTTCATCAATCAGCTTTTGCATGTTTTCTTCGAAGCTGCCACGGTACTGAGTCCCTGCTTCAAGGCCGGAAATGTCAATACTGATAATTTCCTTGTCCTTGATCGCAGCTGGAACATTACCGTCAACGATTGCTTGTGCTAAACCTTCAACAACGGCAGTCTTACCAACCCCGGCGTCCCCAACGAGGACTGGGTTGTTCTTTGTCCGCCGGCTTAAGATTTCAGCAGTTTCTTGAATTTCCTTGTTCCGGCCAATTACTGGGTCCAGTTCACCTTGCCGTGCTTCTTCGGTTAAGTTCCGGCCAAGCTTGTGCAAGATGCTGTCCTTGCCTTCATTTGGTTGTTGACCTGGACGGCCGCCTTGTTGTGGCATTGCGCCACCAGGCAATTGACCAGTTTGCCGGTATTGAGCGAATTCTTCTGGTGTTACTTCCCGGCCGTTAATCATGTAACGACGGTTTTCTGAGTTGTATCCGTTCATCCCGCCCATTAATTGGTTGAAGATGTCGTTCATGTCATTGTCAAATGGATTCATTGGATTTTGTGCCATATATTAAGTACCCCCTGTACTTTTATTTTCATTAGTTTGTAGTCATTGTTAAATTCTATGCTGGGTGGCTACCGACTAATCATCATCACTAAGATAATGATTCTCTAAATCACGAAGGACCTCCCACATCGCCTTGTGCTCAGCCTGCGCTAGAGCATCAAGGTCGCGCAGATTAAGCGACGTCGAACTCGATTGTGGTTTATTGAATGATTTATGCAAAGTCGTGTAGCCGTATCCAGAACGCTTTGAAACTTGGTAAATCGTTAGTTTATGAACTTCCAAGTATCGTTTTATATCGATCTGCATCGCTATTCACTTCCTTCACTGTTATTATTATATCACATCTGTGGTATAACACAAGTGTAATATAGCAAAAAAGTGAAATGATTTTGAATTTTTTTGCTTAGAATTGAATTTAAAACAAAATTCACGCTAACCGTTGATATAGCAGCACTTATCACTAATGACAGATGACAAATTATGAAATATCCCTTGACAAATATTAAAAACAAATTAGAATGATTAGCAATCAGTTAATTAAGGAGTAAACCAATGATGAAATTAAGTATGCAACAGTTAAATAATGCATATTACTTCTGGTTTAGCGAATCGTTATCCGCTAGCCAGCAGTGATTTTGTCATTGGCGGTTTCCGGATGAGCTAAAATATCCGGAGCCCTCCTCATCATACTCATTCCAATCTGATGAAAAGACCCGGATATGGTTATACCAGTCCGGGTCTTTTCATTTTCAAGGAGGAATTTTTATGCCAGCTACTAAACCAAGTCTAATGAACCATTTGAACAATAACTTCGCTAACCTCACCCCTGTTGGTATCCGTGAATTCGATGCCAAGGCAAGTGCCGTTCCCGGAATTGTTAAGTTAACCCTCGGTGAACCTGATTTTAACGTTCCCGACGCCATGAAGCAGGCAGCAATTAACAGCATTAAGAATAATGATTCACACTATGCCCCCGGTGTCGGAACCGCGGCACTTCGGAAGGCGATTGCCCACTTCTTCTTAAATGATCGTTACCAACTCGACTACGACCCGGATGGTGAAATTGCCGTCACGATTGGTGCAACCCAGGGGATTTACGCGGCCCTTTCTGCCCTGATTAACCCGGGTGATGAAATCTTAATTGCTACCCCTACCTTTCCACTATACATGGCTATTACCACCATCCTCGGCGGGAAGGTTGTTGAAATTGATACCAGCGATAACGATTTTGTCCTAACACCCGCCAAGTTAAAAGAAACCATCGCTGCTCACCCTAGTGCTAAGGCGTTGATTCTTAACTACCCATCAAACCCAACCGGGGTAACTTACAGTAGCTCACAGGTTGAAGCACTTGCTGGAGCAGTTAAGGATACCGACCTAGTCGTGATTGCTGATGAAATTTACTCTGAATTAGTTTACGATGGCCAGCACACATCAATTGCTAAGTTCATCCCCGACCAAACGCTCATCATCAATGGTGCTTCCAAGTCCCACGCAATGACTGGCTACCGGATCGGCTTTATTGCTGGTCCCAAGCAACTAATGGGGCCAGTCAGTGCGATCAGTGGGATGATGATTACTTCCGCTACTGACTCTGCCATGGCCGCTGCCACTGCTGCTTTTGGTACTGAAGCCGGCCACCAGGCTACTCTTAAAATGAAGGAAGCTTACCAAGAACGGCGGGACTTCCTCGTTGGTGCACTGCACAAGCTTGGTTTTGACCTGGCAACCCCACACGGTGCCTTCTACGTTTTTGCCAAGATTCCTAACAGCGCCGGAAATGACGACGTTGCCTTCGCCACTAAGTTAGCAGAAAAAGGCCGGGTCGCCGTTATCCCTGGCTCATACTTTGGCGCCGGCGGTCAAGGATTCTTACGCCTCAGCTATGCAACCAGCATGGATAATTTGAAGCTTGCTGTCGATCGAATTGCCGAATTTTTAAAGGAGGACTAACTAATGACTAAAATTTTAATGACTAGCGTTCGCGAAGATGAACAGGACGCAATTAATGCTTTTGCTAAGGAACATAATATTAAGATCATTACCACACCCAAGTTAATTGATGATGCGGTGGATATGACGGCAGACGTCGATGGGCTCGTTATCCAGCAACGCAGCAAGGTGGACCCGGCCGTTTACGCTAAGCTAAAGGCAAATGGAATTAAACAAATTGCTACTCGGACTGCCGGATTTGATATGGTTGATATCAAGAAGGCCCACGAAAACGGGCTCACCGTTACTAACGTGCCCGCCTACTCCCCACGTTCCGTTGCTGAACACGCTCTGATGCAAATTTTCCGTCTACTTCGCAAGTCTTACCGCTTCGACACCCAGGTTGCCGCGGACGACTTCCGCTGGTTCAGTGATGAACAGGCCATGGAAATTCACACCGCTACCGTTGGAATTATTGGGGTTGGTCGGATTGGGGGAACCCTCGCCAAGCTCCTCAACGCCCTTGGTGCACATGTCTTGGGCTTTGATGTCAAACCTCGTGAAGAAATGAAGGGAATCGTCGAGTACGTTTCTAAGGAAGAACTACTTAAGCGGTCTGACGTTATTTCACTCCACGTTGACCTAAATCCTACTTCAACACACCTGCTGGGGGCAAAGGACTTTGCTTTAATGAAGCCAACCGCGGCCCTGGTAAATGCCAGCCGGGGGCCGGTAGTGGTCACCGCTGACCTCGTCGATGCTTTAAATAAGAAGGAATTAGCGGCCGCGGCCCTCGATACTTTCGAAGGTGAAAATGAAGTGGTTATGACCGACCGCCGGAAAAAGGGCCTGAGCGATGTTCCGTTGATCGAAGAGCTACACGCCATGGACAACGTCATTTTGACACCCCACATTGCATTCTTCACTAACCTCGCTGTTAAGAACATGGTAGACTTCTCCCTAGAGGATGTCCTCTTAGTCCTCGCTGGTAAGCCGTCGCCGCACGAAGTTAACTAGGAGCGAGTTACATTGGATTGGTATGACAAATCATTTGACGAATTGACCGTTTATGAATTATTCCGCATTTACCAACTGCGGACGGTTGTTTTTAATGCTGAGCAGGACAGTACTTATCCCGACCCTGATGATGAGGATCTTACGGCCCGGCATGTATTCTGTAAGGATGGTAACCGTGTTGTTGCTTATGCCCGCTACTTTATGGATGGCGACCACGTTACCTTTGGCCGGGTGGTTATCGCCAAGGATTACCGTGGAACTGGCCTCTCCACCCCGCTAATGGAGAAAATCATGAGTGGGATTAAAAAATATTTCCCGGGACATGAAATAATTATCCACGCCCAGTATTACGTCCGGCGCTATTACGCCAAGTTTGGCTTTGTTCCTTTCGGCGACACGTTCATCGAGGCAGACCGCCAGCATATTAGTATGAAGCACCCCGCATTATAGTTTTTCGGAAAATGTAATAAGCAAGTCAAGATACACAAACCGCCCGCTAGTATTTGCCTGAAATGACAAACACTAGCGGGCGATTTAAACTCTCACGTCCACTCACTCTACATGGGAGACTTCGCTAATCTTCAATCTTACCCTTTACCTGGTCCACAATTGATTCCAGGCTAATTTTGGCCATTTCTTGTTCGGCCGCCGTTTGAACACGGTCATATTCACCGCTAAGGACCGCCGGCATACTCCGTCCAAGCGGTTCTAGGCGGTTAACTTCTTGGTCTACATCTATGAATTGCTGGTGGTCTTCTACCGCCTGGTAAATTTGCAACAGGTTGACCTTTCCTGCTGGCCGGGTCAAACGGATGTTAATTTCACCCCGCTGACCGCTCCGGTCAAGGATCCCCGCCTTCACCATCCGGGCGATCAAGCGACGGATTAAGCTCGGGTTAGAATTTACACTATCCGCAATTGCTGAACTACTATTACTTCCTAAGATTTCTAAGTACACTAAAATATGTACCGCGTCACTTAACCGGTGCGAATACTTCATCGCGATCTCCCCATTCTAACGGCTTGCAGCCAGGATAACACTTTATTATAGACACTAAATTTAGTCCGGGTCAAAGGCATCATTTAACCTGGGCTAATTTTTTATTGGAATACTATTGTCAGCACAATACTATACAAGATATAATATTAGATAAGAAATAAGCAAAGGGGGAGCACCATGAAAATCACCATCACGGCTGACCTGCTTGACGGGCTAGTCCTCGCCATTCTTGAACGGCAGGACTACTATGGCTATGCCCTCACCCAGGAAATGCAAAAGGCGATTACTATCTCTGAATCAACGATGTACCCGGTACTGCGCCGACTCAACCAGGGTGGCTATGTGACCACCTATGAACAAAGCTACCAGGGCCGGAACCGCCGCTATTACCGGATCACCAGCAAGGGCGACCAACACCTTGCCCGGATCCGTAAGCTATGGAACGACTATAAGACCAGTCTAGATAATGTATTTAATTCTGCTGACAAGGAGGGGGACACTAAATGAGTGCTCGTGAACAATATATCGAGGAATTGAAAAATTACCTAACACCACTTTCTAGTGATGACCGACAATCAGCAATTGAATTTTATGATGAATATATCGCAGATGCTGGTTTCACTACCATCTCCGCAATCGTTGACAAGCTTGGTACGCCCGAGCAGCTCAGTAGTGAGATCATTGCTAAGACGACCGGAACCGAGCCCAATAGTTCACTTAACCCTGATAACGACAAACGGTTAAAGAAAATCCTACTCATCTGCCTAGTGGTAGTACTTCTCATAATTTTTATTCCCATCATTATTGAATTGATCGGCCTGGCAATTGCCGCTATTGCCGCAACGGTTGGCTTTGGCATTGCTAGTTTTGGCATGGCGATCCCAATCTTTGCCACCGATGCATGGGGTGGCATCTTTTACCTTGGCGGTGGGATTGCATTAATCGGAATTTTAATCATCCTTATTGCAATCATCGCCTGGGCTGCCAAATGGTGCATCCGTGGTTGCAAAAACCTCATCCAGTATTTGAAAACAAAGTTTAAGGAGGTAGCCTAATGAAAAAAGCCTTCAGTATTGGTGGCGTTCTGGTAATCATTGGTGCCATCATTGCGGCAGTTGGGTTCTTTAGTCACCGTCAGCCTTTCCACCCGGTTTCCGAACCGGAACAGGCACTGACAAAGAAAGCCACCCTCACTACTAAGCACTTCAGCCGGGTTAAGGTTACTGCCGCTTCAGCAAATGTCAGCCTCAAGCAGGGTGATCACTTCGCAGCTAAATACTACGGAACCCGTCATCCAGCGATTAAGGCAACGGTTAAGGATGGGCAACTCAATATTACCCAAACGCACGTTACACAAACCAAGCACGTTCACTTTTTCGATACCGATGACCGGATTGTTATCACTGTGCCACGCGGAACTAACCTGGACGATTTAACCGTATCAGCTAATGATGATCTTCGGATTGAAAATGTTAACTTAGTGAATGTGGATATCAGTACCAACGGCGGGGACATTATTGTCAATAACAGTAAGATAAAGGGCGGCCAGTTAACTAACGATGGTGGTGATATTGATATCGCCAATAGTAAGTTATCCGCAACACGGTTAAACTCTGAAAGCGGAGATATTGACCTTTCTCGGGTCACTGTTAATGGTGGTAAATCCAGCCTATCTTCTGGCGACCTTACTGCCAATAAGCTGACCGTCCAAGGGGTCTACCGGGTTAACAACCAAACAGGTGATATTGATGTTAAGACTAGCAACCATCCTGGTGCCATCCTTACAAATAGCAATGGCGATAATGAACTAGATCACCAGGAAAATGATGATAGCGGTACCTTGCAGCGGGATACTGATAACCCTAACCTAATCCACTTAACTAATGACAGTGGTGATAACTCGCTTCGTTAAAATCGAAATAGCTCGCTAACGTCCATCAACTAATGAACGCTAGCGAGCTATTTTTCTTGCAGGAGTGAACATCGCAAACGACTCTTCCCCGCTTATTTTTTACTAATCCGGCGCTGCAAAGCACCAGTGTTTCTTTCCCAAAAGACCCCATCAGCGTATCCCTGAATGGTTTTATCCTGGTCAGCCAGCTGGAGTCGGTAAATCCCCCAGGCAGTGTAAAGCTTACTCTGTTCCACCCCCACAAAGTGACGGTTTAGCTTTTTAGCGGTTACTAGGCTTGACCCTGCCCCGGCGAAAGGATCAAGAATTACATCACCCGGATTGGAACTAGCGAGGATTACCTTTGCCAGCAACTTTTCCGGCTTTTGCGTCGGGTGACCGGTATTCTCGGCCATTGACCAGTATGGAATTGAGATGTCATCCCAGAAATTAGAAGGCATCGTATCCCGGAAGCGACCGGCTGCGGATTCCTGCCAGTCTTTTGCCTTACCATTTTCCCGGTAAGGAGCAATGACTTGGCGCCGTTGTTTTACCTGGTCAACGTTAAAGGTGTATTCCTTGTCATCCTGGGTGAGGAACCAAATATCTTCCATCCCGTTTTTCCAATTGGTTTTGGCGCCCCGGCCCTTCTCGCGCTGCCAGGTTATCCGGTTTTTAATCGTAAAATTCTGGGCCAGAATGGGGGCAATTGCGATACTCGTCTGCCAGTCAGCAAAGACGTAGATGCTGGCCGTGGGTTTCAGTTTAGGCTTTACTAAGTCAATCCAACGTTGGGTATAGGTTTGATAATCATGGTCGTTCAGGTGCTTAAATTTAAGGCCGTCATAACGCTTATCAAGGTTGTATGGTGGGTCGATCAATGCCAGATCAGCAAAGCCATCCGGCAATTGCGGCAGGATTTTAAATGAATCGCCATTAATACTGTGGTCAAGAACTGCATCACGTGATGTTAAGTCATCCCCTGCAGTCAGCATTTGTTCAAGAACACCTGCTGGCGCATGATCGAGGTCAAAATCAATTGTCTTGTTCCGCGCTGATTTAGCCATCATTTCACCATCCGTTTTCGTATTAGCTACTAGTATAGCAAAAAAGTGCCGGCACCAATGCTTAAATTGGTACCGGCATTTTCATTATGCTTCGTTTTTTTCTTTGATTGTCTTAACCGAGTTTTCTAATTTTGCAGTTTCTTCAGCCGTTAGCTTAACTGGCTTAATCTTCTCAACCCCATCTTTGCCAATTACGGCTGGGTAGCCAATGTAGCAAGCATACTTTTCAAGGTAAACCGAGGCCGGCATGAATTCGTGCTTATTATTAAAGATCGCTTCAACAATCCGGACCGCACAGGTGGCAATCGCAAATGAGGTGTAGCCCTTACCGGCAACCACCTTAAAGGCACTATCCCTGATATCGCCATCCAGCTTATCTAGGTCAATCTTCCCTTCTTCAGCAAACTTAGTTACCGGCTCACCATCCAGGGTAACCGTTGACCATGCGGAGAATTGAGAATTACCGTGTTCGCCAAGCACAAAACCACTGACATTTTGTGGTGCTTCGCCAAAGTGGTCACCAACTGCCCGTTGCATCCGCGCAGTATCAAGGAAGGTCCCCGTTCCAAAGACCCGGTTCCGTGGCATTCCACTGGCCTTTTGTAATTCATTAACAATTACATCACAGGGGTTGGAAATGTTAACCAGGATTCCCTTAAAGCCGCTTTCCTTAATCTTTTTACCAACTTCGGCAGCATTTTTCTTATTAATTGGCAATTCGGCAAAACGATCACCTGTCCGAGCCGTGGCTCCAATATCACCAAAAGCCGTAACAATAATGTCAGCGTCCGCCAGTTCACCATAATCGTTCCGCTTAATTACCGCTGACGACTCAGTCCGGGCAAACGAGTCACTGAAGTCTAGGTATTCTGCATCAACCTTCTTTTCGTTATGGTCAATCAGAACCAGTTCATCAACTAGGCCCTTCATCAACAAAATGTGGGCCACCGTCGTACCAACATGACCTAAGCCAATTACCGCAATCTTATGCATCTCAGTCGCTCCCTCCACTATTAGACATGTAAACGGTTTATTAGTTATTACTCACCTATTATAGCTTATTTCAGGACATAACTAAATGCAGTAAAAAAAATCGGTTAACGCGTTCCACGCCAACCGGTCTTACATTTTTAATTAATAAATTCCATCGTAAGCCTTTTGGAACAGCTTTACGACGTCTTCCTTGGTACCCTTCCGTGGGTTAGAGAAGGCGTTACCGTCCTTCAATGCGTTTTCGGCCATCAGTTCGAAGTCTTCTGGCTTTGCACCAATTGCCTTGATTGAGTCAGGAATACCAATGGACTTAGCCAGTTCACGCATCCCGTCAATGGACTTGTGAGCAGCTTCCATCGTCGTCATTCCCGTTGTGTCGTAGCCCATGATTTGAGCTAACTTAGCAAACCGGTCTGGGCAGGCGATAATGTTCCATTCTTCAACTACTGGCAACATCAGTGCACAGCAAACACCATGTGGGGCGTCGTATTGGCCACCCAGTTGGTGAGCCATTGCGTGAACGTAACCCAGGTTAGCGTTGTTGAAGGCCATCCCAGCAAGCATTTCACCTTCAACCATCTTTGTCCGTGCTTCCACGTTGTGACCATTAGCAACTGCTTCTGGCAGGTACTTTTGGATAACCTTAATAGCCTTTTCACATTGGCTATCAGTGATGTCGTTGTGGTCAACGGAAACAAATGGTTCAACTGCCTGAACATAAGCATCCAAACCAGTTGCAGCAGTGGTTGCTTGTGGGATGTCCAGCATCAGCATTGGGTCGTTAAATGATACCAATGGAATGTTCCGCCATGAAACAACAACAAACTTCAGGTGTGTTTCTTCGTTGGTAATAACCGCGTGACGGGTCAATTCTGAACCAGTACCGGCAGTGGTGTTAACCGCCATCAATGGTGGTAATGGCTTATCAAGCGTTTCGATACCAGCCAGCTTAGTGATGTCATCACCGTTAGTCAGGATAATACCAATTCCCTTACCACAATCGTGCGCAGAACCACCACCAACAGTAATGATACTGTCACAGTTGTTGTCGAGGTAGATTTGCTTACCTTTCTTGATGTCCCGAATCTTTGGGTTTTCTTCGGCGCCATTGAAGATGACGTATTCAACGCCCGCTGCCTTCAATGAATCCAGGGTTTGGTCAACCGGGCCGTTCTTGATCTTACCAATGTGGCTACCAGTAACAACCAATACCTTGTGCATGTTGAGCATCTTTGCCCGGTCACCAATCTTCTTGATTACACCAGGGCCAAAGAAGTTAACACTAGGCATCAAAAAATCAAATTGACGTTCCATTCTTTAACAACCTCTTTCTATCTTAAATGAACAATGCTTATGATTGCACATTTTTCACAAGAGTGCAACTTTTTCACGAGCCATTTTTGTTGGTTTGTCGCATTATGAGTCACTTTGAAGATAGAAATTGTCGATATTTCTCACAAGCTTAGGTTAAACGACGGTCCGGACAGTGAAAGGTTCCCAGCTACCTACTTTAAAAGATTTTCAAATTCAGTTCTTAACAATGCCGCTTCAGCATCATGAGTGTGCAAACGATAGTCCGCGGTTGCTTGTGAATCATTAGGCATCAAGCTAATCTGAGGGTTAACCGCCATCTGCTTCATCTTTAACCCGGTAACAACTAACCGCATTGCGGCCTGTGCCTGACTACCACCATGGCCGCCAAAGGTCACCAGGCTAACCGGCTTGCCTTGCCATTCCTTGCCTAAGTAGTCAATTGCGTTCTTTAATACGGCTGGATAACCCCAGTTGTATTGGGGGAAGACAAAGACGAAGCCATCATATGACTGGACCAATTCACTCCACTTCCTGGTTTTGGCGTGGGCGTAGAGACCGGTAAATGGGATTTGTGGCTCATCAAGCATTGGCAAGTCCACCTTCTTCAGGTCAACCACATCAAATTGAACACTGCTACTCTTCAACAATTGAACCCGCAACCAGTCTGCTACTTGCTTGCTCCGCCGGTTAGGACGAACGCTACCAACAATAATTGCAACTTTCTTCATTATTGACCAACTCCTTTTTGGTTATGATACTGCTTTTTAGTCTACTTATGGTAAGGCAGGCCATTAATAATCGTAAAGGCCCGGTAAATTTGCTCGCTTAATACCAACCGCATCAGCTGGTGCGGGAGGGTAAACCGGCCAAAGGAGATTTGGGTGTCCGCCCGTTTAAGGACCGCAGGACTAAGCCCCAGTGAGCCGCCAATTACAAACGTGATGTCACTATGCCCGTAAGTCGTCAGTTGGTTAATCTCCTTGGCAAACTCCTCTGAAGTTCGTTCTTTTCCCTTAATCGCAAGGGCATAGACATATTCGCGGTCCTTGATCTTACTGAGGATCCGCTCCCCCTCTTTTGCCATTACTTCATCCATCTCAGCCTGACTTAGTGATTCAGGTGCCTTTTCGTCCGGTACCTCAACAATTTGAAATTTACAAAAGCGCCCTAGTCGTTTAGCATACTCCGCAATTCCCGCTTTAAAATACTTTTCCTTTAACTTACCAACACCGATGATCTTAATGTTCAAAATATCCACCGCTTTCCACATATTATCCACAGAGTTATCCACAGGCAGTTGATAATCACCACCTGTTTTCCGAATGTTCGTTTCTAAACTAAAAATAAAACCGTTTTCTGAGAGGGGACTTATCCACAGTTGTCCACAAAAACAATTGTTCGCTGTGGATATCTAAAAGTGCCGGTATATCAATATTTAGAAAGGGAACACCATCTAAATTATCCACTTATCCACCGCCATCCCCGTTGCCTGTGGATAACTTTCAACAATCAAAAATCCTGTTAAACCGGCATTCTTTACCAGGGTAAAAACTTATCCCCAGTTTTCCACCTACTTATCCACAGAAATTGTTAACAGTTTTTCTTTCATAATTCTCTCCTAAAATAACACGGTTCGTTACATTGAAGCAACTCACCGTGGTTAGGTGAATGTTAATTACGAAAAAATTATGAATTATTCGTTTTTAAAAGTATAAATTCTGATCTCTTACGTACCTCCCAAGCCCAACCTTCCTACCTTTAACCCTTTTTCGGGGAAAGTTTTACACAAGCCTTTCATATTTTCATAAAAGAAAACGAGCAAGTAAAGTTCTTTCGAACTCCTTGCTCGCTCCTCACTAAGCATACTTATGTGCAATTTTACCTGATACCGCGGCAACAATTGCGGCTAGCAGGTCATCAATAAAGGCATTGACGTGCTTCCGATCATGGTCGTACTTAGCAATAATGCCTTTCTTTACCCGGTCAAAGTAGCCAAAATTCGTCGTCCCGATCGTCCCATAAATATTAGCAATTTGGAGGGCTAGTGTTTCATCAACACCAAATACACCAGCATCATTTCTGACAATGCTCGAAAGAGGTTCTGCTATCTGGCCGGCCTCAGTCAACCGGTCTAATTCCAACATCACCATCGCATTATTCAACAATTCCCGCTTATGCATTGCATCCTGCAGATATTCTTGAACCCGGTCCATTGTCAATGTTGGTTCAAATTCAATTTGTGAATTATAGATGATTTCTGCCAGGTCATCCAGGTTAACTCCCCGTTCTTGCAGGCGGTTAACCACAAATTCATAAGCTTTTGTATCAGGATACTTAAATTTACGATTATTCATTTTTTCACCGTCCTATTGAAAGATTTAGAGCAATTTTACCACTTATCTACTTGGGATACATAAAGAGAAGCTGCCCGGGGTTGTATTATGCAGTATTCCTGTAATATTAAAAAACGGGAAGCTGGAAAGAAAATCTTTCCGTCCCCGTTTTCATGGTTTAATTATTTTCTTCCTGCTGGCTATTGTCGTTTGATGCCGCCTTTGTTAAGTGCACCGTGACTGTCTGTTGGTTACCACCACGATAGAAGGTAATCTTAGTACTGTCGCCAACCTTGTACTTGTACAGGGCAGCACGCAGCTCACTACTATCACTAACCTTCGTGTTGCCAATCTTGGTAATAACATCGTACTTCTTAATACCAGCGTTATCAGCGGCCGAACCGTCCGCAACCTGGGCAACGACAACCCCCTTCGTTACGCTGCTTGGCAACTTCAGGATCGTCTTTTGCTGGTCAGAGGAAATATTACTTAAGTCAATCATTCCTAGGCCAAGTGCTGGACGTTCGATGCCCCCCTTCTTAATCAGCTGGTTGATGATGCTGACAACTTCATTACTTGGAATGGCAAAACCCATCCCTTCAACAGAGGAACCATCAGTATTGGCAGATAGTTTCATTGAGTTAATCCCAATTACTTGACCAGCCATGTTAATCAGTGGACCACCGGAATTACCAGAGTTAATTGCCGCGTCAGTTTGGATAACAGAGGTAATTGTTCCATCCGTACCGGCTTTTAACGTCCGGTTCTTTGCGGAAATGATCCCCTTCGTTACCGTATTGGCGTACTCACTTCCCATTGGTGAACCAATTGCCAGGACATCTTGACCGGCCTTAATTGAGTTTGAGTTGCCAAACGAAGCAACGGTCTTTACATCAGCAGAATTAATCTTTAAGACCGCTAAGTCAGTAGCTGAATCAGAACCGACTAGGCTAGCATTAACCTTTTTCCCGCTGCTCAGGATTACTTGCAGGGCGTTGGAGCCAGAAACAACGTGGTTATTAGTTACGATGTAAGCCGCATTCCCTGACTTCTTGTAAATTACACCAGAACCTTCACTGGCCGTCTGTAACTTCCCGCTGTTACTGGACGAGGAACTGCTGCTCCCTTGGCTAGGATCAATAATCCCGAACATGCTAAGCGCACTGTCACCTTGTTGAATCTTCTGCTTATTAAGCACACTTACCACAGCGCCCTGAACGGAGTCATACGCCTTGGTTGATTCAGTGTTTAAGTCAGCTTTATTCCCGTTAACCTTTGTCCCACCGGACCGGTTCGAACCAGTTGGTACCCGGGTTGCTGCATTTTCACGGAAGTGCTGAATAACACCGTTAGCACCCAGTGAAATTCCACCACCGATTAGACCAGCAACTAAGCCAACCGTTGCGACCTTTACCCAAAAACGGTTACTTCGTGGCTTCTCATCACTCATTACTCAATTCCTCCAAATCAATCAGTTATTACCTTTACCATACCGGATAGTTATGAAGAAAACTTGAAATTTACCTTACAGGAGCATTAATTTACTTGGCTTTTCTGGCTCTGCATCGGCTAATTGAAAGTCCTGCCCTACGCCAAAATCATGCTGTTCCATCAAGCTAGCAACGGTTAAGTGTGCCAGTGACCGCATATTATTGTGCTGGCTCCGGTGGCCAAGAAAGATCTCCTTTGTCCGGTGACCGACCACATCCATCAAGGCATCGGCCCCCTCCTCATTGGAAAGGTGTCCTTCATCCCCCAGGATCCGTTGCTTCAACGGCCAGGAGTAGGGCCCCATTCGCAGCATTTCGGTATCGTGGTTACATTCCATCAGGTAGGCATCCGCATCCCGGATCGTCCCCGCAACCCGGTCTGATACATAACCAGTATCAGTCAGGATACAAAAGGTTTTGTTATCGTGGTGAACCTGATAAAACTGTGGCTGGGCAGCGTCATGGGAAACCGCAAAACTTTCAATATCCATATCACCGAATTCCTTCACCGTATTGGGTGAGAAAAGGAATTTCTGATCTTCTGGAATCTTGCCAACCTTATTGGCCATCGCCTGCCAGGTTCCTTCATTAGCATAAACCGCCATCCCATACCGCCGGGCTAGCACACCAACCCCGTGACAGTGGTCAGAGTGTTCGTGGGTCACAAAGATTGCCTCAACATCCTTAAGTGACCGGTCAATTTCGCTCATCAAATTTTCAATTTTTTTGCCACTCAGGCCGGCATCAATTAAAATCCGGTGGTGGTTGGTTTCAAGGTAAGTAACGTTACCAGTGCTTCCACTGGCCAGAATACTATAGCGTAACGGATCTTTTTCTGTCACTACAAAGTGCTCCTTTTACTTATTTAATGCTATCCATGTTGACGGTATCAGGTGACGTCTTCATCACCGTACTGTTAAAGGCGTTAACGTTCAACCGCTGGACCGTCTCCGCAGTCTTTGTCTTAATTTGTACAACCCAGGTTGGTACGTAGACTGCCTGGTTACGGTTATTCGTCGTCAGCAACTTGGTATAGCCCATAATTGCCCACCGAACTTGCGAATTATTTGGAATTTGGTTATGCCGGTAAAGCCAAACTACTGCCCGCTGCTGACTAATTGCTGTCATCCGCTGCTGTAGCGTTGCCGTGTTCTCCAAATACCCCTGCGTGTAACCAGTCACCTCGTGGTTGCTATTGAGGTGAAAGCGGATCTGGCCGTCACTTGACAGGACCGGTTGACCCTTAACCATCTGGGTATACACAACCGTTTTTTTATCTGACAATTGACGATTGTATTGGTAGGCTTCACCGAGCGGCACGTTGCGCGACCGCTTGATTAACCGGTCAAGGCGCTGGTTTGGGTGTTCAGCACTAACCTTAACCGGGCTGTCAAATTCACTAGTCAGTTGCGTGTTGACGAACCGCGATGTTTGGTTATGCAGCTTGGCCATCTCTTGTTCCA
Organism: Limosilactobacillus viscerum; assembly: GCF_947387525.1. Classification (GTDB taxonomy): domain Bacteria; phylum Bacillota; class Bacilli; order Lactobacillales; family Lactobacillaceae; genus Limosilactobacillus; species Limosilactobacillus viscerum. The sequence goes on from NZ_CANDNW010000001.1 coordinate 126,000, forward strand.
ACTGACCGCCATCACCAGAGCGGCTACCGGAAATATAGTATGCCGTTGGCTGGTGCTTAGAAAGGGTCCCATAGCTAATCGAGTCGGTCCGCATTTCCTTTAAGACCGTTGCTTGACGGTTTTGACTACTATTCGAAATAGTAAAGCGGTTTTGGAAGAGCAGCTCACACCCCACGACAATATCGAAGGCCAAGAAGGCAACTAAAAAGATCCATTGAATTCGTTTAAAGTTCAACTTCCGTGCCTCCTCACTTGATTACTTCTTCATAGTTAACCCAGTTTCCACGGTACTTAACAAAGTAGGTTGGGGTTAACTTTACGACTTTATTGTTATCACTAGTCTTCCAAAGGTAGCCCACACGGATACCCTTTAAGTCCTTAAAACGTGGACTAGCGTGAAGTTCATCCAGGATGACGTTACTTGGTGGCAGCTTTACCTCCTGCCGATCAATCGGTAGTGGCACCTGAACGGAATACTGGCTCATCTTACAACGTTCGGTTCCGTCTTTAGACTGCATGGTGATGGTCCCATACCCATTGTCATTAAAGATTGGGAAGCCATCAACAAAGCTCCGGTAAGTAAAGGAACGCTGGTGGTCACTGGTCCCATCAAAACGAACGTTATTTAATTGAACCCCGGTCTTAACCAGCCGGTTGTAGAAGTAAGAATAAAGCTGTTCCGTTGTGTGGCGCTCATCATTACCAACGTATGACTCATAGTTAACCGTCCCGTTTGACCGGTTGTAAGAAAGACGGCGGTTATTCCCGTTAGTGTAAACGGTCCGGTCGCCACTCTTGCTGGTAGTGATGTTGCTTCGCTGATTACTACTCATCAGGTTGGTACTGAGGGTATCAATATTCTGGTTAGTAACCTGGTAGGCAAAGAACGGCAGGCTAAAGCTCTTTGGGTAGGTCATGATTGTCTGCCCATTAACGATCTTGTGGTCAACCGCAATTTTTTTTGCGCCCTTGGATAATTTGATGATCTTATTGAAGTTCCCCTTGCTAACCCGCAGCCGGTAAACACCATAATGGTGGTCACTCAAGAGGTAAACTTCGCGGGGCCCGTTGATTGGGATCACGATATGGTTAATCTGGTTAACTTGGTCACTGTTAATTGACTGTGAGAAAGTTTCGTTAAAGACCAGCGTTGGAATTGCATTAGGGTAGCTCAGCATGATTGAATTCCGCCGCCGCAAGTAGCTCAAGTAAACATCACTATTGTTGCTCTTGACCGTAGTTACCCGGCCAAATTGCCATGAACGGATGCTGTCCTTCATTTCCCGCACCAAACTAATTTCTGGACTGTAGAGGATTGACTGGCTGTTGTGCCGGTCCGTCCGAACAACCGTGGTTGGCAGGTAAACATCCCCCATTGATTGGGTAGTGTACTGCTGGTTTCCCCGCATCAAATTTTCATGACGCGGCCCCTCATATTGAAAGGGGTTCGTCCAAATCAATCCGGATAACAATAGACTGATGATTACCACAACCGTCAAGGCAATTGATAACCAATTAGTCTTCAGGTTTTTGATCATCCCAGTCATCCTCCTCTTCATAAGGTACATATGGCAGTGAGATATAGAAGGTTGAGCCCTTCCCTTCAACACTGTCGACCCAGATTTGGCCACCGAGCATGTTAACAACTTCCTTCGAAATTGCTAGTCCCAGCCCGGTACCACCTTGTTTCCGGCTCCGGGCCTTATCAACCCGGAAGAACCGGTCGAAAATCCGCCCAAGGTCCTTACGCGGAATTCCTAGTCCCTGGTCAGAAATACTCAGGATAACGTGGTTATGCGTCTCCAACAGGCGGGTCGTAATTACCCCACCATCCGGCGAGTACTTAATCGCATTGTTCATAATATTATCAATTACCTGGGTAAACTTATCGGTATCAATTTCAACCCATAAATCTTTATTGGTGAAATGCCTTTCGATCGTGTACTTCTTACTATCCTGATCGTTTTCCTCATCCTTTTTGATGATCATATCAAAACGGTTCAGGATGTAGTTAAATAACTCTTTAATATTCACGTATTCCAGGTTGAGCTTTGTGGTCCCGGAGTCCATCCGTGACAAGCTCAACAGGTCATTAATCATCCGGATCATCCGGTTAGTTTCATTTTGGATGACGGTCAGGAACTGGGGAGCAATCTCCTTGTCCTTCCATGCACCATCACTTAATGCTTCAACGTAACTGTGCACACTGGTCAACGGTGTCCGCAATTCGTGGGAAACGTTGGAAACAAATTGTTTCCGTTCCCGCTCTTCCTTTTGTTGACTAGTTACATCATGAAGAACACACACCAACCCACTGATGAAGCCAGACTCCCGCTGAATTGGGGAGAAGTACGCATTGAGGATCAGGTCATTGCCGCCGTTAGACATATCAATAATCATTTCCTGCTGGTCCGTATCAATTAACTGCCGAACCGTATAATCATGACGGATGTCTAAAACATCGATGATTGACTTACCAATTAGGTCATCTTCATGGTCAACACCTAACAGCTGGAGTGCCATGTTGTTAACGATCGTGACGTTCCCACGCCGGTCGGTCGCAATAACCCCATCAGACATGTGTGAAAGAACGCTATCCAACCGCCGTCGTTCAGAATCAGACAATTCCTGGGCTTCCTCAACCCGGACAGACAGGTTATTAATTGCGCCGGCGAGTTGTCCCAACTCATCATTGCCCATTACCTTCACTTGACCAGAGAAGTCCCCCCGGGCAATCCGCAGAGTTTGCTTCCGCATTTCTTCAATTGGCCGGGTTATTTCCTGGGAAATAAAGACTGCTAGTACTAGTGACAACGCAATCGTAATTAGGGCCGCGGATAGGTAAATCAGGGTAATACTGTTAATGTTTGAGTAAACCCCTTCAAGGCTCGCCCGTAAAAGTACCGCACCGACGACGTTGTTATTGCTATCATTTAGCGGAATTACATTTACATAGTAACGGTTATGGTTAGAACTATCATAAATATTTTCAGAGTGACTCCGGTTATTTAACAGGGTCGCCTTAACCGTACTGTCGGTTGTCTTCTGGCCAATAATGTTCCGGCTATCAGAACTACTCGTTCCCCGGATGACCCCCTTACTATCAATCACCCGAATCTCTGAAATGTTGTTGTTATTAACCTCGGACAGGATTTGCCGAATATCTTGGTTAGCCCGCTTCGTGTTTGACCGCGTTAACTGCTCACTCAACGAGTTGTCAACATACGAAGGTAATTCAATCGTTTGCTTAAAGGTGTTCAGGTTTTGGTGCTCCAATTGACGCACAAAAACCGCCCCAACGCATTCCAGCGTTAACATCAGCATTAACGCGAATACGAGGGCGATTTTTACCCGAATTGATTGATAAAATTTTAGTTTGCTATTCACAAATGCTCAGCCTCTAATTTTGATCAGGATTTGCTAAATAGTAGCCAACACCACGCCGGGTAATCAGCCATTGTGGTTGGCTTGGATTATCTTCAATCTTTTCCCGTAGCCGCCGGACAGTAACATCGACGGTCCGTACATCACCAAAGTAATCGTAACCCCAAACAGTTTGCAACAGGTGTTCACGATTAATAACTTGACCAATGTGTTGGGCCAGGTAGTGAAGTAATTCAAATTCCCGGTGAGTAAGGTTGATGTTTTCACCCCGTTTAGTTACCGTGTATGCTTCGGGGTGGATCGTAATATCGCCAACCTTAATATCAGTATTCTTATCTTCCTCAGCTGGTGCTTTTGCTGCCGCTTCACGCCGCAGGTTAGCCTTAACCCGTGCGACTAATTCACGGTTTGAAAATGGCTTTGTCACGTAGTCATCGGCACCTAATTCGAGGCCGAGGACCTTATCTAATTCTGAATCCTTGGCAGTTACCATGATAATTGGGGTGGTGTGCTTTGCCCGTACCCGCTTGGCAACTTCCAGGCCATCAATCTTTGGCAACATTAAGTCGAGGATAATCAGGTCTGGGCTTTCTGATTCAACCTTTTCCAGGGCTTCTTCCCCGTCAAAGGCAACTACTACCTCGTAGCCTTCTTTTTCCAAGTTAAACTTGATGATATCTGAAATCGGCTTTTCATCATCCACAACTAAGATCTTTTTTGCCATATCAATAATCCCTCCAATGGGTGTTAATGACCATATATTTAATACTTTAAATAGCTAATACAATTATAGCACAGCTACCTATAATTTTTTTAGCACGAAGCGTTGACAAGTCCGCCTAACGATGTTAAATTATTAAAGTACCTTGTTAAAGGTTATGGGCAGTTAGCTCAGCTGGCAGAGCAACGGACTCTTAATCCGTGGGTCCAGGGTTCGATCCCCTGACTGCCCATCAGAGGTTTACAGAGACTGAGATTTTTTCTCAGTCTCTTTTTTTGGTTAATTTGAAAGGAGCTTCACCATGGCAAAGAAAGAAGCACTTACTGAAATCCAGATTACCCTTAACGTGATTGGTGGCAAGTGGAAGCCATTGATCCTTCATTACTTGGAAAAAACGGGTACTAAACGGTATAGCGAAATTTTACGCTACCTTGATACGGCACCTAAGAAGACGTTAACTGCCCAACTTCGTGAGTTGGAAGCAGATGATATCATTAAGCGGACCGTCATCCCCACCGTTCCTGTCCAGGTTGAATACAGTATTACTAACCATGGGCGGTCACTATTCCCCATCCTGGATATAATGTGTGCTTGGGGCTACCTCAACGAAGGTGGCTACAACATCAAACACCCTACCTGTGAGTACAATGACCATACCCGGCAGATCAAGGAAAAGCGGCTCCATGACCTCTATGACCAATTTGAAGCAGACCATGTTGGTGACTGGCTCCCTAACGATAACCAGAGCACCTCAAAGTAACCTAGTAAAAATAAAGTGCCGTCTTGTCGGTTCATCACTTGTTTACTACCATAAAAGTAGCTTAACAAGTATTGACTGAAAGGACGGTTTTTTATTTATGAAACAAATTAACTTAGGCTCGACCAGTCTGAAGATTCCCGCAATGGGACTAGGAATTATGCGGATGGAGGCCAAGACACCTGAAGAAGCAGCAAAGGCAATCGACACTGCTTACGACAACGGGATTAACTATATTGACTCGGCAGATATCTATGGCCAAGGCAAGTCTGAAGAGGTCTTTGGTAAGGCACTCAAACTTGCAAAGGTTAACCGGGAAGACCTCTTTATCCAATCTAAGGTTGGGATCATCGTTGACCCCGCCCGTAGTCACGGTAGCTTTGTTTTCGGTAGCCGGTACGAATTTACGAAGCAACATATTCTCGATGCAGTTGATGGGGTACTGAAGCGCATGGATATCGACTACCTGGATGCCGTTTTACTCCACCGTCCTGACCCACTAATGGACCTTGAGGGAATTAAGGAAGCATTCGACATCCTGCAAGCAAGTGGGAAAGTCCGCTTCTTTGGTGTCTCCAACTTTAACCCGCAACAATTCCAAATGGTTCAAGATAGCATTACCCAACGGTTAATGTTCAACCAGCTTCAATTCGGTTTAATGCACACCGGAATGGTGGACTTTGGAATCAATACTAACATCAGTAATGCTGACGGCACGGACCATGATGGCGGCTTACTCGACTTCTGCCGGCGCAAGCACGTTACTATCCAGGCATGGTCCCCATTCCAATACGGCAACTTCGAAGGGACCTTTATTAACAACCCTGATTATCCAGAATTAAATAAGGAACTGGAGAAGTTAGCGGATAAGTATGGTGTTGGTAAGAATGCCATTGCTGCTGCGTGGATTCTTAAGCACCCGGCCCAAATCCAAATGATCATGGGGACAATGACTCCTGCCCATATTGCTGACAGTGCTAAGGGTGCCAATGTTGACCTCACTAATCAGGAATGGTACGACCTCTACCTGGCTGCCGGTCACAAGCTGCCTTAAAAGGAGGATTACTTAATGTATCAAGCAAACCCAAACCGCTATCAACAAATGCGTTACAACCGGGTCGGAAATAGCGGCCTTAAGCTTTCCGCAATCGGTCTCGGCTTCTGGCACAATTTCGGTAGTGTTGACCCTTACGAAAATCAAAAGGCAATCGTCCACCAGGCTTTCGACCTTGGAATTACCTACTATGACCTCGCTAATAACTACGGTCCTGTTCCGGGAAGTGCCGAGGAAAACTTTGGCCGGATTATGGCCACTGATATGAAGCCTTACCGCGATGAAATGATCATTACCAGTAAGGCCGGCTATGAAATGTGGGATGGCCCTTACGGCAACTGGGGTTCACGTAAGAGCATTATCGCAAGTACCAACCAGAGTCTTAAACGGTTAGGATTAGACTATGTTGATATTTTTTACTCCCACCGTCCTGATCCCGAAACACCAATTGAGGAAACGGCAGAAGCCCTTGACCAGCTAGTTCGGGAAGGGAAGGCCCTTTATATTGGCATTTCCAACTATGATGGCAAACAAACGGCGGCGATTACGAAGATCTTTAAGGACCTCCACACCCCGTTCATCATTCACCAACCACGGTACAATATGTTCGACCGCCATATTGAAGGTGACCTTCTTCCGGTCTTGAAAGAAGAGGGCAAGGCTGCTGTCTGCTTCAGTCCACTTGCCCAGGGTCTGTTGACTGACCGTTACCTCAACGGGATTCCTGCAGACTCACGGGCCGCTAAATCCACCAGCCCCTTCCTTCATGAAGACCAGGTTGGCGCAACCATCGATAAGGTTCGGCAATTAACCGCCATCGCCCAACAACGGGGCCAGTCGTTGGCAGAGATGGCAATTGCCTGGAATTTACGGGAGCCAGAGATTGCCTGTGTTCTTGTTGGCGCTAGCCGTCCTAGTCAGTTAGTCGACAATGTTAAGGCACTTAACAACCTAAGTTTCAGTGGTGATGAATTAGCGGCAATTGATCAAATTATGAATAGTTAGTATTCAATATCGGCAACCCACCATCGATTTTTCACCTTTTTCAAGAAAATTTTAAAAAAGGCTTGTCAAATTTAAGAAAAATTGATATTATAATTTGTGTTGTCGATATGACATGGGCAGTTAGCTCAGCTGGCAGAGCAACGGACTCTTAATCCGTGGGTCCAGGGTTCGATCCCCTGACTGCCCATTACTAAAGCACTTGCGATTGCAAGTGCTTTTTTTGTTTTTAAATTATTTCCCGGGAAATTACTTATTCACCATCAAGCGCCTGCTTTAAGTCATTAATAATATCCCGTGGATTCTCCAAGCCAACCGAAATCCGCAGCAACTTTGGTGTTATTCCGAGCCGTTCCCGTTGTTTTAACTCCACGTCGGCGTGTGTTTGGTAAAAGGGAATGGTGATTAAACTTTCAATTCCACCCAGACTTTCAGCAAATGAAATGACCTTTACGTTATTTAGAATTCGCTCAACCTCCTTTTCTGTTTCAAGGTAGAAGCTAATCATCCCGCCCTTTCCTGGATAAAGGACCTTTGTTACCCGGGGATCAGCATTGAGAAATTTAACTACTTTTTGAGCATTGGCGGTGTGTTGCTTAACCCGGACCGTTAACGTCTTTAGGCTCCGTAATAGCAGCCATGAATCGAACGAATCAAGGGTATCGCCCGTCGTAATGTAGTATTCATAATATTCTTCCGCCAACTTCTGGTCCTTCACGACAACAATTCCACCGAGTAAATCATTGTGTCCTGACAAGTACTTGGTTGCTGAGTGAACCACGATATCAGCACCCTGAGTCAGTGGCCGTTGGTAAACGGGGGTGTAAAAGGTATTATCAACAGCAATCAGAATTGATGGGTTTACCTCGTGCACGGCCTTCGCAACTGCTGCAATATCTAATTCTTTCATCGTTGGATTTGACGGGGTCTCTAGCCAAACGATCCGCGTCTTTTCAGTAATTTTGCTTAATAGGTCCGCAATCTTTTCACCATCCCACTGGGCAAAATCAATTCCCGCATGTTCATGCAAGTAGCGGAAATAACGAAAGTCACCGCCGTATAAGTCATCTAATGAAATAAGCTGGTCACCGGTTTTAAGGATGCTTAATGCTAGTTGGATTGCGGCCATTCCTGAACTGACGGCAAAGGCTTTCGTGCCCGCTTCTAGCTTGGCCATCGTCTGCTCTAATACTCGACGATTAGGCGTCGCAATCCGTGAATATGTATAACATTGGTGGGGGTCAAAATTTTTAGCTTCTTCCAAGGTTGAATGACGGTAGTTAGAAGAAAAGTAAAGTGGTAAGGTTACTGCCCCATTGCCATCTTCCTTATTACCAGCCTGCGCTGCAATTGTTTCAATTGAGTTTTTACACATATAAGTTCCTCCTGACTTTTTAGCGATGTCTAAGGCTTGATGGATATCTGTGATTAAATCGTTAACGTCTTCAATTCCAACTGACACCCGAATTAATCCCGGTTTGATTCCAGCTGCTAGCTGTTCTTGCGGGCTAAGCTCAGCATGACTCATCTTACTTGGCAACTCAACCAGGCTTTCTACTGCCCCAAGGCTTACTGCCAGACTAAAAATCTTTAAATTATTAACAAAGGCAACTGGATCATAGCGGTCACTTAACTCAAATGAGAAGACGCCGCCAGCTTCACGAGCTTGCTGGTGAAGTGTATCGTATCCCGCTAAGCCTTCTATCCCTGGATAGTAGATACGATCAGCTACTTCCGTCGTCTGAAGATCAGCAATCAGCCGTTTGACATTCGCTACCTGCCGGTCTAACCGGACTGCCAGTGTTTTAATTCCGCGCGCTAATTCATTGCTATCCTCTGGCGAAAGGATGGCGCCAAGAGCATTTTGAACAAAGTAAATCCGGTCAGCTAACTCGTGGTCGTTTACTATTACCGCCCCAGCAGAAACGTCAGAATGGCCAGAAAGGTACTTAGTTGCTGAATGAATAACAATGTCCGCACCCAGCTGTAATGGTTGCAGTAAGTAGGGGCTTAAGAACGTGTTATCAACAATTGTCAGCAAGTGGTGCTGGTGGGCAAGATTAGCAACTGCTTGAACCGGGGTAACTTGCAGCAGCGGGTTAGTAACCGGTTCAAAGTAAATTGCCTTTGTATTTGGCTTAATTGCCCGTTCAACTGCCCCAAGGTCACGGGTATCAACTGCCGTAATCTCAAGACCCCACTGGGCGAAAAATTGATAGAGGAGGCGGAAGGTCCCACCGTAAATCTGGTTACCAACAATTAGGTGGTCGCCCGCCTTAAAGATTGCTAATGCCGCGTGGATCGCCGCCATCCCGGAGGAAAAAGCAAAGGCCCACTGCCCGCCTTCAAGTGTTGCTAACTGGTCCTCTAGCGCCTGCCGTGTGGGATTTCCAGAGCGTGAATAATCATATTTCACTTTGGCACCAATCTGCGGATAGCCAAAAGTCGTTGCCTTATAAATCGGGACGGTCACGGCACCGGTGTTGTTGTCCCCCTGGACTGGTGTATGAACTAATTTTGTATCAAATTTGGTCATTCTCTCTTCCTCCTTAAATAAAAAACGCCCCTTAGCAGCATTAAACTACTAAGGGACGTCAACAACGTGGTACCACCCATTTTCACCGGAAAACCCGGCCTCAACAGCACAAACATGCCAGGGATGGTAACGGATCCTGCCGAAATAACAGCCATTCAACCGTTATTTATTACTCCGAGCTCATCTTCAGAACAGTTGGTAACCTGCCTTCACACCATCGACAGTCACTGACGAAACCTCTTGTTCCTACTCTTCTCATCAGCGTATTATTAAAGTATCGTTAGAAAATTAAATTATGGTTAGTATACCATCAAAGAATCACTTGTCAATAGTAAGTTGTTATTTTTTATCTTCGTTAATTAACATCTGCCGTGCTTCTGCCAACTCACCCTTTTGCTGTGGTGTCATCGTTGGGTACGACAATGGTAACTTCTCAATTTGCTTGGTCAAAATATCGGAGACAATTAGTCGGGAGTACCACTTATCATCTGACGGAATGACATACCACGGGTTTTCCTTGCTGGCCGTCGCATTAATTGCCTTTTCATATGCTGTCTGATATTGATCCCAGTACCGCCGTTCACGGATATCAGCAGCTGAGAACTTCCAATTCTTTTCTGGCGTATCAATCCGCGCCAAGAAGCGCTGCCGTTGCTCTTCCTTGGAAACGTGGAGGAAGAACTTCATTACCACATAGCCATTACGGGTCAAGTAATTTTCATATTCACGGATATCCTGGTAACGGTTGGCAAAGAAGTCGTCATTAACGTCTTTTAGTGAATGAATTTGTGGCAGGTTGGCGTTCAGGATAATTTCCGGGTGGACGCGGGAGACAAGCACGTCTTCATAGTAGGAACGGTTAAAGACCCCAATATTTCCCCGCAGTGGTAGTTCTCGGTTGATCCGCCAGAGGTAGTCATGACGCAATTCATTTGATGTTGGTTGTTTAAAATTAGCCACCTTAAAGCCAACTGGGTTTACGCCAGAAAAAATATGCGTAATCATGCTATCCTTCCCCGCAGCATCCATCGCCTGGAAGACTACTAAGACACCATACTTCCGTTGGGCATACATTTTTTCCTGGGCTTCATGGATTCGTTTAACATTCTTTTTGATTTGTTTTTTAATTGCCTTTAATTCATTGCTAGAATCTTCAACAAAGGTTGGTGCTTGTTTGATCTTAAAGTTATGACCAACGTAACGGTATTGCTTGTTGTCCATATTAGTTCCTCCTTTAGGGTGTCACTTTAATGTTACACCACTTTCTTGGGAGTCGTTAACCCTATTTCGTTGCCGGTAGTCTTTGCCGAGAGAAAAACTGCAATTTGTCGAAATTTATATTGACAAAAAGTAAGCTGGCAGGTATATTTGGTGTAATCTTAGAAACGAAAGGAGTAATTATGATGACTAACGCAATCTTTACCAAGAATACTGCTTGTTGTGCATGTTGTGCGAACGCCAACATGCTATTTGCGTTACCTGATAATTACTCAGCAAACGGACGACAAAGTTAATCAACAAGTAGTTTTGTCGTTTTTAAATATTTGCCGATAAGAGTTCTCAGAGTGCGCGCACTGGGAACTCTTTTTTGTTGCTAAGATTTTGAACTCATTCCATGAAATTTAGAAAGAGGCACTAAATATGCAAGCACTAATAATTGTCATTATCGCCGCCGCAATCATGGCGGGGATGATCTACCTCCACCGCCGCCACTGGGGATTTAATAAGTTAGTTTTTCTGGCCCTAGTACTGGGAATTATCGGTGGGGCGGCCATTCAACTTATGTACGGCCCCACTAGTAAAACCGTTACTAACGCCATTGATTGGATTAACATTGTCGGGAACGGCTACATCGCCCTCCTCCAAATGTTGGTAATTCCCCTGGTCTTCGTTTCTTTGGTAAGCGCCTTTACCCGTCTTAAGGCCAAGACTAACCTGAAGAAGATGACCACCAATGTTTTGGGAATTCTCCTCTCTACCACCGCGGTTGCTTCCTTTATCGGAATCATGAGCGTCCTCCTCTTCAACCTCCAAGGAGCTGGGTTTATCAGGGGGATGGCTGCTAATTCAACCGCCATTGATGCCATTAAAACTCATCAGGCAACATTAAAGGGGCTGACACTTCCCCAACAGATTACGAGCCTCCTGCCAACAAATATTTTTGCTGACTTTGCAGGCACCCGGTCTTCAAGTACGATTGCGGTCGTAATCTTCTCACTAATGGTAGGAATTGCTTACCTCTGGCTGCGGGATAACCAACCAGAAGAAGCGCGGGTCTTTGCTAAGGGAATTGCCGCCCTGCAAGGAATCGTCAGCCGCCTGGTTAAGATGGTTCTTGAATTGACGCCATATGGTATTTTCGCCTTGATGGTTAAAGCAACTGCTACCAGCAGCTTTGCTTCAATTGCCAAGCTTGGAACCTTCATTATTGCGGCCTATGTTGCAATTATCGCTATGTTTATCGTCCACACACTAATCTTGATTGCCAACCGGATCAACCCGGTTACCTACTATAAAAAGGCCTGGCCAGCGCTGATCTTTGCCTTTACTTCCCGGACTAGTGCCGGCACCCTGCCGATCAACGTTAAAATCCAACGTGATTCGTTAGGAGTAAGTTCTTCAATTGCTAATTTTGCCGCTAGCTTTGGATTGACTATCGGTCAGAATGGCTGTGCCGGAATCTACCCATCAATGGTTGCGGCAATCATTGCCCCAACTGCTGGTATTAACGTTCTCTCCTGGCAATTTATCTTGACCTTGATCGCGATTGACGTGATTGCTTCCTTCGGGGTTGCTGGTGTTGGTGGTGGGGCAACCTTTACAACTCTGATGGTATTAGGAACGTTAAACCTTCCCGTTGCTATCATGGGAGTCCTAATTGCCATAGACCCCATCATCGATATGGCCCGGACTGCCTTAAACGTCAATGACTCAATTCTTGCCGGGGTAGTTACCGCTAAGAATATGGGTGAACTTGATCATGACAAGTTAGGTGACCAAAATAACATCGTCGCTAACGAACTTTAGTTTATTTCCCGGGAAATTTTCTCGGCATTCATTAATACACCGCTAAAAGCATAAAAGTCCACTAACATTCGTTGGATAACGAACGTTAGTGGACTTTTTACATACTAAATAAGGTGATTACTTTCCTGGCTTGTAATCCTTGTCGATAATCAATACCGGCTTGATAGTCTTACCCGAAATTGAATCAGCATTAGCTTCGTTAATTTGGTCAAAGTCATAGAACTTTTCAGTCTTGTCAAAATCAAACATGCCAAGCTTGTAGAACTCAATTAACCGTGGAATATCAACTTGTGGAATTGAGTCCCCCATGTTAACACCGATGATTGTCCGGTCAGCAGGGCAAAGGTCATTCCAAGTGTTGACGTCAATATGGTTAGCAGTAACAGCGATTGCTGCAAGGACACCACCTTGTGCCAGGGCCTGGATAGCGTCTTCCATAACCTTAGTAGCACCAGTCGTATCAACAATGTAGTCAACACCTTTACCATCAGTTAAGTCTTGGATTGCCTTAACCATGTCTTGGTCATTAGTGTTAATAGTATGAGTTGCACCTAATTCCTTAGCTAATTCAAGCCGTGGATCGTTACGGTCAATGGCAATTACCTTCGTGCAGCCAGAGATCTTACCGGCCATCATTGCAGCCAAACCAACAGCACCAGTACCAGTTACGGCAATGGTAGAACCTGGTTCCGGCTTCAAGGTGTTAAAGACCGTTCCTGAACCCGTTACGTAACCACAACCCAGCGGTCCCAATTTCCGCAAGTCCAGATCCTTTGGTACCTTAACAGCGTTCCGTTCACGAACAACGGTCGCCGTGGTGAATGATGATTGGTCAAACATATCATCAACTTGGTGGCCGTTTTCGGTAAAGTGGGCACTACCATCAGGACGAACCCCTGATAAGTTATTAGCAGCGTAGTTCAAGCACTTTGTTGGCTTACCCTTCAAACAGTTAATACAGTTACCACAGCCATAGAATGACAGGATAACGTGGTCACCAGGCTTGAAGTCCTTAACTTCTGGGCCTACCTTTTCGACAATCCCAGAACCTTCATGACCAAGGATGATTGGGTAACCAATTTCGGCATCACCCTTACGAAGGGCTTCATCAGAGTGGCAAATACCAGTGGCAACCATGTGAATTTGAAGGTCGTCAGCTTGCATATCAGCTAATTCAACATCATCACGAATATCAAATTTTGCGCCTTTTTTATCAACAACGGCAGCTTTAATTTTCATAAGAAGCATCTCCTTGATTAAATCGCTTACAATGTTTAAAGTATCACAATTTTTCTTTTATCTCTAATGTTTATTTTAAAAAATCTTGATATATAAGCAATTTTACTAGTAAAATTCGTTTTTTACTATGTTCAATTAATAACAAAATAAAGCAAAAAGGTGGGGAACAAAGTCGTTTGTGTGACTTTGTTCCCCACCTTTTTGCTAGCTCATTCCAATTCCTGCTCGCTTGGGCGTTGGTGCCCGTACTTTAATTTACTAATCCGTTTTTCACGACCTTCATTGACGATAAACTGGTCAACTGCTCCACAGTGTTCGCAGGTTACCACAATCTGATAGCGCTGGGAATCGTCATTATTGGTATCCATCCAATTCCGCTCAGCAATTATCAGTGGTTGCTGGTGGCACTTGTAGCACGGAATGGTTAACCGACAATTTTCCCGGAAACCATCACCCGTTTTTCCGACCATTCCATAACGATCTTCACCATGCACATTATCGAAGTTATTGTAAAACATCACTAGTACTCCTTCGTCGCTTGCCGCTTTAGCCGGGCCACCAGGAGAATTACCAGTTCAACCGCAAAAATTGCCACCGCACAGATAATAAACAGCAGGTGGTAGGAGGCAGCTCCAATTACTATGCCCCCAAATAACGGACCAAACGCCTTTCCTAGTGAGGAATAGGCATTCAGGATTCCCTGGTACTTTCCCTTTACTGCCACGGGCGACAGGCTGTTAACAATTGCCGGCATTGTTGGGATCACCGTTGCCTCGCCAATCGTTAATACAACCATCGCCAAAATATACCAAGCATATGACTTTGCCGCTAACAACAGGATAAACGAAAGGGCAATCGTAAAGGTTCCAATATATACCAGCATGTAAGGGTTGTTATACCACCGGTTTAGCCAGGAAATAAGTAACTGGCAGAGGACAATCAAAATTCCGTTAATCGTCCACAACAGGCTATACTTCGTCATTGAGATTCCTTGCTCGGTCATAAAAACTGACAAGTTACTAGACCATTGTTCATACATCGTCCAGATTACACAAAGACTGAGGAAGAATGTCCAGCAGATCCAGAGGTTGGCTGCAGGCATCTTTGTCGTTCCCCTGGCATTTTCCTCGTCTGTCAATGGCTGAGCGGCCACTGCTGGCGCTTTACTATCCTTAAAGCAGAGGAGGATGATCGCCAGGAAAAAGACGTAGAGGACCGTTGTGATTGAGAATAAGGGGGAAATACTACCATCAGAATACTGGTAAAGCGGGCCGACAATTGTTGTTCCCAGCACCATTCCTAAATTATTGGCAAAGTAGAGCATGTTAAAAACGTAGCGTCCGTCCTTACTAATCTTAGTCCCATAAGAATTAATCATCGTGATAATCCAGCCGTTAAAAAAGCCAATTGCCGTTAACAGGAAGGCATAGATTGGCCAGCCATTGAAAAAGATCATTAGGGCGATCACGACCGTTGCCAGGGCAGTGCCACCGAAAAGCAGCCAGCGCGGATTGTGGCGATCAAAGAGGATCCCACTGATATAGCTTCCAACGACATTGGCGCCGGAATAAAAGAGCAGGATAATCCCCGACATGGTTAATGTTTCATGTAATTGTTCATGCATGTATATGGTCGTTAACGGCCAAACAAAGCTGTTTCCAATGCTGCTAATAAACATACAAACCAGCAGCCACTTTAATTTAACACCACTCTCTTGTTGCACTACGGCCATCTCCCAGTTGTTAGCTAGACTTAAAGGACTGTGACAAAGCAAATTGACGCAGCCCTTTATCGCTTGTTATTGATGGTCTTCTGGTACGTAGGCTACCGATGCAAACTTGTTATACGACTTTGCAAACAGCAGCTTGACAGTTCCCCGCGGACCACTACGGTTCTTTTCAATTATGACTTCAACTTCACTAACGTTGGCAGCGTCATCGTCGTCCTCTTGTTGAGCGGCGCCACCGCCATCTTGTTGGTCCTCATCATCGCCCTCATGCTCGTAATAATCATCACGGTAGAGGAAGCTGACAATATCGGCATCCTGCTCAATTGACCCTGATTCACGGATATCAGACAAAACCGGCCGCTTATCCTGACGCTGTTCAACTCCACGGGATAGCTGCGAAAGAGCAATGACGGGAACTTCCAACTCCTTTGCCAGCTTCTTGAGTTGCCGGGAAATTTCCGAAACTTCTTGCTGCCGGTTATCGGGATTATTACCTTCAATCAACTGAAGGTAGTCAATTACGATCAGGCCTAGGTTTCCCTTTTCCTTTGCCAGCCGCCGGCAACGGGCCCGAATCTCCGACACCTTAATTCCCGGCGTATCGTCGATGTAAATCTGGGCATTCGAGAGGGTCCCCATTGCCATGTACATACTTTCCCACTCTTCGGGCGTCAGTTGTCCTGTCCGCAGGTGGTTGGCGTTGATATTTCCTTCCGCACACAGCATCCGGTTAACCAGTGACTCGGCCCCCATTTCAAGGCTGAAAATAGTAACCGTTGTCCGCTTGCCATCCTCATCAGTCCGCGTTGCGACGTTTTGGGCAATGTTTAGGGCAAAGGCAGTCTTACCAACGGCCGGCCGGGCAGCAATAATTACCAGTTCATCCTTGTGAAGACCAGTGGTCATTTCATCGAGCTGCTTGTAGCCAGTCTTCAGCCCAGTAACATCAGTCTTTTGCTGGGACAACTCATCAATATGGGCAAGGGACTCATCCAGGACCGACGAAATCTTCTTAAAATCGGTCTGGTTATTCCCTTCAGAAACCTGCATAATTCCCCGTTCGGCAGAATCAAGCAGGTCATCGATTCCCTGGTCATCAGCGTACCCTTCGTTAATGATCTTCGTCGCAGTTTCAATTAACCGCCGCCGGGTCGCTTTATCATGAACAATCTTGGCATAGTAGCCAACGTCACGCGCAGAAGGCACCGAGGAAGCCAGTTCTGCGATGTATGCTGAACCACCCACATTCTCCGTCTGGTTATCCTTAGTCAAGGCGTTGTTCATCGTAATGGGGTCGATTGGCTGGTCGTCTTCATAAAGGTCGACCATCTTTTCAAAAATTATCTGGTGGGCACGCCGGTAAAAGTCCCGCGGCTCCAAATATTCCATTGCATCGGCCAGCGCGTTCTTACTTAAAAAAGCAGCCCCAAGAACTGCTTTTTCGGCTTCAAGATCGCGGGGTTCTTCTTGTATCGGTGCATTATCCATGACGATACCGCTCCTTTGACTTACTAATCAAAATACCTACTTTTCTGCAATGTGAACGCGGATTTCGGCAGTTACTTCTGGGTGCAGCTTAATCGGCACATTAACGTAACCGAGGGCCTTGATTGGCGCTGCAAGTTCGATCTTCCGCTTGTCGATCTTAACCTTGTATTGCTTTTGCAATGCCGTTGCGATCTGCTTAGTGGAGATTGAACCAAACATCCGGCCGTCAGTACCGGCCTTCCCGCTCAGTTCAACGATCGTCTTGTCATTTTCCAAGACCTTCTTTACCCGCTTTGCTTCTTCTAATTCTTCTTCAGCGTGCTTTTCTTCGGCCCGCTTTTGACCAGCAAGTTGGCTCATTGCAGCCTTAGTAGCCTGCTTAGCCATCCCCTTCTTGATCAAGAAGTTTTGTGCGTAACCATCAGGAACTTCCTTAACTTGTCCCCGCTTACCGCGTCCACGAACATCTTGTGTAAAAATAACTTTCATCTCTGTCACTCCTCTGTTTCTTCTTCATCCTTAGCAGCAGTATCTTTATGGTTGAGGATATCAAGCAATTCCTGCTTAACGTCCGCAATTGTCTTGCCGCTAATCTGGGTAGCAGCATTGGCTAAGTGGCCACCACCACCCATTTTTTCCATAATTACCTGTACGTTAAAGTCGCCTAGTGACCGGGCAGAAACCCCAATTTCACCGTCAGTCCGCTTCGTAATCACAAAGGAAGCGTCGACGTCTGAAATCTGTAAAAGCATATCCGCCGCCTGGGCAGCAGTTACGGAGTCATAGTAACGGTCTTCTTCACCGGCACAGATTGCAATATGGCTATTAATCTCAGCCCGTGCAAGCAGGTGGTTCCGTTGCATAAAGCTCCGGGAATCTTCCTTCATGAAGGACTGGATCATCATCCCGTCAGCCCCCGCCGAACGAAGGTAACTAGCGGCATCAAAGGTCCGCGTCCCGGCACTCTTAGTAAATGACTTCGTATCAATCTGGATCCCTGTCAGCATGGTTGTTGCCTCGAGCTTATTGAGCCCCTCACCTTCACGTGGCTGGTACTCAAACATTTCAGTAATCAGTTCACAAGTTGAGGAAGCATACGGCTCAATGTAAACCAACAGCGGATTTTCAGGGAACTCTTCGCCCCGCCGGTGGTGGTCAATGATCACTAGCCGGTTTTGGAGCTTCTCGTAGAGCTCTGGTGAGATCGTAATGCTCTTCTTAGCATGGTCAACCATCACCAGCAAGCTGTTGCCGGTTGCTCTTTCCATCGCCTCGGCTGGCGAAATAATATGATCCTTGATGCTTTGGTAATTATTAATTTCCCGCATCAAGCGCTGGATATCAGAGTGCTGGTGCTCATCATCAACGACAATCCAGCACTCCTTACCGTTCATTTCTGCAATCCGGCGAATTCCCAAGCAGGCACCAAGGGAATCCATATCAGGGGTTTTATGTCCCATAACAAAGAGTTGGTCCGCCTGGCTAATCAATTCTTTTAGGGCCTGGCTAATCATCCGGGCACGAACCCGGGTCCGCTTCTCCATCGGGTTGGTCTTCCCACCGTAGAAACGAGCGGGCTTATCCTTTGACCGGACAACAACCTGGTCACCACCCCGCCCGAGGGCAAGGTCCAGGTTATCCTGGGCGGTATCAGCCAACCTAATCAAGTTATTTTCACCGTAAGCAATTCCCACACTCAACGTTACCGGTGAGTTTTGCTGGGAAGTATTCTCCCGGATAGTATCCAGGATCTTGAACTTCTTCTTTTCGACCGCCTCAAGTGAAAGCTGATGTCCAATAATCAGGTAATTATCATCATCAATAATCTTCATCAGCAGGTGGTTCTCGGTCGCCCATTTATTAATCTCCGAGGTAACGTAGTTGTGAAGGTTGGACACATCCGAGTCACTCATCCCCTGAATCAATTCATCATAGTTATCCAGGTAGATATTTCCCAGGAAAATTTGTTCCTGCTTGAAGCGTTTGCTGATTTGTTCGTACTTGGTAACATCCATCAAGTAGACAACGTGATTTTGATTTTGAACCAGGAACTCAAACTGCCGTCCCTGCCATGAAACTACTTGTGATTCTTCATCGTCCGCATGCTGCTGAACTAGTTGTGCTAACTCATTATCTACCTCCGCTAATGACTTTCCGACAACCCGCTCAAGGCTAAAGTAGCGGGCCATGTAGGGGGTAATCCACTCAACCTCGTTCTTTTGGTTAAGCATGATCATCCCCATCGGCATTTCGAGCAGGGCTTCTTGTTGTCCCTGCTTAATTTGATAAAGTAAATGGTTTAAATATTCATTAGCATCGATTACGAGCCGGCGTAGTTGCTTGATACTGGTAAACCCACCAACTAAGGCAATTACCAGCACAATCACACCAATTAACCAGTTAAAAATAAAGGCAAAAAATAAACTAATAACGGTTAATAATAGCAAATAGCAGACATTCCAGCGGACTGCTGGGTGTTTAAAATAAAACAGCCAGTTTTCACGACTGAAAAACTTTTGCATAGTAATCCTCCCAAAAAGGGCACAGTAACCCAATTTTTTCTTGGATAAATCTATCATATCACATTCAGTCACTTCAAAATACAATAGCGCACCATTAGAATGGCAAAATAACAAAGGGTAGTGACAGAACTGAATTTTGTTACAGGCCTTATGCTAGTCTCTATATAAAGTCACTTATTATTCACCAATTAGGTGCTGGGCAACTGCAACGTCGGTTACCAATACGTTAGCATACCGGCCAGCCAAGGCCGCCTTAATTGGTTTTAGCTTGTTCATCCCTCCAGCAATCAGGATCGATTGCCGCGTATTTTTCAGTTCATTTAATGGTAGGGCCACAGTCCGTGCAGTCAGGTCCTCATCAACAATTTTTCCCTTCTCATCAACAAATTGGGAAATAATATCACCCACCGACTCCTTCTGCAGCTGAGCAATTTGCTGGTCGGACAGGTAGCCCAATTCAAACAGGGTTGCATCAGGCTCGGTGGTGCCAACGGTAAAGAGGTCCACCGTTGCCTGCCGGCCAGTCATGAGGATTTCATTGATGAAGCGGTCCTTGACCACCATTTCCTTCACGTCTTTATTTTCAAAAATTACCGGTAAGGGTAAGATCTGTGCCTGGGTGTGGAAGCAACGGTTAAAGGCCTTCGTCACCTCGACCACATAATTATTGTGCGTTGAATTTGCAACCGTCCCCTTCAGATAAACTGCCCGGATGTTTTTCCGTGCACTTGGCTGGAGGTGGCGGGCAACCGCTGCAAGCGTCTGTCCCCAACTAATTCCTAGCGTATCATTGTCAACAACAACCTCCTCCAGGTACTTAGCAGCAGCCGCCCCAAGCGCGTCAAGCGTTGCTGCTGTCCCATCACCATCCGGCGTTGCGATCACAACTTCATCCAGGTGGTAACGCTCCTTAACCTGTTCCCGTAAATCACTTAAATCACTCAGGGGGTCACTTACCTGAATTTTTACAATTTGATTATCCCGTGCAAATTGGAGGGCCCGCGATATCGTTGGCCGCGAAAGGTGCAGTTTCTTAGCTATTTCAGCTTGTGTTGCACCATCCAGGTAGTATAACTTGCTAATTTCAACTGCCTGCTTAATTTGCCGCCGATTGTCCATCATACCGTCCTCCTCTGACTTTTATCATGTACCTAGTATACTTGAATTTTTTCTAAAATAAAAAGGGGATGAACGGGAGCACGAAGCTGAAAAAGTTTCGTCGCGTCCCTTCCATCCCTGGATTTTGGCATATTTTTGCTAATTATTCTTTACCGATAACCTTCATACTGTGGCTGACACCAAGCCGGGTCGCGCCAGCATTAATCATTGCTTCTGCTTCCGCTGCACTATGAATACCACCAGAAGCCTTCACCTGGGTATCGGTACCAGCAACGGCTGCAGACATCAACTCAACATCATGAACAGCGGCACCACGGGTTGAAAAACCAGTTGACGTTTTAACAAAGTCTGCCCCTGCATCAGCAACGATCTTAGCTGCCTTCGTGATCTCATCGTCAGTCAAAAGAGCAGTCTCAATGATCACCTTAACAACCTTGTTAGCATCGTGGCCAACCTTAACGATTGCCTTGATATCATCTTCAACCTTGGCAAAGTTGCCACCCTTCATTTCGCCGATATTCATTACCATGTCGACTTCATCAACGCCATCTTTAATCGCTTGCTCCGTTTCAAAAACCTTTGCTGCAGTGGTGGTTGCACCGAGTGGGAAACCAATCACGGTGGCGGTAACAACGTCGGTTCTTTCAAGTGCCTTGTGCGTCTTAGCAACCCAGTACGGGTTAATCATGACGGTGTGGAAGTGATTATCAATTGCCTGCTTAATAACCGTCTCCACTTGTTCTTCGGTTGCGTCTGGGCTTAACAGTGTGTGGTCAATGTACTTGTTTAACTTCATCTTAAACTCACTCCTTTTTTCTACGTTCTTATCTTACCGTATTTTTTACATATGTTCAATGATATATGAAATATTGTAAATTAATTGTAGTGAAAAAAGGACAAAAAAATAGCTGCGGTAAACACACAATATGCTTACCGCAGCTATTTTAATTTCACAGATTAGTCATCAGCAACAAATGGCAGAAGACCCATGATCCGTGCACGCTTGATAGCGATGGTTAACTTACGTTGGTTCTTAGCACTGGTACCAGTAACCCGACGTGGTAAAATCTTACCCCGTTCAGAAATGAACCGACGTAATAAGTCAGTATCTTTGTAATCGATGTATTCGATGTGGTTAGCGGCGATGAAGTCGACCTTACGACGACGACGTCCGCCACGACGTTGTTGTGCCATGAAATTACCCTCCTATCCGGTAAAAAATTTATTTTAGAATGGTAATTCATCATCTGAAACGTCAATCTTCTTTTCACCGTCATTGTTATCATTGCCGGTTGAGAATGGCGCATTGTTGGCTGGGTTATTACCACTAAAGCCAGTTGATGATGGATTATTTCCTTGAGGAGCATTGTTAGTTTGTGGTTGACTGCCACCGAATTGCTGAGGCTGACCACCAAACGGTTGATTGCTGCCATTATTAAATGGTTGTTGCTGGCCGCCCTGGTTCATCCCGTTATTTTGACGGGGTTCAAGCAATGCGAAGTTGTCAACTACCACTTCGGTAACGTACACACGGTTACCCTGTTGGTTTTCATAGTTCCGGGTTTGAATCCGGCCTTCAATTCCAACGAGTGAACCCTTATGTGTGAAGTTACTAAAGTTTTCCGCGGACTTACGCCAAATGACGCAGTTAATAAAGTCGGCGTCCCGGTCCCCATTTTGGTTCCGGAATTGCCGGTCAACAGCCAAGGTAAATGATACCACGGCTGTTCCGCTGGTAGTGTACCGCAACTCAGGATCTCTCGTTAAACGCCCAGTTAAGACTGCACGATTAATCATCGATCGTTCTCCTCTCTATTAAATTGACAATCTAATTAAGCATCAAGCTTAACGATCATGTGACGTAGGATATCGTCACTGAACTTTGAAAGACGGTCAAATTCGTTTAATGCTTCGTCAGAATCAGTAGTTAAAGTAACTACGTGGTAAGTACCTTCAGTGTACTTGTTGATTGGGTAAGCAAAGCGACGAGTTGACCAGTCCTTTGATTCAGCGATGGTTGCACCATTGTCCGTCAGAACCTTGTCGAACCGGTCTACCAGTTCGCTCTTAGCTGATTCTTCGATATCAGGACGAATGATGTAAGTAATTTCATATTTACGTGTTTCCATGAATGTTACACCTCCTTATGGACTCTGGTCCTTCCCAACAGTAGGAAAGAACAAGGAGAGTAGACGTCTGTACGTATACTCACAAATATAGAATATAGCATAGATACAAATTTAAAACAAGGTGCAAATAACGATAAATCCTGAGTTTTGCGGCTACTTAATAAATACGCAAAACTCAGGATTTGTTCTTTTTTATTCTGGATTTTCTTCGGTCTCGGTTGTTTGGTCGGCAGAAGCAGTGTTATCCGTTGAATCACCATCAGCAGAATCGTCACTATCGTCTTCCTTTTCAACCTTTGCCATCGTTGCAACCTTTGCTCCGTTATCCATCTTAATCAGGTGGACACCAACAGCTGAACGCCCAGTTTGTGAAACGCTCTCGATACCGAAACGAATGATAACACCCTGGTCAGTAACCAGCATGATGTCCTCATCCCCGGCAACGGTAGTCATCCCAACCAGTGGTCCATTCTTCTTGGTAACGTTAACGGTCTTTACACCAAGGCCGCCACGACCCTTGATTGGGTAATCAGCAGCTGGCGTTTGCTTACCAAACCCATTTTCACTGATAACCAAGACACTGTCGTCCTTGTGTAATGGTGCAGCACCGATAACGTAGTCGTCATCACGGAGACGGATTCCCCGAACACCGGCAGCGCCACGACCCATTGACCGAACAACGGATGAGTTGAAGCTCAAGGCATAACCATGGTGGGTACCGATGATCATTGGTTGTTGATCTTCAATCACATCAACCGCCATCAGTTCATCACCATCGTGAAGGTTAATTGCCTTCAAACCATTACTACGGATGTTCTTGAATTCAGGAACTGGTGTCCGTTTAACGGTCCCATGCTTAGTAGTGAAGAAGAGGTACTTGTCGTCATCATTTGTTTCATGTGAAACATTGATCACCGCACTAATCTTCTCATCACTATCAATGTTTAGCAGGTTGATAATCGGGATTCCCTGTGCTGCACGACCATATTCTGGGATTTCGTACCCCTTCATGGAGTAAACCTTCCCTGAATTGGTGAAGAAGAGCAGGAGATCATGGGTCGAGCTAGAGATTAACTGCTCGATGAAGTCATCATGGTGAACACCCATCCCCTTAACACCACGACCACCACGGTGCTGGGATTTGAATTCGTCCACTGGCAACCGCTTGATATAGCCGTTATGGGTCAAGGTAACGATAATGTCTTGTTCTTCAATCAAATCTTCGTCTTCAATGTTGGTAATATCACCAACTTGAAGTTCCGTCCGCCGCTTGTCACCAAACTTCTTTTGGATTTCCATCAATTCATCATAAATGATCTGGTTAATCCGTTCCTTGTGGGCCAGGATATCCTTGTAGTCAGCAATGGCATCAGTGAGTTTCTTGTATTCGGCTTCAATCTTTTCCCGTTCCAAACCGGTCAGACGAACCAGCCGCATATCCAAGATTGCCTGTGCTTGCCGGTCTGACAAGCCATAGTTACCCATCAATTCATTCTTGGCAATTTCACTCGTTTGGGACTTCCGGATGATATTAATGATTTCATCAATGTGGTCTAGGGCAATCCGCAAACCTTCAACGATGTGCAGACGACTTTGTGCCTTCTTTAAGTCGAATTCGGTCCGCCGGCGAACAACCTCTTCCTGGTGTTCCAAGTAATATTGGAGAATTTGTTTCAGGCTCAAGATCTTTGGCGCACCATTAACAATGGCGAGCATGTTGAAGTTGAAGGTTGTCTGCATCAATGTCATCTTGTACAGGTTATTTAAGATGACTTCCGCACTGGCGTCCCGGCGAACATCGATTACGATCCGCATCCCATCACGGTCAGTTTCATCGTTAACATCGGTGATCCCATCAATTTCTTTATTCCGGGCCAAGTCAGCAATTCGACTGATCAGGTTGGCCTTGTTAACCATGAATGGAATTTCGTGGACGATAATCCGTTGCTTACCGTTCTTTTGTTCCTCAATATCAACCTTTGCCCGGACAATAATGCTGCCCCGGCCAGTCTCATAGGCCTTCCGGATACCGGCCTTGCCCATTACAACCCCACCAGTTGGGAAGTCCGGACCAGGTAATACCTTCATCAGGTCTGGGATAGTAGCGTCGGGATTATTCATCAGCATATGGATTGCGCTGATTACTTCACCCAGGTTGTGGGTTGGGATGTTAGTTGCCATCCCAACGGCAATACCGGAGGCACCATTGACTAACAGGTTCGGGAAACGGGCTGGTAAAACAGCCGGTTCTTTTTCGGTTCCATCGTAGTTTGGCATAAAGTCAACGGTGTTTTTGTTAATATCCCGCAGCATTTCGACGGCAATCTTACTCATCCGTGCTTCGGTATAACGCATGGCGGCCGGACTATCACCATCAACTGAACCAAAGTTACCGTGCCCATCAACTAACATATAACGATAACTAAAGTCCTGGGCCATCCGGACTAACCCTTCATAAATCGAGGAGTCACCGTGGGGGTGGAACTTCCCCATGACGTCCCCAACAATCCGGGCAGACTTCTTATATGGCTTTTCTGGGGTAACCCCTAATTCATTCATCCCGTACAGGATCCGCCGCTGAACGGGCTTTAATCCATCACGAACGTCCGGCAAAGCCCGTGAAACAATAACACTCATGGCATAATCCAAGAATGAATTCTTCATCTGGCTCGTCAGTTTAACGTCCGTAATTCGATTATCTGACATATTCTCAGCCAATGTCGTTCCTCCTTTTCAGTCTCCTTGATTACAGGTCAAGGTTTTCAACAAACTTAGCGTTTTGCTCGATAAAGTCCCGCCGTGGGCCAACCTTTGTCCCCATCAGCATTGGGAAGATTTCATTTGCTTGTTCAGCATCATCAAGCTGAACCCGGAGTAGGTGCCGGTTTTCTGGGTCCATTGTCGTTTCCCAGAGTTGTTCGGCATCCATTTCACCAAGCCCCTTGTACCGTTGGATAACTGGTTTTGGACTTGGCTGCAGTGAACTAACCACTTGGTCCAGTTCTTCATTAGTTTCAATGTATTTAACAAACTTCCCTTGCCGAACTTGGTATAGCGGTGGCTGCGCAATGTAAACGTAGCCGTGGGTGATCATTGGCCGCATGAAGCGGTAAATCAGGGTCAATAATAATGTCCGAATGTGGGCACCATCGACATCGGCATCGGTCATAATAATCAGCTTGTGGTAGTTAGCCTTCGTGATATCAAAGTCGTCACCAAAGCCAGTTCCAAGCGCAGTGAAGAGGGAACGAATTTCATCATTAGCCAAGACCCGGTCCAGGGTGGCCTTTTCAACGTTCAAGATCTTCCCCCGAATTGGCAGAATTGCCTGGGTCAGCCGTGACCGTCCCTGCTTAGCTGAACCACCGGCGGAGTCCCCTTCGACGATAAACAATTCAGAGATATTTGGATCCTTACTAGTGTTATCGGCTAATTTACCAGGCAGGTTGGAGATTTCCAACCCACTCTTCTTCCGGGTAACTTCCCGGGCCCGCTTGGCGGCAACCCGCGCCTTTGATGCTAACTGTCCCTTTTCAATGATTTGCTTAGCTTCGTCTGGGTGTTCGAGCAGGAAACGGTTAAAGGTGGCTGCGAAGACGTGGTCAGTAGCAGTCCGGGCATCGGAGTTACCTAACTTGGTCTTAGTCTGCCCTTCGAATTGTGGATCTGGGTGCTTGATAGAAACGACTGCCGTTAGCCCTTCACGAACATCATCCCCTGACAAAGTTTCATTGCTCTTGAGGATGCCAGCCTTGTGCCCATAGTCGTTAATTACCCGGGTTAAGGCCATCTTGAACCCGGTTTCGTGAGTACCACCTTCGTATGTGTGGATGTTGTTAGTAAAGGTTAACAACTCGCTCCGGTACGAATCAGTGTACTGAAGTGATACTTCAACCGTAATCCCGTTTTCCTTACCTTCAACGTAGATTGGTGGTTCAAAGAGGGTGGTCTTGTTTTCGTTTAAGAAGTCAACATAGTGGCGAATTCCACCTTCAAAGAGGAACTCTTGCCGTTCCGGATTCTCATCACGCTTATCCTCGATGGTGATCTTCAGGCCCTTGTTTAAGAAGGCCAGTTCGCGCAACCGGTTAGTTAACGTCTTGATGTTATAAGTAGTGGTTTCGCGGAAGATTGCCGGGTCTGGCTTGAAGTGTACTGTCGTCCCGTGTTCTTCTTCTGGCAAGTTCTCGTCGATTACCTTCATTGAGGTTTTGACGTGACCATGGTCAAAATCCATGTAGTAACGCTTGCCTTGCCGCGCAACTTCAACGTCCAATTCGGTTGAAAGGGCGTTAACAACGGATGCACCAACACCGTGCAAACCACCGGAAACCTTGTATCCGCCACCGCCGAACTTACCACCGGCGTGTAAGATCGTGAAGACTGTTTCCAAGGCTGGCTTACCGGTTTGTTCTTGAATATCAACCGGGATCCCCCGTCCGTTATCGCGGACGGTAATACTGTTGTCGGGGTTAACTTCAACGTTGATTTCAGTACAGAAACCAGCCAGGGCTTCATCAATCCCGTTATCGACAATTTCCCATACCAGGTGGTGAAGTCCTTGGGCCGAGGTCGAACCAATGTACATCCCCGGACGCTTACGAACAGCATCCAGGCCCTTTAAGACTTGAATCTGGCTGGCGTCATATTCGCTCGCCCGTTGCGCTTTTGTTTCTTTTTGTTCGTCGCTCACTATGCTTCCTCCTTAATCAAAGTCCCATTTTTAATATTAAAGATTGTCGGCTCATTTATTAGTTGGCGGGCAACATCACTAAGACTAGTCGTCGTCAAGAAGGTTTGGACCTTGTCTTGAATCGCCGTCAATAAGTGTGTTTGCCGAACCGTGTCAAGTTCAGAGAGGACATCATCAAGGAGCAAAAGTGGGTACTCACCCGTTTGTTCCTTCATCAAGTCAATCTCTGCCAGCTTGACGGCAAGGGCTGTCGTCCGCTGCTGTCCCTGTGAACCAAATGAGTGAACGTTCTTGCCGTTCACCATAAACCGAATGTCATCCCGCTGTGGACCAAACATGGTACTTCCCTGTTCAATTTCGCGGGGCTTATTCTCCTTGTAAATCGTCAACAACTGTTGGTAGGCCTCATCAACCGTCGTCTCGTCACCAACCTGTAGCTGAGTCGCATAAACTAACCGCAGTTTTTCAGCATTTAACGAAATTTGGTAATGGAGGTCAGCTGCCCATTTCTCAAGCTGCTTTAAGAAGTGATAACGGGCAATAATTATCTCTGCCCCGTACGCCGCTAGCTGGTCAGACAAAACGTCAAGCAATACTTGATCATGCTGTTGCCCATACTTCAGCTGCTTCAAGTACTTGTTTCGTTGCCGGAGCAATGACCGGTACTGACTGGCATTGTAGAGGTATTTACTACTCATCTGACTAAATTCCATATCCATAAAACGCCGCCGGATTGATGGGGCCCCTTTTACCAAGGAGAGATCCTCCGGCGCAAATAAAATTGCGTTAAGTTGGCCAATGTATGAAGAGAGCCGTGCCTGCTCTAGGTGGTTGACCTTTGCCCGTTTGCCTTCCTTGGTAAACTGCAATTCAAGCGGTACCTTCCCCGTTGCCTTTTGAACCACTCCACTAATTGATGCTGACTGTTCTTGCCAGTTAATCAATTCACGGTCGTTGTTTGTCCGGTGGCTCCGGGTCAATGACAAGGCATAGATTGCCTCTAGCATGTTGGTCTTTCCCTGAGCATTATGGCCAATTAAAACGTTCACCCCTGGCGCGAAGTGAACGGTTTGTTCTTCATAGTTCCGAAAATGATGTAAGTGTAACTCCGTCAGAATCATAGCCGGTCTACTTACTTTCGATGACTAACTTACCGCTGTCTGGCAGAGTCACCTCATCACCAGGGTATAGCTTCCGTCCCCGCCGGTCATCGGCATCACCATTCACCAAGACGGTGTTTTCTTTAAGGTACCATTTTGCAGCACCGCCAGTTGGAATGATTGCTTCTTCTTTAAGTAATTGGCCAAGCGTGATAAATGGCCGGTCAATTATTACTTTTTTCATTTCCACTGTATTTCACCTACTTTACTTTATCTATTATATCACAATCACAAGTCAAATTCCGTTATTAGCCCATCTCAGCCAATTCGACTTTCTTGAACCGTTTTTATCAAAATTGGCCTAAAACGGCTCATTTCGCAAATAAACTAATTTCACTAAATTTAAGCAAGTAAAAAAGCCCCCGACCATCAAAAATGGCGGGAGCCTGTTTTACCTTTTTCACTAATTTGTTAATTTAGAAGGTCCGAACCGGTGTAATTAAGTGGACAAAGTTTTCCTTGTCTTCAGTTGGCACCAGGGTAAATGGCCGCAGTGGTGAAGTAAAGGAGATCTTGATTGTCGCCTGGCCAAAGGACCGGAGTGCATCCTTCATGTAGTTAGGATTGAAGGAAATTTCAAGGTCTTGTCCTTCAAGAGCAGAGGTTGCGACCTCTTCTTCAACCGTCCCGATGTCAGGGGAATCACTGCTAATTTGAACCCGGTTAGAACCTGGCTGCAGCGTTAACTTAACAACGTCATTCCGACTTTCATGTGAAAGCAGGGAAGCACGTTCAATTGATGACAGGAAGGTCCCAGCATCCAGTTCAACTGTCGTATCAGCAGTCGTTGGGATCAGCTGACTTGTTTCTGGGTAGTTACCTTCTAGTAGACGGGAGTAGAAGTGCGTGTTGCCGAAAATGAACAGAACCTGGTTTTCGCTAACTTGTACCTTCACATCTTCGTCAACGTCGCTAATCATTCCGGATAATTCATCCAAACTCTTACCAGGAATAATAATGTCAAAGCTGATATTACTATCAACATTTTCCAACGTAACTTTCCGTTGTGCTAAACGGTGGCTGTCAGTTGCAACGGCTGTCAGCAAGCCATCTTGCAGGGTGAAGTGAACACCAGCCAGGATCGGCCGACTTTCTTGCTTAGACACCGCAATTACTGTTTGGCGGATAACTTCCTTTAGCACATCATTTGGCAGGGTAATTGTGTTATCAGTTTCAATTTCTGGAAGGTGAGGGAAGTTGCCTGCATCTTGACCATTAATTTGGAACTTAGCGGTCCCAGACGTAATATCGGCTTGGAAGCCATTTGTAACTTCAATAGTTACTTGCTTATCTGGTAGCTTCTTAACAATTTCACTGAAGAAACGAGCAGGCAACACAATGGCACCTGGTTCCTTAACTGTTAAAGCGTAGTCCTCATTACTAGCATCAATTACGCTTTCAATAGTGATGTCAGAATTACTACCAGTAAGGGTGATCTTATCTTGGTCAACCACCATTTTTAGTCCAGTTAGGATTGGAATAGTAGTCTTGGATGAAATTGCCCGTAAGACATTGTTCAATTGGCTAATGAATGCAGATCGATTGATTGTGAAATTCATAGAATTGCACTCCTTTTTGCTTTTATATATAAATATATTTTATAGTTTAAAAATAGTAGTAGTAATAGGGCCTGTTAAACTTGTGGAAAAGTCGTTTAACCCTGTTATGCTAAAGAATTCTGCTTGTGGATAACTTGTTGATAACTTCAGGGATAAGTAGGGCACTTATCCACAGCTAACCATTGAGCTGGTCCTTTAGCTTGTGAATGTCCTGTTGCAGTTGTGAATCTTCCTTAATGGAAGCCTCGATTTTATCAATAGCGTGAAGAACGGTTGTATGGTCCTTACCGCCGAATTCCTTCCCAATTTTTGGTAGGGAGTAATCGGTTAGTTCACGGGTAAGGTACATCGCGATTTGGCGTGGTACCACGATTTGCTTAACCCGCTTCTTCCCCATAATATCGGTCTGGGTGATGTTATAGAAAGAAGCAACCTGCTTTTGGATATCTTCAACTGTGATTTGCCGCTTGGTAGAGTGGCGGAAATCTTTCAATGCTTGTGATGCAAGGTGTGGCGTAATAATTTCATTGCTTAAGTCGGCGTAGACTTGCACCTTGGTCAAGGCACCTTCAAGTTCACGAACATTGGTATCGATCTGACCAGCAATGTAGTTTAGCGTGTCATTGCCAATATCAATATGATCTTCTTCAACCTTACTACGCAGGATCGCGATCCGTGTTTCGAGGTCTGGAGGGGTAATTTCTACTGGCATTCCCCACATAAATCGTGAAACGAGCCGGTCCTGTAATTCAGGGATTTCCCGTGGCATCCGGTCACTGGTAAGCACGATTTGTTTTTGCTGGTCGTAAAGGGTGTTAAAGGTATTGAAGAATTCAATTTGGGTCCCTTCTTTGTCGGCGAGGAATTGAATATCATCAATTAATAGTAGGTCAAGGTTACGGTACTCTTCACGGAACTGTTCGGTAGTCCGTTTTTGAATCGAATTGATGAAGTCGTTAGTAAATTCTTCACTAGTAACGTACTTTACCCGGGCATTCTTGTTGATTTTAAGCATGTAGTTACCGATTGCTTCCATTAAGTGGGTCTTACCGAGTCCCACTCCACCATAAATGAAGAGGGGGTTCATGTAACCCGGGCGTTCAGCCGCATTGAGGGCCGCCGCATGGGCAATCTTGTTGCCATCACCAACAACGAATGTTTCAAAGTTATAGTACGGGTTTAATGGAATGTTAGAAGTTGGTGCAGTAGTAGGTTTGGGGGGTTGCGATTGTGTCTTTTCTCCCGTTAAAACATAAATAGGCTCAACCGGGCGGCCCAGTTCGCGCTGGACGTACTCTTTGAGCTTTTCAGTTAAATTCTTATTCCAGAAATCGCGATGCATTGGCGTCGGAAGTTCAATTTCTAGACGTGTTTGCGAGAGAGAAATCGGTTTTGCCGGAGCAATAAAATTGTCAAAAGTCACCTGGCCGGTGTATTGACGAAAAGAATTTTGGATCGCTTCCCACAGAGAATCGAGCTCAGTCAAAATAATTCCTCCTAGGTTATATATAAGTCCAACCGGTATTTTATCATTCTCCTAAAAAGTTTTCCACAGGTTAGTGGACGAGTGAAAAAAATTTACACAACTCTGTGTGTAAATTTGCAGATCGGGTGTGGAAACGGTGGAATCTTGTAAAAACCAATGACTAATGAACAAGTACCTGTGGATAACTAAAAGCTGTTATAGCAGTGTTTAATCAGGTTTTACACAGGTAATCACAGGCCTGTGGATAACTTTGATCACAGGGTGTGATTATGGGGATGGAGCAGGAAAAAGCCTGTGGATTAGGTGGCGGTGATTAGGTGATTTACACAACGCTGTGGATTATTTCGCACTTTCTGTGGATAACTAAAAAGTTTAAATATTTTTTTGCCGTTTAATAATCGTAAAAAGTATGTTATACTTCCAAAGTATGTTTGAAGAAAGAAAAGAAACAAACCCATTGAAAAAATAGGAGGTGCAACCGCATGAAGCGCACGTTTCAACCAAAGAAGCGTCACCGTGCACGTGTCCATGGCTTCCGTAAGCGCATGAGCACCAGCAATGGCCGTAAGGTATTAGCACGTCGGCGTCAAAAGGGCAGAAAAGTATTATCTGCATAACCACGGCCACTGTTACAGTGGCTTTTTTTATTGTATAGGGCGGGCAAGCAATTCAGCGAACAACGATCGTTGGCGTTGTTGTTTGCCTACCCTTTTTTCATATTTAGAGTAAGGCTGGAGATAAGACATCATGAGAAAGTCATACCGAGTAAAAAAGGAAAGTGAATTTCAACGGGTCTTCGAAACCCATAATTCCGTTGCCAACCATAAATTCATTATTTATCAAATGGCTAAGCCGGGGCAGAAGCATTTCCGGGTTGGTATTTCGGTTGGTAAAAAGATTGGTAACGCGGTTCACCGTAATTGGGTGAAGCGGCGGATCCGACAAACCCTCCTCGAAGTCAAACCTCAGCTACGGTCAGACGTTGACTTTTTGGTGATTGCCCGGCCGGCAGCTGATGGCCTTGAGATGGCAGAAACAAAAAAGAACTTGGTTCACGCCTTAAAGCTAGCCAAGTTAATCAAGTAAAAAGTGAGGAACAATAGCGTGAAAAAGAAGAAAAAAGCCCTGAGCTTGGCAGCGATCGCCAGTCTGACGATGTTGCTGGCTGCTTGTTCCAATAAACCAGTTACGAGTCATAGTACCGGTTTTTGGGACCACTACATTGTCTATAACTTCTCGCAATTCATTATTTGGCTCTCAAATCACACCGGTGGTTACGGGATGGGGATCATTATCTTTACGATCATCATCCGGGTATTGTTATTGCCACTGATGTTCTACCAAACGAAGTCAATGATGCGGATGCAAGAATTGACCCCGCAATTAAAGGCAATTCAAAATAAGTACTCATCACGGGACCGCGATTCCATGATGAAGATGCAGGAAGAAACCCAGAAGATTTACAAGGAAGCTGGCGTTCACCCAATGGCTTCCATGTTGCCACTGATCATCCAGTTGCCAATCATGTGGGCCCTGTACCAAGCTATTTGGCGGACTCCTGAATTGCGGCACGGGACTTTCTTATGGCTGCAATTAGGGCACACCGACCCCTACTATGTAATGCCAATCTTGGCGGCCGTCTTTACCTTTATTAGTTCATGGCTGTCAATGGCATCAATGCCAGAGAAAAACAGTATGTCAACGGCGATGACGTGGTTCATGCCGATCATGGTCTTCTTCATGGCGCTTGGCTTCTCATCTGCCATCACCCTTTACTGGGTAGTATCCAACGCGTTCCAGGTTGTTCAAACCCTTTTGATCCAGAATCCATTTAAGATTCGGCGCGAACGGGAGGCAAAGCAAAAGGCAGCCAAAGCGCGGAAACGTAAGCTGGAAAAGGCTAAGCGGCGTGCTTACCAAAGCAAGCGTAAGTAAAATTAATATTGTAAATAGGGCTTTGACGGGAACGTCATGGCCTTTTTTTGTTTATAATGGACAGTAAAGATTAATTTGTGGAGGAAATGTCTATGGTAGTTTTTACGGGAAAAACAATTAAGGATGCCATCCTAAAGGCGAGTCATTCCTTACATAAACCAGAAGACGGACTTAAAGTGGAAATAATCGACCAGCCTCGTCATGGCTTTCTTGGCATTGGCCGGCGCCCGGCGAAAATTGAAGCAACGGTTAAGCCGCCTCTTGCAGAGCAAACGCCAATGAAGGCGACTGCAACGACCAAGGCTGCGATGTCATCGCAAAAGGCAAAGCCAAAGGTGGTAAAAGAACAGGCGCCAGTAAGCAAGGATGTCGTCGTACCAACAAATGAAAATGGGATGGGGGATGAAGAGGACCCGGCAGTAATTGCGGCCCGGCATGAGGCCAATGTCCGCCATACTCGTAATGCTGGTCAGCAACTAACCAGCTACCTTAAAAAGGTCTTCCACACTTTAGGCATTAAAGCTAATCCTGAAATTACCAAGGTTGAGGCCCATGCGATTGAAATCGACATTAAGACGCCTAATTCTGGCCGGGTAATTGGCCACCACGGCCGGCGGATTAATGCGATGGAGCAAATTAGTGCCGCCTTTATGAATTACCATGGTTCACCGAAGACGACCGTGATTTTGGATACTTCAAATTACCGTCAACGGCGGCGGGAGGCACTACACGAAATTGCGGAACGGTCCGTGACGGAAGTAGTTGCTAGTGGACAGGCAGTTTACCTGGATCCGATGCCGGCACGTGAACGGAAACAGCTTCATAAGGAGTTGGAAAATAATGGCCATGTACGGACATATTCCCACGGCCGTGAGCCTTACCGGAGCGTTGTAATTGCGCCAAAAGATTAGTAATAAAGTTGACAATTGGCGGTTAAGAACCTAAAATATGGGCGATATCAAAATTGAGTTGTTAAAGTAGTGAAAGTGCTTTGACCATGTTTGCAGTAGCTGACGTGGACTAGCACTTTTTTTATTGAAAGGAGCATCGACTAGTGGCGAATAGTGAAAATGACACCATTGCGGCAATTTCTACCCCAGTAGGTGAAGGGGGCATTTCGATTATCCGGATTAGTGGTGAAGATGCACTTCCGGTTGCTGAAAAGATTTATAAGGGTAAAAACCTAGAAAAAGTAGCTAGTCACACCATCAACTACGGGCACATTATTGATCCTGATAATGGTGAAGAAGTAGATGAGGTGATGGTTTCTGTTATGCGGGCACCTCATACCTATACCTGTGAGGACGTGGTTGAAATCAACTGCCACGGGGGATTGCTGGCAACCAACCGGATCCTTCAATTAGTACTAAGTTATGGTGCCCGGATGGCCGAACCAGGTGAATTCACTAAGCGGGCATTTTTGAATGGGCGGATTGACCTGTCACAGTCTGAAGCGGTAATGGACTTAATCCGGGCCAAGACTGACAAGTCAATGAAGGTGGCATTAAACCAACTAGATGGGGACCTCTCCCGTCTAATCCGGCACCTGCGAAAGGATATCCTTGATGTCTTAGCCCAGGTAGAAGTTAATATTGATTACCCTGAGTATGACGCGGTTGAAGAAATGACCACGAAGATGCTGAAGGAAAAGGCGGTTGATATCCAACAGCGGATTCAAGCCCTTTTGAAGACAGCTAAGCAGGGGAAGGTCTTACGAGAAGGCTTGGCAACCGCAATTATTGGTCGGCCTAACGTCGGTAAGTCGAGTCTGCTGAACTCACTTCTGCATGAAGATAAGGCGATTGTCACTGACGTTGCCGGAACTACCCGGGATGTGATTGAAGAATACGTCAATGTTAACGGGGTTCCACTGAAGCTGATCGATACTGCCGGAATTCGTGATACCAATGATACAGTTGAAAAGATTGGGGTAGAGCGGAGTAAAAAGGCCCTCGATGCGGCGGACTTAATTCTCTTATTAATCGACAATTCTGCACCACTAACCGATGAGGATCGCGACTTATTAAATGCCACAAAAGGTAAGCAGCGGATCGTCATCTTAAACAAAACCGACCTACCGATGAAGGTAGACTTAAATGAATTAAAGGAGCTGGTTGACGGGGATGCGTTGATTGAGACCTCCATTGTTAAGCATGAAGGGATGGACCAACTCGGTGAACGAATTAGTAAGATGTTCTTTGATGAGGGGATTGAAAGCAGTCAAAACAATGTGATGGTTACCAACGCCCGTCACATTGGCCTCCTCCACCAAGCTAATGATGCTCTGTCTGACGTGTTAAAAGGAATTAACGATGGGATGCCGGTGGACCTAGTCCAAATCGACATGACCCGGTGCTGGGACCTTTTGGGAGAAATTACTGGTGACTCATACCAAGACGAGCTCCTCGACCAATTATTTAGCCAATTCTGTCTAGGAAAGTAGGGAAAATCGTGAAGTCAAGTGAATCATTAAAGACCTCAGACGCTGTCCAATACGAGGGCGGTGATTATGACGTAATCGTTGTTGGTGCTGGCCATGCTGGTTGTGAAGCGGCACTAGCAGCAGCCCGGATGGGTAATAAGACCCTCCTGGTAACAATTAGCTTGGAAATGGTAGCTTTCATGCCATGCAACCCATCTGTTGGTGGTCCAGCAAAGGGGATCGTTGTCCGTGAAATCGATGCCCTCGGTGGCGAAATGGGACATAACATTGATAAGACTTACATCCAGATGCGGATGCTAAACACTGGTAAGGGTCCCGCCGTCCGTGCATTACGGGCTCAGGCCGACAAACATGCCTACCACCGGCAAATGAAGTTAACAATTGAACGGGAACCAAACTTAACCCTCCGTCAGGGAACCGTTGACCAATTGATTGTTGAAGACGGTGTCTGCAAGGGAGTCATCACTAATACTGGTGCCCGTTACCATGCTAAGACGGTTGTCCTGACCGTTGGTACCGCAGCCCGGGGCAAGATTATCATTGGTGAATTACAGTATCAATCTGGCCCAAATAACTCCAAATCAGCGGTTAAGTTGTCCGAAAATCTGGAGGAGCTGGGCTTTGACCTGGAACGGTTTAAGACCGGTACACCACCACGGGTTAATGGGAACACAATTAACTTTGATGAAACTGAGGAGCAGCCAGGGGATGAAGAAGTTCACCACTTTAGTTTTGATACTCCCGACAGTAAGTACATCTCGGTAACTGACCAGTTAGCATGCTGGCTGACTTACACCAACCAGGGCACCCACAGCATTATCCGGGCTAACCTGGACCGGGCACCGATGTTCTCCGGAATTATCAAGGGGGTTGGCCCTCGTTACTGCCCATCAATTGAAGATAAGATTGTTCGCTTTGCTGATAAGCCGCGTCACCAGGTCTTCTTGGAACCAGAAGGCCGGGACACCGACGAATACTACCTGGATGGTGTTTCCACTTCCATGCCGGAAGAGGTTCAGCAAAAGATTGTGCACTCAATTAAGGGGCTGGAAAAGGCCGAAATGATGCGGCCAGGTTATGCAATTGAATACGATGTGGTGGCACCGTACCAACTCCACCCGACGCTTGAGACTAAGATTGTTAAGAATCTTTACACTGCTGGTCAGACTAACGGGAGTTCCGGTTATGAAGAAGCTGCTGGGCAGGGACTAATTGCCGGAATCAACGCCGGTCTTCGTGCCCAGGGCAAGGGACCATTTGTTTTGGGACGGTCCGATGCTTACATTGGTGTGATGATCGATGACTTAGTTACTAAGGGGACTAAGGAACCTTACCGTCTCTTAACCAGTCGAGCTGAATACCGGTTGATTCTTCGTCACGATAACGCTGACCTGCGTTTGATGGAAAAGGGTCATGATGTTGGCCTAGTTAGTGACGAACGTCTTGCAAAGATGGAAGATAAGAAGGCTAAGATTGCGGCTGAGATTAAGCGGTTAAAGTCACTCAAGCTCAAGCCAAGTGACCAGGCAGTTAATGACTTTATTGAGGAAAATGGTGACAACCGGCTGAAAGATGCAATTACCGCAGCCGACTTTATTAAGCGGCCATATGTTGACTACCAAACCCTTTTGAAGTTTATTCCGGCGCCAGCTGAAGAGTTGGACCGTCACGTGATTGAGCAAGTTGAGATTCAACTCAAATATGCGGGCTACATCAAGAAGGAAGAACAAAAGGTTGAACGGATGAAGCGGATGGAAGCCAAGCGGATTCCGGACGATATTGATTATGAAGATATCGATGGCCTAGCAACTGAAGGGCGGCAAAAGCTTGAAGAGATCCGTCCAGAAACGTTAGCTCAAGCTTCACGGATCAGTGGGGTAAATCCGGCTGACCTGGCAATCTTGAGTGTCTACATTCGGCAAGGGAAATTCTCGAAGAAGGATCATAAATAATATTTCCCGGGAAATATAAAATAATAGGGTCGAGGAGAAAGCATTTCTTCCCAGCCTTTTTTAATATCTTCTTAAAGATAAGAGTTCCTTTAGTGAAAATTAGTGTGATATGTTATAATTTAGGTTCAAGTTTTATTATTACGGTTAAAAATTTAGGGAAAGAAGAGGAACTTTGCAATGTGTGGAATTGTTGCGTTTGTTGATAACGAAAAACCACAATTAAAAGATACTTTAATTAAAAAAATGAAAGAACGGATTATCCACCGGGGCCCTGATGCAGAAGGCCAATACGTGGATGATGACGTTGCCCTTGGGTTCCGGCGGCTGAGCTTTGTCGACGTTAAGTCCGGTAACCAACCAATTTTCAATGAAGATAATTCCAAGATCATTGAATTTAATGGTGAAATCTACAACTTTGAAGAGTTGCGGGCCGAATTAATTGAAAAAGGCCACACCTTTACCACTCACGCTGATACAGAAGTTATCCTGCATGGTTACGAAGAATGGGGTAAGGATGTCTTGCAAAAGCTCCGGGGAATGTTTGCCTTCATTATTTGGGATACCAAGAAGAAGGAAATGTTTGGTGCCCGGGACCACTTCGGAATTAAGCCATTGTACTACGCCAAGATGAATGGGACCTTCTTTGTCGGTTCTGAAATCAAGGCTTTCTTGGATCACCCGAACTTCGAAAAGAAGTTAAACAAGGAAGCGCTGAAGCCGTACATGACTTTCCAGTATAACGTTACCCAGGAAACCTTCTTTAAGGGAGTTTTCCGTTTGCCAGAAGCCCACTACTTTACTTACAAGGATGGCCAGTTTGACATGGAACAATACTGGGACGAAGACTTTGAACCAGAAAATGAAAGCTTTGATGAAGCCGTTGATAAGATTGATAAGGTCGTTGACAACTCCGTTAAGGCCCACACCTATGCTGATAACGGAATTAAGGTCGGCTCATTCCTGTCCGCCGGGGTTGACTCTAGTTTAGTTACTGCACTGATGCGGCCAAATAACACCTTCTCAATCGGCTTTGACAGTACCTACGATGAAACTAAGCAAGCTCGTGAACTGGCTGCTAAGTTGGACCTGAAGAACACTGATAAGAAACTGACCAATGAGGAAGCCTTCCACGCCTTCCCATTGATTCAATACTACCTGGATGAACCAGACTCCAACCCATCCGTTGTTCCCTTGTACTTCTTAAACAAGCTGGCTAAGGATAACGGCTACAAGGCGCTCCTGTCTGGTGAAGGGGCTGATGAACTGTTCGCTGGCTACACGGCTTATGGTTTCAACACTAAGATTAAGTTTATCCGGTGGGTGACCGACCAATTGAAGAAGATGCCACGGGAGAAGCGGTACAAGTTTGGCCAATGGCTGGAAGGCAAGCACTTCCATGGGTCTGAACACCTCTACCGGAATTTGGCACCAGCTCGTGATACCTTTATTGGCCAGGCTTACATCTTTAGTCCAGAAGAAGCGGCTGACTACCTGAAGCCAGAATTTGATTGTGGGCCAACGATTACCGACTTATTGAAGCCACTTTATGATAAGTACGAAGGCACGGACGTTGATGACGTTGCCCGGAAGCAATACGTTGACCTTCACCGCTTCATGCCTGGTGATATTTGCCTGAAAGCCGATAAGATGAGTATGGCTAACTCGGTCGAAATCCGGGTACCACTGCTTGATAAGGAAGTAATGAAGGTAGCTGAAACGACGCCAACTAAGTACCTCTTTAACTACAAGGGGACTAAGTGGGCCTTCCGGATGGCTGCCAACCGTCACCTGCCAGAAGAATGGGCTACCCGGCCAAAGCTTGGTTTCCCAACCCCAGTTCGGGCATGGCTACGGGAAAAGAAGTACTACCAAGAAGTTCGCGACTTGTTTGCCCAGGACTTCGTGAAGGAATTCTTTGACCAAGATAAGCTGTTGAAGTTAGCTGATGACAACTTTGAAGGCAAGGTCGACGGTCGTCGGAAGATTTGGACAGTCTACACCTTCTTAATTTGGTACAAGTTGTACTTTATCGATGACTTCAAGATTGATGAATCAGGAATTGATAAGGCGAAGGCAACTGCTGCTGAAGCTTAATAATATTGGACCGTGGCAGTTACTGTCACGGCCTTTTTTATTACATGTTCACTTTTATAGCAAAAAATGAAATAATAGAGTTTTAAGAGAGAAAATCAAGAGGGGTCAATAACACATGGAATTGCATGTTACGCCTGCACTAACGTTATTGCGCGAGCACCATTTACTGGATCATACTAATAATTTAACCGACTTCACGGCAACCAAGGTATCCTACGATTCACGAAAGGTTGAACCGGGAACGCTTTTCTTTTGCAAGGGAAACTTTTTGCCAAAATACTTAACAATGGCAAAGGAAAAGGGCGCGATTGCCTACGTGGCCGAACAAGAATACCCGGAAGGCAGTGACTTGCCCGCAATTATTGTTAAAAATGAGCAAAAGGCAATGGCGCTACTCGGCGCGGCCTTTTATGGCTTCCCGCAAAATGAATTGACAATCACTGCCATTACGGGAACGAAGGGAAAAACAACGACAGCCTACTTTGCTGACCACGTTTTGGAACATGCTACCGACAAACACGTAGCCTTATTTTCAACCCTTGACCGGGTACTGGGTAATGGGCCAACTGACCGTTTTAAGTCAGACTTAACGACCCCGGAATCACTGGACCTCTTCCATGATATGCGGGCCGCCGTTGATAACGGGATGACCCACTTAGTAATGGAGGTTTCCTCCCAGGCTTATAAGAAGAACCGGACTTACGGCTTGCACTTTGACGTTGGGATTTTCTTGAATATTACGCCTGACCATATTGGACGAAACGAACACCCTACCTTTGCGGACTACCTCCACTGTAAGGAACAGCTCCTGGTCAATTCGCAAACCTGTATTATTAATGCGGAAACTGATCACTTTGCTGATGTATACTACACTGCTAAGGCGACGACACAACCGGAGAATATTTATCTCTTTGCCCGTCATGGTGCAAAGGTTGATTTACCTGCGGGGGTTACGCTTGATTTTGAATACCGTAACGACCTCGAAGACTTGCATGAAAGTGAGTTTGAACTGGTTGCTTGCTCCGAAAAAGCGGACAGGCTAAACCTTCATCAGCGGTATACGACCAGCGTTCCTGGCGATTATAACGAAGGAAATGCGGTTGCGGCCATTATTTCGACCGCACTTGCTGGCGCAACGGCAGAAGATGCATTAGCAACTTTGGACCATGTTCATATTCGTGGCCGGATGGAAATGCAAAAAACGAAGCAACATGGTACTATCTATATTGACTACGCACATAATTACGCTAGCTTGAAGCGGCTATTGGCCTTCCTCAAGCGGCAAACCGCTGCGGGTAAAGTTACGGTGGTTCTTGGTGCGACGGGCGATAAGGGGATTTCCCGGCGGCAAGGCTTTGGTAAGGCACTTTCTGAAGAGCATCCAGACCGGATAATTTTAACAACTGATGACCCCGGTTTTGAGGATCCAATGAATATTGCCCGGGAAATAAATTCCCATATCGACCATGCACAGGTTGGTGAAATCCAATACATCATGGACCGTGAAAAGGCGATTAAAGCAGCCATTGATGCTAGTGGTAGTGATGATATTGTAGTCCTTGCTGGTAAGGGTGAAGACCCATACCAGAAGATTAAGGGTGTTGATACGCCATACGCAACGGATAGTAAAATTGCAGCTGATTACATTCAGGAAATTGAAAAGTAACTAATTAAGTGAGGCGCAAATATGAAAGCATTTCGGGAAACGATGAGTTGGATTGTTCCAATTGTCATTGGTCTGTTGATTGCACTGCTGATTAAACAGTTTGTATTTCAAATCGTCCGGGTTGATGGGCCATCAATGGAACCCAACCTGGTAAACAATGAACGGGTCTTTTGCCTAAAGACAGCTAAGATCCACCACGGTAGCGTGGTTATCTTTGATGCTAATGGGGTTGACCCCCAAGTAGCCCAAAAGACTGACTATGTTAAGCGGGTAATTGGATTACCTGGTGACAAGGTTCGGTCTGACAATGGAAATATTTATGTTAATGGTAAGAAGATCAACCAAAGCTACATCAGTATGGACCAACGAAAGGCGGGAACTGGTAACTGGACGCTGAAGAGTGTGTCCGTTCAAAATAGCTGGTTGAAGCATAATGGAACAACCACGGTACCAAAGGGCGAGTACTTTGTTCTTGGGGACCACCGGAGTGTTTCAAATGATGGTCGTTACTGGGGCTTTGTACCAAAGAGTAAGATTGATGGGGTAGTAAAGGTGCCATCATGGACTGGGACAAAGACGACCCGGCAAAATGTTAACAAAGAGTGGCAACACTTTTATGATAAATAGTTGAATAATAAGGCTAAGAGGGAGCACGACAGAAGGTATCTTCTGGGAGCCCCTATGAGCACAAATGAGGTCCAAAGTTCGGTCTTGCCGGGCGCTGGACCTCATTTGTTTTAAAAATTAAAACCGTTGCCCCAGGATTCTACCTAGGTTTCATTAATTCTTTACGAAATAAAGGAGTAAAGTTCGTTATAATTAAAGCCGAAAAGGGGATGGCAAAATGACTAAAACTGACCAATTAGTGGACAAATTAGTCCGCTTTCGGCAATTATCTTTTATTCAAATAGCTCAGCGGACAATGGTTACCTTGTTTCCAATCGCCCTAATTGGCTGTATTGCAGGAGTCATTAGCTACGTCTTCTTATCCCCTAGTGGTTTCCTGGGGAGCGTCCTCTACATTAAACGGTGGCTACCCACTTACCGTTTCTGGCGGGCAATTTCAAATGATATTAGTGTCGTCACGGTTGGCTTCCTGGCACCTTATGCTGCATATACCAGTGCCCAGTTGACAACCCGCTTGCATCGTGGCGAGATTCCTTCAGCAGGCATCACTGCAATGGCTTGCT
Organism: Limosilactobacillus viscerum; assembly: GCF_947387525.1. Classification (GTDB taxonomy): domain Bacteria; phylum Bacillota; class Bacilli; order Lactobacillales; family Lactobacillaceae; genus Limosilactobacillus; species Limosilactobacillus viscerum. Next base: position 168,885 of record NZ_CANDNW010000001.1, read on the forward strand.
ACGTCCTAGTCTTTTATCATGGGGTCCGTCAGAATGGTAGTGTGATCGATATGCGCTATTATACGGCAAATTGGTTTATTGTTGGGGTGGTAATTGGCTACCTCGTTGGCCTGGTCTTTGTCCGCTTCGGTCAGCAGACCACCATCAATGACTTCCAACTTAAGAGTAATGATATTTTAAAGAGCGCTTTTTCAAACATGAAGCCAATTTTACTTGCGCTAACGGTAGCCTTCATCTTTCATTTTAGTTATGCGGTAATCCGCTACTTGGGGATCGACATGGCAATTAACCAGGGAATCGTTGAAGTGTTAAATAACCACAGTAACTACGCCTTAACCATGTTAATTTCATTATTGGCAACCATCCTTACTTGGCTTGGCTTTGCAGAGTCATTGAGTATTTCAAACGAGATGTTTCGGTCGGAACTCTTTGCTAACCTCAATTACGCCCTGACCCATAAGAGTAACGTACATGTGCCATACCCATTTACGCCCGCGGCACTATATAACGGTTTTGGCCAGTTTGGTGGTGTCGGTGTTGCCCTGGCACTGTTAATTGCGATTATTTGGGTCAACCATCACCGAAACCAACGGGCCGTTGCGAAGGCTAGCGCATTACCAGTGTTTTTCAACACCAATTTACCGCTAATGCTGGGAGCTGTAGTCATGCTCAACCCGCTTTACCTCCTGCCGTTCGTTTTGCTGCCGATCTTTAACATGCTGGTGGCTAGTGGATTAATCATGCTCCATATTCTGCCGCCACTGGTTTACCCGGTACCGGTGGGGACTCCGGGTATCTTAGCGCCACTAATTGGAACCGGTGGCGACTGGTGGGCACTAGTTTGGGCAGTCCTGTTGCTAATTGTTGATGTGCTTGCCTATATCCCGTTTGTTAAAATTGCGGACCGGGTAGAAGACTGGCTCCAGGGTCAACGAAAGGTGGGTGAACCACATGCAAGAGATTAAACGGCGCCGGCGTTGGTTAGTGGTTAGCCTGACATGCGCGATTATTATCCTTGGTATTTTAGCGGGCCACTGGACGGACCATAATGTTGAATTGATGGAGAACCGGCAACGGTCGACAATGTCACCAGTAATTATGATTCCCGGTTCAAGCGCCACGGTTAACCGCTTTGACCCGTTAGTTCGGAAATTAAATAAGGTGGACCACCAGAACCACAGTTTGCTCAAAGTGAAAGTTTATAACAATGGCAAAATTACTTATACCGGGCGGATACGACCTCGTGACCGTGAACCCTTCATCGTGGTTGGCTTTCAAAATAACCATGATGGCTATAACAATATTAAGCTCCAAGCGCAGATGTTCAATAAGGCCTTTAACCAGCTAAAGAGCCGGTATGCCTTTAATAACTTTAAGGGGATTGGTCACTCTAACGGGGGCCTGGTTTACACCTACTTTCTTGAGCACTACTTTCATGAACGCCAGATCCGGATTACCCGCTTGTTAACGATTGCGAGTCCGTATAACTTTGCGGAACCGACTAACCGGAAAACGGAGATGTTGAGTGATTTTGAAAGGTACCGGGATAATCTGCCAAAGAATTTAACTGTCTATTCTGTCGCCGGGTCAGAAAATTATATTGAAGATGGGCTGGTTCCAGTTTCAAGTGTTGAAGCGGGTAAGTATATTTATCAAGGAAACGTTAAACATTACACCCAGATCACAATTACTGGTAAATTGGCCCAGCATTCGGCCCTCCCGCAAAATAAGCAGGTAATTGATATTATCCAGCGTTATATCTTAAATCGTCCTCAGCAGCCCCAGCAGCGGCCAAATACAGCGGGTGAAAATGATGAGTAAAACGAAAAAGTGATCTCCTTAATTATTGACGCAGGGATTTAGGCTCATAAATTAATGTGTAGTATTGAAAAGCATTAATTAAGGCCATTACCCGAAAACAATTAAGGAGGTCACTTTTAGTGCAGTTTTATAGTATGAATATCGATGATTTTATAATGTTACTTCACCTGCAACATCAGTATTGAAGAATTTAGCAATTTCATTTACGTTCATCCCCTGACCGAGGCCCCACATTAACTTGGTGATTGCACATTCTGAAGTCATATCATGGGCACTAATGGCACCTTCTAGCAATGCTTGCTTACCGACTTCATACTTGGTAAGGTCACTTCGTTCATATAGGCACTGGCTAGAAGCAATTACCGGGATTCCATTGCGGATTAGTTTGCCGACAGCGGCAACAAGGTTCCGCCGGATGAAGGTCATTCCTCCCAGACCATATGCTTCAATCACGATTCCCTGGCAGCCATTGTCAGCCATCGCGTGTAATAGGTTAGGATCAAAGCCGGGAAAGAGTTTGACCAGTGAAACGTTTGTATTAATTTTTGTATTTAGGTGGCACTGCCCGTTAACTGCGGGCTGTTCCCGCATAATCTGGAAGCCGTCTGAGGTTACCTGGGCAATTGGCGGAAAGTTTACGCTCTCAAAGGCATCAAAGGATGTTGTCCGCACCTTAACGCTCCGACATCCCCGCATGACTTTACGGTTAAATGCAAGGTAGACGCCGGGTTTGCACTTAGCAGCGGCGGTAAAAGCCAGGCTCATGTTGTCTGGCGCATCTGAGAGCGGAACGTTCATTGGTACCTGACTTCCGGTTAAGACGATGGGAATATTGATGTTTTGCAGCATGAACGTCAGCATTGAGGCGGTATAAGCCATCGTGTCTGTTCCATGTGAAACAACAATTCCGTCAAAATCATTCCGGTATTCATTGATCTTTTTAGCAATCAATTCCCACTCTTCTGGCTGGATATTGGAAGAATCCATTTCAAGGATATCCTTGACTGTTACGTTGAAGGGCATAGCGCCAAGCATTTTCAGCAGTTGTTCGCCTGATTCTCCTGGCTTTAGTCCTTCATTGGAGGCAACCGAAGCGATTGTTCCCCCAGTTGACAACAGTAATAAGTTCTTCGTCATAATGTCACCCACTTTCAAGTCTGTTTTTATTTTAGTAAGCATTTTCAGTAAAGACAAGACAATCATGTAAGAATGACCACTGAAAAGACTAGTAAGAAAGCTGGAAAATTTCAGATCCTAATGGAATGGGTGAGGAGCTGTTATTTCCGCGCTGTTCGCTTTTGATCTATATAGGTGAACTTATATCACAGCCCCGATAAAAAAGACTGAGAAGAGTTTTCCCAGTCTTTTTTATCAACTAAAGTTTTCGTCCGCATGCCGTCCGGTTAAGAAGTAGAACGGGATGGCGACGATTAAGGCACCAAAGCCCCAGATAAGGTTGGCACTAGGAGTGTTGAAGAGTAGCCAACCAGAAATTAGTAGGGCGATCACGGGGATAACGGGTCCCAGTGGAACCTTAAATGGCCGTGCCACATCCTTCTTGGTGTGACGGAAGACAATTACTGCTAGACAAGTAGGAATGTATTGAACGAACCGTGAGATGGCAGAAATCATTGCTAACTTGGAGAAGGTACCACTGTATGCTAACAGCAGGCCAATTACGGTTGAAATAATAATTGCGTTGTATGGTGCACCATAACGGTTCTTATTTGCGAGAAAACTTGGCATCATCTTGTGGTCAGCCAGGGCTTCACCAGAACGAGGGGTGATGAAGGAGGAGGCCACGGCAATCCCACCAATTGAAAGCAGGGTACCAACGCCAACTAATGCGCCACCCCAGGCACCAACCATCTTCGTCATTGCATCTTGGAGTGGGACGGTTGACTTAGTAAGGCCTGAGCCAAGAACTCCGATGCAAGCAACCATGACCAGAAGGTAGATAACGACAACGGTTGCCATGGAGATCATCAAGGCACGTGGCAGGTTCCGCTTGGCATTCTTCATTTCACCGGCTGCAACTACCAAACCTTCAAATCCAGTAAAGACGTAAAAGAGGGTCAAGGTTGCCTGGGCGAAGTTAGCGCTGCCGCTGTGACCGGGGGTGAAGAAGGGAGTGAAATTGGCAGGATGGAGGAAGAATAGACCAAGTACCGCCACCATGATAATTGGAATTAATTTACCAACCGTCACAATGTTATTAAGAACGGCGGTAACCCGGACCCCCGCAATATTTAGTCCCATCAGGAATAAGCCGATGATGGTTACAAGGATATTCTTGGCAAGGTTATTATTAAGTGCTGGGAACATCCCGCCCAGTGCAGTTGCAAAGCCAACGTACAAGGTTGCTTCAGCAATCATCCGAACGACCCAGGTCATGAAACCAACTTCGTAACCAATAAAGTTACCAAAGGCGCCCCGGGCATAAAGGTAGGGACCACCATTTTGTTTGTAAAGACCAGCACATTCTGCAAAACATAAGCCGATACAGAAAATTAGAAAACCATCGAAAAACAATGCTAGGATGCTGGCGGGACCGAATAATTTCATTCCCGAACTTGGTAGGAGGAAAATCCCACTGCCGATGATCCCGTTGATCCCAAAAAGAACAATACTACCAAAGCCAAGTTTATGGCTTTGGACATCTGCTTTGGCCATTTAAAAGCCCCCCTTTGATCCGGTCGATAAATGCAGTGAATAAGCGCTCTTGCTGTGGACTGCTTTGCCAGAGATTTTCTGGGTGCCACTGAACAGCTTGAATTGAAGCATCATCATTTTCGATTGCTTCAATTACACCATCAGGCGCTTGAGCAACGGCCTTTAGCGAAGGGGCTACCTCCTTAACTGCTTGGTGGTGGCGAGAGTTAACAAATGCTGTCGGGCCGAGATCCTTGCCTAGTTGGGAAGTAGGATCAATCTTAACTTCATGAGTTGGCAAGTCTCCCTTAGTTCGTTGTGAATGTTGGAGGAGTCCATCTCCTTTGTATTCACTTGGCAGGTCCTGGTAAATTGTTCCACCAAGGGCAGCATTGATTACCTGTGCACCCCGGCAAATGCCGAGTAATGGCAAGTGCTGTTCAGCGGCTGCCTTGACAATGGGAAATTCAAACGCATCACGTGGGGAATAGGTCGGCCCTAATTCAAGCGAAGGGTTCTCGTGAAGGAATTCAGCAGCAATATCATGGCCGCCAGGGATAATTAAACCGTCCAGGCCGGCTAAACTAGCTTTCGCAAGTTTACCAGGGAGGATTGGCAGGATTACAGGCACCACATCGTTTTTCACTAAAACATCAACTAATGGTTTAGGGGCAAAGTGTGCCAGCTTTAAATTAATAATCGGAGTTTCGGTTAAATTTACATCGGCAGTAATTCCTATCTTCATTTTCTAATCACTCTCTAATCGTTTTGTAATAACAGTAATAATTAAAACACTGGTGAAACGGTTAGTGCAAGAAGGAATCTTAGAAAACGCAGAATAATTACCTTTGATAATAGGAAGGTTAATAATTAAAGCTTGGCGCAAGGTGAATGATTAAGAAAAAATAGTATACGTTTGATCTATGCCCCCATTCCAATCAAGTAATTTTCAATGTTTACTTTTCTGGGTAATATATAGACAACGATTAAATGAATATACGAAAGGATGATTAAAAATGTCAAACGTAAACGTACCAACTGTTAAGTTAAACAACGGTGTTGAAATGCCAACCTTAGGATTCGGGGTCTTCCAAGTTCCTGACCTAAGCCAAGCAGAACAAGCAGTTACTGATGCCCTGGAAACTGGTTACCGCCTGATTGATACTGCCACCGCTTACCAAAACGAAGAAGCGGTTGGTAAGGCCATCAAGAACAGTTCAGTTAACCGGGAAGACGTTTTTGTAACTTCCAAGCTGTGGGTTTCTGACTTCAACTACAAGCGCGCAAAGGCCGGTATTGATGCTTCGCTGCAAAAGCTCGGTCTTGATTACATGGACTTGTACTTACTCCACCAACCATATGGTGACACGATGGGTGCATGGCGGGCATTAGAAGAAGCACAAAAGGAAGGTAAGATCCGTGCCATTGGTGTTTCTAACTTTTACGCTGACCAATTGAAGGACCTTGAACTGACGATGCCAGTTAAGCCAGCCGTTAATCAAATCGAAGTTAACCCTTGGTACCAACAAGACAGTGAAGTTAAGTTTGCCCAGGGTGAAGATATCCGGGTTGAAGCCTGGGCACCATTTGCTGAAGGTAAGCACCAAATCTTCTCCAACGAAACAATTGCCGCAATTGCTGACAAGTACGGCAAGAGCAATGGTCAAGTAATTCTTCGTTGGCTCCTTCAACGTGGCATTACTGTTATTCCAAAGTCCGTCCACCAAAACCGGATGGAAGAAAACATTGATGTCTTCGACTTTGAACTGAGCGACGATGACATGAAGGCAATGGCTAGTCTGGACAAGAAAGAAAGCCAATTCTTTGACCACCGTGACCCTGTTACCATTGAACAAATCTTTGGTTCCAGCTTGAAGACTGTCCAAGATAGCGAAAAGTAATTTCTTAACCCCTTATTTTAATTAATCTCCCAATAATAAATTCACACATAATAAGATCTCCTAAATAATAATTCTCCCTAAATATAATTAGTAATAAATAAGGAGCAAGGCAGAAGCCATAATGACTTTTGCTTTGCTCCTTATTTTTTTGGCACCCCGGAATGTCAATTTAAATTAGAAATTGGTCATCTGTAATATACTTCATGAATACTTCCAAAGGTGTTTGATAATTAAGTGATTTGCGTGGAATGTTATTACGGCGTGTCATAATTTGCTGGATTAATTCATCAGGTAGTGAGCGAAAATCCATGCCTTTCTTTAGTCCATCACGCCGAATAATACCATTATTGTTTTCGTTTAACCCCCGTTGATTGGGAGCACCAACTTCTGCAAAGTAGGCACTAATATCATGCTTATTAGCGATCTCACGCCATTCCGCAAACTCTTTACCATTATCAAATGTGATGGACTTAAAGGGGTGCCGTGGTATTTTGGCAAGCCATTGGTCAAGGTGAGTGTTAACACATTCGGCAGTACGATGATGAATGTTAAGA
>NZ_CANDNW010000002.1 GCF_947387525.1 Limosilactobacillus viscerum
ATTGGCGAACACCAATTGAGATCTTTTTGCGTAATCTGCGTTACTAAATTTGTTCAAGTTATTTCTTGCAATCTGCCATTCTAATAAATATTCCATCTGAAGAGGGTGGGCAGTGAAGTTTATTCGTTGATTCACTGCCCACCCTTTATGGTAAAAAAGAAACAATTAATCATCAGCAGTGGTTGACCGTCCGTCTTTTAGCCTGTAAACTTAGGCTAATAAATGAATAAAATCAATGAAGGAAGTGGCAACGTGGCAAACGTCAATTTAGATGCATTTGACAAGATTATTGTTCTTGATTTTGGTAGTCAGTACAACCAGCTGATTACCCGCCGCCTTCGTGACTTCGGGGTTTACTCTGAACTCCTTTCTCACAAAATTACGGCGGACGAAATCAAGAAGATTAACCCAAAGGGAATTGTGTTCTCTGGTGGCCCGAACAGTGTTTATGATGAGGGCGCTTTTAAGGTTGACCCCGCAATTTTTAAGTTAGGGATTCCAATTTTGGGGATCTGTTATGGGATGCAGTTAATGTCATATGACCTTGGCGGTAAGGTTGAAAAAGCTGATAATTCCGAATATGGTCGTGCCGACATTGAAGTATTAGACGAGGATGCCAAGCTCTTTAAGGGATTACCAAAGAAGCAATATGTCTGGATGAGCCATGGTGACTTAGTAACGAAGGCACCAGCGGGCTTTAAGGTCGTAGCTACAAGTAAGAACTGCCCAATTTCGGCAATTGCGGATGATGAGCGGAAATTCTACGGAATTCAATTCCACGCTGAAGTTCGGAATTCAGAATATGGGTTAGATATTTTACGGCGCTTTGCCTTTGATGTTTGTGGCGCAAAGGACAACTGGACGATGGACGACTTTATCGACTTGCAAGTTGACCATATTCGAAAAGAAGTTGGCGATAAGAAGGTAATTCTTGGTTTGTCTGGTGGTGTAGACTCAAGTGTTACTGCTGTGCTGATCCACAAGGCGATTGGTGACCAATTGACATGTATCTTTGTTGACCACGGTCTGTTACGGAAAAATGAAGCCGACCAGGTAATGAATGCGCTGAACCGTGACCTTGGTGTTAACATCGTTAAGGTCGATGCTTCAGAACGCTTCCTGGGCAAGCTAAAGGGCGTTACGGACCCTGAAAAAAAGCGGAAGATCATTGGTAAGGAATTTATCGAAGTCTTCAATGAAGAAGCAAAGAAGATTCCGGATGCCGACTTCCTAGCTCAAGGGACGTTGTACACGGACGTAATTGAATCTGGGACCGATACAGCCCAGACGATTAAGTCGCACCATAATGTTGGTGGCCTGCCAAAGAAGCTCGGCTTTAAGCTGATTGAACCGCTACGGAAGCTCTTCAAGGATGAAACCCGTGAACTAGGTGAAAAACTGGGGATTCCGCATGAATTAGTATGGCGGCAACCATTCCCTGGCCCTGGTCTAGGGATCCGGGTGATTGGCGAAATCACACCGGAAAAGCTGGAAATTGTCCGGGAAAGTGACGCCATTCTCCGGGATGAAATCAAGAAGGCTGGTCTGGACGAAAAGATTTGGCAATACTTCACTGTCCTGCCAGGAATTCGTTCTGTAGGGGTCATGGGTGATGGCCGGACTTATGACTACGCAGTCTGCATCCGGGCGGTTACCTCAATTGATGGGATGACCGCAGACTTTGCTAAGATCCCATGGGATGTCTTACAAAAGATTTCCGTCCGGATCGTAAATGAAGTCGACCACGTTAACCGGATCCTTTATGATGTCACGAGTAAGCCGCCTTCGACCATCGAATACGAATAATTCAGCTTTTGCGCTAGGATAAGGAATCCCGGTATAACGGCTTTTAGCGGGACTGCACCAATTCAAAAATAAGCAAAAACTGGGTTGTTCCCTACCAAAAACCCTACCAAAAATTAGCGATTGTAATCATTAAATTGGCAGGTCTATTTAAGATAAACATTGGGATTAGATAGGATAACTTGAACGATAGTTATTCTATTTTTTTATGCCGTTACCTACCAAATTTATTATTTTTGTAATATTTGCTTGTTTTGGTCAAAGTAAGCAACTGTTGGCTACCTTATCGTTGATTGATAAGGTAGTCATTTTTGTTTCTTTTTGATGATGCAAAAAGAAATTGCTGGTCCAGCTGGCAAGTTCAGCTGGTCGGTGTTGTTACTTATGTCGAACACATAAGTAAATCAGATATAGAATCTCGAAATGACCTTGAATGCAATCTCAAGGTACTCATTTTCGAATGTAATATCTGATTGCTCGACAGGGTGAAGGGGAGCTAGCAAGGCGCCCCTCCAAGCATTAGTTATGTATTACAAACTCGTTTGGTATTACTAACTTAATTGCTTGCGAGTCGTATATGATCAGAGATATAATATATTTGAAGAATTTGGTACCTACCAATTAATTATTGGTGGGTACCAAAATATACGACCCGACGATTACGGAAATTTAGTCAGTCGTTGTCGCGAGCACGCGAAGACTGAAAATTTCTTTTGCTGTTAGGCAAAACTAAGGAGGTTATTGAGAATGAAGCCATTAAAGAATAAGTTAATTCAGGCTCGTTTAAGTGAGGATGAGTTGGCGGATTTTGATGAAGTGAAGCATGAATTGGGGCTTACTGGTAACTCAAAGGCAATGCGCCAAATGATTCGTGATGAGAAATTATTAATGCAAGCAACTGATGAGTGTCACAATGACAACTATGATGCAGTTACAATTTTAGTTCAGCAATTAAATAATCAGGGTAGGTTGCCGTTAGTTGAAGCATTGTGTGGGTTAACAAATTCCAAGTCATTAAGCGAGTTAAAGATAGTTCGGGACCAGTACGCTGATATTCAGCAGCAACTTGAAGGTATTATGTACGTGGCGACCAAATCAGGAACCAATTTAAATCAAATCGCTCATGTTTTGAATACCGCAAAAGGGCAAGCAGAACAAGAGAACGCTGATTTAACCGATAGTGATTTATGGAATTGGGTAGCTAACCAACTTGTTCAGAATAATCGGATTTTAGCAGAGTTACACTCTAAAATTGACGAGTTTCAAATTAAGGTAGGACTTCTCAAGAAAGCGAATGATAGATATGACAGTTCTCGAAACGCACTCGTGTCGTAGTAGTTACGGACGGTTGCAATATCTATTTCAGGAACCACCCCATAGCTATCAAAAGACATCGCGGCGAGTATTAGCGTGTAGCGGGTTCAATATTAAGCTACTGCATGACCAACATGGACATATCGCAAACACACAAAATGGTGCGTATTTGGAAAAGCAATTTAAAGCTAATCTGCAGAAGGCCCATAATCCTAAACGTAAATACCAAGCACAAACATTAATTATCTCTTTTTCACCCGATGAATTTGATACTACTGACCTGAGTGAACAGGCAAACCAAGCTTTAATGCTTGTCAAACATTATGTTCATCAACATTTTGCCGATGCACAATCAGTAATCGCCATTCAGGCTGATGGGGACGGCGGTAAGCTACATGCTCATATTGTATTTAATACCGTAAGACCTAATGGCCGTACAGTACCAACTAACCGCTTTAACATATATAAATTAAGAACCAACTTTGATCATGAAATGATAGCTAACTATCAGCGAGTAACTGGCAATAGTTGGACTAACCCTATATCTAAACAACAGAAACGACAAGATATAGATAATATAGTGACGCGTTCGCAGTGGCAGAAGAGCCTAAAGAAGATAATCAACCAAGTTAAGAATGAGGTTGATTCCCTAAGAGAATTTGTCCACCTATTAGGCACCCAAGGAATTACGATTACTGAGCGCAAGAAAGGGACTGCTTGGACATATCATCAAACCATTAATGGAAAAGAATATAAAGTTCGGGATTTTTATCAACGGGTGAAAAAACAAACCGGTGAGGTGATATCAACACGCGGACTAGGACAGAGCTTTACTAAAAGTAACTTAGAACAATGTTTTGCACAGAAACAGGAGGAGCGAACAAATAATGAACAAAACGAACAACTTGCAAAAATCAAAACCATGGCCGCAGATGCCCGAGCACGATCTCAGCGTCAACAGCAACAATTCAAATTCAATCAACATCAACTCCAAGCCACCAAAATTGAAGAACAGGAACAAAGAGATGGACTTAAAACTCGACAAACTCATAGAAGACAAAGCCAGTCACGACGACTTGAAGAGCTTAGCCGACAAAAAAGACGTGCAAAAATTGCACGACGACTTGCTACAGCAAAAGCAAAGTCTCACAAAACAGCTTCAGGACCAGACCTCTAAGGTGACACAGACTGTCACAGATGCGCACGATATTGGTTATGGTGATGGCTTGGGCAAGCGCGTTGATGCTCTTAGTCAAAAATATGATGGACTAGAAACTAACATTAATCTTAGGGAAAATCGTTTAGATCAAAAGACTCAGCAGTATATCGCTAAACTGGCTGACCTGAATCAGATTGGTCGATATTTACAAACTTATACCAAGACAATTAATCAGCAACAAGTACCAGTAATGCGTCAACTAATTTTAGCGATGCAACAAGGTATCACGATTGATACTTCTAATGTGACTAAATCGGTGTACCAAGAGTTCCAAGCCTTAACCGGCCATACTATCCAGGAGGTTATCAAAACGGCAGTTAGTGATGGTTTTAAAAAGGACCGTCATATCGCACAAAAGGCCAGCGAGTCGGCGCAATTATCGGCAGATGTGGCCGAAAATGCGGTTACCAAACTCGAACAAAGTATTCATAAACTTAAGTGGCTATCATACTTTTTAATCGTGGAAGCCATGCTCGCAATCTTATTAGTGACAGTAGTACCAGGTGGCTGGGCAAAATTTTTTGTCATGTGCTTCGTAATCTTACTAATGTAAGGTTTAGATCGGAAATTAATTAGGGAGGAAAAATGAGTTTCAACGTGGACAGTTTCTCTGATGCAAAATTAGATGAACTCTTAACCAGAGTTACTAAAATTCCTGAATGGGAACTTAAAAATACACAATCAGAACGTGAAAATAAACGGATACGTCAAATACAGATACATCTGAAAATGATTAGGCAAGTGGAAAAGCAAGAACAACGTCAAAAATTAAGGCAACGAACTAAAAATACGAATTCTTCTTCAAGTAAAAATCGTAATAATGATAATGACCTAGGACTATAAAAAGGCCCAACAAAGTGTTGAGCCATTATTATGAAATTACTTTAAAGAATAACTCAACAGAAAAAACCGCCCAGCTCGAAAGCTGAACGGTTCGTCAAGGTTGCTAATCCATGCTATAATATAACCAGCTAAAGTTTGAATATTATATTCAACAATTGGGCTGATAGATTAGCGGATAAAGCGCCCTTGTTCTAGTGTACTGCAATACACCACCAGCGAGGCGCAACCAAGAAATTCCGTAATAATCTCACGGCCTTTCATAAAGGTTTGCGTGCATTGGTGGTTACCAGTGCACTTTTTATTATAGCAATTTTTGAAGTGCAAGGTCAATCGCTTCAGGGAGTAAGTAACAGCGAATCAAAACATCGCAAGCTTCCGGACCAGCAGTCAGTGGGTCGAAATCTGTGCTAAGCGCAGATTTCGCTTCTCGTAAAAGTTCCCAATTAGAAACCAAGTTTTGCTCAGCTTTGATTTGGTCGAAGGTGTACGAGCCAGAACCGTTGCCCGTGACAGAGTCCTCAGTAAAGAGTTTGTTCTCAAGGTGGGCACAGAATGTGTCCCTATTTTCCTTTATCCTAACTGATAAGGATTTTCGTGAATAATGCTCTTCTAAGTAATTAATCACATCCCTAAATTTATGTGGGAATCAGTAGCCAAACGGATCGAAACGTTACGCGCTCAAATTATTGCTAAATTAGATGCTCAATTTACGGAGTTGAAGTCAGATAATGACGAATGATTTAAACAAAACCGCCGCCTTCCGGGAGTTGGAAGACGGCGGTTTTAGCGTTTAATTACGGATTAAAAGAAGGTCTTGGACAAAGTTGCGACCAGGATCAAGAGCAACACCGAAGAAATTCCGGCGGCCACGAGGGCGTTCTTGCCGCGGGTGAAGAGCACGGAGAAGTTCACGTTCATCCCCAAGGCAGCCATTGCCATCCCTAGGAGCAGGTAGGCTAATTTGACCAGACTTGGTACCAACGCGGCCAGGCCCGGGATAAAGGTGCCGGCCACGCTGGCCAGGATAAAGCCGAGCATGAACCACGGAATCGGCACCGGCTGCTTTTCACCGGTCGGGTTGGCTTGCCGGGTCGCCTTTTGGTACCAGATCCCGACTAAGATCGCGACTGGGGCCAAGAGCAGGACCCGCGAAAGCTTGGTGATGATCGCCGTATCAAGGCTGACCGGGCCCCCGGCGCTCCCAGCGGCGACGGCGTGGGCGATTTCGTGCAGGCTGCCCCCGGTCATCACCCCAAATTGCAGGGCGGTCATGTGCAAGAGTGGCTTTAGCCCGATTTCGATCAGGGTAAAGAGTGTCCCGAGGATCGCCACGATCGCTACGGCAACCACCTCATTTTCCTGGTGGCGCAACTTGGTGGCTGGATCGTCATCGCTGGTTAATTGCGATGAAATCCCCATCACAGCGGCGGCCCCGCAGATCCCGGTCCCGCTGGCGGTCAGGATCGCTAAGTGGCGGTCGACCCCGAAGCGGCGGGCGAGCTGGTAGGTGACTAAAATCGTGAAGGTCACGACCACGACGGCCAGGGCAATCGTCTTGATCCCGGCTTGGGCCAGGGCAATCAAATTGAGCTTAAAGCCCAGCAGGATGATTCCGAGACGCAGGAACTTGTTGGCAATCAGGCCAATTCCCGGCCGGCTGTAATCCAGGACCGGGCGACCAACTTGCATCACCATCCCTAACAAGAGGGCGATCACTAAGGCACCAATCACCTTGAGGTAGGGGAGGGTGGCCAGGTAGCTGCCGGCCAGCGAACAAATTAAGGTTAAGAGCGCGGCGCAAGCAAAGGGCCAGCTAAATATCTTCTTGAGCATTTCACTTTCTCCTTTCCGAATTGACATCCGGATTTTTTTACATTCTTAATGTACCATGCTAGACTGATAAATAAAAATTATGATTTCTTTCTTGTAAGTTAGTTTTCCTTATGAAAGGGGCAGGGCGATGGAAAATTTACTGGACCACCGGTTGACGACCTTAATGGTGGTGGCGCAGACCGGCTCGTTGACCGCCGCCGCTCAGCAGCTCTTTATCACCCAGCCGGCCGTCTCCCAGCAGCTGGCCAGCCTGGAGGCCGATCTAGATGTCCCGCTGTTGGTCCACCACGGGCGCCGGGTCAAGCTAACGCCGGCGGCCACGGAACTAGTGGCCTACGCTAAACGGCTCGGGCAGGACAATCAGGCGGTCTTAAAGCGGCTCCGCTTGGCCCAGACCCCGCCGTTGCGCTTGGGGGCGACCCGCTCGCTGGGGGCCTTTTTACTGCCGCAGCTGCTGGCCAAGGTGATCGCGGCCGGCTACCAGCTGGAAGTGACGATTGAAAATACCGCTGTCCTGTCCCAGCAGCTGCTCGCCGGTCAATTAGATGCGGCCTTGATCGAGGGTAATTATTCGCGGCAGGACTTTGCCGCCGCCCCGTTGGGCAGTGCGCCCTTTATCGGCGTGACCGCCCAGGCCGAGGCGCCAGCGACATTGCCAGCCTTGTTTGACCAGCTTTTGATCGTCCGCGAAGCCGGCTCGGGGACCCGCGAGATTTTGACGACCTGGCTGGCGGCGCACAACGCCCAGCTGAGTGATTTTCGCCAGACCTTAGCCTTAAGCAGCCCGACGGCGATCATTGAATTACTTAAGCAGGGGGTCGGGATCAGCTTTATGTACCGGGCCCTGGTGGCCAACGAATTGGCCCGGGGCGATTTGTTTGAATTGCCGCTGGCCGGCTTTCCGCTCGAGCATCCCTTGAATTTGATCTACTTAAAGGAAAGCTCCTTTGCCGCCGAATTTGGTCCCATGGTGGCGACCGCACGGGAAATGCTGAGAAATTAAGTTCTGGTTAAGCTTGGGGACCAACGGTGGTCAGGTCCGGTTGCGTTCGGTAAGCTAGAACTATTTATAGAAGGGGGCAATTTGATGTTGCAGACACGGTGGTTGACGTTTGGGGTGGCTTGGCTGATTTTGTGGAGCGTAAGAGTCGCCTGACAATTGTTAAACGGCTCCATGGCCGCGGCAGTCAGTCCATGACTCAAGCCGTACTTGAACTAGCTAATCAACTTCAAGACAAGCTCAAGACGCTTACCGTGGATCATGGTAAAGAGTTCGCTAACTATCAGACAATTGAACGGCAAACTGGTACTCCGGTTTATTTTGCCCATGCTTATTCACCACATGAACGCGGTAGTAATGAGAACCGTAACCGAGTTTTGCGACGATTTATTCCCAAGGGACAAGCTATTGAAGAGCTGAGCGATCGCCAGCTGGTTCAAATCAATTGGTATCTGAATTCCCGGCCACTTAAATGTCTTAACTGGCGCACACCAATCGAGATCTTCCTGCTTAATTTACGTCATTAAATTCGTTCAAGTTATTTCTTGCAATCTGCCATAAATATAACGTAGATATTTTAGCGGTTTCGCAACGACTTGGTCATGCCAAACCTACTACGACACTGAAATACTATTCTCAATTATGGCGTGGACGTAATCGGACCGTCGCTGACCAGCTGAATGGAGCAATAGGGAAAATTGAACATCCTGATCACTCTTTAGTTGATTTCAATGGTAATCAATTTGTGGCATTGTAATACGAGTTGTCTACCGGTTTTCTACCGTATAAGCTAAATCACGGTTAAAGTACTGATATATCAAGGCCCTCTACAAAAGAGTATGAGTGATACCAGTTTTAAATTGGCACAATAGTGTTTGATAATAAAAGTAGGTACTATGTAAAATGAAATTACGTAGTGCCTACTTTTAATTATTATAGATTCTAGGGCGACAAGTTCTAAAATAAAGACAGATTATTTTTAATAAGGTAGATTTAGTAATGCATAACTTAATTTTTTTAACAGACCTAGAGGGGGCCAATATGGATCCCTACGTGCGGCTGAATGAGGCCCAGCTTTTTCACGCAATGGAACCCAACCAAGGTCTCTTTATCGCAGAGAGCCCCAAGGTTATCGAACGCGCCTTGCGTGCAGGTTACCGGCCGGCCTCACTCTTAGTGGAGGAGAAGGCTCTCGACCATGACCTAGCTGACCTGGACCATGAAATGGCCGCTAATCAAACAACGGGGCTTGGCCAAACACCAATCTATGTCGTTAATAGCAGCCTGCTCAAGCAGTTATCCGGCTATAATCTTTTACGTGGTGCACTTGCTGCGATGCACCGCGTAAAGCGTCCGGACTTAGCCAGCTTTTTGGCCACGATGCCAACTGACCATCCGCGGATCGCAGTTCTCGAAAGTGTTGTTAATCCCGCTAATATCGGGGCAATCTTTCGGTCCGCCGCGGCCCTAGGCATCGATGGCGTAATTGTGACGAGTGACTCTGCCGACCCGCTTTACCGTCGTGCTTCCCGTGTGTCAATGGGGACTGTCTTCCAAGTGCCATGGACCTATGTCGATGCTAAAATTTGGCAGTCGGAAGGGATTAACTTCCTTCACCAGTTAGGCTACCAAACCGCGGCAATGGCACTCCGTCACAATACCGTTAATATCGATGATCCCCAATTGGAGCAGGTGGATAAACTGGCAATTATCCTTGGCTCTGAAGGCCCGGGACTAAGGGAAAAGACGATTGAACAGAGTGATTTTACGATTAAGATTCCGATGGCACCAGAAGTCGATTCATTAAATGTCGCCGCCGCTTCAGCCCTGGCTTTTTGGGAATTGGGCAACCGAAAGAGTAAATAATGGTGGAACTTTTCATTCTAAAACATGAGTGACTAATTGCATTGCTGTTAGTCACCCTATTTTTTTGTATAATGATATTAATAACCATTTTAACAGGAAGGAGATGCACAATGGCAACGATTAAAGAAATCGCGGCTAAGTCTGGCTATTCACCGGCAACGGTATCGCGGTTGCTAAACAATGACCCCAACTTGTCAATCGCGCCGGCCACCAGGAACAAAATTATGACCATTGCTACTAAGCTCGGCTATTGGGATAACCACCAGCGACCAGGAAGTACGGAAGTTCGGCCAACAATCGCCCTTCTTTACCGGGTAAGCAACGATGACGAACAACTGCAGGATGAGTACTTTGCCTACCTCAAGGATGCAGTCATGAAGGCAATCGACGAGGCGGGGATGCAGGTCAGCGTTTTTGAACAAATTGATGACCTAGTCAAACATGCATCATCATACCAAGGCTTCATCGGTCTCGGTGCCCATCAACTAACGATGAGCAAGTTAAACCAGCTCCACGATGCGTTGCCCAACGGTGTTTTTGTCGATATTAATCCCGCTCCCGAACTCTTTGACTCGGTCCGCCCTAACTTGGAATTAACCGTTTATGATGGGCTCAAACGATTGTGCCAGGCCGGCTATCAGCGGATCGGCTTCATTGGTGGAGTTGGCCTTAAAGTTGATGGTGTCCAGCAACCCGATGCCCGGGAGACCGCCTTTCGCGAATTTTCTGGAATGTATCATTTGAAAGAGGCACCAGTTTTTGCGGAGGGGCCATTTGGGGTTAAGAATGGTTACCGCCTTGGGAAACTCGTCCTTGATAATTGTCGTGACAATATGCCCGAAGCCTTCATCGTTGCGTCAGATACGCTTAGTGTTGGCGTCCTTCAAGCCTTTAACGAGGAGGGCGTAATTGTTCCCCGTGACGTTGCGATTATTAGCATTAACAACAGTGAAGTTGCCCACTATGTTTCACCACCACTTTCGTCATATAACATTAACCAGGCAACGCTTAGTCGGATGGCAATTAAGTTATTGCAAGATTTGATTCTTCATCCACAGCGCCCGCATGTCCACCTAACAGTCAATACCGACTTAGTAATTCGGAAAAGTTTTACCGATAAATAATTGCCAAGGGAATCCTTACGCGCGTGGGGATTCTTTTTAATTTGGCCATTTAGTAAATAGTTTATTTTAAAAATAAATTATTTACTAAAGAGCAGTAAACGTATATACTAACTATTGAAAGCGATTGCAATAACGTTTGGATTGTATTTTAGGAGGTCTTATTTTATGGCACAGGGTCATAAAGTAACAGCCAATCAGTGGATCTCAAGAGCATCTTTCTGCTTTGGTAATGTTGGTCACTCGGCATTTTACGGGGTAATGAGTACTTACTTCATTATCTTCGTCACCGGGGGCATGTTTAACGGTTTGGAAAAATCAGTTGCTAACAAACTGATTGCACTAATTACTGGTTTAATTGTTGCCGTTCGGATTATTGAATTGATTATCGATCCGCTATTGGGGAATATCGTTGATAACACCAAGACGCGGTGGGGAAAGTTTAAGCCGTGGATCATGATTGGGAACATCGTCAGTGTTGCTTTGCTCCTGATCCTCTTTACGGGAATCTTTGGCTTGGCTAAGCACAACTGGGTCCTCTTCGCAGTTCTCTTTGTAATTATTTTTATTTCATTTGATATCTTCTATTCCTTATCCGATGTTTCCTACTGGGGGATGGTCCCAGCACTGAGTGAAGATTCCGAAGAACGTGGTGTTTACACCTCACTTGGTGCCTTTGCCGGAACAATCGGTTGGAATGGTTTGACCATTGTCGTTGTCCCAATTGTCACTTACTTTACTTACCTTGCAACGGGACAGCACAAGGAAGGACCAGTCGGCTGGTTTGCCTTTGCCGCAATTATCTCGATTGTGGCCCTCTTGAGTGCCCTGGTTGTTTGCCTGGGAACTAAGGAAAAGCACAATATTATCCGGAACGCGGCCCAAGATAAAACCACGATCCGGGAAGTATTCTCTGCCATCTTCCATAACGACCAAATTTTATGGCCAAGTTTAGCCTACCTGCTGTACTCATGTGCCTACGTTATCACTAACGGGGTATTGTTCTACCTCTACAAGTTTGTTATTGGCAAACCTGGTGAATTCTGGATCGTTGGTGTCATTGCCACTATTATTGGTTTCTGCACGAGTCCACTATTCCCAGTTCTGAACAAGTTTATCCCGCGGAAATGGCTATTTTCTGCTGGTCAAGTCTCAATGGCACTGGCCTACATTATCTTTATCTTCTTCCGTTCCAACATCTTTATGATGGATCTCGGGTTAGTTCTCTTTAACATCAATTTTGCCCAACTGGTTACTGTCTTGACCTTAACCGACGCGATTGAATATGGTCAATTGAAGAACGGGCAACGGAACGAAGCGGTGGTCTTAGCGGTTCGGCCAATGATTGATAAGCTGACCGGAGCTATCTCAAACGGGTTAGTTGGTTACATTGCTATTGCCGCCGGGATGACTGGTTCTGCTACGGCAGCTGACATGACTGCTCATGACATTCATACTTTCGATAGCATGGCCTTCTACATTCCATTGGTATTCGCACTTTTGTCAATTCTGGTCTTCTTGACCAAGGTTACACTGAGTGAAAAGAAGCACGCTGAAGTGGTCGAAGAATTGAAGGACCAATTAGCTAATGGCGAAGACAACCTGGAGCCAGCCGCTGCAACTGATAACGGCACGAAGGCGGAAAAGATTTTCGCACCAGTTAATGGTAAGTTAGTACCAATGGAGTCAGTGGTTGACCAGGATGGAAAGGTCTTCCCTGGTACCGGGTTTGCAATCGAACCAACGGATGATCACATTTACGCTCCATTTGATGGTAAGATTTGCTTCACTTTTGGGACAAAGCATGCTTTCGGAATTGTTTCTGATAATGGCCTAGAATTACTGGTTCACATTGGAGTTGGCACTGTTAATATGCGGGGCGAAGGTTTCGTTACCCACTATGATGATGGGCAAACAGTGAAGAAAGGGCAATTGCTCTTTGACTTTGACCGTGACGAGATCAAACAGGCTGGCTATAAGGCAACCGTGGTTAACTTCTTTACCCAGCCACAACGGGTCAAAGAGGTTGCTAAAATTAATTACGGTAGTGAAGTTACTCATGGGGATGAAGTAACTACCGTCAAAATTAAGTAGGAGAAAGCGATCAATTATGAAGAAAAAAGAATTGCCACGATTCTTATACGGTGGCGACTATAACCCTGAACAATGGCCAGAAGATACCTGGTCCCAGGACATTAAAGTCTTCAAGCAGGCGGATATAAATTCGGCAACCATTAATGTCTTTTCCTGGGCATTACTTGAACCACGAGAAGGTAAGTATGACTTTAGTAAGCTTGACCGGATTGTGAAGAACTTATCTGCAGCTGACTTTGACATCGTAATGGCCACTTCGACCGCGGCAATGCCTGCGTGGATGTTTAAGAAGTATCCCGATGTTGCCCGGGTCGATTACCAGGGCCGGCGCCACGTCTTTGGCCAGCGGCACAATTTCTGCCCTAATAGTGCCAACTATCAGCGCTTGGCCAGTGACCTCGTTGAAAAACTAGCTGCCCGTTACGGTGACAACCCACATATCGTTGCCTGGCATATTAATAATGAATATGGCGGCAATTGTTACTGTGACAACTGCGCGGCAGCGTTTCGTCAATGGCTGAAGGACCGCTACCAGACCCTCGATAATTTGAACCGGGCCTGGAATATGAACGTTTGGAGCCACACTATTTATGATTGGGATGAAATCACGGTGCCAAATGAATTAGGCGATGCTTGGGGCCCAGAAGGCAGCGAGACAATCGTTGCGGGGTTGTCCATCGACTACCTTCGTTTCCAGTCAGAAAGTATGCAGAAGTTGTTCAAGATGGAAAAGGCGATTATTGAAAAGCACGCGCCAAGCATTCCGGTTACGACGAACTTTCATAGCCTGCCTAACAAGATGGTTGACTACCAAGCGTGGGCAAAGGACCAGGACATCATTTCGTATGATAGTTACCCGGCTTACGATATGCCGACATACCACCCGGCCTTCCTGTATGACTTGATGCGGACGTTGAAACACCAGCCATTCATGCTGATGGAATCAACCCCGGCCCAGGTTAACTGGCAGCCGTACAGTCCACTGAAGCGGCCAGGACAAATGCGGGCGACTGAGCTACAGGCCGTTGCCCATGGTGCCGATACGGTCCAATTCTTCCAGTTAAAACAAGCAACTGGCGGGTCAGAGAAATTCCACGGAGCGGTGATTGCCCATTCTGGTCGGACCGATACCCGGGCTTTCAAGGAAGTTGCCCGGTTAGGTCAGGACCTGCAAAAGGTAGGTCCAACGATCAAGGGCTCCAATAGTCAAGCGCGGGTTGCAATTATCTTTGACTGGAGTAACTTCTGGTCATTTGAATACGTTGATGGAATTACCAAGGACCTGCAATACGTGCCGATCATCCTTGACTACTACCGCCAATTCTACGAACGCAATATTCCAACCGATGTTATCAGCGTTGATGATGACTTTAGCCAGTATGACCTGGTAGTTGCACCGGTGCTCTACATGGTTAAGCCCGGGCTGGGAACGAAGATTAGCCGGTACGTAAAGGATGGCGGCCACTTCATGACCAGCTTTATGTCGGGAATGGTTGATTCCTCTGACAACATTTACACTGGTGGCTATCCAGGACCACTGAAGGATGTTACTGGTGTGTGGGTTGAAGAAAGCGATGCAATTGTGCCGGGAAAGAGTACGAAGGTAGCATTTGGCGACCATGAATACGATGCCCACCTTATGTGTGACATTATCCATCCTGAAGGAGCAACCCCGCTTGCGAAGTACACAAGTGAATTCTATGCCGGTACGCCAGCTGTGACGGAAAACCAGTATGGCAAGGGGATGGCTTGGTATGTTGGTAGCCGCCTGGACCATGATGGCTTATCGCGGGTAATTGACCATGCAGTAGACCAGTGTGACTTGCACGGCCTTGCTGGTGAAGATAGTGACCTTGAAGTGACAAAGCGGGTCACAAAGGATGGTCAAGAACTGTACTTCATTTTGAACATGCGAAATGAAGCACGGTCGCTACCAGCCAAGTTTAAGGATTACCATGACCTGCTGACTGGGGAAACTGCCCAGCCAACGTTGCAGGCGTGGAATGTTGAGATTTTAACGAAGTAATGAAATAAGAAGTGAGCACAAATAGGGGGTCCAGAGTTCGGCACGGTTACCGGGATCTGGACCTTATTTGCGTTAAATGCTTTTGCTCAATTATTATCCGCAACTTTATTTTTAAGTTTTCCTAAATACAATCATACAGTTAAACGCTTTTTGGTATAATTTTAACTACAAAATCGATAGTTAATAATTGTAAACCAAAGCGAAATGAGGTTGATGGATACGAGAACTAATCATTTCTCTCCCGGCGTTATGTGCACAAACGCCAGGGAGAGTTTTTATTTTAACTGATGAACCAGTTTACCCTTAATGACATTTGATGGGACACATGCCGCTGAATGTCCGAACTAATAGACGTATCGTTTAACTTTTGTCCGGTAAAAGTGTTGCAGTAAGGGTGTAGCAATTGTTCTATTGATTATTTTATGAGAGGAAGTCTTTAGAATGGAAAATAGCTTGCATAAGACTAATTGGATTTTGTTCTGGTGCAATCTGGTTGGAATTTTTCTTTTCGGTGGTGGTGCCTCAATGGTTTCATACCTGGAAAATAATTCTAGTCAAGGGACGCCTGGTGCCTGGAAGTTCTTATTTGCAGTCGTTGGTCTGTGCCTGTTCGGCTACGGCTTAATTGCTGCTCACCAGGCAAAGGACGTTAGCGATAGCCGTAACCTCTTCATGGCAGTTGCATGGTTAAGTGTTATTGCCGGTGTGCTCGGCTTCATCTTCACTTTTGCAACGATTAACTGGTTGGGCATTGTTACGGCTGTTATTTCATTGGTTGCTTTCTTGTGCGCCATCGCAACCGTACGGAAGTAACTTTCATTAGATTTTTTCGATGAAATTTGTTATACTCTCGTTATTAAGTTTTTGCGTATAATGGTTCAGCAAGACTAAATACTAGTCTCGCTGGACCATTTTTATTTGCAAAAAGGAGAATTGGTTCATGGAAGAAGTCTATATGAAATTACCTCGTGATGGTGTCGAAACAGTATTATTTATGGGAATTGTCTCAATCATTTCCGTTAACCTAATCGCACCAATGATTACGATGCTAGAAATTGGCTTTAGCTGGGCACATTATTTGCGGACTTTACGGATTATCCCGTTCATGTGGCTAGCAGTAATTGTGATTGTCGCTTTGGCACAGGAGCCAGCAACGAAACTAAAGAATAAGATCGTTAATCCGCATGATAGCTTCAATTCTCAGATCCTCATCGATATTCTTTGTCACGTTGTCATGATTTCCGCCTTAATGACAATTGTGGGGACGTGGATTGGGCAGTTACATATTTCAATGGCGCCCTTTTACTCCTACATTAATAATTGGCCGCGTAATTTTGCAATTGCATTTGCGGTGGAAGGACTCATCGCCCAGCCAATTGCACGACGGGTCCTGCTTTTTAAGCACACCCACCAGCAAAAATGGCGTTAATTCAGTTAAATGATTAATCAGCTGAAACCGGGAAAATCAACTTCAGGCTCGAGGAATTTGAGACCGGCATTGGTATTGGATAGGCCGGTGCTTATCCTTGCGGGGGCCGCTTTTTCACGGTTACAGCATTCAAAATAAAAATTGAGGTTGGAGAGATTCCTTTCCAGCCTCAATTTTTTAATTTATTATCGAAAATAAAATTGAGAGTTCAAATAAGTTAACGTTATTGTTTACCCTAAAGATTATTAAATTTATTTTTAAAATAAAAATTTCTAGTTAGGTCTTAAAAATAGGGTGTTTCCATTGTTATCCACTGAAAAACAGATTCAGCTAATTATTCGATTCATAATAAATGAATAATTAGTGTATTACATTTGAAGTATAATTAACAAGAATACACTAAAAGTTATTTTATATTAAGGGAGTATTACGAATGGAAAGTAAAAGCCACTATAAGATGTTTAAAGCAGGGAAACTGTGAATGACTGCCATGGTTTCTGCCGCTGTTTTGGGGGTCGCTAGTGTTGCTCACGCTGATGAGCAGCAGCAACCATCGACAACTGATTCTGCTAGCCAAGAGTCGGTTGACCAGAATGCTGGTTCATTAACTAGTACCAACACCGTTTCGTTATCAAGCACGAACCAGGATCAGGGACAGCAAACCCAGCCAAGCAATAATCAAACTGCCACGCCGGTAACCAGGGCGGCGCAAGCTAGTGCCACCTCAACTGCTAATACTAATGAAGCAACGAGTGCAACACCGCGTGAAGCTTCTCAAATTGCGGTCACAAACCCTAATGATTACCCAACTAAGGCGGCTTCACTGGTTGGTCGGAACGCTGCTGGACAGCCTTACTACGTTTACCAAATTGTTAACTTGACTAATACAACCATTAACGGTCAGCAGGCACGGCTGATCCTTTCCGTGGACCCCGTTAACCCACAGGGGACCAACTACCTTTACGTAACAACCGACCAGTATGATAAGGCCTACCAGGCAATTGTGGTTCCATCTGGTTCGTACGTCGATGTTTCCGCAGGTAATACAGGTGCACCCATCACGAACCCAACGCGGAACAATAGTTACCGGGTTTCAAACACGGCGCCGTTTAGCTTAAGCTTCAATGGTAAGCAGATTAGTGTGCCAGCCTCCTTATCAATTAAGAGTACCCGTGGTGTAACGCCAGTTTACGGACTGGGAAACCAGCACTACACCAACTATTCTGACAAGGTTGACATCACACCAGACAATAATGCGCCCGCAATTGAATACATCTACAAGGACAAGAATGGTAATTACACTACTAACAGTAGCTTCCCAGTTAACGTTCCGGTTAATGGGATTACGGGGCAAAAGTTTACCATCACTAATGTTAATAACTACTTGCAAGTACTACCGGGCTACTACCTGACGAACCAACCAAACGGCCTGGCTAACACGGCGAATGGTAAGGACTACGCCGGGACGATTGCCCAATTCCAAATCGGCAAGTACTACGAAAAGACCTTGTACAACTGGGACCGGTCTGTATCCCAAACCTTGATTTATTAACTCCTTGACCCACAAGGTACGATGAACATTTCATTGTTGCGGCCAAACCAAAAGACTGAAACGCTGACTGTTCCGGAAGGACAAGTCAAGCAATTTAGCAACGGTACCTTAGCTCGGAACCCGTATGTCCCCGGGACCAACAGTGTTCAGTTGATTTATGCTGACCTTGGCCACATCATTCCAGTTGACGAAAACGGGAACGTTATTTCTGGCGCATCACAACCGATTTATAACAATGATGCAAATGATGCTCACAAGGCTGCTGCAACTGATTCACCAGACTTGACCTCCCAAGGATGGGTATTAGCAGATCCTAGTCAGGCAACGATTAACCCTGAGAACCCGGGTGCTGATACCCTTGTTCAATACCGGCGGGTTGTTGTTAATACTGAAGATGTTAAAGTTACTCAAACGGTTCAATATAAGTACGCCGATGGGGTTACCGCGGGCCGGCCAACATTGCCAAGCGACAACGTTCAGAGTGTAACCTTTACCCACACCGTTATTACTAACCCGGTTACGGGGAAGGTGCTTTCTGATACCTGGACGCCTGACCAACCACAACAATTTACCGTGGTTACGACGCCAGAAATTCCGGGCTTCTTCGCTGACCAAGCTCAAGCTGGTGGGGATAATAATGTTACCCAAACAACCCCAAGTAAGACCTATGTCGTCCTTTATTCTGCACCAAATGAAACAACGGAAGAAAAGACGATCACCCAAACCATCCGCTACGAATACAAAGATGGTGTGACGGCTGATCGTCCAGCACTGCCAGAAAATAACATTCAAAGCCTGAAGTTTACCCGGACGATTCATCGGAACCCACAAACTGGGGAGATCATTTCTACCACGGACTGGGCACCAGCTCAAGACCACTTTACGATGATAACCACTCCAGGAATTGAAGGTTACTATTATGACAAGGCAGAAGCCGGTAGCACTGCGCCGGTTACTGCGGCAAGTGCTAATACTGAGTACGTGGTTTACTACGCTGCTCCAGAGATCACAACTGAAAAAAAGGTCATCACCCAGACGGTTCACTACCAATACCAAGATGGTGAAACTCAAAACCGCCCAGCATTGCCAGAAGATAATATTCAGTATTTGACCTTTACGGAAACATTGGGAACTAACCCATTTACGGGTCATGTGGTTTCATTTGGTTGGACACCAGATCATAGCAACTTCCAACTTGTCCAAACGCCAACTATTAATGGTTACTATGCTGATAAGGCACAAGCCGGTAGCGACCAGACCGTGGTGCCAAATGATATGGATACGTACTACGTAGTTAACTATGCTGCGCCAACTAGTACCATTGTGGAGAGCAAGACGGTTAAGCAAACGGTACGTTATGAATATGCTGACGGGGTTACGGAAGGCCGGCCAGCTTTGCCAAACACTGATGAACAGGCATTGCTCTTCAACCGGACCGTGGTTGAAAATCCATACACCCATGAAGTGATTTCAGACACGTGGAGCCCAGCCCAAAACTTCACGATCGTTAATACGCCTGAAATTGCTGGCTTCTACTACGATGAAGCCCAGGCCGGTAGTGATGCTCCAGTCACCCACGAAAGCGGTGATAGTGATTACGTTGTTAAGTACGCTCCTGCTAAGAAGACAACGGAGGAAAAGAAGGTTACCCAGACCATTCGTTACCACTATGCCGACGGGGTTAATGGTGACCCTGCATTGTTGCCAGCAAACAACGTACAGACGTTGACGTTTACGCGGACAACGTTGCTCAACCCATGGAATGGCGAAGTGCTGAGTGACGAATGGAGTCCGGCACAACACTTTACAATCGTGGACACACCACGGATTGACGGCTACTTCTTTGACCAAGCCCAAGCGGGTAGTGAAGGGGAAGTTACGCAGGAAAGTCCTGACACCTTCTATGACGTTTACTACCTTGACGCTGAAACGACTGAGACGCAAAAGACAATCACCCAGACGGTTCGCTACGAATACGCGGACGGGATCACGGAAGGTCGGCCAGCGCTGCCAGAAACCAACGTCCAAACGCTGACCTTCACGCAAACGATTAAGCGGGACCCAGTTTCAGGTGCAATTATTTCTGATGGATGGAGTGAACCACAACGCTTCAGCATCGTGACAACGCCAACGGTTAACGGTTACTTCTACGACCTGGCCCAAGCCGGGAGCGATGAATTGGTAACTCATGATGACGCCAACACTGAATACGTGGTTAAGTACGCCCCAGCTAAGACGACGGTCACTGAACAAAAGACGGTCACGCAGACCATTCGCTACGAATATGCTGATGGAATTACGGCGGGCCGGCCAGCCTTGCCTGCAACTAATATTCAGAAATTGACCTTCAACCGGACGACCGTGACGAACCCATTCACGGATGAAGTGCTTTCTGACAGCTGGAGTCCAGCACAGAAGTTTACGGTTATTACGACGCCAACGATTGCGGGCTTCGATGCCGACCAAGCTGAAGCGGGATCAACTGCTGACATTACTTACATGAGTCCTGACCTGAACTTTGTTGTTAAGTACACCGCACAGAATACGCCTGAAGAGCCAGACGAACCTACTGTGCCGGACGAGCCAACGGTACCAGATGAACCTGAAGAACCAACCGAACCAGAAACACCGGTTGAACCAGGTGAACCAACGCCAGGACCGGAGACACCGGCTGAACCAGAAATCCCGGCAGTTCCTGAAAAGCCAGCAGAAAAGCCGGCTGACAATAACAATAAGCTGCCACAAACGGGTGCTAATGATGCAACCGCGATTGCTGGTTTAGGTCTCTTAACTGCAATGATGAGTCTTCTCGGATTAGGGAAGCGGAAGAGACAGTAATAGAGTTAAAAAATGACTTACGATAAATATTTCGTAAGCCATTTTTTATATCTGCGTATAGAAAGGGCGCGCAAACAATTAGATGATTTGCGCGCCTTTTAACGTATTATTTATTTAGTGAACTTTTTCTTAAACAGTAGTCCGAAAGTGAGTGGCAGTGTTAAGAGTAATGACAGCAAGGCATGATTGTTGTTACCTGTTTGTGGTAATGCCTGCTGATCATTTTTGGTACTTACTGCTGCAACAACACCTGCTGATTTTTGGGGAGTGGTTACTTTAACGTTAGTTGTTACAGGTGCTTGTGGTGTTGCTTCAATTACTGCTGATTCATCTTCTGCTACTGGTACGTCATCCTTCTTAACCTGGGTTGGTGCTTCAGTAGTTTCGTGTGGTTCTTCTTGGGCAGGTGAAAGTGGCGCCCAAGGAGTGGTCTTCTTAGCCGGAGAAAGTGGTGTCCAAGGGATAGTCTTCTTAGCTGGTGTAAGTGACGTCCAAGGGATGGTCTTCTTAGCTGGCGTAAGTGGTTTCCACGGAATGCTTTCGTCAGGCTTTGACTTTGGCTTTCCTGCCGGTTGTTTTGGAATAATAACCTCGATCTTTGAATCATCGTGAGGAATAATCGGGGTCGGCTTCTTACTAGGCTTCAAGTCGGTCCAAGGAGTAGTCTTCTTAGCCGGAGAAAGTGGTGTCCAAGGGATAGTCTTCTTAGCTGGCGTAAGTGATGTCCAAGGGATGGTCTTCTTAGCTGGTGAAAGTGCTGTCCAAGGAATACTTTCCTTAGGTTTTGACTTATCGGTTGTGTCCGTTGGCTTTTTCTTATCCTTATCACCAGAGACACCACCATCCACTAAAATGTTGTGAACCGAATAATTCGTATCTCTGCTAGAGAAGTCATTTACCGGATTCTTACCATGTTCGTGGTAGGAAATGGTACTGAAGTTGGAAAAACTTTCTTGACTTTCATTAGTAATCTTCGTCAGGTAGTGGATGACAAAATAATTGCAGGAAACCCACTTCCCGGGGATGTTTACCAAAATAGTGTTGTTATTGGTTTCAATGGTTGCCCCATCGTACGCTTTTTGGAAGTCTTGGATAGCGTCTTTGCCATAATAGTGGCTCTGATTGTTAACCGTAATATCAAAACTATCTGTATCGAGCTCTTGTCCTGCCTGGATTTGATCCTTAACAAAAACGGGACCATCAGCGTACCGGCTATGTATATTGATGTTTAAAAACCACCGAACACGGTCAGTCATGCTTGGTAAAATGTCACCGGTTTTGTAGTAGAAGCGGTCATCTTCTTGTGGCGCCGATGGAGTACGATCAATCGGTTTAAAGTTGATATCGGCAGAACTGTTACCACCATTAACGTGGAATGTACCACCATTGCCATCGTTGCGGACCTGAACTTCAAAGCTGGCCCACCCCTTAACATTCTTTAAGGTATCCAAAGCTGGGTGGGTGAAAGTAATTACAGCCTGGTTATTCTCAACGTTGAGAACGGCACCATTTTCAAAAGTAACGTCCTGGCCATCTACATTTTGGCCGTTGATAGTGAGGTTGAGATTCTTTTGGGCGCCCATCCCATATACGTTACCGGTAGTTGGCCAGTTAACCGTAATTTGGTCGTTGTTATGAATTTTATGCTGGTGTTCATCGAATTCCACTCGAATATTCATGTAAGAACCATCACGTGGTTCACTACCGGCACTAGATGAGGTTGAGATGCCAGTGATGTTGTCACTAACATCTTGACCATGATTGGTTGCTGGTGTCGTTTCTGAACTGGCATTTGCTGAAAGCGTAGAAACTGCTACTGCATTATCAGAAGCTGGAATAATGGATTTGTTATTACTAATGCTTTCAGTAGTTGCTGTTGTATCAGCATGGATATCTCCCTGGCTGACTGCAATTGTCCCTAATGCAATTGCACATACGAATAAGGTACAGGTGTTTAGCCTCTTACCCATTGTTGAAATCCCCCTAAATAATAGAATTTAATTGAAAAAGCTAAAATTAAAATGCGTGAATGATCATATCATTTTAGTTAAAGGTTTTACTAGTTGTAAGGAAGCCATTTCTACTTAAGCCAAGCAAAAATTATAGTGAAACTTTATGCAAACCGGTACTTGAAATCTAATATAAAAATGTTAAATAAATTTCTTTATATGAAAATTTTGTGCAGTATCCGGTTGACAGAAAAAGGATATTAGTTAATTATTAAAAACCGCCAATTCATTTCTAAAGAAACGTGTTATAGTATAGTTAATTTAAGAAAGCGAGGGATAAGGGTTATGGCTAAGTACATCGTTGAATTAAGTGAAGAAGACATCCAAATGATTAAGGATTGTCACTCAAAGAATCCTTCAATCATGAAGGCAATGGAAAACGCTAAAAAGGAAAACTAATTTTCCATTATTTATTGGTCGCTGTCCGGGAAACCGGATGGCGATTTTTTTGTTTAAAGCTGTTTTCAATTGTGAAAAAAGAATGCGCTAACAAAAAAATCTAAAAAATTTTTTAATTACCACTTTCCTAGAGCGCCAAGCGATTATATGTCAAACGTATGACACAATGTGCCATAAAAATATGTCATACGTTTGACATAAACAGTCACAAAGTGTAGTATCTCAACATGAAAGCGTTAATACATCAAAAGAAAGGTATATCAACTATGACGCAGGAAATTGATAAGACAAAATTAATTCATATTACTAATGACCGCTACCGTCCCGCATACCATATTGCGACGAATGGTGGCTGGCTTAATGACCCTAATGGGCTCTGCTTCTACAAGGGTTACTACCATGTCTTTTACCAGTATCACCCGTATTCCGCTGAATGGGGGCCAATGCACTGGGGACATGTCCGTAGCAAGGACCTTATTCACTGGGAACAACTTCCCGTGGCCTTAGTGCCTGGTGATCCGGAAGATTCAGGTGGTTGCTTCTCTGGCTCAGCTATTGTTAAGGATGACCGACTTTACCTGATTTATACTGGTCACCACTATTATGGCGATGGCGACCTCGACCACTTCTGGGAAAACCAAAACGTGGCTTACAGCGATGATGGTATCCACTTTACAAAGTACGAGGGCAACCCAGTAATCAGTGCCCCAGATGATAACGCGCAAGACTTCCGTGATCCTAAGGTATGGCAACATGATGGCAAGTATTACTTGGTATTAGGGAGTCGTGAAAAGAAGACTAACCATGGTCGAATCTTACTGTACCAGTCAACAGACTTGCTTCACTGGGAACAAGTTGGAACAATGTTTGACACGAAAACCGTTAAGAATACTGGTAAGATGCTCGAATGTCCAGACTTCTTCCACCTCAATGGTCAAGACGTTCTACTGTGTTCACCGATGGGCCTAGAATCAACTGGGAAGAACTTCATGAACCTCTCTCAGGTATGTTACTCAATTGGTCAATTAGATTATGCCAACTGCCAGTTCAACGGTTCCGACCTTCAAGAGCTTGATAAGGGGCATAACTTCTACGCTACCCAGACTTTTGAAACACCAGATAAACGGCGGGTTATGATTGCCTGGACGAGTCCATTTAATGAAGAGATGCCAGAAAAGGCTGACGGCTGGGCTGGAATCTTAACCATCCCACGGGAATTGTCGATTGTCGATGGCCACTTGTATAACAAGCCGGTACGGGAAATGAAAAAGCTACGTGCTCACCCCGATCTTGATGGTGAACTGACTATCGACGGAACAACAAAACTGGAGATGTCAGATCCACAGCACAGTGAATTTAACTTTGCCTTCCCTGAAGCAACTGATGGTCAATTAAGCTGGCAGCTTAATGATAGTCAAGGAGCATTGTTAAGTATTACTTACCGTGATGGTGAAGTGGTACTTAACCGGCGTGGCCAAGATGGTAAACGTTATGCATCTGTACCTGCTGGTATTATGAATCTGCGGATTTTCGTCGATACCAGTTCCGTGGAAGTCTTTATCAATAATGGCTGGGTATCATTTACTGACCGTTACTACGCTGATGGCCCAGTTAGTTACCAACTGACGAGTGATCATCAAATTTCATTGATGGCAGAAAATTATGCTTTGAAGTAGAAAACGAGGTAGCATCATGAAAAAGAGTAAATTATCTGCATTTAAGAATTCATTTTATATTGAAAGTTCGTTAAGCCTATTACTATTCTTTACTGCTTGGGGGATTTGGTGGTCCTTCTTCCAAATCTGGCTGACCAATGATCTTGGCTTTTCCGGTGCTAAAGTAGGTTTGATTTACACCTTTGACTCCGCTATTACCTTGGTATTAATGTTTGTCTATGGTTCAATTCAAGATAAGCTGGGGATTAAGCGGCGGTTACTGATCGGGGTTACTATCCTCGAAATGCTGCTCGGCCCATTCTTCACTTGGGTTTACTCACCATTGCTTCACTCCAACTTCATCCTCGGTGCCTTTCTTGGGTCACTGTACCTGTCATTTGCCTTCCTGGCTGCTTCACCAACCTTTGAAGCCTTGGCAGAACGGATGAGCCGGCGGTACAGCTTTGAATATGGTCGGGCCCGTGCTTGGGGGTCATTCGGTTATGCTGTTTCTGCCCTCTGTGCTGGTTATCTCTTTACGATTAGTCCATACATTGTCTTTTGGTTAAGTAGTGGGGTCAGTTTTATTACCTTCTTGTTAATGTGCTTCGGTCGGACGAAGAGTGAGAAGCAAATTAAAGCTTACGAAAATAAGTCCGAAGAGCAACACGATGCTGACAAGCCAAGCTTTAAGGAAATCCTTGGCGTCTTCAAGATGAAGCAGTTGTGGGAATTAGTAATCTTCATTATCTTTAGTGGTTCATTCTACACGGTCTTTGACCAGCAGATGTTCCCACAATTCTTCACCCAGTTCTTTAAGACAGCGGCACAAGGGAACACGGCTTACGGGATTTTGAATTCCATCGAAGTCTTCTTGGAAGCCATCATGATGGCGATTGTTCCATGGATCATGAAGAAGATTGGTGTTCGTCGGACCTTGATGGTTGGGGTAACAATCATGTTCTTGCGGATCGGACTTTGTGGTCTGGTTGTCAGTCCGGTTGGAATTTCAATCGTTAAGTTGTTCCACGCACCAGAAACGGCTATCTTTGCTCTGGCAATGTTCCGTTACCTGACACTTCACTTTGATACTCGGCTTTCAGCTACCATGTACATGGTTGTTGGTCAAATCGCTGGTCAGATTGGACAAATTGTCTTCTCCACACCATTGGGGATGCTTCATGACCACATTGGCTACCGTGCAACCTTCCTGGTAATTTCCGCAATTGTCATCTGCGCTGCAATTTATGCCTTCATTATTCTGCGGAAGGATACCCAAGAAGTTAACGGTCAACCACTTGAACGTGAATAGTTAAAAAGTATTTTAATTAACCCTCTAAGTTGGCTTTTTGGCTGGCTTAGGGGGCTTTTGAGTATTTTCTCTGGAACAGAGAATTAATATAATGTACTTACGAGGTGGTCAGATGAAAGACGCGAGAGAGACATCAAAGTTCCGCAATTTAACTAGGAATGATAAAGAAAAAAAGATTTTACCAGAGAAGAAAACAATCCGTCCTGAAAAAGAAGAGGTTAGCCCAAAAACGATAGCGCTAATTAATTACTTATTCAACGAAAATCAAAAGTTAATGGAAAGATTGAAGGATCAATGAATTATTTAGCTGTAGTATGATGATTGCTCTTTAATCAAAAACAATGCGTATTGGTCATCTTTTGCTGGTTAAGGTTATAATGGAAAATGATGAAACTGATTGAAAATGAGGGAATTTGTTATGAACCAACCCAAAATGACGGATGTGGCGGAACTAGCCGGTGTTTCACCGACGACCGTTTCACGGGTAATTAACCGCCGCGGCTACCTAAGCGAGAAGACAATTAATAAGGTTGAAGAAGCTATGCGAAAGCTCAACTACCGGCCAAACACAGTTGCTCGTCAGCTGCAGTCCCAGCGGACGATGACGATTGGTATCTTGGTGCCTACCGTGGCTAACCCATTCTTTGGGGAATTGACGTTTAAGCTGGAGCGCTACTTCTTTAATGCCGGCTTCAAGGTGCTGATTGGCAATGCCGAAAATGATATTAAAAAGGAGCGGCTATACCTCCAACAGTTGCTGGCTCGACAAGTCGATGGCCTGGTGATTGCCACCCACAACCACCAGCAGCAAATTCCGGAATACCAAAATGCTAACCTGCCAATTGTTTCCGTTGACCGTTATCTCCGGTCGACGATTCCAAATGTCAGTTCCGATAACTACGCGGGTGGACGCCTGGCAACGGAAGAACTGATTAAGCGTGGTGCCACCCATATTATTCACACGGATAGTGTTGAGCGGTTTAATAAGCGGGACTACCTCCGTCAGCAAGCCTACCAGGATGTAATGAAAGAGTATGGCCTGGAGCCGATCACGTATAAGATTGACTTTGATAGTAAACCGGCGTTAATGCACCAGTTCTTTAACCGGATCTTTGATGAACACCCTGAAGCGGATGGCTTCTTCACTAGTAACGACATGGATGCCATCCAGCTGCTCCAGGTTGCGCGACAACGGGGCGTGGCGGTGCCGGATGACATTCAGGTAATTGGCTATGATGGGGTGCCAACAACGACTCGGATTGTTCCGGAACTATCAACAATTGTCCAGCCGCTGGACGCAATGGCGAAGACAGCGGTCAGCATACTGCAAAAAGAAATTAATGGTGAGACCGTCACCGGTAGTCATAATTTACCGGTAAAGTTGCGGGTTAGTTCTTCATTGAAAGATAAACTGTAATATCTGGTGAAAAAATAAGAAGGAGCAAGGCAGAAGTCAGTTACGATTTCTGCCTTGCTCCTTCTTATTTATAAGGCTTTATTTGGCTAATCTCTTTGGAATGAACTTCAACACACTTAAAAGAATAATGACAGCAAATACCAACATCAACAAGAAGGCATGAGCGGTTCCCGTCGCCGTGGCAGCAGGAGTCTTACCAACGCCAACCTGGCTCTTGGCAACAATCATGGCAACTAGGGAAGTTCCCATAGAACCGGCAAATTGCTGGAGGGTGTTCAAAATGGCGTTCCCTTGCGGTGATTGTTCCTTTGGAAGGCTAGCAAGGGCGGAGGTCATGACGGTTCCCATCAGCATTCCCATGCCGACCATGTAGAAGACATAGACAATCGTAATGAAGAGGTTGCTGAGGTGGTGGGCCATCAGTGCAAAACACAGAATCGCAAGAAGCATCAGGCAGGAACCAGTTACGATTGGCTTCCGGGGACCAAATTTATCGAGCAGGCGCCCGCCAATTGGGGCACAGACAGCGCCACCAATACCAGCAGGCATGACGATTAACCCCGCGATTAGCGCTGAATTATGGTTAACCAGCTGGATGTAGTTTGGCAAGAGGAAAGCGAAACCGAGTGAACACATCTGTGTTAAGAAGAAAATCAAGATATGCCCAGCAAAACGGTGGTTGGCAAAAAGGCGGAACTCTAAAACCGGCTGGCTAATGGAAAGCGACCGCCAGGAGAGCAATGCCATTGCAACCAAACCAATTAACAGCATTCCACCGCTCATGAGGCTGATGAGTGGGGTGCTGGAAAGGTTGCTAAAACCGACTACCAGGCCCGTAAACATGATGGCGATCAGTAGGCAGCTGACGAGGTCAAAGCGTTGCCGTTCGATGGCTGACTTTTGCTGGATTCCCCAGATACCGGCAAGAAGGGAAATGACCAGGAAGGGCAGGAGAATAATAAAAATCCACCGCCAACCAAGGCTGGCAATCACAATCCCGCCAAAAGTTGGCCCAACTGCGGGAGCAATCTCGGTAATGAGGTTACCAAAGCCCATCATCAGCCCAATCTTTTCCCGGGGGACCTGTTCCATGATGATGTTAAACATCAGTGGAAGGGCAATTCCAGTTCCAACCCCCTGGATGGCCCGGCCAAGCAACAGTAATGGGAAGTTTTGTGCCAACCCGTCAATCACGACCCCGCTGATGAAGAGAAGGTTAGCAACGAGGAAGATCTTCTTTGTTGGAAAACTCTTTTTCAGTAGGGCGGAGAGGGGAACGATGATGGCAACGATTAATAAGTAAATGGATGTCATCCACTGGACAACGTTGGTCGTGACGTTGAATTCGGCCATTAGTTTAGGAAATGAAATGTTCATCGCTGTTTCAACGATGACTCCGCAAAATGACATTAAGCCGGTTGCCACAACAGCCGCGATGACCTTACGGGGAATTTTTACTGATTTATGCATGCTAACCCTCCATTTTAAGTGATTAATAACATGAATTATTATATGGAGCAATTCTAAGGGAGTCAAAGGGGGAGAAAATAAAAAGTCCATGACAATTATGGCACTTGTCATGGACTTCACTCTGTGAAAAAGTAAGGAGTTACATATTTGGATCTTGAAAGCGATTATTTACTGTCTGAATTGTAGTTAGTTACTTAGTTAGCGTGGATAATGTATGCATGTCCTTGCCGAGGTCTTTGTATAAGTCCCGGTAGAGTTGGTAATAGTGATTGTAAACTTCATG
Organism: Limosilactobacillus viscerum; assembly: GCF_947387525.1. Lineage (GTDB taxonomy): Bacteria > Bacillota > Bacilli > Lactobacillales > Lactobacillaceae > Limosilactobacillus > Limosilactobacillus viscerum. The sequence goes on from NZ_CANDNW010000002.1 coordinate 29,484, forward strand.
TTGGGCTCTCCGTGGTTCGACCTTATCACCGAGAACTTGCCACTTCTGAACTTCATCAACGGTTAAGGTTCCTGTTGCTAATCCAGCAAGCATTACATCACCAAGGTTTGCTTCGGCATCATCAATTGGTGTCCGCACAGCGTATCCTGTGACATCAGCAAACATTTGAACCCAGTCCGGCGAATTGGTAACCCCACCAGCGATGACGATGTAATCACCGAGGTCTTTACCAGTACTCTCGATACTGTTACGTAAAGCATAGCAAACAGCTTCCTGGAATGCGTGGAAAATGTCAGCCTTGGTGTGAACTAGTGACAGGCCAAAAATTAGCCCCTTAGCATCGGAGTTCCAAATTGGTGCCCGTTCACCCATGAAGTATGGAAGAACAACCAGGCCATGACTACCAGCCGGGATATCATGCGCTTCCTTACCAAGCGTGACATAAGCATTGTCGCCGCCGCTTTCTTGAACTCCCTTTTCAAGGAGGCCAAGATTATCACGGAACCACTTGGTAATAGCACCAGCAGTGGCGGAACCACTGAAGTTGTAGACCAGGTGCCGTGACTTGTAAGGGTATGGCCAAACAATGAGGCCCTTACCCTTAATTGGCTCTTCACTCACTAATGCGGCATTCATGGAAGAACCAATTGCGGCAACGTACCGACCGGGCTTAAAGACACCCATTCCAATGTTGGCCGCACCGACATCGACACCACCGGCAATTACTGGAGTGCCCACAGCGACGCCAAGTTCCTTGGCAGCTTCTTCAGTAATTAAACCAGCAATTTCAGTTGCGTCAACAAATTTTTCGGGCATCTTATCAACTGGAACACCCATTGCTGACATCATTTCCTTCGACCAGGTACCCTTGTTGATGTCATAGAAACCACCGATATTTCCGGCAGCGGAATAGTCGATTGATACCTTACCGGTTAGTTTGTAGATAACATAGTTGTTTGGTGGAAGGAATAGTTTCGTCTTCTTCCAATTTTCCGGTTCATGATTTTTAATCCACAGTACCTTAGTGTAACCGTAATAAGGGTCAACGACGTCGTTACCGGTGATTTCAGCTAGACGCTTGGTATCAATGTGTTCTTTAACCCATTTAGTCTCTTCGGAAGCCCGCCGGTCCATCCAGATTAATGCTGGGCGGACAGGTTCCATATTTTCATCAACGGGGATTCCAGAACCACCGTACAGACCGCTAATTCCGATTCCCTTAATGTCCTTTGGGTCAACCTTGCTTTCTTCTACCGTTTTCCGGATGGAAGCTTTAACAGCATTTAGCCATACGTCTGGCCATTGTTCGGCCCACAGGGGATGGGGTGTTAAAACGTCATATTCTTCAAGGTCTTGGGCAATCAAGTTTCCCTTGGTGTCCATTAAAATACTTTTGGTTCCTGATGTCCCAATGTCTGTTCCAATTAAATAGTCCATGCTTACTCATACTCCTTTTTCTTAAAGGTAGCTTTTACCAAGCAGTAAAGGCACCATCGATCAGGTAGTCTTCACCGGTGGAGAAGCTACTGGTATCACTTGCCAAGTAAACGGCCATTCCTTGTAATTCTTCTGGCTTACCAAGACGGCCAAGTGGTGCCCAGTCGTTCCAGGTCTTAATCAGTGGCTTCAGGTCTGGTGAACTAAGAGTTAAGTCAGTGCCCATGTAACCAGGACTGATGGTGTTAACCCGGACGCCCCGCTTAGCCCACTCGATGGCTAATGACTTAGAAAGTTGAATAACACCATTCTTAGTTGCGTTGTAAGAACATTGTGGTTGTGGCCGGTTAACGATGTGTGCTGACATAGATGCGGTATTAATAATTGAACCGTGTCCTTGCTTTAACATGTACCGACCAGCAGCGGTTGAACAAAGGAAGACTGAGTTCAAGTTCAGGTTAACAACCTTGAGCCAATCTTCATATGACATTTCTTCGGCAGGAACGTTCAAGCACATTCCTGCGTTGTTGAAGGCTGCGTCCAAGCTACCAAGTTGGTCAGCAACAGTCTTAACCATTGCTTCAACTTCGTCTGGCTTAGTGACATCGGTCTTGACGGCGATGACTTTTTGACCAGTCTTGTCAGCAATTTCCTTAGCAGTTGCTTCTGCCTTTTCCTTGTTGATGTCGACAATTGCAACACTAGCACCAGCTTCGGCAAGACCAGTGGCCATTGCTTTACCTAAACCTTGTGCACCACCGGTAACGTAGATACCCTTACCGTCTAGACGCATACGATCTAAAATTCCCATAAGAGATTCCTCCTCGTAAGATGATTTGATTAAGGGGCCATTTTAATTAACTAATTTAATTTTATAAAATGACTTTGATTAATTCACTTTTTAGGTTACAACCGCTTACAGGAAATGTCAACACTTTTTTTGAAATCGGTTCCAAAATTATAGTTGAAAAATAGTGACTAATCGCTTCATGGCGCTAGTTATGCTAAACTAGAAAGAAGTAAAAAAGATATGGGAGGGGCATAATGCGAACGAAAACGATGCAATCAATCCAGCGTTCGAACTATTCTAATATTTACCACTTGCTGATGGATAGCGAGAAGCTGTCAAAACAAATGATTGCTGAGGAACTCGGCTTGAGTTTGCCGACGGTTACGAGCAACCTCAATAAGCTGCTGGACCAAGGATTAATTTCAAAGGATGGTCAATTAGAGTCCAAGATTGGGCGGCGTGCAACGGCGTATTCTGTTAACCCCAACGCCTTCCTCAGTGTCGGAATTGAAGTATTTAAAAACTACGCGACAATTGCAGTAATTAATTTAAAAAACGAAGTGCTGACAATTCGTACGGTCAACTTGCCATTTGCCAATGATGATCACTATGCGTCAGCACTTTGTAACAATGTTTTGCGGGTGCTACAAAATAATGGCTACCAGGAAGACCGGGTACTTGGTGCTGGAATTGGGATCCAGGGCTTGATTGATAGTACCGGTAGTACCGTTTTATGGGGGAAAATTCTCGACTGTTCGGGGATGAAGACCAGCTTGTTTAGTCAATACCTGCCATTTCCAATTCGTTTCTACCATGATGCGGACTGTGTTGCCACTGCCGAGTACGCGGCTAATTCTACGGACGGAATAGTCCTGTCGATTGGTGAGCATATTGGAACTGCGGTTATCATTGACGGCCAGATCTTGAAGAGCACGATGGGCCGTGATGGGACAATGGAGCATATCAGCATTAATCCCCGTAACGGTCGGCAATGTTACTGTGGCCGTCGAGGTTGTATTGAAACCTATTGCTCGCTTTCATCGTTGTTAGCCCAGACGGAAACACTGGATAGCTTTTTTGTTAGTCTTAAGCAAGGAGACGAGAAGGTTGTTAAGCGTTTTGCGGAATACCTAGACTACTTGGCGGACGCAATTTATAATTTGCACATGTTTATTGATATTCCGATCGTGATTGGTGGCCGGCTGAGTAAGTATATCGACCAGCAGATCCTTCAAGAACTGCGTAACCGGCTTAACAAGATTTCGGTTTTCCCAGAAGATGAGGACTACCTTCGGGTTGGGACAGTTGCGGATAATGCGGTTGCCATCGGCGCGGCGATTCCGTTTATTGATGACAAGCTGAAGGAAATTTAAAAAATAGAGAAATCGTGACACAAAATAAGGCCCAGAGCCCGTCAAATGACGAACTCTGGGCCTATTTATACTCGAGGATGTGCACCCCGTGCTTTTTTAGACTTCAAAATTTATGCATTTTTAGCGCTTTGCTTAGACTTTTCAAGCCGCTTTTCTAGTTCCTTAACGATTTCGGCGTGCTTTTCTTCAGTGAGTGTAACCTTAAAGAAGAATAGGAGTGCCGCAATGATCAACAAGACGATTGGAATGTAGAACATGAACATATTGAATTCCATAATACCATGGGCACTAATATCACTTGGCTTAGCATTCCCAGTCATTCCGGCGGCAACGGCAACAAGGCCGACAATCCCATTAGAAGCGGCACCGGCTAACTTATCGATTAGTGGCCGAACGGAAAGCGTAACGGATTCGTTCCGGGTACCATTGACTAGTTGACCGTATTCCACACTATCAGTAATAGTCATAAGAGTGGCCAAGAAAATTAGTGGGTAAGGGACAAAGTAGAATGCCACGGCGGTCAAAACCCAGTGCAGACTTTGACCGGCAAAGAGGAAAATAACGTAGCCGATCAGCATAAAGGCAATCCCGCCAACGTAAATTGCCTTCCGTTTGATTATTCTTTCAAGGAATGGGTACAGTGAAACGGAGAATACACCTAAAATACAAGTGATCACACCTACCCAGGTATAAGCCGCAGCGTTCCCCAACCGGTAAGTGAAGTAATACATTAATAATGAGTTAGTGACAACGTAACTAAAGGCAAATAGGAAGTATGAAGCAGCAATCCACAACAGCTGGTGGTTATTACCAATTGCACGGAAGATATCCTTTAAGCGGGTATGCTTAGTATTAGAACGGATAAGGTTCTTTTGTTCCTTAATATTCAAGCAGGTAATAATTGCCCCACCAGTACAGAGAACGGCAACGATTAGGACGTAACCCATCCAACCGGCACGCGTTTCCTGGCCCATTGTAACCCCAGAAAAGAGGTGTGAAAATAGCATAATGGCAGGAGTGATAATTACAATAACAATTTGGGCCCCTAAAGTAGAACCAATCCGTGAGGCTGTTCCAAAGTTAGTCCGCACCTTATTGTCGATGCTGACAGCAGGGAGCATTGACCAAATAGCAATATCACTAAATGAGTAGAAGACGTCAATGATTAAAAAGCTAACAGCAAGCAGGATTAAATACACGATTGGGTTGCTCCAGGCGAGGCCAAAGTAATCGGAGAAGAGAAATACTAACCCAATTGAGGCCACAAGTGAACCGGTAAAGATCCATGGCCGGAACTTTCCCCAGCGGGTATTCGTATTATCAACGATCCCACCAATCATTGGGTCAAACATGATTTCACCGACCCGGATAATAACGATGATTGAAGTAACAATACCGACCATCTTACTATCAGTTGAATTGGTGAAAAGCTGGCTAGTGATGAACATCATGAAATAAATGCTGAGAGTATTATAAAACGCATCGTGGCCAAAGGTCCCTAACGCGTATGCAAAGTACTTTTTCAATATTAACCGACCTTTTCCAATATACATTTAATAAAACGATTTTATAAAACTGTTTACAGTTGTATTGTAAATGATACCGTTTTCAATTACAAGCAATTTTTGGTAATTAATTAGTAAACAACATCCGGAAAGGGCATGAAGTAAGGCATTGATGGGTGGAGCAGAAAAAATTAAAAAGATGCTTCTTGACTTTTACCTCAATCAGATTAAAATACAGTTTAAATAATTAAAAATAGATGAGAATAGTAGTGAGAATGTACCGACTAAAGAGAGCACTGGGAGCTGGAAAGGTGTATTGGTAGTTCCCATGAAATGAACTCATTGGACTGGAATGGGTGCAAGCTACATTCCCGGGCGATGACCGTTACCCCATCATTAGAGGCTATTAATAATAGTGAAAATAGGTGGTACCACGGTCGTCGTCCTTGTGCAGTTTGCACGGGGACGTTTTTTATTTAGAAAGGTGTGGAAGAGCATGCGTGTAAAAGCAGAAGACGAACGGAAGTATTTGGAGACGGTGTTTGATAAGCTGGGCTTTTCTCAACAGGATGGTCAATTATTGGCCGATACCCTGGTTGATGCGGACTTACGGGGGATTTCCTCTCACGGGATCCAACGGTTAGCGTGGTACCGGCGGATGATTAAGGACGGAACGATTGTCCCAACCAAGCAACCAAAAGTAGTTCGTGAATTACCGGGCTCCGTTCTTGTCGATGCTAACCAAAACATGGGACAAATTGCTGCCAACCTTGCCATGGATAAGGTAATTGAAAAGGCAAAGAAGGTCGGCGTTGGGATTGCCGTCGTACGGAATTCTAACCACTTCGGGATTGCTGGTTACTATGCCCGGAAGGCACTTGCTGCTGGCTTAGTCGGGATTGCTTTGACAAATACCCGGCCATTGGTAGTGCCAACTAATGCCACCCAAGCTTTCTTGGGGTCAAACGCCTTTGCCTTTGGCTTCCCCGCTAGTCCACACCCGTTCATGTTTGATGGTGCAACGGCGGCCGTTGCCGGTGGTAAGATCCAAGTGGCTGACAAGAAGGGCCAAGAATTGCCTGGTGAATGGGTTATAGACAAGGACCGGAAAGTGGTTAAGGACCCGAAAGAGGCTGAAGACATTCTGGCAACAGCTGCCTTTAGCGAGGGCGAACAACGGGGCGGTGGCCTGGTCACCCTTGGTGGTAATAAGGAAGTCAATGCTAACTACAAGGGGATGGGTAACTCCATTGTGGTTGAATTATTGACCGGGATCTTGGCCCAGGGTTCTATTTCGGCCGATACGGTCAGCGGGAAGCACGACTTTAGCCAGTTCCTCTTTGCCTTTGACCCTGCCTTCTTCGGTGACCCAGAAACTTTGAAGGCCGATGCAACAGCAATGCTTAACCGGATTCGGGGCCTTGAGCACATTCCTGGCAAGAAGACCTGGGTTCCTGGTGACCGTGAATACCGCTACCTGAAGGAAAATAAGCAGGGCGGCGTTTCAATTGATGACAAGACCTACGAGGAAATTTCAACTATCGGGAAAGAACTTGGTGTGGCGGTTCCTCAAGAAATTTAAGTATGCATTTAAGGTATGACTAGCGATCAAATCAAAGTATTATCCTTTTCTCCCGTAATTAGTTACAATTCAGACAAATAGAAGGGAGACTTGAACGATGAAAAAAGCTTTTTTCGCTAGTAAAGGACAAATGGAACTAAAGGACGTTGATAAGCCAACCATCCAAAAACCAGATGACGTGATTATTAAGGTCCTTCGTGCCTGTGTCTGTGGTTCTGACCTCTGGAACTTCCGGGGTATCAACCCAGTTGAAGCACATTCCGAAAACTCCGGTCACGAAGCAATTGGAATTGTTGAAGAAGTGGGGGACGACATTACCACGGTTAAGCCTGGTGACTTTGTCATTGCACCATTTACCCACGGTTGCGGTCACTGTGCTGCCTGCCGGGCCGGCTTTGATGGTTCATGCCAAGACCACACTGACAACTTCTCCAGTGGTGTGCAAGCTGAATACATTCGTTTCCAACATGGTCAATGGGCATTGGTTAAGATTCCTGGCCAACCTGATGACTACAGTGAAGGGATGAAGAAGTCACTGCTGACCTTGGCTGATGTAATGGCAACTGGTTACCACGCTGCCCGGGTTGCTAATGTTGGTGCCGGTGATACAGTGGTAGTCATGGGTGACGGTGCTGTTGGTCTTTGTGCAATTATCGCTGCCAAGATGCGTGGTGCTAAGAAGATTATCTCCACTAGTCGTCACGAAGATCGGCAAGCCCTTGCTAAGGAATTTGGTGCAACCGACAACGTCGCTGTTCGTGGTGACGAAGCGGTTAAGGCAATCATGGATTTGACTAATGGTGCTGGTGCGGATGCCGTACTTGAATGTGTTGGGACTGAACAATCCACTGACACTGCAATGAAGGTTGGCCGTCCGGGCGCAATTGTTGGTCGGGTTGGCCTGCCACACACGCCAAAGCAAGACATGACGACGCCATTTTATAAGAACACCATTGTTGCTGGTGGACCTGCTTCAGTTACCACCTATGACAAGGAAGTGCTTTTGAAGGCTGTTCTTGATGGTGAAATTAATCCTGGTAAGGTCTTCACTAAGACTTTTGCCCTGGATGATATTCAAGCGGCTTACGAGGCAATGGACCAACGGCAAGCTATTAAGTCCTACGTTAAGATGGATTAATTCTTAAAAATAAAAATCCGTTACTTCATCAGATGATGGAGGTAACGGATTTTTTATGTGATTGACAGCATTAAGCGTATAGCAAAAGGGCTGAATGTGATACAATGGATAATGTGCTATGGCCTGGTAGCCTGATCAGGCCGTAAAAAGCGTTCCGGTAACTGCATGGACGGCAAGCAGACCGGACAAAGAAAAAATATATAATGAAGGTGTTTTTACAATGATTCAAACAATCGATTTGAAAAAAGGTATGGTATTTGAACGTGGCGGCAAGCTGTTAAAGGTTTTGCAAATCAACCACCACAAGCCAGGTAAGGGTAACACTTTGATGCAAATGGACATCCAAGATGTACGGACTGGTTCAATTGTTCACACGACTATGCGTCCATCAGAAAAGGTTGAACAAGTTAACGTTGACAAGCGTAATGCGCAATACCTTTACGACGAAGGTGACTCTGCCGTATTCATGGACCTGGAAAACTACGAACAATACACCCTGTCACATGACCAACTGGGGGATGACCGTAACTACCTGGTAGAAAACATGAACATCACTTTGAACTTTGTCAACGGTGACATCATCGGTGTTGAATTACCAACTACTGTTGAAATGACTGTTGCTCAAACTGAACCAATGATCAAGGGTGCCACTATCGATGGCGGTGGTAAGCCTGCTACGATGAACACTGGCTTAGTTGTTAACGTCCCAGCCTTCATCAAGACTGGTGACAAGCTGATCATCAACACTACTGATGGCAGCTACAAGTCACGTGCTTAATTTATTAGTCTTATAAAATAGAAATCTCCGTTACTATTTTGGTAACGGGGATTTTTTTATATTCCTAATTCAAGCTGGTCAGTAGCACCACGGAGAAAAAATACCCCTGTTAGGTAACCTAGAACATTACCTAACAGGGGTGAGAATATTTTTAACCACTTTCTGAATTTTCATGCTTACTATTTTCAAATAAAGAGTGATAGGAACAGGACAACTAATAGCCCAATGATTGAAGTTACACAGGTTAAGACACTCCAAGTTGCCAGTGCTTCTTTAAGACTCAAGCCAAAGTATTCCTTAACCATCCAGAATCCGGCACCGTTAACGTGATCACCGAATGTTGAACCAGCGCCGACAGCAAGAACCATTAGTACCGGACTGATACCAGTACCGGCAACAAGTGGAGCAACCAATCCGGCACCAGTTAAGGCAGCTACCGTAGTTGAACCGAGGCAGAAGTGAAGAAGTGCGGGAATAAGCCAAGCAGCGATTAGTGGTGAAATGTTGGAGTGAATGAACAATGATGAAATATCATTTGCCACACCACCTGTTACAAGCACCTGCTTAAATGCACCAGCACCACCAATGATTAAGAGCATCATAGCAATTTGCTTAATGGCATTTTCCATTGACTGGCCAATCTTTTTCATCTTGGTACCACGTTTAATGCCAAGCGTAAAGATCGCCAAAATTAGTGAGAGAATCATTGCCATGTCAGGACTACCGATAAATTGCAGGAAAATACTAATGAAATTACTGTCCGGTAGGATGTACTTAATGACGGTTGCAAGAATAATTAGAATTAATGGCATCGTTGCCGTTAAAATACTGGTACCAAAGCTTGGCAGGTTGTCATCATTATGTGGTTGACGGATGTTGCCTAGTACTTGGATCTTAACGTTCTTCCGGTAGACTTGAGGGTAAACCTTCATCAGAATGTGGTTATAAACAGGTCCGGCAAGGATAACCACCGGAATAGCGCAGAGTAGACCAATCAGCAGAACAGAACCAAGCGGAGCATGTAAGATTCCAGCGACCGCAACCGGTGATGGGTGCGGCGGAAGAAATGCATGGGCGACGTTTAAAGCAACGGCCATTGGCAGTGCTAAGTAAAGGAAGGCAACGTCAAGTTCAACTGCAATCGCATAAATAATTGGCAGTAGGATTACTAGGCCAACTTCAAAGAACATTGCTAAACCAATAATAAATGAGGTAAGTACAACTGCCAATTCGATATACTTACGGCCAAATTTTTCAGTAAAGGTATTGGCAATCTGGAAACCAGCACCAGAATCAGAAATTAATTGTCCCAGCATTGCGCCAAGACCAAAAATAATTGCTAAGTGGCCAACCTGGTCACCAATCCCCTTTTCAACAACGGTCGGTAACTTCATCCATGGAATTCCGAGGCATAACCCAACCGCTAAGGAAACAATTAGGAGTGAAACAAATGTATTCATCCGAAATTTAATAATTAGCAGGAATAGTAGTGCTACCCCGATTAGCATTATTAGAATAGACATAATTAAAACCCCAATCGTCTTTGTGCAGCAGTTAACAATTTACACTTTTAGTATAGTGAACAAAAACACATGAACACAGTTACAGCTAGTTCACCAGGTGAACCGAAGTGGTCAATTACAGCAATGGCGTGCTATTAGAGGCCTCTTAGTAAGTTCATCACGTGAACTAAACGTACCAATCATTTGTGAACCGACGAACTATAATATAAATGTAAACGCTTCATAGTTTGAACATTTTGTTCGTTAGGAGAGACAGACAATGGAAGTTAATGTCGTAAAAATGCGTCCTGAAGACAACGTTGCCATTGCACTACATGAGCTGCAACCGGGTGAAGTTGCTTTAGGAAAGGTAACTGCTAATACAAAGATTCCACAAGCACATAAGGTGGCCTTAGCCGATATTCCTAAGGGTCAACCAGTAATGCGGTATGGTGTTGTTCTTGGTTATGCTAAGGATGACATTAAGGCCGGTGACTGGGTAAATGAAAATTCCTTGATTTTACCGCCGTCCCCAGACCTGAAAGAACTAAAGAAGGAATATGGTAAAAATATTAAGAGCCTAGATGAATTGCCTAAACCAGCCCGGACAACATGGATGGGGTATGATGTTCCCGGCTGCCAATATGCTGGTACAAGAAATATTCTCGGAATTATGACAACAGTCCAATGCGTCGCCGGCATTTGCCAACGGGCTGTTGATCGGTTAAAGCAAGAGGTGCTGCCAAAATATCCGAACGTTGACGATATTGTGTTAATCCGTCATGGCTACGGTTGTGGGGTTGCAATCAATGCCAAGGAAGCACGGGTGCCGATTCGCGAATTGCGCAATATTATGAAGAATCCTAACTTTGGTGGCCAAATTATGATGGTTGGGCTTGGTTGTGAGAAGCTACAACCGGAAATGCTGGTAGATAAAGACCAGGTTAACGATGATAACTTCATGCTTCTCCAAAATTACAGTGGCTTTCCAAACATGATTGACGCCATTATGAAGATGGCGGAAAAGAAACTGAAAGTGTTGAACCAGCGGAAGCGGACCGAGCAGCCACTATCCAAGCTTAATGTTGGGTTCCAGTGTGGTGGTTCTGATGCCTTCTCTGGTGTTACCGGGAATACAAGTGCTGGTTATGCCTCCGACTTAATTGTCGCTGGTGGTGGTACTACTATGTTCTCTGAAGTCAGCGAAGTCCGTGATGGTGTTCAGTTCATTGCCCGGCGGATTCCAGACCAACCAAACTGCAATAAGTTAATCAAGGAGATGTCGTGGTATGACAACTACCTTGCCGCCGGTGGGGTTGACCGGTCTGCTAATCCAACACCTGGTAACCGGAAAGGTGGATTATCAACAATTGTTGAAAAGTCCATGGGCTCGATTGCTAAGTCCGGTTCTGCACCAATTGCTGAAGTTATTTCTGCAGGTGAAATTCCTTCTAAGCGTGGCTTGATCTTTAATGCCACCCCAGCAGGAGACTTTGTGGTTGGTCCGATGCAACTGGCATCCGGGATGGGACTAGAAGTATTTGTAACAGGCCGGGGAACACCTTACAACCTTGAGGCCGCACCAGTAATTAAGGTATGTACCCGGACAGATCTCAAGAAGTTCTGGGAAGACTTAATCGATATTAACGCCGGGACAATTGCAACGGGAGAAAAGACCGTTGAAGAGGTAGGAACTGAGCTGTTTAATTATATTCTTGATGTTGCGAGTGGCAAGAAGAAGAGTGTTGCCGAATCACTTAAGCTATACAACGATATGGTTCTGTTTAATCCAGCTCCTATGTCATAATTCATGAAATGAGTCGTAGAAAAGAAGCCGTTGACACCTTCTTTTCTACGCTCTTTTTGTTTGTTCCCTCACAAAATTTTTATTTTCTAATGGTAATTTTATGGGTGATTTCTGTTCTCGTGATGAATTGATTGTACCTGTTCAATCGTGAAGAATATCACTATGATAAAGACAGTAAGAAAAAGCTTTCTCTACTAAATAATTAAATTGCGATGTGCAAAATATAGGGAGGATAATCATGAAGATTACAAGTGTTGATGTAATGAAGATTCCTTCTCCAGACGTTAGTTTTAGTGGAAACGGTGGAGGATCAACCGAAGACTGGTCACCAATTATCGTCCGGATTAACACCGATGAAGGTATTTCCGGCTTTGGTGAAGCAGGTTTGGCTTACGGTAAAGGCTGGCGTGCCGGTTACGGAATGGTTCAGGACTTTGCCCACACCATTATCGGTGATGATCCAATGAATATTGAAGGTATTTGGGATAAGCTGCAACGGACAACTTACTGGGGAATTGCCGGTGGTGTTGTTCCTAACGCCGCAATTAGTGCGATTGATATTGCCTTATGGGATATCAAGGGTAAGTACTACAAGACGCCAGTTTACCAATTGTTAGGCGGCAAGACGAATGACAACCTTCGTGCTTATGCTAGCCAACTGCAATATAACTGGGGAGAGGCACCAGATCCAAAGTTACCAAAGTTATCAACTCCTGAAGAATATGCAGATGTTGCACGGCGGGTGAAGGCTGAAGGCTTTACAGCATTGAAATTTGATCCAATCATGTGGGGGGATGACCCACAGAAGCCGTGGAATACACGGGGACCATTAAATCACCGTGAAATTAAGATCGCGTATGACCGGGTTAAGGCAATTCGTGATGCGGTTGGCCCAGACTTTGACATCATTATTGATATGCATGCAAATACTGATACAACCGCAGCAATTGAATACGCTCATGCATTCGAACCATTAAACATCTTGTATTACGAAGAACCGGTTGACCCAATGAATCCTAACTTCTACAAGATTGTTCGTGACAACATGCCTGAAGATATGGCAATTGCTGGTGGTGAGCGGACATTTACCCGGTGGGGCTTCCGGCAAATGCTTGAAGACCGGTCAATTGATATCGTTCAACCAGACTTGACTCTTGCTGGTGGAATTACTGAAACAAAGAAGATCTGTGACATGGCATATACGTACGATATTAATGCACAGGTTCACGTTTGTGGTTCACCAATCGCTATTGCTGCTGCACTACAAGTTGAAGCAGTTATTCCAAACTTCTACATTCATGAAGTTTACCAGCGGGCAATGTACACTAAGGATCGTGCCGCTGCTGTTTATGACGACCTGATTCCGGTAAATGGTCAGGTAAAGGTTCCTGACCGGCCAGGTATTGGTCAAGAATTAAAGCCAGAAATTATTAAGCAAAGTCTCGTTCAAACAATTGATTAATTATGTCAATAGGAGGAAAAATCATGGAAGATAAGTTCTTACTTGGTGGTTACACCGCAGATAGTTACACTGGTGGCAAGCACAATAATTCAGAAGGTATTTACTCTGCTACGCTTGATACTGATAAGGGTGAAATTACGGATATTAGCTTAGTAACGAAGCTTGAAAACCCTGCATTCTTTAACTACTCCATCAAGGACCACAAGATTGCAGTAGTAATGACTAAAAACGACGAGACCGGTGGTGTGGGAATTATCGACTTTGACCCACAAACTGGCAAGGGTAAATTAATTTCAGAATCGATGCTGGACCAATCTGTAAAGGGTAGCTACGAAGCATATAACTACTTTGACCACCTGTACTACTGGAATGAATTAAAGTACACCGTTCCTTCATATGTTTACCTTGATGATAAGCGCAAGATGGTCTTTGCTGCTAACTACAACACGAATGCCATTCTGACTTGGAAGCTTGACGACAATTACCAATTTGTTGAATCACACCGTTATCCAATCGAAGGCCGGGGACCAAAGGCTGTTCAGGATGCAGCGCATATTCACTTTACCCGGCTCCTTCCTGATGGTCGCCTGATCGTTTGCTCCTTGGGTGCTGACAAGCTGTTGGTTTACGATGTAAATGATGACGCTAGCTTAAGTAAAGTCTTTGAATACAAGACTGAAGCTGGATTTGGTCCTCGTCAGTTGGCCTTTAACGAAAATACCAATAACTACATCTATGTCTTAAATGAAGTTGGTAGTCGGACCGCCGTTGTTAAATATGATCCAGAGACTGGTTCATTGAGTCGGATTGCAAGTTACTCTAATATTCCAGAAGGCTTTGCTGGTCATAACCAATCAGCTGGTATTCGGGTATCTGCTGATGGTAAGTTCGTTTACTCATCTAACCGTGGTCACAATTCACTGGCAGTTTACCGGGTAATTGACGGTGGTGCACACCTTGAAAAAATTCAGACGATTAAGACTAACGGTGTTTCACCACGTGACTTTGACTTGAGCAAGAATGGTGACTTTATGTTGGTTGCCAACCAAATGTCACATGAATTAGTACTTTTCAAGCGGGACCCTGAAACTGGCTATCTGTCAATTGCACAAGAAGGCATTAAGCATGATGCATGTGTACGGGTACTTGAAGCTACTGACTTCTTTGCATAAACACTTGAAACTTCCCTTATAAAAACAAATAACAGCGCAAAAAAGTCGCGACAGAACTGAATTGAGTTTTGTCACGACCTTTTTTAATGGAGGAGACTTAGAGCGCCAACCCAAAATGGGAGGGAGATGATCGAAGAAATATTAGAAATCATAGAGCACTTTGCTGTTATTTCTGGGAAGCAGTTATAACTAATTGAGTAGGCAACGGGGATGGTAGAGGTAGGAGAAATCATTAATAAAACAGCAGTTGCAATTGCAACGTTGCTGATTGCAAAAACTTGATAATGCTGGCTTAATAAAAGAATAAGCAGACAAATTAAGGGGACAACGAGTGACTTAAGCACTGCATAATACCAAGCTAGTTTGTCAAAAATGATTTGCTTAAGTGGGAGCTGACCAAGTGTGCAGCCGATAATAAGCCATGATAAAGGAGCGGTTAGGTCGGCAAGGTATTTAAGTGACTGGTATAGCCAACTGGCCGTCTGATCAATTCTAAAGAAAGCAACGCTCTGGTGGTTGATGATTATCTGTGGTGCCCAATCTTGACATAACCAACAGAACAGGCCAAGCAGTGTTGCAATTACAATTGGGTTTAAAATTATTTGCCGAAGAGTGCCACGTTGCAACCTCTGGTGGGCCATAACAATATTCACGTAGGTATAGAGCAGAAGTCGGTAGGCAATATTAAACAGTGAGGCATAGATTATCCCCTTAGCCCCATAAATAGCTCCCGCAATGGGTAAACCAAAAATGGTTGTTGAACCAAAAACAGTAATTATTCCCAGAACTTTTCTTTTGAAGTGATCACTGAGAAAGAAGTACGCTAGTGGAGCAATAACAAGGAGAGCAACATAAAGAAAAAATCCCCAACAAATAATGGTAATTCCTTCGCTGAGGAGTTGCCGATTTAGTGGTTGCATAAATGAAATAAAGGAAAGAGCGGGTACCGATAAGGTTAATATTAACTTGGTTATTTGTTCTTCGAAGGCTTTAGAAAATACCTTCTGGAGGGTTAGAAAATAGCCGGCCAGTGTAATTAAGATAACTGCAGCAATTGTTCCAGTAACCTGGTGATTGCTAATAATAGTTGTGATTGTATTGTTAATACTCATAATGTTTGCTCCTAATTGGTAGGATATGTACAAGTGGAACGCTATAAGTAAGTGACTTGTGACAACGTAGATCAAAAAAATAAATGACGCGGTACATAAATGGGATCTAAAGTCCGGAAAGCCGAACTCTAGATCCCTATTTGTATTTACGGGGACTCACAGTGACTAGCTTCGCCTCGAAAAACGAAGTTGTAACCGACTTCTGTCTCGTTCCCCCTTAAACAGATACGAAATTATTCAAAAGTTAAATTAACGAACCATTGCTGGACGCTTTGGATCAAACTTCCAACCAGGAATAAGGTATTGCATTGCCTTGGCATCGTTACGGGCACCGAGGTGGTTATCAACATAAAGTTGGTGTGCCTTTAAAATAGCGTCCATGTCGATTTCCACTCCTAAACCTTCGTTGGTACGTGGAACAGTGATCTGACCATCAACAATCTTGTAAGGGTTCTTAGTGAGATTTTGGCCATCTTGCCAAATCCAGTGGGTATCAACATCGTAAACAGTTCCTGGAGCAGCAGCTGCTGCATTGGCAACCATTGCTAGGGAAATGTCAAAGTGGTTGTTGGAGTGAACACCCCAGTTAAGGTCGAATTCATTACATAATTGAGCAACCCGGACGGCCCCTTCCATTGTCCAGAAGTGTGGGTCAGCAAGTGGAATTGAAACCGCGTTGAGGGCAATTGCTGCTGACATTTGCCGCCAATCAGTATCTACCATGTTTGTAGCTACTGGCATGTGGGTAAGCTTTTGGAACTCAGATAAAATTTCACGACCGGAGAAGCCATCTTCAGCACCAGCTGGGTCTTCAATGTAGTGAAGCACACCCTTTAATTCATTAGCATAGTGAAGTGCTTGTTTCAAGCTCCAACCACCATTAGGATCAAGGTCAAGCTTGGCATCAGGGAATGCTTCGTGAAGTGCCTTCATTGCAGCAACTTCCTTTTCGCCATCAAAGACACCACCCTTTAGCTTGAAGGTCTTGAAACCATAGCGCTTGTAAGCAGCCTTAGCTAGTTTTACTAATGAGTCGATATCAGTAGCTGGTTTACGGCGAAGCTTACCCCAGTCATCTGAATTGTCATCGTCTTGAAGGTATGGAAGGTCAGTCTTGGAACTATCACCAACCCAGAAGAGGTAACCGAGGACACCAACTTTTTCACGTTGTTGACCATCGCCAAGAAGGGCGGCAACGGGAACGTGAAGGTGTTTTCCTAATAAGTCGAGGTAGGCAGTTTCAATTGCAGTTTCAGCGTGGACCATGATTCGTTGGTCAAAGGTTTGATTACCACGACCACCCTTATCAAGGTAGGCAAATTGTTTCCGGACCTTTTGGAGGACTTCCTTGTATTGACCGATAGTTGTGCCAACGACTAAGTCCTTTGATTCTTCAAGAGTCTTGGTGATCTTCTCGCCACCTGGTACTTCACCAACTCCCTGTTGCCCTTCGTCAGTAGTTAGGATAACAATATTTCTGGTAAAGAAGGGGCCGTGTGCACCACTTAAATTAAGTAGCATGCTATCGTAACCAGCAACGGGATAAACTTCCATCTTTGTAATTTTAGGAATGGACATAAAAAAGACTCCTTTTGTGATTTTGTTAACAAATTTTACAATTTTATTATATGTAAGATTGAACTGAAAAAACAGTAACTCTTAGTCTGTAAGGTGAACTGCTAGTTCATCTACAATGAAGTATGTTAAAATGACTACAAGATAAGAGAGAAAACCTAATATAAGGTGGATCGTAATGGAAATCAATCGACTGAAAACTTTTTTAATTATTGTCAAAACAGGTAGTTTTAAATCAGCTGCTGAGCGATTGTTCTTATCACCACGGGCGGTTTCTAAACAGATGGACCAACTGGAAAATGAGTTAAAGGTCAAACTCTTTGTTCGTCAACGTAATAATACGGAACTTACTGAACAAGGTAAGAGTTTTATTATTGCTGCACAGGATATTGTGAATATTTATGATGACGAACTGATGCGGATTCAAAGTGAACGCGAAAGTCGGGAAGAAAAATTAAAAATCGGCTTTTCTTCTGCTGACCAGGAAATTATTTTGCAACGAGTGTTGAGACCATTTATTCAGCTACACCCGCATATCAAGTTAGAATTTCAGGAAGAGAGTGGTCGCCACTTTCACAGTCTTTTGGAAAAGGGGGCTCTCGATTTTGCAATTGCCCCTTACTACGCGCTCGATGATTTTCCAAATGAAAAGTTTAGAGCGTTAAAGCAAATTGAACTTGAGCGTGGCTCGTTATTAGTGGGGATAAGCATTCTTAACCCGCTGTCAAAGAAGAATGCTATTACCCTGGAAGATATTGCCGACTATCCAATTTACTACTATTCACCGTATGAATCCGATTTTCTTAAAAAGGTCTTCTTGGATAAGTTTGGCAAGGGAATCCGGAAAGACACAATTATGCGGGCAAGTTCGCTGGAGCAGCGGAATATTCGTGTCGCTGCAAACCAAGGAATTGGCTTTTATCCGAGTCCATTTATTACGATTGAGGAACAGCGGAACCCAATGTTAAAATTCTTGAAGCTTGAAGGGGATGTTAATGATTTCTATTCATCAACTTTCTACTACAATCCAAGTAATGATAATCCTTATCTTCAAGAACTAGTGAAATTAATTAAGGATAATTAACCGTTTAAAAGAGCGGCTCCATTATTCAGCTTTGCTGGATTTTGGAGCCGCTCTCATTTCACTTCTTGGTAAAGAATTCACAATCCTTACATTAAATAGTAATAGTAGAAATACTCGTTGGCGATAGTGATTTGAGAGCGAAAGTTTGAACTAGTTCACGTGGTGTCCAATTAGTAACTGTTAAAAGGTGAAATCTTTCACTAGAATAAAAACTGTAGATGAGTTCCAGAAACTTGAGGAGGAAAAATTATGAAAAAGGTGTTATTGAGTGAAAAAATTGATGATGCTGGTATTCAACTGCTAAAGGACAACGGGTTCGAAGTTAAAGTTTCCGCGGGAACTGATGTTGAAACGATGAAGAAAGAGATTGCCGATGCTTATGCGGTTATTATGCGTTCTTCTGAATTACCGGCAGAAGTAATTGATGCTGGGAAAGAATTAAAGATTATTTCTCGTAATGGTACGGGGATTAACAACGTTGATGTTGATGCTGCAACTAAGGATAACGTTTTGGTTGCTAAGGTTAATGGTGCCAATGCATTTTCAGTTGCAGAATACGCAATTACGACTATGCTGATGCTATCGCAAAAAATCAAGGAAGATGACCAACTCCTTCACGATAAGAAGGATGAACTTGCTGATGATGGCTCACTGCCAAACTTCTCCCGTAAGTATGGGATTATTGGCCACCAATTAAAGGGTAAAACGTTAGCAATTGTTGGCCTTGGTAAGATTGGTCAAGAATTGGTTAAGTTAGCCGAGGCCTTTGGGATGAAGGTAATTGGCTATGATCCATTTGCTAAGAATGCACCGGTTAAGTTGTATGAAAACATGGATGATATTTACCCAATTGCTGACTTTATTTCACTCCATGTTCCTTTGACACCACAAACTGAAAACATGGTTGCCAAGGAGCAATTAGCCAAAATGAAGAAGACGGCCTTTATCATTAATTCTGCTCGTGGTGGAATTGTAAATGAGCATGACCTCGCAGAAGCCTTAAATAGTGGCGAAATTGCCGGTGCTGCACTTGATTCATTCAACCCTGAACCGCCAGCTCCAGATAACCCATTATTTACCGCAAAGCACCTGATTATGACAAGCCATATTGCTGGTACAACCAAGGAAGCTAACGAAGCGTTAGGTCGTGGTGCTGCCCAAGCAATTATTGACTTTAGTAATGGTAAGATGCCTGAATTTCCAGTAAACCCTGATGTGTTTAAAAAATAAAGAGGATTGAGTTTTATGAAACACCTGAAATTAATTTCCGGGATTGTTGGAATAGTCCTGGGTGTAATAATTGCATTTGTTATTCCGACGCCAGCGGGGTTAAGTCACGCTGGAATGGTTGTGTTGGCATCGCTAGTTACAGCTAACATTTTCTGGATTTTTAATGTTATTCCTAATTATGCAACTGGTTTGCTGATGGCTTCTTCATGGGTTATCTTAGGGGCAACTGATTTTAAGCTTGCTTTTAATATTTTTAACACTGATACCATGTGGATCATTGTTGCAGGCTTGGCTTTAGGTGCTGCTGCCGTTAAGACTGGCCTAGTTAAGCGGATTGCATATAAGGTTATGTCCTTGTTTCCCGCCAACTTTGCTGGGCAGACCGCCGCTTTGCTTGTAGCTGGGACGATCATTTCACCATTGATTCCTAGTGCTCACCCAAAGTCCGCAATGAGTACACCAATTGCTCAAGGGATGAGTAATGCCTTGGGGTACAAGCCAAAGAGCAAGGCTAGTTCCGGTTTATTTATGGCTGCTATCTGGGGCTTCTTGGTAATGGAAGCCAGTTTCTTGTCAGCTACTGCTCAAAACTACGCCTTCCGTGGATTATTACCAGTACATATCCAAAAGACGCTAAGCTGGGGTAATTGGTTCATTATGCTATTACCATGGACCTTGATCATTTTGATCTTAGGTTACTTCATGCTCCAAATCCTTTTCCGGCCAAAAGACGACAAAAAGGTTTCAAAGGAATTCATTAATAAGCAGCTACAAAAGCTCGGACCAATGAAGAAGGAAGAAAAGATTACCGCGGCAGTTATCTTTATTTGCATTATCTTCTGGATCCTTGAAACGGTAATTAATATTCCAGCTGCAGTTAGTGCCTTAGTTGCTGTTTCAGTATTGACCGCATGCAAAGTCTTCACACCTGACGACTTCCGTAACCGGATTGCCTGGAACATCTTGGTATTCATCGGAACAGTTATGTCACTGGGAAATGTAATGAAGACGGTCGGATTAACTGATTGGCTCCGTGTTCTTCTTAAGCCAGTAATTGGACCAATGCTTGGTAACGTTTGGGTAACGGTAATTGTTCTTTCAATTGTTATCTACCTATTCAAGTTTGTTGTTGTATCATTGATTTCTACTGGTACTTTAATTATTCTTGCTTTGCTGCCATTCTTTGGTACTTTAAGTTTCAGCCCAGCAATTATTGTTTTAATTGTTACTACCAGTACGATGATTTGGTTAATGCCTTACATGGATCCACCATTCTTAACCGGGATTGCCGCTGTTAATGATAGTATGGCGACGCGGTTGGCATATGCAAAGTCATCATGTGGGTACATGATCTTAAACATTATTGGTTTGCTTTGCTGTGTCCCAGTATGGAAACTTCTCGGATTAGCATAAATTAGACAAAAACGACTACCAACATTTTTGCTAGTGGCCGTTTTTTATATTCCTAATTCAAGCTGGTCAACAGAAGGCACAGAAGGATGGGGAAGCCAGGTGTTGAGCATTGTAATAACGATCTGTTGGTAGGCCGTAAGATCAATTTTTTTTATTAGCTGTTGCGGGTTAATATCTTGTGGGTCAAAAAAGAGACAGAGGTGCCGGCTGTTATAAATCTGCCGTTGTTCAACCTTCAAATAGCGCTTGCTAAGCCGGTACTTATCGTCCAATCCCACCTTTCCAGCTAGCTGTTCTGCCAACGAGTCGCTGCTTGGCCCGTTGTTGCTGCTAAAGACGCGGGTAACCGTGTAGTCGGTCGGATCGGTAGTAAAAAAGCCAGTTAGGACCGGGTCAGCTACTAATGCCTGCTTACCATTATCAGCAATCGCAAAGATTTGCTTTAGTTTTGAAGAGAGGATTGGTTGAAACCACTCTTGCGGGCGAAAATGTCTTAAATGCTGCTGGAGTAGGACAGTAATTGCCTGCCTGTTAACTGGCCGCCGGTATCCCTGCTTCATTAAATATTCGACCAGGACCTTTTCAGTGATTGTTGGCCGCTGCTGGTCGGTCCAGTTATTAGGGCCGGCATAGTGATTGACGTTATCGCCAGCCACCTGGTAGCCGTTGTTACCGCTTAGGTAGAGGTGGTCATTGGGGCTCTTCCCAAACCAATCCTTACCCCGGTCGGTAACATGAAAGCCGTCTGGCAGGTGGTTCAATAAACTAAGCGGGGCATTGGCCGCAGGAGCCACATAAATAATTGTCGAATTGACGGAGAGAAGGGTAAAGTGGTGGGCTACCAATAGTTCACAGAGTCGAATTAACTTTAATTGAATATTTAACCGCATCTGTAAAATCGTGTTTGGCTGCTTAAGATGGTTATCAAATGCGGTATCCGAACTTCCCTTCATTGCGTGGAGTAGTTTCTGCTCCAACTTGCTCATCAGTGAAGGTGCTAATTCATGTCCGTTGACATCATCAACCATCTCCTGAACGATCTTTTGCGCGTGGGGATCGAAGCACCCCATTTGCAGGAGCAGTTCCTGGTTAATCAGCGGACGCTCAATTTTAAGAACGTTCGCAGCGTGGTTAGGTTGGTTAAAGTTATTACTCTGCTGGTAGTCGTTACTAGCTAGGAAGTCATTTTTTCGGACGGTAAACCCGTGGAGACCGCCTTCCGATGGGAGTAAGGCAAACCACGACTGATCCTCGTTCAAAATTAGTGGTGGCCGGTAGTCCTTATTGGTCAAATGAACCCGCCGCAAAGCATATGGATCGTGGCGGTCAATACCATCATAGGCCCGGTAAAACGTCAGTAACTTTCGTCCCCATGGACTTATAATTCCCGGATCTTCAACCGTAATTCGTGGTCGGTCATGGATATGGTGGTCACGGTAAAGAATTGCCTCAATCGTTTCGGCATCGGTAGTGGTCGGCATAATCGTCATCATTCCCTGCCACTTTTCCCGAGGGTCCTTAGTGATTTCAGAACGAAACTTTTTCATAATTTGCCCATGCTGCTCCCAGCATTCTTGGAAGAGGGGAGTATTAAAAAGCCGTTGGAGGTTAGGCAGGTTAATCGCTAGCCGCTTAGTTAGTGGGGATCCCGGCGCTGGTTGCGGATAAGAAAGCTGGCTGAGATAGCGTTTGTAACGGCTGAGCTCCCCATGGTCAATTCGGCCGTCAAAGGTTCTGGTATCCAAGAAGTGCGCATTGTGCTGCCAGTCAGCGAGCTGGCTTACTTCTTGCTGGTTCCACAACTTGGGGTAGTGATTGATGACTTTAAATGGTGAGTCAAGGCTGGTGAGAACCTGCTGCCTGCCAGTTACCAGTTGGATTATTTCTTCTGCCGTTTCCCGCTTGGCAAAGACGAGCAATGGCATTTCCCAGAAACGACTAGCAAATGAAAGGTAGGTAAACCGTTGGCTACCACGTAGTTTTTCTAGTGATTGAAGGAAGTGTGATACTTGTTGTTGTCCAGCACCGATTTGCAGGGTCATCTTATTAATCTTTTGACCACCTGCAGGCATAAAGGCAACGGTTAACTGGGTAGGGTCACTGTCTACTAGCCAAAATTGCTTGGTCACGATTCCACCTCCTCTTTCTTCTTATTGTACGGGTAAAAGTTTAAAAGTCAGCTAATTAATCTTCGGGCAATTGGCGGGGGGATAAAAAGAGTGTATATTGAAGCTATAGTTGATTTAGGAGGAGAACAAATTGAATAGTAAAAAGATTAGCGCAGTGCTGGTGGCCGGGATGGCATTGCTGCTTGCTGGCTGTGGTGCACACTCTACCAGTACCAGTCAAAGCAGTTCATCATCTTCTAGCATGATCGCACCGAAAACTAATGATAAGATCAGTGCAGACAACCTTTCACCACAACAAACGGTGGCGGTGATTACTGCCTATGCTGGCAATAAGTATGGTGACCAGTGGGCATCTACCGCTAAGACAGCACAACAGGATGGCCTAAAGGTTAACTTATACCGAACTAGCAAGTACCAGTTAAGCGACAATGGCCAGGGGGTTGCTTACAATGTTACTGCTAACGGTAAGTCAACTGGCTTGGTCTACACCGTTAAGGGTAATGATGTCACAATTTATGAAAATGCCGATAATGGCCAAGCAAAGAAATTGACCACGGTTAGTCGTGCTGACATGGTTGATTACTTGAACAGCAATGGTCAGGGGCAATTAGTTAATAACCTGTCCAAGGGAGCCCAGGTAGTTGACAAGACAAATGGCGGTCTGAACGCGCCAAGTACTTCTAGTGCTGGTTCCTCAACTACTGCTGGTCAATATGGCAATGAAGGGACTGTGAATGTGCCAAGCGACATGCAGGGAACATGGTACACGGCTGATAATGACACCAACGGAACCCTTACCTTTGGCCAACACACCTACAAGTACGACGGTCCCGATGGCGGTGGTGACCAAATGACCCTGTATAAGCAGAACAGCTCCTTCCTTGAAGATGAAGATAATGCTACCGATGATGGGGTTATCAAGGCTACTAAGAATTGGATGAGTGCAGTCTTTACTAATGCACAGGGGATGCACTGGCTGTCTACTCGCGGTTGGACACAAGCTGCCGGTGCAGGAACTTACTTTGCGGTTCATAATGAAACAATTGATGGCAAGCAGGTAAAGGTCTTAATTGAAGCCGGTGGTGCTGACATGCATGTTGATGCTGTTTACTACCAGTCACAGAGCATGGCAAAGCAACAAGCCGATACTAAGTATGATGACCTGCATTACATGGATGATTAAAAACTAGTCTTTAAATAGGGAAACCACTAACGGTTGTGAAGAGACAAAACGTTGGTGGTTTTTTGTGTACCGTGTTGCTTGCTTTTGCTAGTGAGCGTGTTTCATCTTCTTTTCGAAGTGGTTCAAAATCCGGGTTAGGGTAAAGGTGAGGACAAAGTAAATTAGCATCGTGATAAAGAGGGGCAAGACACCCTTGTAAGTATCAGATTGAACCAACTGAGTTTCATACATTAATTCCGCAACCCCGATGGTGGAAACCAGTGAACTATCCTTCAAAAGGGTAATAAATTCGTTGCCAAGGGCGGGCCAGATATTCTTCAGGGCCTGGGGCATAATAACGTAATGGAAGGTCTGCTTTTTCGTCATTCCAAGGCTCCGTGCAGCTTCTGTTTGCCCGATTGGCAGGGATTGAATTCCGGACCGGATGATTTCGGCCACGTAAGCCCCCAAATTAATTGAAACGGCAATAATCCCAGCGACTAGGGCGGGCATTGACTGAATAATGGCCCCAATCCCAAAGTAGACAAACATAATCTGGACCAGCATTGGTGTTCCCCGGATGAATTCAATATAGCAAATCGCAATTGAATGGAGAATCTTGCTGCCCGATAACCGCATCAGGGCAAACAGAATGCCGAGGAGGAAACCAAAGATAACTGAAATAATCGTAATAAGGAGGGTGTAACCGACCCCCTTAGCGAAGAAACTCCAATAGCTGGCGATGGTGTTCTGCTTATTTGATGACTTCATCAGTTTAGCAGCTTGCGGCAACCACTTCTTTTGGATTAGCTTTTCCCGGTTAACCTTATCAACGGTCTTGTTGGCAGCAGCCTCTAATGAAGTAGCCCCCTTAGGAAAGGCGATAGCGACCCCGGCTGTCTTAAATTTAATATGCGAGTTAAATGCGTAGAGGTCAGGGTTAGCCTGCGCAAAGGCCTGGGCGGTGGCCGAATCCATCAGGACCCCATCCAACTTATGTGACTGCAGAGCAATTACCAGTGATGACCACTTGGATAGCCCCTTTTCTTTAACGTTAGGGATGTACTTTTTAATTAGGGAATATTCCATCGCACCATTTTCGGTACCAACTGTCTTTCCTTTAAAGTCTTGGTAGGTCTTGTACTTGCTCTTATCGGACTTGTTGATCAGGAAGTACTTGGTCCCCTTGTAATAGGTCTTTGAAAAATCAACGCTCTTTTTACGCTCGGGAGTGATGTTAATTCCGGCAATCGCAACGTCAACTTTGTGGGATTCGAGTGCCACCAAGAGGGAGTCAAAGTCCATGTTCTTAATTTGCACTTTTACACCGAGGTCCTTGGCGAGCTGACGGGCTAATGACATTTCAAAACCAACGTACTGTGTTTTGCCGTTCTTCTTGGTTGTGAATTCATAGGGTGGGTAACCGGCACTGGTACCAACGACCAGGGTCCCCTTCTGCTTAATCTTTTGCAACGAGTCGTCGCTTGTCGTAGTAGTCGAGCTACTAGTGCTAGAGCTGGCGGAACTGCTAGAAGAACTATTAGCAGCAGCGAAAGCGTTCAACGGTGCGACGACTAACGAAGCGAGAATAATTAACATCATTATTAATTGCTTAATGTGCTTCATAGTCGAAATCTCCTTTGCGTAATTGATGTTGCTGACTAATATACGTTTAAACGTTTAAATATGCAATAACGTTTTAAAATATTTGATAAATATACAATAACAAGAATATTTTAAAAGAAAGAAAGCCCCGCTGGCGACTTGCTAGCGGGACTAGACTTAATAATTTTTACTGGATAAACCAACCGAGGGGCCACGAGAACCATTCGAAAACACGATCGACCTTGTGCTGGTTGATGTGCTTCTTGGTAGCGAGGACACGGTAAGTCATTTGATCTTCTTCTAATTTCTTGGGCGTTAAATAGAAGCCGTTTCGCTTATAAAAAGCAAGGCGGCGCAACCGTTGGCGGTTATTTTTTGCACTTGGGTCCGGCTGTTCGATGTCAAGGACAAGTGAATCACTCGGATAAAGCGTCCGTAGCTGGGCAATGATCCGGCTACCGTAACCTTGTGAACGCAATTGGTCATTAACGGCTAAGAAAAGAATATAGTGGAAACCATGACTGTGGATGACGTAGGAGAAACCGACGAATTGGTTTTGGTCATAAAAAGCCATAAAATCGGCCTGCTTAAACTTGCTTTTGAGCATCATCCAGGACCATGGCTCACGCTCATACTTCGGAAACGCGCGCTGGTAAAGCTGCTTAACGTCGCGATAATTACTTAAACTCAACCTCACGGGCTGTATGTCTAAATCCAAAAATAAATCACTCCTTAATATAGGTGGTATTTTAGCAGAAAAGTACTGACGATGCCATCTTTAGGGCGGTGGCTTAATAAAAAATGATGATATAATGCAGTTAAATTTGGCGAAAGGTAGTGAATGAGCTTGCAGGCAGCCCTAAAAGATGCCCGTAGTGGTAAAAAGATAACGGAACCGTTTTTTAACCAGCACTTATTGATCGTTGGTCAAACCGGTAGCGGAAAGACGACTAGTGCGCTCTCGATCCTGGACCAACTTCAACATGAGAATCAGACAGCAATCGTCCTCGACCCAACTGGTGAGTATGCGCAACTCCCCAATGCGGTAACCTATAAGTTAGGTGAGAATGCATACTTAGAAGCAGGAAAATTAAGTGAGGTTGCGCTCCAGGAGGTAATGGGGATTAAGCTCCCACTGGCAATGGAGCGTCAGTTAGCGCGGGCAATCACTTCGTTGAAGGTACAGCGAAATATTGCCCACGGTCATGGGCCACTTAAGAAGATTAATTATCCAGCTGACCGTTATCAGCGGCTGCTTGAACAGTTGAGTGACTGGGCAAGTGAATACCAGGTAACTGATTTGCCCCAACAACTAGTTGAAGAAATGGTTGTGCCGTTTGACAATGAACATGCTGACTACTGTTTGCTGGGGCAGCAATATGACCGGCAGGGGATTAACAGACAGTGGGGCCTGCTGACCGACTTTCGGGAACGCCTTGCTAGTCAAGCGTTCCGTGAATTGTTTGATACGGTCGCCCACCCGGGAACCTCAAAGACGGAACTAGGTTTTGTCTTGAAGATGTTTTTGAACCAGCGAGCAAGTCACCGAACGCTGGTGGTTGACTTGTCAATTCTTAAACGGTACGAGCAACAACAGGGGGCAATTATTTCTTACCTGTTAAAGCTGATCCTAAATGACCGGCTAGCGACGAATAATGGTACCTTTATGCCGGTAAAATTGGTGCTGGATGAAGCCCACCGCTATTTGCCAACGGGGGATGCACAACTAGCAAAGAATGGGATCTTTCAGGTCCTGCGGGAGGGACGAAAGGTGAACCTGCAAATGGCATTAACGACCCAGTCTCCACTTGATTTGCCTGCTAGGTTGCGGTCACAGTTTGGGATAAGCCTCATTCACCGCTTATTGGACCAGGATGAGCTGGCTAGTGTAGCACCTGACCTGGCATTTGAGGACGTAGCAAAATTAGAAACTGGTCAGGCATTTCTTAAACAACGCTCAATTCCGGCCAAAAAGGTACTAGTCCAAGCACCACAGTGGTGGTAATAATGTTGAGTAAATCACAAAGCCAAACAGTCCTATTTGCTTGTTGCTATGGGATGCAAATATTGCTAAACGTTAACAATTTTAAAATAGTGCTTTAATTCACAAAAACTTTTGTTATAATATTGACAACAGAGATAGTTTCTGTTTAAACCATCAAATTAATATTGCCAACCGTTAAGACGAAAATATTCTTTCATTCATCTAACATCCAAACATCACATATGAGTAGTGTTAACGGGCAATAATATTGAACTTCGGGCAACTGGTAAATAGCTAGTTGCCCGATTTTTATTAAAATTTTCCAAAGAAATTTTAAAAAGATGATTGCAAAATACTAATTCTAATGATATTCTAATTTACATAGAAAAACACACAGGAGGATTTAATTATGGTTAATGTATTTACTAAGCAATATCAACTTTCTTCCTCCTCAGTCTCTAGTAACTTTGAGACTGAGTGATCTTTGTGTGTCATAAATTATTGATTTAAGAATATTAAGTCGGGCATACTTGGTCATTTGGTTTAATACCACATGACTAGGTATGCCCGTTTTGTTTTGTCCTAAATCGAAGAATGGAGGAATGATGATGAATAAGCAGCCACAAGAGGAATTGAATCGTTCGTTAGGTTTCTGGTCGGCAATCTCAATCGTAGTGGGGACCATTATTGGTTCCGGGATCTTCTTTAAACAAGGGTCAGTTCTTGACAGCGCCGGTTCCTCAACCCTGGCTATTGCGGCCTGGGTATTTGGTGGGGTAATTACCCTGACCGGTGGATTAACAGTCGCTGAAATCGGTGCCCAAATGCCTTACACTGGTGGGCTATACGTTTACATTGAAAATATTTATGGGCGGATTCTTGGCTTCCTCGCCGGATGGATGCAAGTGATCGTTTACGGCCCCGCGATTATTGCTTCGGTTGCTGGTTTCATGAGTATTTTAATGGCTAACTTCTTTGGCTTGGGAACCGAATGGCGGGTGCCACTAGCCTTTATTACCGTTCTTGCAATTGGAATTATGAACCTTTTTGAAAATAAGGTCGGTGCTATTTTTGCAATTATTACTACTGCCGGTAAAATGATCCCAATCGCCGCCATTATTATCTTTGGCCTGTTCTGGGGAAATGAACATGCCTTTGGTCAAACCGTTACTGAAATTCACCAAGCAACTGGTGGCTTCGGGGTTGCCGTATTAGCAACACTCTTTGGTTACGACGGTTGGATTTTAATTGCCAACCTTGGTGGTGAAATGAAGAACCCGCAAAAGCTGCTGCCAAAGGCAATTATCTTCGGGATCACCGCCGTTCTGATTATTTACACGTTAATCACCGTTGGTATCTTGAAGTTTATGCCAGCCAACCTGATCCACCGTCTTGGTGAAAACGCGACTGTCTACTTAGCAACGAAGGCGTTTGGTAATATTGGTGGAAAGCTTCTTTCGGCCGGAATTATTATTTCGATGATGGGGACTTTGAATGGTAAGATGATTACCTTCCCCCGGATCGTCTACGCAATGGCCAAGCGTGGTGACTTACCATTCTCGCGTTTCCTGTCGTTTGTTACGCCAAAGGGCAAGTCGCCTGTTGTCGCAACGATGTTTATTATTGTTTTAGCAACGGTCATGATGTTCTTCTTTGATCCGGACCACTTGTCGGACTTATGTGTGTTCACCGTGTACTGCTTCTACTTGCTGGCCTTCGTAGGGATCTTCATTCTGCGTCGGCGGAACAAGGGACCACGGCCGTTTAGCACCCCACTTTACCCATTGGTACCAATCATTGCAATTGCCGGGGGCCTGTTCGTATTGGTCAGTGAAATTTTCAATGATCCTGCCGGGGTAATCCTCTTCGTTGGAATTGTGATTGTTGGGTTGCCAATCCTATACTGCGTTAAGCGGATGGATAAGAAGCGGCTTTAATATTAAGCCTTTTCCCGCAATCAATGTACAATATTTAAAAAAGGATTGGGAAGAAAATGAAGTTCTTCTTCCCAGTCCCTTTTCATTTTAAATAACTATACAGTAATTAGTGAAAACGACTATAATTAGTTGGTAAGATACGGGGGAGGGTATAACTTGATTGAAATTAATAAACGTAAATATTCGTTCCCGAAGATACTAACATTTGGTTTCCTGTTAGTAATTGCAATCGGAACAGCATTATTGATGCTGCCATTTTCGACAGTTCCTGGTGCCCACACCAACTTCATGACAGCCTTTTTTACGTCCACTAGCGCGACCTGTGTGACCGGGTTAACGTTGGTCAGTACCGCTACCCACTGGACGTCGTTTGGTCAAGTGGTCATTGCGTTTTTGATGGAGATTGGTGGACTAGGTTTTATGACCTTTGCCGTTATGATGTCCTTAATGATTCGCCGGCATGTCCGGATGTCAACGCGACTCTTAACACAAGAAGCATTAAACCTCGACCATTTATCACAACTGAGCGTGGTTTACCTAATCGTTAAGTTGTCATTATTAATTCAGGTAATCGGTGCCGTCTTTTTGTTCTTCGACTTTTATCCCCGTTACGGTTTAAGTAAGGGGATCTGGTTCAGTATTTTCCATTCAGTATCAGCCTTTTGCAACGCCGGTTTCGACCTCTTTGGCAACAGCATGGAAAACTACCTTAATGACCCATACATGATTTGTGTGCTGGCAGTTTTGATCGTTGCTGGTTCCATGGGTTTCCTGGTTTGGAAGGACTTGCTCAATTATCATAAATACCACCACTTGTCCTTGCATACCCAACTGGCATTGTGGACCGGGGCAGTACTCTTTATTGTTTCATTTATTGTTTACTTCATTACGGAACACAACCTGGCCCAATTAAGCAATCAGATTAGTTGGCCGCAGCGGTTATTAAATACGGTGTTTATGGCGATTACGCCGCGGACGGCGGGCTTGATTACTTTCTCGTATAACAAGCTAAGTGCAGCTGGAATTAGTCTAACAATTATTTTGATGTTCATTGGTGGAACGCCAGGTTCAACGGCTGGTGGGGTTAAGACCACAACGATTGGCTTACTAGCCACACAGAGTATTGCAACTTTGCGTGGCCAACGTGACACTAACTTTGCCCATCGCCGGTTTACTCAGGATAATATTAACCGGGCACTGACCTTGTTCTTCGTGGCCTTAGTGATTGTTTTGCTGGCGATCCTGTTATTAGTTGAAACGCAAGATCTTCCGAAGCACGACTCAATCGCCTATGTTACTTTTGAAGTGTTGGCGGCTTTTGGAACAACCGGGATTTCACTGGGAATCACCCAGAGTTTGAACTTGTTTGGTCAGCTAATCATCATGGCATTGATGTTTATCGGGCGGGTTGGTATCTACACCGTTATGTTTACCATCTTTAATGCCCAGCCACGGATGAAGAGCTACCGTTACCCAGAGGAGAGTGTTTTAATTGGCTAGAGAAAGCTATGCAGTTATTGGAATTGGGCAGTTTGGTGCCTCAATTTGTGAATCACTAGTTGCTGCCGGTCAGGAGGTACTGGCGATTGATTCAAATCCTGAAGTTGTTAATGAATTGGCTGGTACTGTCATGCGGGCCGTTGTTGCCGACGCCCAGGATGAGGATGCTTTACGGGACCTAGATATTGGTCACTTTGACCATGTTTATATTTCAATCGGTAAGAACGTGGGGGCCAGTATTATGGCGACACTGATTGCTAAGGACATGGGGGCCGACGATGTCATTTGCCGGGCCGAAAATGTTAACCATGCCCGGGTTCTTGAACGGATCGGTGCCGATCTGGTTGTCCGGCCTGAACACGACTTGGCTAAGCGACTCGTCTTTCAACAGTTAAACCCTAGCCTAGTTGATTATGTAAACCTGAGTAAGGAAACCACGCTGGCCGAGATCGATATTAACAACCCGAAATTTTATGGTAAGACCCTTGATGAACTTGATTTCCGTAATAAGTTCCGGGTTAATGTAATCATTATTGTTAGCCAGGATGAACAGATTAACCAAATGCCCCAAGCGGATGATGTTATCCAGCCGCATGATAAGATTACGGTCGTCGGTAACTTGAATGATATTAAACGACTGAACGAAATTGTACAGAAGCATAAAGGAGAAAAATAGTGAGAAACCGCGCAATTAACGTTATTACAATCGGTATTATTGCCCTGATTGCAGTGATCAGTGGCCTGTTTGCAGCATTTTCCAGTCATGAATACTGGAACTTAATTTGGGTTGCCCTGATTATCATCTGGGCAGGAATCTTTTTCCACACTATTTCAAGTGGCCATGAGCAGATCCTAGCTAATTTACTGGAGAAGCTTTCAGTACCGGCAACTTCCCAAGTGCTCGCTTTTAATGCTGGCCGGGTTGAAGATTTAAAGTTGATTGGCCAACGGCTAGAGGCACCGGGGAAGGTTACCGGTGTTGCACGCTGGCAGCAGTCGTTACCGGTTATTAAGCAACAGATTGCTAGTGAACGGCTTGCTGACCGGGTTAAGTTAGACGATGGTGGCATGATGAACCTGCCGTTTGCTAACCAGCTCTTTGATTACGTACTGGTTGATTCGGCATTGCACAACATTACACCAGCTATTCAACGTGGCCGGGCACTGCAGGAAGCGGCCCGTGTCCTAAAGGCTGATGGGACCCTGGTAATCGTTGATACTAAGTACATGGATGAATACAAAAAGGTACTTGCCAATGTTGGAATTGACGATGTTCAGGTTATTAAGACCGGCTTTAATGGCTGGTGGGGTGGTCCATGGATTACCACGAAGATATTAATTGCCAAACGTTCCTAGTAGATCTGGTTAAATTCACCGTCTATTTATATAGAGACAATTTGAAGAGGGGCTGAATTTATGACGCCAGAACAGGTATTAAAGGACAATTTCGGCTTTAAAACGTTCCGTAGTGGGCAGGCGGCAGTTATTTCCCGGGTAATGGCTGGTAAAAATGTACTAGCAGTTATGCCTACTGGTGGTGGAAAGTCACTGTGCTACCAAATTCCGGCACTAGTTAATCCCGGGGTGACCCTGGTTGTTTCACCGCTGATTTCCTTGATGAAGGACCAGGTTGATTCACTAAAGCAAAACGGGATTGCGGCTGCGGCAATTAATAGTACCATTCCCCAAGAAGAGGTTAACCCAATTCTGCGGCAAGCTTATGAGGGGAAGATTAAGCTAATCTATGTCACTCCTGAACGGTTAAACATGGATTACTTTCGTTACCAGCTTAATTTCTTGCCGATTGACCTGGTGGCAATTGATGAAGCCCACTGTATTTCCCAGTGGGGTCATGATTTTCGCCCTGCTTACCGGCAACTGCGTGAAGGAATTGATGGTCTGAAGTCGCACCCGAACACTTTGGCATTGACCGCTACTGCAACACCAGCTGTCCAGGAAGATATTGGCGACCAATTAGGAATTTCACGAGATAACTTTGTAATTACTAATTTTACCCGTCCCAACATTAGCTTTCGGGTAGTTCACCCAGAAAATAGTACCCGCCGATACATCCGGGAGTATCTGAAGGAGCACCAGGATGAGGCGGGGATTATTTATGTCAACACCAGGAAGGGCGTTGATGAGCTAACAACCTATTTACTGGAACACCAGTTTTCAGTGGCCGCGTACCACGCGGGGATGGATCCCGCTAGTCGTTCTAAAGTCCAAGATGACTTCCAATTTGACCGGGTAAACACCATCGTTGCTACCAGCGCCTTTGGAATGGGAATTGATAAGAGTAACGTCCGTTTCGTTATTCATGCCACAAGTGCCCAGAACATTGAGTCGTATTACCAGGAAGCAGGTCGTGCGGGGCGGGATGGCTTACCCAGCGAAGCTATTTTGATTTACCACCCCAATGACCTTCGCCAATACCGCTGGTTTATTGACCAGTCAACGGCCGATGATGATTACCGTGACTTACAGTACAAGAAACTGCAGGCGGTTGCCAATTATGCCAGCACCCCGGAATGTTTACAGCAATACATTGTCCGTTATTTTGGGCAGGATTGTGACCCTTGTGGCCATTGTAGTAACTGTACAGATGACCGAACTATTCAGGATATTACCACGGAGAGTAAGCACGTCCTTGAAATGGTGCAAGAGCTTCACGGCCGTTTTGGTAAGGGAGTGGTTGCCCAAGCTTTAACCGGTTCCCATAATAAGCGAATGGTGGAGATTGGCGCTCCCGAGATGGAAAACTTCGGAACCTTGAAGCAACTCTCTAAGCAGGAAGCCGCTAGCTTAATTGACTACCTGGTGGCAACAGGAATCTTGCAAACGGTGGGTGCCCAATACCCAGTTGTCCAAATTGCACCAGATGGGTGGGCGGTACTGAAGGGAGACAAGAAGGTAACCCGGCGGCAAGAAAAGCAGCCAGATCGTTCACGGACACAGGTAATGGAATCACCAGATGTTGCGGCGTTGTTTGAGCAACTTCGCCAAAAACGGTTGGAGCTGGCCACCAGTCAGGGTGTACCACCGTTTGTTGTTTTCTCGGATAAGACTTTACATGATATGGCACGGCTGAAGCCACAGACGAAGCGCGATTTTCTGGAGGTTAACGGTGTCGGCCAACAAAAACTTGCCCAGTATGGTGAAGTAATGATGAATGTAATTGGTGAATACCTAGCCGGTAAGAATTAATTTATTAAGTAAAGCTGGGAATGTCTTTTGAAAGTCCTAGCGAATACAAATGAGGTCCAGAATTTGGTTTTGACAACCGGACTCTGGACCTCATTTTGTTTTACATATTTGCAATTTAAAATAGCCACTTACTCATGATAATCATAAAGATTAAGAGGCAGACGGAACTGATGATCGCTGCGCCAAAGACCGCACCGCCGCGTTTAAAGATTACCTTGAAGTTTACTGATAATCCCAGTGCAGCCATTGCCATCCCTAAGAAAATATATGCGGCTTGGACAAGGACGTCCAGCGCACCCTTTGAAAATGGCAAGAAAGTACCAAGAATACTGGTTAAAATGAAACCACCTAAGAACCAAGGAATTGGCAGCTTCTTAGGCGTAGGAATTTCGCCTTCTTCACTTTCCTTGACTAGCCGGTGTTGGTACCAGTAACCAACAATTAAGGCAACTGGTGCTAACAAGAGTACCCGGGAAAGCTTCATAATTAAGGCATTGTCTAGACTGGCTTCACCAAAGGCACCACCGGCAGCAACCGCGTGGGCAATTTCATGAAGTGAACCACCAGCAACGATCCCAAACTGCGGATCGGTGAGGTGCAGAATAGGTTTTAACCCAATTTCCAATAGGGTAAAGACAGTCCCCATCACGCAGACAACTGCTACGGCCAGAACTTCATTTTCCCGTTTCCGTTCTTCATTGTCCGTTTCAATCTGTGGTGAAACACCCATTACGGCAGCGGCACCACAAATACTACAACCGCAGGCAGTAAGAATCGCCAATTCGTCCTCGGCACCAAACTTCCGACTTAACCAGTAAGTTAAGAAGATGGTTAAGGTAACTGCACAGGCAGCTACAAGGATGGTTTTAACGCCGGCAGCAGCAAGCTTAGCAAGGTCAAGCCGGAAACCAAGTAAGATGATCCCTAACCGTAAAAATTTGTTGGAGATAAAACCGATCCCAGTGCTAGCTTCATTCCGTAGCCCCGCGGGGGTTAACTGCATTGTAATCCCTAATAAGAGGGCGATAACTAATGCACCAATTAAGTTAACATAGGGGAGCTTGGCAAGCAGTACCCCGGCGACAGAACAAATTAAAGTCATAATGGTCGCCAACCAGAATGACTTTTTAGCAAAGATTTGCATTCTAAAATGAGTCCTCCCAATTTTTTCTCTTGTTCCACTTTACCAAACTGAGGGTGATAAACAAGAGGCAAATAGCATGGCAGCGCTTTATCATTCGTTTGTTTTGTCAGCAATAGTTTAAAAGAGTAGAATAACTTTAGCTTATGAAAAGGAAGTGTAAATTTTATGAGTGAACAAGGTAACCACGTACGACGGTTACTCAAAACGCGGCACTTGGAGATGATTGCCCTTGGTGGTTCAATTGGGACAGGGTTATTCATTGCCAGTGGTTCTGCTATTCACACCGCCGGGCCTGGTGGTGCGATTGTCGGTTACACGATTATGGGAATTATGGTTTACTTCCTCATGACCAGCCTTGGTGAGATGGCAACCTTCCTACCAGTAAGTGGATCATTTGCCACTTACTGTACCCGTTTTGTTGATCCTGCCCTTGGTTTTTCAATGGGATGGATCTACTGGTTTAACTGGGCATTAACCGTGGCGGTCGACAGTACGACGGCAGGAATTGTGATGAATTTCTGGTTCCCGCACGTACCGAGCTGGATCTTTAGTTTAGTCGTTTTAATTTATATTATTACGGTGAACGCTCTGGCCGTTAGTGCCTTTGGTGAAGCCGAATACTGGCTAGCAATTATTAAAGTTTTGACCGTGGTCCTATTCTTGATTGTCGGTCTGTTCGTGATTGTTGGGATTATGGGTGGTCAAGCAGTTGGCTTCCATAACTTAACGTATAAGGAAGCACCATTTGTTGGTGGCGCACCAACTGTTTTGAGCGTCTTCCTAGTTGCTGGTTTCTCTTTCCAGGGAACTGAACTGGTGGGAATCACTGCCGGTGAATCGGCAACTCCATCGAAGAGTATTCCCAAGGCCATTCACTCGACCTTCTGGCGGATCCTGCTCTTCTACATTTTAGCGATCTTTGTTATTGCATGTATCCTGCCATATACTAGTAAAAACTTATTGGGCTCATCAGTTAAGGATATTACCATTAGTCCATTTACCTTGGTCTTCCGGCGTGCCGGACTAGCTTTTGCGGCTAGTGCGATGAATGCAGTTATCCTGACAGCCGTTATTTCTGCGGCTAATTCAGGAATGTATGCTTCAACCCGGATGATTTATTCAATGGCTCATGAAGGACAAGCCTGGAAAATCTTTGGGGTTACTGATAAGCGCGGAATCCCGATTTATGGTCTGATGGCTTCAACACTGGTGGCATCCCTGACCTTTTTGACCGGGATCTTTGGCCCAAGTATTTATGAGTTCCTGATTGACTCTAGCGGGTTAGCTGGTTTCCTAACCTGGATGGGGATGGCCGTTGCGCACCTCCGTTTCCGGCGAGCATACAAGGCACAGGGGTACGATGTCCAAGATTTACGTTACCGGGCATCCTTCTTCCCTTTTGGCCCGCTCCTGGCCGTCGTCCTATGTGCGGTTGTTGTTATTGGTCAAAACCCAACAGCACTGCTACATGGTCAATGGCAGCAAATTATTTTGACCTACCTTAGTGTGCCACTGCTATTAGTTCTGTGGCTCTACTATCGCTTGCGTTACCACACCCATTTGATTCCACTAAAGAAGGTTAACTTGCATGGTGGAAAACTGAAGGGTGACAAGGAGATCTAATGGAAATTAAAAATGTTCCCTTGGTGGAACCATATTCATCAGTTGATATTTATCATAGTAATTCGGATGTCCCGCTGCCAGGGGTAGTAATTGTCCCGGGTGGTAGCTATAACCGGATTATGGAGCGTGATTCTGAACGGGTGGCAATAACAATGGCAACACACGCCTTCCAAGCTTTCGTTGTTCGTTATCCGGTAGTTGAGCATAAAGATTACCAGGCGGCTAAACGGGCAATGTCCCAGGCATTTGACTACTTGCTTGCGCACGCTAAGGAACTAGACCTTGACCCAACACGGTTAGGGGTACTTGGCTTTTCAGCTGGTGGCCAGTTGGCGGCAGCATACAGTAACCAGGCGGAAACTAAGGCAAAGTTTGTGGGCCTCGGTTACCCGGTTATCCAGCCGACGATTGATCAGCGGATGGGGGTAACAACGGAAAACGTTTCCCAGTTGGTAACGCCACAAACACCACCGACCTTTATTTGG
This sequence comes from Limosilactobacillus viscerum, assembly GCF_947387525.1. Classification (GTDB taxonomy): domain Bacteria; phylum Bacillota; class Bacilli; order Lactobacillales; family Lactobacillaceae; genus Limosilactobacillus; species Limosilactobacillus viscerum. The sequence goes on from NZ_CANDNW010000002.1 coordinate 67,220, forward strand.
GGCTCAATTAAGGATGAACTAACTCCTTATTTAGAACATGTTGCAGTTTATGCACAAGCATTAGCTGAAAATGGTGTTCCGTTTGAACTCCACGAATTTAGTACCGGTGGTCACGGAATTGCCTTAGCAAACAAGTATACGGGAATTGTAAACCGTGACCGGGTTGATGCCCACATGGCAAAATGGTTTCCACTATTTTTAGATTGGTTTAAGCAATTGTAATTAAAAGGAAACGAGACAGAAGTCGGCTTGATTTCTGTCTCGTCCCCTTTTTAAATAAACAAGGCCTTGGAAGAGATTTTCCAGCTGATTATTTCCTGGGAAATATTTTAACTTGGACCTGCTGTTGGGCAACGGTATCAATGAAGTGCTTGTCATGTTCGACAAACAGCAGGGGCGGTTGGTAATCCTTAATTAGCTGGATTAATTGTTGTTGGTTATAGGTATCAAGATAATTCAATGGCTCATCCCAGATATAGAGTTGTGCAGGGGTAGCCAGTGACCGGGCAAGCTCAACCTTCTTTTGCTGGCCCATGCTCATTTGCTCAATTGGGACGTTAAACGTTGACCGTTCCATTCCTAACTTCCGTAAAATATTGAGAAGGAGGTCGTAAGCAATGTGCTGTTCGCTGGAAAATTCCTTTAATAATCCATGGTTAGTAGTGTAATCTTGGCGAACATAGCTAACTTTGATTCCATTTGCTAGGGTAATTTTTCCAGAATATTCGCCTGCAAAGTTATTGCGGATTGCATGAATGAGACTTGACTTGCCGGCACCATTGGGACCAACTAGTGCTACTTGGTCATGAGCGGTGACTTTGAAGCTTAGAGGTTCAAAAAGCTGCTCACCGTTAATCGTTAGTATAACCTGGTCAACAGTTAATAGTGTTTGATGATGACTAGCTACCAAGTTAAGCGGTAAGCGATCCACCTCCTCCACTTCTTTTAATAGTCCTTCACGATTGGTAATTGCCTGACTCAGGCGATTAGTAGTAGAAACCGTCTTTTTCATCATTTTAGCGGCTTTAGCACCAATAAAACCCTTGTCAGCGTGGGAGTTGTTTTTCTTTTCTCCCTCAGCACGTTGGGCCCACTGCTGTCGCTGCTGACGGGTCTTTTTCAGTGCCTTAATTTCCGACTTAAGCTGCTGGTTGGTGGCTAGTGCCTCCTTATCACGCCGCCGCTTTTGCTGGAAGTAGGTTGAATAATTACCGTGACTGAGGACTAGCTGGTAGCGTTCGATTACGAGAGTGTGGTTAATTACCTGGTCAAGGAAGTCTTGGTCGTGGCTGGTAATAATAAAACCGCGCTGTTTACTAGTAAGATAGTCCGCAACTTGCTGCCGGCCAAGCTGGTCGAGGTGGTTAGTTGGTTCATCGAGTAGTAAGAAGAGACCATCCTGGGCAAAGAGGGTGGCTAGCTGGACCTTTGTTTGTTCACCGCCACTCAGTGTTTCGTACGGTTGCCACATTAATGCCGGGTCAACGCCCATTAGATTTAGTTCCCGTTCAATCTGCCACTGTTCTAGTGCCGGATCATTAACGGTTGCTAATAGGGCTTCACCTGCGAAGGCAGTTGGCTCACTAATGGCTAAGGGAAAGTAGCCGAAATTTAGTTTGCTGGTGACGGTACCAGTGTATTTAACCTTTCCACGGAGGATCTTCATCAGGGTAGTTTTACCTCGCCCGTTTCTCCCGAGTAGGCCTAGTTTCCAGTCGCTATTTAAATCCAAGTTACAGTCGGTGAATAATTGTTCTTGGCCAGGATATGCAAAGTTAAGGTTACGAATCGTAATTGGTTCCATTTAATAATCACGTTCCTTTCAAAGAGGCACGCAAAAAGGCCCACCCCGAGTAGGACAGGCCTTTAAAAGAGCGGCACTAAGCCACTAATTAATGGTACCAATAATTGAAATAATAATTCTACTCGAGGAGCCAATTCGCGCATGGTGCTGAATTAGCTGCGTTAACTTGTGTAGAATTAAAACTTCAATGGTTGATCCCTCCGCTTAATTGATATTGTCAGCTTAACAGGCCGACAATTATTTGTCAATTACTTGTTAAGTTCACCATCGGCAATCTTGTCTAATAATGGACGAGATGGGATGAAGAAGAGTTGACCAGATAAAATGTCAGAGAAGGTAAGCAGGTAGTCACCATTCTTTAACATGTTTTCCAGCATCAACTTGGTTACTTTCCAATACCGGGAGTAGCCAATGAAGTAGGTCCCAGTAATGCCGGAAGCAGGGTCAGAGTAAGGAACATTCATCCGTACAATCTTTTGCTCCACGCCATCAATCTTGGCTTGTGAAGCAACGTTGTGGGCATTCTTGAACTTTTCACCATCAGGCAATTCAAGGTCAGAGAACTTCTTCCGCCCAACGGCCTTTTCCTGGGTTTCAGTGGTTAGCTTATCCCAAATATCCATGTGGTGACGCCATTTTTGTGCAAAGGCGTAGGAACCATTTTCAAAGAATGGGTCTTCGTCACCGACAATTGCGTAATCGGCAGCATCTTCTACTTGTGGTGCTTCGGTTCCATCGATAAAGCCGATAATGGCCCGTCCTTCAAAGTAACGGAAGCCCTTGGTTTCATCAACAACCGTGGTGTAGTCCTTTAAGAAGAGCATGCATTGGCTAATCAGTTCGTATACAACCGCTTCGTCATTAGCACGAATGTGAAGGAATAAGTCACCCTTTGTGGCAGGCATGGTGTACTTGTCACTGGACAGTGTTTCGTAAGGTTCTAGTTCCTTTGGCTTTGGTGCGTCAGGGAAAAGGTAATCCCAGGCAGCACTGCTAAAGCCAAGGGATGCCTTTAAGTTACCCTTGTTATCCCGGATCCGTAGAGACCGCACAATTGCTTGGTAGCGGTCAACGAATTCTTGGATAACTTCTTGCTCTTTAGCTTGGTCCTTACGGTTAAGCTCTAAAACAGTAAATTGAACGTGCTCACCGGCATCTTTCCAGACATCTTGAGCTTTATTTGGATTCATAGGCATTGGAAAAGTCTCCCTTCAAATTATTCCCAATTACAGTATTATTATAGCATTTTCAGCCAGGGGTGCCGATAAATTTTAGTTGGCCCTAAAAAGGTTTTAGTTTACTTTCTGGCGGGTTTTGTCATATCATATAGGCATTATAAATTTACAAAAGGATCCAAACAAATAATGAACATGAATAATTCTGTCGTATTTAAAATGCACCAACTTGAGATTAATCCAGACACGCATGACCAATATCTCAATGCTAGTCGTGGCGACATGATTACTGCGGTGGCAATTGAAGATGGCACTTTTGGGATGTATGCTTCCCACCAGCCAGATGACCTGACGAAAAATTATATTTTTGAAGTCTTTAACGATGAGGCGGCTTACCAGGAACACCGGAAGTCTGGTCAATACCAGCAATTCCACCAGGAAATGGACGGGGTAGTTGTCAGTGATAAAGAAACTGACCTTGAACCCCAGTTCATGGGCCACCAAGATGTTGCATTAAACATCAGTACGCCAAATGATTTGTGGGTTAACATCGTTAATATTTCCGTTAAAAAGGACCACCTTGGTGACTTTAAGCGGGTTGTTGCCAAGCAATTGCAAAATGCTATTGATGGCGACACTGGTATTTTAGCGATCTATGCGGGAACCAAAAAAGGCCAACCCAGTGAGTGGGTAATTTATGAAGTCTTCCAATCAGAGGAAAACTACCGTAAGCACCTTGCTAACCCAGACCACCAAGACTATGTCAATACAACTAAGGACTGGGTTGCTAATAAAGATGTGGCACAGACCATCGGTGATATTTTAGTTAACCAGGGAAATAATTAAATTTTAAGACCTATGCCAGATTTTAACGGTGTGGGTCTTTTTTATTGCCCATATTTTGACCGAGGGTAACAAAAAAGGTGCTAACGCATAATTTGTTAACACCTTTTTTAATGTTGTGCATACGGCCCTCTAAAAGGCCGCTCCGCACTTTTTTAGTAGACGTGCTACGCGGCCGAGGGCTAGAGTCTAACAGAAAAAAGACGCCAACGCATCCGCGTTACCGCCTTTTTCCACGTTAGCCAACCGCCTCCTTAAAGGCCGCTCCGCACTTTTTTAGTAGACGTGCTGCGCGACCGAGGGCTAGAGTCTAACAGAAAAAAGACGCCAACGCATCCGCGTTACCGCCTTTTTCCATGTTAGTCTTACGCCCTCTTTAAAGGCCGCTCCGCACTTTTATTTTTGTTCCATCACCTTTTCACCGTTTGCGGTAACAGTGAAGGTCTTGTTTGCTGCGTCTGCTTCCAGTACTGCGACGTTTGCGCCGTCCTTGTCCTTCCGCGTGATCTTGATCGTGGTTTCGCTTGGCGTTTCAACGTCAATTGAACCATCTAAGTCAAAGGCAGCAAACTTGTTCCGCCATGATAATAACTTCAGTAGGTTAGCAACAACTGGCCGTTGTACTTCCTTTGCTACTTCTTCCTTACTGTAGTAGTGACGGTTGATGTTCCGGCCTTCCTTGGTCTTTTCCAGCAATTCAAGGTCGTTTGAACCTGCCAACAGCCCAACATAGTAAACCATTGGAATACCAGGAGCAAAGATTTGGAATGCCCGAGCCAGCAAGTATGACTTGTCATTGTCACCTAATGCTGAGTAGTAAGTAGAGTTAATTTGGTAAATGTCCAGGTTGTGGTATTCAGCACTGGAGTACTTCCGCTTAACGTTAGCACCAACCTTGTATAATTCGTTTGATGCGTACTTGATTTCATCATCAGTCAAGATGTCCTTAGCGTCAACAACACCAATTCCATCGTGAGTATCAAGCGTGGTGAATTGCTTCATTGGGCTAATCTTTAACCAGTGGGCCAAGCGGTTGGTCTTACCAGAGTACAAGGTGTACAGGGTCGTCATTGGCAGGGTGAAGTCGTAAATGAAGAAGTTGTGTTGAGAAATCTTTTGTGGAATCGTGTAGTGTTCGTGGATTTCAGGCAGGATGATAGCCTTGTATGGTGCCAGAATGTCTTGAACCTTGTTTAAGAGGTCCCAGATTTCTGGTTCAACGAAGAAGTCATTCGTACCAACCTTCTTAACAGCATATGCAAAGGCATCCAGACGGATCATGTCGGCACCGTGCTTAACCATGTCGATCAGAGTTTCCTTGAAGAATTCGTTAGCTACCTTGCTCTTAACGTTGATGTCGATTTGTTCTTCACCAAACGTGTTCCAGAGGTGTTCCTTCGTACCATCATCAAAGTCAATTTCTTGTTCAGGAGCCTTATCCTTCCGCTTGTAAATCAGGTCGATGTCCTTTTGGGTTGGACGGTCCTTACCAGCCTTTTCCCAGAACTTTTCCCAACGGATGAAGAAGTCGTTGTACTTAGAGTCATCATGCTTCTTCTTGAAGTCTTGGTACATTACTGACTTCTTGGAAATGTGGTTGATCATGAAGTCAAACATCAGGTAGTAGTCTTCACCTAATGCTTCAACGTCGTCCCAGTTACCAAAAGCTGAGTCAACAACGTCGTAACGGTATGGTGCAAAACCACGGTCACCAGTTGATGGGAAGAATGGCAGCAAGTGAACACCACCAATTGCGTCGCCAATGTAGTTCTTTAATACTTCATGAGTTTCCTTAATGTTTTTACCCATTGAGTCAGAATAGGTGATTAACATTGCTTTGTTTTGAATTGGCATAAGATAAAACCTCCAATAAATTAGTTAGCTTTTTGAGCATTGTGACGGGTAGCAAAGAAAATAACTAATGCGATGACGATTAAAGCGACACCGTAAACGGGGAATGGTGCAGCTAAGCCCATTCCGCTGGTTGGTTGACCCAGCAAGTGGTTAGTCCATTCTGCAATCGTTGGAGAGAAGAATGAACCAAAGTTAAAACCAATCAGGCAAAGTGAAGTAACGAGCGGTTGCCGGTTTGCTGGAGCAAGATCTGGCAACAGGTTGAAAATCAACGGAGAAACAAGTTGCAGTGGGAAACCAATTAAGAGTAGCCCGATGACCATCATCACAAAGTTATGACCAGCAAAGCCAAACAAGAAGTTAGATAAGGCCATCAGTCCTAGGCCAAGATAGACGGTCCCAAAGCCGAGGCGTTTTTGAATGGCACCATAGAAAATACCACCAAGTGTGGCCCCAATCAGCATCAACGATAAGAACATGGATGAACCAGTGTAATGGCTACCGTTGATGGCAACAGATAAGCCAGGGAAACGATTTTCCATCCCCACATAGTCTACAACTAATAGGAAGGCAAAGAGTACCAATAAGTACACAACTGGACTAATCTTGGTAATTTTTTCACCCTTCTCTTCGCCAAGTTCATCACCCAGGTCGTCTTCGTCAACATTATCATCCTGAACCTTACTGTCATCGGGAACCCGGACAGCGAAGAAGAAGAGAACAACAAATGCCAGCAAGTAAACGGCAAACGAGCCATGCCAGCCGAGAAAGCTGAGCAGCAGTCCCGCAACAGTTAAGGTGCAGGCTTGACCGATTTGTTCGGCTGCGGCACGCCAACCAAGCATTTGTGCCCGGACACCGCCTTCGTACCAGACGGAAATCATTGAAATAGCTTGTGAGTTGTATAAACCATAACCAGCACCCAAAACTAGTCGGGAAATTAAGATGGTTGTGTAATTGCTGACAAACATTGGAATGATCCCAGCCAGGCCGACAATTGTTACCCCGGCCATGATGATTTTCTTATCCGAAATGTGGAACCATTCCTGGATTAGTGGTGAGAGAACCACGAAGATCATGACAGCAAATGACGGGGTGGTAACCAGGTACTCAGATTGCGTCTGGCTAATATTCAGGCGGCCTTTAATTGAGGGAGGGAACCCTGAATGGCATAAGCACTGGTAACCATAAATGAAACAGAGAGGAACGCAAGCTTAGTAACGATTGAATTCTTATTATTCATAAGTTTCGGTATCACTTTCTAAATAGTTTTGCTAAACGTTTAATATTTATCTGTGACCATAATATACATCCTTCACGATTTATTGTCAAACGTTTATCAAAACTTTTTGGAATTGCTTTCATCCCCGCGAGATCAAATTAAAATGAAAAATACGATGAAAGCTTGTCAGGACAATGGTTACGGTTCCATCACAAAGCCTTGTGTAGTGGTGATCAATTGAGATAAAAATAAAGAAGGGGAGACAGAAGTCGGTTACGACTTCGTTTTTCGACGCGAAGCTAGCCTCTGGGAGCCCCCGCGAGCACAAATAGAGGTCTAGAATTCGTCTTTGACGGGCTCTAGACCTCATTTGTGTACCGCGCTGTTCGATTTTTATCTATATAAAAGGACTTATGTCACGGCCCCAAAGAAATTAGTATTGTTGGTTGTATTCATAAACCAGTTCAGGTTCATCGCCGGTCCGTTGGTACTTGTTTAGGGCATTAATCTTTTCCATTTCGGCGGATGAAAGTTTAAAGTCATAGATGTCGGCATTTTGCGCAATCCGTGCTTCGTGGACGGACTTAGGGATGAATGATACGCCGCATTGGAGGTGCCAACGTAGAATAACCTGGGCAGTTGACTTTCCATGAGCAGCGGCAATTTCTTTCAAAACATCTTCACCAAGAACGGCTCCCCGGCCAAGTGGACTCCATGCTTGGGTAATAATATGGTGTTCCTGGTTGAACTTGAGCAGTGGCTTTTGGGTGAGCAGTGGGTGTAATTCAACCTGGTCCACTACCGGCATTTCATTTGCCTGCGTTGCAAGGTATTGCAGGTGGATCATTTCAAAGTTGCTGACCCCGATTGACTTGGTGAGCCCTTCCTTCTTCATGTCTTCAAAGGCCTGCCAGGTTTCAAAGAAGGACCGTTCAATTGGCCAGTGGACAAGTAACAGGTCAACATAGTCCATCTGGAGCTTCTTTAATGACTCCTTAACTGAAGCAATTGCTTTGTCATATCCCTGATTTTCTTCAGCCACCTTAGTAGTAACAAAAATTTGGTCTCGTGGAATATCAAGTTGCTTAAACGCTGTACCGACTGCGTCTTCATTACCATATAGTTGTGCAGTATCAAAAAGCCGGTAGCCATCATTGTAGGCGTTTTGAATAGCGTCATTCATTGTCTGCTGGCCATCAACTTTGTAAAGGCCAAAACCTTCTTGCGGCATTTGGTTCCCATCAGCAAGGGTTAAGTAGTTATCCTTAATTGACATTACGGTACCTCCTATTAATCTATACGGCTATTTTAGCACGTTCTTACTTATAGTAATAGAAAACAAAAGGGAGCAGGATAGAAGTCGTAGTCGGCTCTTATCCTACTCCACATCCATTAAAGTTATTGCATTAAGCTTTTTGTAACCCGCGCAAGCTGTTCGATCGTCTGCTGCCCTGTCTGCATGGTTGAATTCTTGTCGGTATAAATGGCAATCGTATAGTCGGTCCCGTTGCTATTTTTAACGTAACCAATACTATTGACCATCCACTTTGAGCTACCGTAATCGAGCCACCCATTCTTGATCGCGAAGTGGTTGCTGTCGGCAGAAATCCCCCAGCTTTGGTCCGCATCAACATTACTCATCAGGCCGCCAATTAAATTTTGGTCCTGACTAGAAAGCAGTTTCGACTTGTAGAAAATATTGTTCAGCAATTTAACCTGATCCCGCGGGGTAGTGGTTGACAGTCCCCAATTTTTGCGGGCAACAGAGTCAGACATTCCGAACTCATCAAAGGCCTTCTGAAGACCCTGCTGTTTACCTAAGTCATTAAATAGTAGTGTTGTAGAGGTGTTATCACTTTGTTCAATCATCGCCTTTGCTAAATCATATTGGTGACTAGTAAGGCCGTTGGGTTGCTTAACCAGTAATCCCGCTAAAATAGTAACTTTAACGGTACTTGCTGTATGAAATTTGTGGCCGGGAGCATTTGTTGCTGAATAAATATGGCGGGTCCGTGGGGAGTAAACCGCAATGGCAACATTGTCATTAGAGGTATAGATAACCTTATTCCACGCCCCCCTTAGTCTGCTACCAAGGGAACCATAACGGTGGATTCCCCAGATGGCAAGAACTATAAGAATAATTATGATCCAGATAGTGCGCTTACGCCGTTTTGACCTAGGCTTCATTCTGAAACTCTCCTTTAATTAAAAATGCACGTAAGTACAATAATACAATGAATACTGAAAAAATAAAGCGGTTAGGCCGAAACTTAACCAAGCCTTTGAATTCTAAATTTGTTAACAAATCGTTATGTTCAAACGCTGCTTTTTCCGCTATGATAGTTGGGTATAACAAAAGGAGTAATTAACTGAAAGAGTATGAAAAAAGTAAAGAGCTTCATTATTAAATGTTTACTGTTAATACTTAGTTTGAATATGAGCTTGCTTGGTCTGGGGGGACTAGTTAAGGCTGATAGCAATTCTTTCTACCAAATGAAGGCACGTTCAGCGTACGCAATTGATGCTGACAGTGGCCAGGTTTTATATGAAAAGAATGCGAAGAAGACTTACCCAATTGCCTCGGTTACCAAAATCGTTACCCTAGCGGTGATTGAACAAGATATTCGTGACCACAAGCTTAGCTGGAACCAAAAGATTACAATTAGCCCGGACGTTGCTCAGATGGCCAATGATCCTCGCTGCTCTAACGTTCAGTTAAATGCTGGCGAAAAGTATACCGTCAAGCAATTAGTAGACTCAATGATGCTAGTTTCAGCGGATGGCAGTACCGAAGCCTTGGCATTAGCTGATGCCGGCAGTACCGCTGCTTTTAATAAGAAAATGCAACAGTTAGTAAGAAAAGCCGGGGTAACTGACGCCAAAATTTACAACATGGTTGGGCTACCCAATAGCTTCATGGGCGTTCACTCGTTGAAGGGTGTTGATAAGGATGCCGAAAACCTCTTTTCCGCCCGTGACCTCGCTTTAATTTCAAAGTACGTGATTGCCAAGTACCCAGAAACCTTAAAGATTACTTCGACCAAGTTTGCCGACTTTGATGTCAGCAAGAACCAGAAGGAGCACATGGTCAACATCAATTCACTGTTGCCACAAAATGGTGCCGCCCCAAAGGATTGGAATGTTGACGGCCTTAAGACAGGGAACACCGATGAGGCGGGCAAGTGCATCGTTTCAACTGGTACTTACAATGGTCGCCGGGTAATCGTTGTTGCACTGCATACTAAGGGCGACTGGAACGACCAGTCGAAGATGCAAAAGGAGTTCTATGAGGCACTCTCAAATGGTTACCAGGTGGTTCCATTAACTAGTATCAAGGCATTGCCGAAGAATTTACGGACATACCACGTTGTTCATGCCAAAAAGCAGCATTCAACTGGCGTCAAGCTGACCGCACCGACAGCAGTCTGGTTGCCGAAGAACACCAACTGGCAGCAGGCAAAGCCTAGTTTCCAGCTTGACCACCAACACAAGTCAATGACCGGACAGCTGGAAGCACCGCTTAAGAAGGGTGAAAAGGTAGGCTGGATCAATATCCACCCGGCAGGAATGCCAACGATGAAAATTCCAGTTCAGTCAACAAAGACCATTCAAAAGACATTGTTCTAACCTAATAAAATTAAGTCTTGTGTCATCATCCTAATGACTGTTAGTGATGACACAAGACTTTTTTAATTTTAATAGTAAATCCACTTTAAACAACCATTCCATGGTGCTATTATTAAAATTAAATTAGAAATTAATTAGAATTTTAATAAAGAGGCGGACGCAATATGGTTAATTTTTTGCTGGAACTCCTGATAATGGTGCTCCTGATTGTGTATGGGCTTCATATTGGTCGAGCGCTCGGTGGCTCTGTTCTTGCCATCCTCGGTGTCTTGATCATGGCATTTGTTTTTAAAGTTCAACCGGGGCAAATCCCAGTTAACGCGGTCCTCATTATTTTGTCAATCGCGGTTGCTGGTGGTGTCCTGGAGGTAACTGGGGGCCTGGAATACTTGGTTTATCTGGCTGAACGTCTAATTCGTCGCTGGCCCCACCTGGTTACCTTTCTTTCACCGTTGATTATTTTTATCTTTGTTTTTGGGATTGGTACCAGTAATATTACCCTTTCACTTGAACCAGTGATTGCTGAGACCGCCAATGAAGCTAAAATTCGTCCACAACGGCCGTTAGTTGCAAGTATTCATGCTGCGCAGTTTGCTCTTCTTTGTAGTCCAGCAGCTGCTTCGACCGCATTTATCATTACCCTATTAGGTGCACACGGCGTCACTCTTCACCACTACTTATCAATTGTTTTACCAACTGCAATTATCAGTATTCTTGTATTGAGTGTTGTTATGACGCTATGGCACTTTAAGAGCAGTGATGCCGAGTTTATGAGTAAGGTTGATAAGAATGCTAAGTCCATTACGGAAAAGCAGGCAAGTGATTTTTCAACAGTCACCAAGCTCTCGGTTGTAATTTTCCTGCTCGGTATTCTCTCCATCCTCTTACTCGGGATCTTTCCCCAAATAGGGCCGAGTTTTGACGTAAAGGGCAAGACCGTTCGACTGACAATGGATGAAATTGTCATCCTCTTCATGTTCGCTTCTGCATCGCTAAATTTGATTATCTCAAAGATTGACTACCATCAAGTTTTCTTAAGTAAGATCGCCCGGTCAGCCTTTGGTGCGGCCCTAATCGTAATGGGTCCCGGCTGGCTCGGTGGAACCCTGTTCTCTAACCCGCAAAATATCAAGTTAGTGAAGGGGCTGGTTGGCAACCTTGCTACCACTGCCAACTGGATTATTGTGCCAGTGATCATGCTGGTCGCAATGCTGTGTATTTCTCAGGCAGCCACTTCGGCAATTATTTTCCCTGTGGCCCTCAGCTTAGGAATTTCACCACTGTTCTTGGTTGCGGTTGTTCAGGCAGTTAACTTCAACTTTGGGATTCCGGCAATTCCTACAATTCTCTTTGCAGAAGAAATTGATAAAACCGGGAGCACGAAGCGGTATAGTTTCTTAATTCCAGGACTGATTGCGATGGTAACGTCGTTTATTGTCGGTTCCCTGTTTGCACGGATTTAGTAGGAAGGAAGCAATAAATTATGGATCAACAAGCAAAGTTAGATTTCTTAAAGCAATTAATTAGTATCGATTCCGCCGGTGGACACGAAGAAAAGGTTACCCAGTTCTTGAAGGATGCACTGGAAAAGCACAATATTCAGGTCCAACTAGTTGAAGTGGAACCTGGACGGCATGACGTTATTGCTAAGTTAGGGAATGGCAACGGTCCAACACTCGCCTTTGAAGGTCACCAGGATACGGTTGCTCTTGGTGAGCGTGACGAGTGGGACCACGATCCGTTGGGCGGAGAAGTTGTCGGTGACAAGATCTACGGCCGTGGAACCACTGATATGAAGGCGGGACTTGCTGCCGAGGCCTTATCACTAATGGAATTAGCCGATGAAGGAGTCGAATTGAACGGTACACTGGAGTTTATTGCAACGGTCGCAGAAGAATCCAGTCAGCACAACCACATGCAAGGTGCCCAAACATTGGTTAAGAAGGGCCTGATTGGTGATGTTGACGCGATTATCATTGCTGAACCATCTGATTCCCAGCTTGACTTTGCGCATAAGGGTTCAATTACTTATAAGATTTCCTCGATCGGAAAGACTGCCCATAGCTCAATGCCGCAACTTGGCTATAATGCCATTGCACCACTAGTTCACTTTTATAACTTGCAAGATGAGTACTTTAAGACCTTTGACCAGGCTGAAAACAAATACCTTGGAAAGACGATTCCAGTAGTAACTAAGATTGATGGTGGACACCAATTAAACTCAGTTCCCGACTATGCTGAGTTGTTTGCGAAGGTTCGGACAATTCCTGAAATCAGCAACCAGGAGATTTGGGACCACTTAAAGAAGATCATCAAGAAAGTTAATGAAGAGGATCATGCAAAGCTATCATTGACCGTTCTCGGGGATAAGATCCCAGTGGTCACTGATCCAGATGCTGACTTTATCAAGAAGCTCCACCCAATTGCCGAAAAGACACTTAAGCGGCCCGTAAAGGTCCAGGGGGTTGCATTTGGGACCGACGCTTCTGAATTGAGCAAGGGGAATGACCACTTTAGCATGGCGGTCCTTGGCCCTGGAAACAAGACTGCTCACGCCATTAATGAATGGGTTAGCCTAACTACTTACTATGAATTTATCGACATGTTTGACCAGATTGCCAAGGAATATTTGAAGTAGGCTAAACCTGTAGCGGTAGGAAAGTTGACACGATATCTTTGTAATATTTAAAACTAAAAATGGGTTGCGACAATTGACTTTGCCGCAGCCCATTTTTGGTTAAATTTAATATTCAACATGCCACTTAATGGTGTATTCTTTTTCTTCACCAGGGTGGAGGTCAATGTTACCGAATTCTGGGTGGTGTGGAGTGTCAGACAAGGTCTGGGCTTCCATTGCAATCCCATTGTGTGGGTGAACTTCACCGTGGTTGTATACAGTTGGGTCATCAGAATTCATCGTGTACATAACTAAACCATTCCGGTCTGAGTACAGGGTCATCTTCCGGCCACTTTCTGGATCTTCCAGGGTAGCGACTGGCTTGTCTAGGCTTGGTTCAACTTCCCAGATGTCATCAAAACCATTTTCCTTAGTTGATGCCATTTGCTTCAGGGCGTCAGACAGCTTAGTTGGCTTAGAGAAGTCAAATGGCGTGCCTGCGTTAGCAACCTTTTCACCAGTTGGAATCTTGCCATCGTCAACTGCCAAGTGGTTCTTGGAGTTAACGTAGAGCTTGAGGTCATCAACCGTGGCTGCGGATGCCTTAGACAAGTTCCAGTAGGTGTGGTTAGTTGGGTTAAACAGAGTGTTGGCATCGCTGGTAGCACTAAACTTCAAACTTAAGTTATCATCGTTGTCCAGTGTGTAGGTTGCCTTAACGTGCATCTTACCAGGGAAGGTATCCATTTCCTCGGTCAAGGTTAAGCTGAGGGTGATTGAAACAGCATCGTCAGTTAACTTTGTGTCATCGACATGCCAAACGTGACTGTAGAAACCATTTTTACCACCGTGAAGGGTATTCTTGCCTTCATTTTGGTCAACATGGTATTCTTGGCCATCAATCTTGAATTCACCATCGGCAATCCGGCCAGCAACCCGTCCGATTAGACGGTTAGTGCAAAAGCCGTTGCCAGTAAACTCATCCAGGTTTTCGGAAGTAAGGATCATGTCAGCCTTGCCACCATCCTTGGTTGGAACCTTAAATGATTGAAGGAGGCCAGCAAAGTTTAAGATACCGGCCTGAACACCATTGTCATTAGTTAAAACATACTTTGTCACTGCTTGGTCATTAAATTTACCAAATGGAACTTTTGAGATTTCCATGAAACGAATTCCTCCTTAAGAAAGCGCTTAACGTTTAGTTAATATTTTACCACAGTTTGCCTAATATTGAACAAGCTGCGGTAAAATATAAGAAAAGGGGGATGGCGATGGCTAAGAAAGACTGGTGGCCCCGCTTCAAAAAGAGTTTTAACAAGAACTTCATCGACTTCTTGATGCTCTTTGCGGCGGAGGATAAGTTTATTCATAACCACAAGCATAAGAGTAGCATGATTGCTGAACAAAATCGTTACGGCGATGATAAGGGTCACAAAAAAGAGCAAAATTAAATTAATAGACTAAAAATGGCAGATAACCAGTTTTCGTTTTAGCGAAATACTAGTTATCTGCCATTTTATTTTTAGCCAAACATAATTGCGGCTAGTAGGCAATTGAGGATACAGGTAATCCAACCGAATGGAACCCCAGTCTTTAAGAAGGTCTTAACGGGGAGCTTTTGGTCTTGGACAACCCATAAGTTCCATGACTGGGTAATACAAGTTGAGACCGCCATCGAAACTGACGGCACGATAATCATTGCAAAGGCAAAGTATTGGTTGAAGAAACCGGTAGCGGCCAGCACAGCAGCAGTTGCTGATCCCGCACCCCATACCATCAAAGGACCACGGAATAGTGCTAATGGTGATAGGATTCCGAAAGCAATTGCCAGGACCCACGGGTTGGTTGGAACAATTGCAGTTAGGATATCGTTAAAGTTAGCGGTAACCTTGACCGCAACCGCACTAAACATTGCTAAGAACAGTAACATGATGATCAAAGTTGCAATGTCTGAAATTGACTTTTGAATTGTGTCATTAACAAAGGCAAGCATCTTCTTGTAACCATGGTTAAGCTTACCAGTTAGTAAGAGGGCCAAAATAATTGCGAGCATTAAGCCAGGAACTGGTTCCCACTTGAAGAGAATGTTCATCAGTACTGGAAGAATTGGCAAAATGTAGGTTAGCTTATTGATCTTTGGTGCATCGCTTTGCTTGTTTTCTGCAGGGTGGTCATTCTTATGAATGTTCTTCGCGTGTAAAAGGATAAACAGGATGACAACAATGAGTTGGATCCCCATTGCGGCAAATGCGTAGGCTAAATATTTAGGACCATAAACAACATTGGGGAAGAAAAGCTGAATTTGCTTAACAATAACGATGTTGACGTACATCGGTGCACCAATTGCCATTACGAATGCAGTAACAGCTACATTTTTCTTTAAGCCAAGTGAGGTCAAAATTGGTAAGAGAATTACGGCAATTGCGATTACCGCACCGACACCATAAGCACTAGTAAAAATAAAAGCAGTAATTAAGCAAACTAAAATCGCAGCAAGCACAGGGTGACGGTAGGAAACTTTAACTGCCTGCCGGCTGATATCACTGGCAATTCCGGTATCAACAAGTACACGACCAAACCAGGAACCGAAAATGATTACCATGATTGTGGAACCGTATTTAAGCGCTGGTGCTGAAATCAATTGGTTAACAGCGGTGTTAATTGGAATCCGCCCGATTGCAATCCACAAAATTGTCATTACGAAGAAGCCGATCATTATGTTTCCGCCCTTCATGACGTAGATTACTAGGCCAATAAAAGTTAATAGTAGTAATAATCCGGTAATTATATTAATCATTTCGCACACCTCAAAATTAATGAATTGTTCAATTCTTGGTGTAGCGGTAAACCTTGTGAAATCGATTACATGATACAATTGCCATTCTTAAATGTCAACCGCTTTCTTGCTTTAATATCAAGCGATATAATTCTCTTTAATGTAGAAAACCGTTATTAATAATTTTGCCATTGACTTTTTGCTGAAAGCGTTTTAACCTGTAGTTGTTCAATTAAGGAAACCGGTAAACCAAATTGTAAGGAACTGATTACACAAGGAGGCAATTGGCATGAACCAATCAAGAATTGTTATTAATACACTTGTTGCTCAACGAGCACACGAAGAAGGGACGTCACAGTTAGCAATAATTAAGCATTTACTTCCGCTAGGGTACCGAAATTTTGAACTTCGACGCGAATACTTCAACGGTAACTTTGCTGAATTAGAGGAGCTAGCAGCACTCAAATTAAAGTACCGGTTAGTTTACTTCTATTCGATCCCCGAGAATTTATTTGTCGACGGTCATTTGAACATTGAGTTGCTTCAATTTATTGCGGAAGCGCGGTTAATGGGGGCAAATTATTTGAAGATGACGCTTGGTAACTTTGACGGCCATAACATTAATGAACTACAACGCCTGAATAGGCTGCTTCCAGATTCTATGCAGTTGAATTTGGAAAATGACCAGTCACTGGCAAATGCAAAAATTAGTAGACTAGTTGACTTCTTCCGGGTGGCAAATGAGAACAACGTTCAGATCGGTTTTGTAAATGACCTCGGAAACTGGGTATATACAAAGCAAGATGAGCAAGATGCAACTCGGCAATTACTTCCTTATACCCGGTATGTTCACTTGAAAGGCTATGAGACGGACAACGGGATTAACACGACTAGCTTTGTAGATAGCCAGTTGGATTGGCAAAAGTTATTAAAACAATTTGCGGCTCATTTACCAGTTGCTTTGGAATACCCAGCAACGATTGATGAACTCAAAAACGATCTCAATGTCCTTAACAATTTTGTGATTTAAGGAGACGATGAAAAATGTTTGATATTAACTCATTCAGCTTAAAAAACAAGGTCGCCATCATTACCGGTGGTGCCTCAGGACTTGGCGAATATTATAGTAAAGCAATGTTAAAAGTAGGGGCACAGGTAATGGTAGTTGCCCGTTCTGATAAGGGCTTTGATGAATTAAAGAACTTTGCGGAGGAAAACAATGCTACCGTTGATTTCTTTATTCAAGATGTCACAGCAGCGGATGCTCCGGACAATATTGTTAATGCAACGATCGACCGCTTTGGCAAGATTGATATTCTGGTAAACAATGCGGGGATGCAGTTGCGGAACAAGTGGCAAGAATTTAAAGACGAAGACTGGCGGAAGGTCATCAACCTTAACCTTAACGCGGTTTACTTCTTATCCCATGCTGTTGCAAAATCAATGGCTGAAAATGGTGGCGGTAAGATTATCAATATTGGATCAATGCAGTCATTTCGGGCTGGTAAATTTATCTTTCCATATACTGCAAGCAAGCATGGAATTGTAGGGTTGACCAAGGCATATGCTGATGCATTAGCACCAGATAATATCCAAGTTAATGCAATTGCTCCGGGTTACATCAATACACCGATGACTAAAGCTCTTCAAAATGACCCAGTTCGGAGCAAAGAAATCCTTGAACACATTCCGGCAGGTCACTGGGCAGACCCATCTGAATTAATGGGGGTTGCGGTCTTCTTAGCGTCACCGGCATCTGATTACATCACCGGCACTACGATCCCAGTTGATGGTGGCTACTTATTACGTTAATTTAAGGAGAAAATAGAAAATGACACAAAAAGTTGCAGTTCCGGCATACCTTTCACAGGCAGGAAAAGATTATTTAACTGACCATGGCTTCGAATTAATTGAAACCGCTGACCAAAAAGCGGCGACGCTAGCTAAAGAGGCAACTGACGCGGACGGGATCGTTTTAATGACGGACCCGTTTCCTAACGAAATGATTGAAAAGATGCCAAATCTAAAGGTAATTGCCCGGCATGGTGTCGGCTACGATAACGTTGACCAAGATTTCTTTGGGGACCACGGCGTTTGGGTAACAATTACGCCAACTGCCAACGCTGCTACTGTTGCTGAAACCACCCTGGCCGCAATGTTTAATATCTCGGCAAACCTTACTGCGGATATTAACCACATGAAGGCTGGCGAATGGGGCTGGGCTGGCAACCACAAGGGATTTGACCTTGCCGGTAAGACACTTGGAATTATGGGTTACGGTCGAATTGGACGGATGGTTGCTGCTAAGGCAAGTGCTCTTGACATGCATGTTATCGCCTACGATCCCTTTGCTAAGGGGGATGGCAATGCCGAACTCGTGGATCGTGATACTTTATTGAAGACTGCAGATATCGTTACTCTTCATATGCTAGTGACCCCTGAAACTACACATAGTATTGGAGAAAAAGAATTCAAGATGATGAAGCCAACTGCCACGCTAATTAACTTCGGCCGGGCCGCACTAGTTGACCAGCAGGCAATGCAGGCGGCATTGAGAAATGGCGAAATCGCCCATGGCTTCGTCGACGTCTTTGATGAGGAACCACTACCAAAAGATGATCCATGGTTCTCTACGCCAAATGTACTTCTAACACCGCATATTGCATCGAATACTACTGAGTGTATGAACCGGATGGCAACCGATGCAGCAAGCGAAGTAGTTCGGGTACTCAATGGTGAAAAGCCAAAGTGGAATGTTAACCAGCTGAAATAATGACGTTAATTCGGAGCCTCACCAATTGCTTGCAATTTTGGTGGGGCTTTGTTAATAATTAAATTGATATCGCATAAAGGATTGTCGAAAATGAAAAAGCAGTATACCACTATCAATGACGTTGCAGCGAAGGCTGGTGTTTCGAAGACGACTGTTTCCCGTTACCTAAATGGGCACTATGAACGGATGAGCGACAGTACTCGAGAAAAAATTTCCCGGGTAATATCCAGCACAGGCTACCGCGTTAATTCCCAGGCCAAGGCCCTTACACAGCATCACTCCCACTTAATTGGGTTGGTTGTTGCAGATATTGAAAATATTTTTTCTTCTATTTTATTTAAGGGCGCTGACCAAGTCTTAGAGGTGGCAGGTTACTCGATCATGCTGATGAATTCAAATAATTCGTTAGCGTTGGAACGAAAACAACTCGAACGGCTAATTAATCTGCGAATTGATGGATTGATCCTACAGCCAGTTTCACAAAATACTAGTGATTATGACTTTCTCGAAGACGCTGGAATTCAGCCGATCATTGTTGACCGGAGATTAACACCGCAAAAATGGCCCGGGGTCTTTACAGACAACTACACCTATTCGAAAATGCTGAGTGATTACGTTGCCCGTCAAGGATACCAGCAGGTAGTTGTCTTGACTGAAGACGTCCATGCTAATTCGGCACGGCAGGAACGTTACCAGGGAGTCATTGATTCGGGAAAAGAAAATGGCCTGACGGTACAGCTTGTTGAGGTACCAGCGGAGGTGACCTCAAGTAAGCTCTATGAAAAGCTGGCGTTGGTTAATGGTTGCTTAACCAGTCACACCGTCATTTATGCATTGAAGGGAACATTGCTGACTAGGCTGATGAATACCCTAATTGAGTACTCAATTAGGGTTCCAGAGCAGGTAGGAATTGTTGCTTTTGATGACTGGGACTGGGCTAAATTAATGTCACCACAAATTACAACAATCCAGCAGGATCCTAAGTTAATGGGGAAGACGGCTGCCGAGTTACTTCTTGACCAGTTAAACGGTAAGGTGATTCCTGCTACTACCATGATTGATTCATCTTTCATGGTTCGGCATTCCTTAAAGAGCGGAAAATAGAAGCATATAAAAACCGCCAAATTAGTGTATTACAAAACAATCACTAATTTGGCGGTTTCTTATATTTGAAAAAGCTTAATTTTCGACGGCCTTCTTAAACGCATTGTAGTCCTTCGTAACCTGGTCGACGTACTTTAAAGACCAGTCTGCCAGCCCCTCATCAAGTGCCTTTTGGTGCTTGAGGTAGCCACGGATCATTGGTGAAGTTGGGCTCTGTGAATGGGCCATTGCCAGTAAGAGAGCACAAACCTGAACGTAGAGTTGGAAACTGTCAAAATCAAGCTTAGCCACGTTAACTGATTCTTTCATGTCGCGGAACTGGCGAACATAGTAGCTCCGTCCACCGAAACGGGTACTAGCTAAGAAGGGGTCTGAACTAGACTGGAGAACCCGCTGGGCAGTTACAATCCGGCGGCCAGCCATAATCCCATTTTGAATTGCCTGCTGGACCTCGAGATTGAGCAGGTTGTAACGTAACGGAAGTGCCTCCTTGACTTGGAGAACCAGGTGGCTACCGTCAATTCCGGTTAACAGAATGAGGTAGCAACGGGTCCCAAAACTGCCGACACCAACGCTGTAGCGAATGATGTCAGAAATGTGGAAGTTGGCGAGCAGTACCCGAACATCTTCACGGGCGTTTTGCCGGTAGAAGTTATATCCCGCAACGAGTTGCTGGTAAAGTAGTGGGCCTAGGTGCTTTGCCCGTGGCGGATTATCTTTGAAAATTAACTCACCATTTTCATTAGTGGTTCCCATCTTTTGAACGATTTGTTCCGAGTTGCTGTGCTGGCTCTTCTTCATAATTTTTTGCAGACGGTAATTCATCTGGTCATTACCATCACCTAGCGAATTAATGGTGTCAATCATGTCATTAATTTCAAAGGAGAAGTAGAAGACTTCTGATAAAGTCATCCGGTTGGCCCGCTTAATGGCGTGGCGGTAAGTCTTAGTAGCGAGCTTAAGGAGTTCCTTTAACTGGTCCTTAGGAAACCCATTCTCCTCGCCGGCTAATTCGGCACTGACCAGCAGGCGTTTAAGGTCACTTTCCCAGTTGCCGATCCGTGATTCATCGAAATCGTTAAGGCCAAATAGCAGTTGCCGTTCCGGTGAAGCGTAGAAACCAAAGTTATTAACGTGGGCATCACCACTGATGACCACGGGGATGTTACTCTGAGCCTGCTGCTTGAGGTCGCGTTCCATCAGTTCCGCGGTTCCCCGGAAAAAGGAGAAACGGTTAGCTAGCATCCGTTGGTGACGCATTGGCAGCAATTCCGGGATCATTTTCGATTCAGTCATTTTAATTGCCGCTACTGGATCACGGTCAACGGGGACAAAGGTCGATAATTGCTGACTGCTTGTCTCATGCTGGCGCTGTTTCCCGGTTGCCTCCAGCTCCTTTTTACTTTGGTGGAACTGAAGACGTTTTAAATCAAAAATATCTAGCTTAAGATCACTCATACTGTGCCGTCCTTTAATGTCTTGATACTATTTATTTTAGCGTTTCGCTAAAGTTTGTAAACAAAGTTTGTCTTCAGCTAGCTAATCTGTCACAATGAAATTGAAACCATTAAAGGAGTTGTTGAGGGTGATTATTGCTGTTGAACAATCTACGGCGCAAGGCCTCCATGTCAATCCACAACCACTAAGCGGTGAGCTAAATGATAGCCTGACATGGTCAGTACGAGTAACCGGGGATTTTGTGATTATCATGAATAATCGTTTTGCACTGCCGGTAATTATCCGCCACCCACAACGGTTTAAGGATTCACGTTCTTTTGTTGCCGAATTTAAACGGGAATTCATTAACCTCTTGGCGGTGTTGCCGGTACCCCACGCCAAGATTCGGCTAGTTCGTGACGGTCAGTTTGACAACATTCAATTTACAGTAGGAATTACAGCGGACGCAGCTGCCTATCTCAAGACCTACCAAAACCTACTAACAGGGCCAAATGAGGTGATTAACTGGGACGCGGAGCCAACGAACACGGAGATTGCCTTACAGCTGGCTGAGGAAACCTGGATGGAAGATGACCAGGACAACAGTATCTCAGTGATGACAGCCTTCGAACGGTATACGATGGAAAACTACCATGTTCCGGCACACCCAACAATTAATGATAATAATCGTAAGTACCTTTACCAGTCGGCATCATTAAACGATGTCCTGAATGCAGTAGCGGTTAGTCAGGTCTTCCTAGCTGATTATCATGACTGGTTAGACCAGCGAGGGAAGAGTGATCAGATCATTGACCGCGATACAGATGTAGCGGCTGACTATTGCTCATACTGCGAGGTAAATGGTGCTTCGCCGCTAGATGACCTGACAATGCCATACTATTACTTGCTCCACTACCGGGAAAATAGTGATGAAGATGTTTCCGATACTCAGCTCAAAGAAGTCGCAACAGCTCTTCGCGAGTTGGCTCGCTTTATGCGTCTGCAAAAGCTATTTAGTGATGAGGACTATGAGCAGTTTGGGCAGGCAATAGCTCAAAGTGGGGATGACCGTTATTCCCCACAACGGTATTACCACTTCCAGCGGATGGTTAAAGATTTACAGATCCAGCTTAATGATCAGCGACAGGCAATCGTTGCGCCGCGTGCCTATGCTAAACAGCGGATCAAGGTGCGGGCCAAGCTGGCTGATTACTCACCCAAAATTTGGCGTGAGTTTGAAGTCGGTGGTGACACGCGGCTTGATAAGCTTTGCATGCAGGTACTTGCTAGCTTTAAGGCACAGGGCAGTCACCTTTTCGATTTGCAAGCCGGCCAAACTAATTACCAGTTGCCAGTGATGGAAAGCGGTTTTGGTGATGCTGAAGATCTGAGCGAACACTGGTTAGGCGAATTTCCAGTGGGCAGTCAGTTCACCTTAAATTATGACTTTGGTGACAGTTGGCAATTTAACATTGAGCTAGTAGGCGAAACCGAACAGTCCCGCCTGCAAAATGATGGTCACGCTCACCTGATCAATGGATTTGGCAGTGGCATTATTGAAGATATTGGCGGGGTGGACGGATTACGTCAGGCAGCGCAGGATGACCCAACGATTAACCGGCAACTAGATGTGGATACGTACCAAAAACAGTGGGGTAACGGTATCAGCCGTCTCCAGCGTGCCTATTCGATAAGGTGATATCCTTCACAAGTTCCCACTTAGGGTTACAATGAAGGTAACTATAAAGATGGAAGTGAATTGTTAGAATGGCTGAACAAAGTGAAAAGATTCCAGAAACGATGCGTGCGTGGGAAGTAACTACGCCGGGTCCAATTGATGGTGACCGGGCACCACTAAAGTTGGTTGAAAAGCCGGTCCCAACACCGAAACGTGGTGAAGTTTTGGTACGGGTGCTGACCTGTGGTGTTTGTCATACCGACCTTCATGTTACGGAGGGAGACTTACCGGTTCATAAGGAACACGTTACCCCAGGCCACGAGATTGTGGGGAAGGTTGTTGCGCAGGGACCTGAAACCCAACGCTTTAGTTTAGGTGAGCGGATCGGGATTCCGTGGTTCCGTCATGCTTGTGGTGTTTGCAAGTTTTGTCGGTCGGGTCATGAAAACCTTTG
Organism: Limosilactobacillus viscerum; assembly: GCF_947387525.1. Lineage (GTDB taxonomy): Bacteria > Bacillota > Bacilli > Lactobacillales > Lactobacillaceae > Limosilactobacillus > Limosilactobacillus viscerum. The sequence goes on from NZ_CANDNW010000002.1 coordinate 90,584, forward strand.
TCCGCATTCAATTTATACTGGTTGGGACCATGATGGGGGCTATGCAGAATATGTGACTGTTCCTGAAGGATTTGCCTACCGGATTCCTGAACGTTTTGATTCTTTGACCGCGGCACCGCTGCTTTGCGCCGGGATCATCGGTTACCGGGCATTTGAACGGGCAAATGTTCCGGCTGGTGGTCGCCTTGGTCTATACGGCTTCGGTGGTTCAGCACACATTACTGCCCAGATTGCCCTTGACCAGGGGATCGAGGTTCATGTCTTTACCCGTGGTAAGGATGCCCAGAAATTTGCCCTTCAGTTGGGTTGTGCTTCTGCACAGGGGGCATATGATCCATCACCAGTACCGTTGGATTCATCAATTATGTTTGCACCGGTTGGCGACATGGTCTTGCCAGCGTTGAAGAGCTTGACACCAGGTGGAACTCTTGCCTTAGCTGGGATTCATATGTCTGATATTCCAACGATGAATTACCAGGATGCTATTTTCCACGAAAAGGTTTTGACGAGTGTGGAAAGTAATACCCGCCGGGATGGCGAAGAGTTCTTGACATTGGCTGACCGCCTGCACATTGAACCAGCAGTCACTGAATATCCATTTGAAAAGGCGGACCAGGCACTTCGGCACGTAAAGGGCGGTAACATCAAGGGCGCCTGCGTATTGCGGATTAGCCAGGACTAGCAAATTTTGCTAAGATATAACTTATTCAAATGAGAAATGAGGAATGATAATGGATTATCCACAATTAGACCTTGCGAAGGTTACCGGACCAAAAGCAACGATCAAGACTAACCTTGGGGACATTGAAGTACAGCTTTTCCCGGACCAAGCTCCTAAAACAGTAGAAAACTTTACTAAGTTGGCGAAGAAGGGCTATTACGATGGTGTAATCTTCCACCGGGTAATTCCGGACTTCATGATCCAGGGCGGTGATCCCACCGGTACTGGTCGTGGCGGCGAGAGTATTTTCGGTCAGGCCTTTGAGGACGAATTTTCTGACCAGCTGTTTAACTTTACTGGTGCGCTGTCGATGGCCAATGCCGGTCCAAATACAAATGGTAGTCAATTCTTCATTGTTTCAAACGAACATGTTCCAGCGAACATGGTTGAAGAGATGAAGGCAGTTGGCTACCCGCAAAAAGTAATCAAACATTACCAAGAAAATGGTGGAACACCATGGCTTGACCACCGTCATACCGTATTTGGCCAAGTGATTAACGGCATGGATGTTGTTAAGAAAATTAGTAAGGTTGACCGTAACGGTATGGATAAGCCAAAGAAAGATGTCGTAATGAATGAAGTAACAATTGAAGATTAAGAACTAAAAGGATCCAAAGTTCGACCAAAATACCTGACTTTGGATCCTTTTTTTAATACTTGTGGCTTTAGAATCAAAATGTCTTTTGTGAAAGAATTTTCCACAATTTTTCTTTATCGGTGGACAGCACTTCAGTTTCCCTAGTAGCAAGCGAAAGTCGGAACGAAGGCTGCTCTTTATCGGTAATTGGTAAAGCAATTACTTGGTCCGTAGGTTCGATTGCCAGGCTGGTCAAAAATGAAATGCCCAGGTTTTCAGCTACCATTGCTTTAATGACATGGATATCCGGCGTCCGGAAAAGAACCTTGGGACGGAAGTGGGCACGATGACACATCTGTTTAAATGCCTGTTCATGGAAAAATTCACTTCCCGGCATTATGAACTGTTGGCCACGGAGGTCGGCAAAGTGAACCTCCTTCTTTTGGGCTAACGGGTTGCGATTACCGACGATTATCTTAAAAGAATATTGGGCAAATTCCTGGGTCTTTAGTCGTGCTTGTTGGAGCGCATCAAGTGAGCCAAGCAGGGCAATATCCAGGTGGCCCTGTTCCAGCATCTTAAGCAATTCCCTTGAACCGTGTTCGTAAATATCAAGTTTCTGCATTAAATCTGCCCGCATCAGTGAAGGGGTAAGGGCTGGAAAGTAGTAGTTACCGATAATTGGTGGAAGGCCAAAGCGAATCCGGGTGGACTGTGTCCGAGCGATTTCTTCCTGTGCGATCTTTAATTCGTTCAGGATTACATTAACGTGGTTGGAAAATTGCTGGCCGGCAGGGGTGATATGGAGCTGCTTATGGGCGTGGTCACGAATGAAGAAAGAAGCACCAAAGTCACTTTCTAGCCGCTGGATAGCCATGGTAATTGTTGGCTGACTAACATTGAAGTGGTTGGCAACTTGCGAAAAATTTTGATATTTTACTAATTCTTGGTAATATTCTAAATCTTTAATTTTCATAACTAATCCCTTTAATCATGCATGATTGAGCGTAGTACATCAACTTTATTTATAGCATAACATAAATTTGACTATAAATTTTCCTGACTCTTATACTACGGACGATAAGTAATTAAGAAAGAAAAGGAAAGTGACATTTATTATGCGTAAGGGAATGCAAATTTTAAACGACCCATTTAAGAACAAGGGAACTGCTTTTACGATGAAAGAACGGCGTGAACTCGGCCTACTAGGACTCTTGCCAAGCCATGTTCGGACCATTGAAGAGCAAGCTGCTGAAACATACGCCCTTTACCAATCAAAAAATTCCGGAATTGAAAAGCGTCACTTATTGATGGAAATTTTTAACAACAACCGGACACTTTTCTTCTACTTAATGAAGCAACACATTACTGAATTTATGCCGATTGTTTATGACCCAGTAATTGCAGAGTCAATTGAACAATACGATGAACGTTACCTCCGTCCACAGGATGCTGCCTACCTTGATATCAACCATCCTGAAGATATTAAGGAAGAATTGGCGGATGCGGCTGACGGTCGCGACATCCGTTTGATTGTCGTTACTGATGCGGAAGGGATCCTCGGAATTGGTGACTGGGGTGTCAATGGTGTTGATATCTCTGTTGGTAAGCTGATGGTATACACCGCTGCTGCAGAAATTAACCCAGCTCAAGTTCTCCCCGTTTCAATCGATGCTGGTACTGATAACGAAAAATTACTCAATGATCCGAACTACCTTGGGAACCGGGAACACCGGATCCATGGTGACCAATACTTTGCCTTTATTGACAAGTTCGTCAGCGAAGTAGAAGGTCTGTTCCCAAAGAGTATGCTGCACTTTGAGGACTTTGGTCGTGGAACTGCTGCACGGATTCTTGACAAGTACCAGGATAAGATTTTAACCTTTAACGACGATATCCAGGGAACTGGTATTATTTCACTTGCTGGTGTGCTGGGCGCAATGAACATTTCAAAGCAAAGGATAACCGACCAGGTATTCTTGACCTTTGGTGCTGGTACCGCAGGGATGGGAATTGCTAAGATGCTCTTCGAAGAATTGGTTCGGCAAGGTTTGACACCTGAAGAAGCCAAGAAGCATTTCTACCTTGTTGATAAGCAGGGGCTCCTCTTTGATGACACCGAAGGCTTAACACCAAAGCAAAAGCCATTTACTCGTCAACGGTCCGAATTTGCTAATGCGGATGAGTTAACTGACCTCTTATCCGTTGTTAAGGCCGTTCACCCAACGGTAATGATCGGTACTTCTACTCAACCAGGCGCATTTAGTGAAGCAGTTGTAAAGGAGATGGCAGCCCACACGGACCGTCCGGTAATCTTCCCACTGTCAAACCCAACTAAGCTAGCCGAGGCTAAAGCAGCTGACCTTCTGAAGTGGACCGATGGACGGGCACTTGTTGCTACCGGGATTCCTGCAGGAACTATTAGTTACAATGGTGTTGACTATGCTATCGGCCAAGCTAACAACGCACTGATTTACCCCGGAGTTGGTTTTGGTGCCCTAGCTGCTGAAGCAAAGGTATTAAACGACAACATGATTGCCGCTGCCGCTCACGCCCTTAGCGGAATTGTTGACCCTGACCAGCCTGGGGCCGCTGTCTTGCCACCAGTTGATAAGCTGGCAGAATTTTCTAAGAAAGTTGCAATCACGGTTGCACAGTCAGCAATTGACCAGGGCCTTGCGGGCGCCGGCATTACTGATGCTAAGAAGGTAGTTGAAGAAATGACCTGGGAAGCAAAATATTAATTCAAAAGTCACGCGATTACCCTTTTTATTAAGCAAAATAATCTAAAATGGCAATTAGCCTTGTGATATTAATCGTAATTTGGTAAATGCTCAATGAACTTTTTATCTTTCTTGGGCATTTTTCTTTTAAAATGGCTTGTGAAAAAATCACGTCGTTTTTATGAAAAGGCTATCATAACGGCACTTATGCCGGTTATTATAAGTGAAATTTATAGAATCTTAAAGGTTTGACTATCATTATGGGGGTGAGATAGTATTAAGATGTAATGATGTGTAGCATTTCACAAGTTGTTATTGCATGATAATACATTGGAGGTATTTGTTATGTCAGATTACCGGACAGAAGAAGATACACTAGGCCCTGTTAAGATTCCTGCTAGTGCACTGTGGGGACCACAAACAGAACGTAGTCGCAATAATTTCCCAACTGGTCAATTTATGCCACTGGCAATCATCCGTGCATTACTGAACATCAAGAAGGCTGCGGCTCAAGCAAACATGGAAACCAATGCTATCTCTGATGAAAAGGGTAACTTGATTGTTAAGGCAATTGATGAATTACTTGCATTAAGTGATGATGATTTGCGTAAGGACTTCCCATTGAAGGTTTACCAAACCGGATCTGGTACGCAAACTAACATGAACACTAATGAAGTTGTTGCCCACAAGGCCCATGAACTTAACCCAGACATCGAAATCTTGCCAAATGACGATGTTAACAAGGGGCAAAGTTCCAATGATACTTTCCCAACGGCCATGAATGTGGTTGCCTTGGAAGCACTCAACAAGTTGAAGCCGGCTGTCCAACACTTGATCGATGAATTGAAGATCAAGCAAGACAAGTACTGGGAAACGGTTAAGGTTGGTCGTACCCACTTGCAAGATGCTGTTCCGTTGACATTTGGTCAAGAAGTTTCTGGTTACGTTGCTGCGCTGGAACATGACCTGGACTACATCAAGACGCTGGAACCAACATTAAATGAATTGGCTATCGGTGGTACTGCTGTTGGTACTGGTCTGAACGCTGCTGAAGGTATGCCGGAAAAGATCGCTGAAAAGCTTTCTGCTGTTTACGGCTTAAACCTAACCGCTAAGAGCAACAAGTTCTACGGCTTGGCAAACCACTCTGGCTTGGATGTTGTTCACGGTGCTTTGAAGACCCTGGCTGCTGATATGTTCAAAATTGCTCAAGATATTCGGTTCTTGGCTTCTGGTCCTCGTGCCGGTTACGACGAATTAAACATTCCTGCCAACGAACCTGGTTCTTCAATTATGCCTGGTAAGGTTAACCCAACTCAAGCTGAAGCCGTAACGATGGCTGCTATCCGGGTATTTGGTAACGATACTGTAGTTACGATGGCTTCATCACAAGGTAACTTCGAAATGAACGTTTACAAGCCGGTTATGATCGATGCCTTCCTTGAATCAGCTGACCTGTTAGCCGGAACGATTACCGGTTTCACCGACCGTTGTGTTAAGGGCTTGACCGTTAACGAAAAGCGGATGGCGGAATTAGTTGATAACTCACTGATGACGGTTACTGCACTGTCACCACACATTGGTTACCACGACAGCGCCAAGATTGCCCAAGCCGCTGATAAGGCGGGCAGCACGCTGAAGGAAGCCGCATTGAAGTCTGGCAAGGTGACTGAAGAACAGTACGATGAATGGATGGATATGCTCAAGATGACTAATGCTGACCGTCAGGACTAGTCACTTATTAAAAAGGAGATAATTAATAATGGCAGAAAAGTTTCAACCATTATCAGTTAGCAAGTTAGGCAACAACTATGATGTCGTTATCATCGGTTCCGGTGGTACCGGCCTGGCTGCTGCCATTCAAGCAAATGAACTGGGGATGAAGGTCGCCGTTGTTGAAAAGGAAGAAGAACTGGGTGGTAACACCAACCGGGCCTCTTCTGGAATGAACGCGGCCGAAACTAACGTCCAGTTACAGCATGGTGTCATTGATAACGTTGCTGACTTCTATCATGAAACTTATAAGGATGGTGGCCGGTTAAACGACAAGGACATGCTTGGTTACTTCGTTTACCACACCGCTCCCGCAATCGACTGGTTAGCCGACCATGACATCAAACTTGATGACATCACGGTGACCGGTGGGATGTCTAAGAAGCGGACTCACCGTCCAGCTAGCATGGCACCAATCGGTGGTTTCCTTGTCCAAAGCCTGCTAGGGGTGGTTGCTAAGGAAAATATTCCAGTGTTTAACAATACCAAGGTGACTAAGCTCTTACGGGCCACGGATGGTCGGATCAATGGGGTGGAAGTTCAATCTGGTGACCTCACTAAGACCGTTCACGCTAAGGCCGTGATCTTGGCAACCGGTGGTTTCGGTGCTTCTAAGGAATACATCGAGCGCTTCCGTCCGGACCTGAAGGACTACAAGACCACTAACCAACCAGGGGCAACCGGTGATGGTTTGAAGCTGGCGGAAAACGTTGGTGCCGAACTGATGCAGATGAACCTGGTTCAAGTGCACCCCACCGTTCAGCAAGATAACCCCCATGTTTACCTGATTGGGGAAGCGGTCCGTGGTGAAGGGGCCATCCTGGTAAACGCCCGCGGGGAACGGTTCATTAACGAACTGAACACCCGGAAGATTGTTTCGAATGCAATCACGGCATTACCAGAACACAGTGCCTACTTGATCTTTGACCAGGGAATCCGGGACCGGGCGAAGGCCATCGAATTCTACGACAAGGTGGGCCTGGTTGTTCATGGTGACACCATTGAAGACCTGGCTAAGAATCTGAAGATGGATCCAGCCACATTGAAGGCAACGGTTGATACTTGGAACCAGGCGGTTGAAAGCCACGACGACACTGAGTTCCACCGGACCACCGGGATGGACCGGGGAATTACCAAGCCGGGCTTCTTTGCCATCCACATTGCCCCTGCTATCCACTACACGATGGGTGGTATCCACATTACGCCAAAGACGCAGGTACTTGATGGTAATGGTGACATTATCAAGGGGCTCTTTGCTGCGGGTGAAGTTGCCGGTGGATTACACGGTAACAACCGGGTCGGCGGTAACTCAATTGCCGAGACGATCGTCTTTGGTCGTCAGGCGGGTCAACAGGTTACCCTGTACGCTCGCAACCTAAAGTAAACTGATTATTAATATTCGGGGCTCAAACGGGCCTCAAGCAATTATTTAATTCTCATTCAGGGAGGAATTCTGTATGATTAAACGTCGCCACAAGGTTGTCCTAGTTGGTGATGGTGCGGTTGGTTCTTCATTTGCTTACTCGTTATTACAAACGACTCAAGAAGTAGATGAATTGGTAATCGTTGACCTTAATAAGGAAAAGGCACGGGGGGATGCCATGGACCTGCAAGACATTACCCCATTAGAATCACCAACGATTATTCGGGCTGGTGAATACGCTGATGCTAGTGATGCGGATATCGCGGTAATCACGGCGGGGGTACCCCGTAAACCAGGGGAAACCCGGTTAGACCTCGTTAACAAGAACGTCAAGATTTTGAAAACGATCGTTAAGCCGATTGTCGACAGTGGTTTCCACGGGATCTTCGTGGTTTCTAGCAATCCAGTTGACATCCTGACCACTTTAACGCAGAAGCTGTCCGGCTTCCCAAAGGAACGGGTTATTGGAACGGGGACATCGCTTGACAGTGCCCGCTTAAACGTTCTGTTAGCCGCAAAGCTGGACGTACCGGTAAGCGAAATTGATGCTCACATCATGGGTGAACACGGTGATACTTCCTTTGCGGCCTTTGACGAAGCAACCGTCAATGGTGAACCCCTAAAGACGGCGACCGAGTTAACCGCAGACGACTACGCGGCCTTAGAAGAAGCCGTTAAGAAGCGTGGTGGCGAGATTATTTCTCGCAAGGGCGCGACCTTCTACGGGGTTGCCAAGTGCTTAGCCTACATTGTTAAGGCCATCTTGGAAAACCGCAACGTCACCCTGCCAATTTCCGCCCCATTAGATGGGGAATACGGCGTTAAGGACCTTTACTTAGGGGTACCAGCGGTAATTAATACTAGTGGGATCGTTAAGGTTCTGGAACACGACCTGTCAGCAGAAGAGAGTAAGAAGATGGAACACTCGGCTGCCAAGATGAAGGAAGTTCTTGACGGCGTCGAGCTGTAATTGATTAGTATTAGGTAAATAAGAAAGAGAGAAAAGATAATGGAATTAGCAAAATTCAAGGCTAAGGCCTGGGCCTGGCCACTCGTTATTGGATTAATTCTGTGGTTCTGTGGCCCAGTTCGGCCAGACGGTGTTTCCCTCGCCGCTTGGCACATGTTTGCCATTTTTGTAGCCACGATTGTTGGATGTATCACGCAACCCCTACCGATTGCCGGGACAACCCTAGTTGGGTTCACGGTAATGGTCCTAGTGGGTCTGTCACCAATGAAGCAAGCACTGACGGCGTTCAGTAACTCCTCTGCTTGGTTGATTGCGATGGCCTTCATGCTTTCCCGGGGCTTCATTAAGACCGGCTTGGGGCGGCGGATCGCCCTGGTCTTCGTCCGTAACTTCGGTCACCGGAGCTTAGGGTTGGCTTACTCAATCATGGGGATCGACCTGGTTACTTCTCCAGCGATCCCAAGTAACACCGCCCGTGCCGGTGGGGTTGTTTACCCAATCGTTAAGTCACTGGCGGAAACTTACGGGTCAGACCCGAAGAAGGGAACCCGGAAAAAGATTGGTTCTTTCTTAGTCTTCTCCGAATTCCACAGTAACTTGATCACGTCCGCAACCTTCATGACTGCCATGGCGCCAAACCTGGTTATCGTGGCCTTGGCTAAGACGCTCCACATTAACATTACCTGGTTGGGCTGGTTCGTTGCCGGTGTCTTGCCAAGTGTAATCTGTCTGATTGCGACGCCGTACATCATCTACAAGATGTACCCACCGGAAATCAAGGAAACGCCAAACGCCAAGGAATGGGCTGACAAGGAATTGAAGGACATGGGTTCAATGAAGCTGTCTGAAAAGCTGATGGGCCTGATCTTCATCCTGACGCTGATTTTGTGGATGTTAACGAGTTTTGTTCCGGCAATTGACGCAACCTTTGTGGCCTTCTTGGCAATCGCCCTTCTGTTGATTACGGGTGTGCTGGAAACCAAGGATATCCTAAAGGAAACCGGTGCTTGGAACGTGTTGATTTGGTTATCCGTACTGGTTTACATGGCTAACCAACTGTCTGAATTAGGCTTTATCAAGTGGTTCTCTGGCTCCATTGGTTCCGCATTGCACGGTATCAGTTGGGTCTGGGTAATGGTTGTCCTGATGGTCGTTTACTTCTACGCGCACTACTTCTTTGCTAGTGCAACGGCCCACGTTACTGCTATGTATGCAGCATTCGTTTCAGTTGCCATTGCTGCCGGGGCACCGGCGATGTTAGCCGCAATGCTGTTGGCCTTCACGTCGGCATTCATGAGTTCAACGACTCACTACGCCAACGGGCCAGCTTCCGTTCTGTCATCTTCAGGTTACGTTACCCAATCCGAATGGTGGAAGATGAACTTCGTAATGGGGATTTTCTACCTCTTAGTTTACGGAATTATCGGTTCACTATGGATGAAGATGATCGGCCTTTGGTAAGATGTATTAACTTAAATAAGCTGTTTGCTACTGAATGAAATTAATTTATTAGGTTGTTTTCCAGTAGTAATTAAAAAACGTGGCTGGGAAAAACCTCTTTAGTTTTTCACCAGCCACGTTGGCGTTTAAATGTTTTAATTTGATCCTGGCGCCGCTTAAATTCCAAACGCTTCGGTAATCCGCAGGGCAACCGATTCGGTCAGGATCATGTCTGTAAAGAGCTGACCTTCAAGTGCGCCCATGGCCGCTTGAAATTTGGACTTACGCTGGACAATTGCCACCCGCCGGGGAACCTGTTCGATGGTTGGCAAGGCGATTGACAGGGTTTTATCGTTTTCTGGGGCGACCAGGAAGTGTCCATTGATATCGAAGGGCCGGCCAAATGCCATCCCGGCAATCTGCCGGAGGTCGACGCCGGGAAAAATCTCCTGGATATGGTCATGCCAGGCGGGGATACTGTTGATTGACTGGAGCGTCCCCAAACCGCAGACGATTAGGTCCATCCGCTTGGCCGCGGCAAACGCAGCCGTGAAGGCGGGCTCGTGGTACAGGGTCTGCCGGGCTTGGTCATTTAAGACGTATAAGGGTCCCGGGATCGTCCGGTAGGGGACGTCGTATCTGGCGGCGGCCTTTTGGACCATCCGCATCGAGGCGGCCGACGAGTGGTACTTCATGTTTTCGCCCATGAACTGGGTGAAGGTTAACTTACTAGCGGTCTGCTTGTTAAAGTGGTCGAGCATGGTGTAGATCGTTTCTCCCCAGGTGAGGCCAACGACTTGGCAGTTGCTGATTAGCGACTGCACCTGGTTAGCGGCGAAGGTTGCGATAATTTCGTCCCGGTCTAAGGGGTTACTAGGGTCCTTGATGACAAACAGGTTTTTAATCTTAAATTGTTGTTTTAAAGCCTGTTCGAGCTTGGCATTCCGGTCGTAGTTAGTATGGATGTTAATGCTGACCACTCCGGAAGCAAGGGCCTCATCAAGGTATTTCATAATGAGGTAGCGACTGAGGTGGTACTTCTTGGAGATATCACTGATCGCCATTTTGCTGAGGTAGTAGTCCTGAGCGAGGTCCGCCAATAATTGGGTATGTTCTGCATCCATGAAATGTTCACCTACTTTTCGGTTATTTATTCTCGATTATAGCATTTTCTACTAGTTACAATTTTAAATATTTAAAAATTACCGCGTTTATTTGCAATATTTAAAAAATATTGTAAGATGGTAGTAGTGATTGGAGGATGGATAAATGGAGGATGAAGAATTACTGTCACTGCATGCTAAGCACCGTGGTGTGTTGGCAATTTCACCCGAATTTGCGGTTCACAATAAGAAGGAACTAGGGGAAGCCTACACGCCAGGCGTGGCCGTCATCTCTAAGCTGATCGAACGTTACCCCGAATTAAAGGATAAGTACACGATGAGCGGGAAACTGGTAGCCCTGGTTACTGATGGCTCAGCGGTCCTGGGTCTTGGTAACATTGGCCCGGCCGGTGGCTTGCCAATTGTTGAAGGGAAGGCCCTTTTATACAAGGACCTGTCCGGTGTTAACGCCATCCCGTTAACGGTGGAGCAAGTTTCCCCCGATGAAGTGGTTACAACTTTAAAGAACATGCAGGAATCCTTTGCCGGTTTCCACCTCGAAGATATTGCAGCACCCCGTTGCTTTGAAATTGAGGAAAAGTTGGCTAAGGAAGTCAATATCCCGGTTTACCATGATGACCAAGAAGGGACGGCGATCGTGGTCCTGGCTGGCTTGATTAACGCGGCTAAGGTGGCTGGTAAGCAGTTGACCGACTTAAAAGTGGTCATCAATGGTGTTGGTGCCTCTGGTGTTGCCACCGCCCGCTTACTCTTTGCCGCTGGTATCAAGAACATTACCTTCGTTGACATTAACGGCCCGGTACACGCTGACAGTAAGGAATATAACCACTATCAAACCGACCTGGTTAAGCAAAGCAGCGATCAAACTGCCTATGCAAACCTCGACGAAGCAGTTAGTGGTCGGGACGTCTTCATCGGCCTTTCCGACGCGGATGTCTTAAGCGCTGACCAGGTCAAGATGATGGCTGATAATCCAATCATCTTCGCTTTGGCCAACCCGAAGCCCGAGATTGACCCTCAAGTGGCGCATGCGGCGGGGGTTAAGATCATGGCTACCGGTTCGAGCCAGTACCCGAACCAGGTTAACAATATCTTAGTCTTCCCAGGCCTTTACAAGGGCCTTTTGGCGACCGACCTGAACAAGGTGGATTTTGGCCTGGAAACGGCGATTGCCAAGGGAATCGCCAGCTTAGTCCCTGAACCAACGGCTGCCCGCTTCGTCCCCGGCGTCTTTGACGAGGGTGTGGTGGATACCGTTGCCCAAGCGGTTAAGGACTACGCGGCAAGTAAGTAATTAAAAACGAGGAGGGGCGTTGATGGAAGTTCGTGAGATCAACATCAATATCAAACGCAATTTTAACAAGTGGCGAAAGTTCCTGGAGAAAACTGGAATTACCGAGTTTTCACCTAAGGAGACCAGCCAGGTGGAACGGACCTTCGTCTGGGAGGACGATGGTGAAATCATGGCCACTGGTTCAATCGCCGGCAACGTCTTGAAGTACATTGCGGTGTGCTCAAGGGTTAAGGGGCATGGTGAAACTTTCAACCAGCTGGTCAGTAAGTTAGTCAACGAAGCCGCCACGATGGGACGTTTCCACCTCTTTGTCTTTACCAAACCTCAGTATGTACAAAGTTTTGGCTATGTTGGCTTCCACGTTTTGGCCCAGGTAGCCGATGGCGCAATCTTAGAAGCCGGTACCCCAGATGTTCACGACTACATCAAGGGCCTCCCCCACTTTAGTGACCAGGCTAACAGCCGGATTGCTGGGATTGTGATGAACGCTAACCCCTTTACCAACGGTCACCGCTACTTAGTTGAACGGGCAAGCGAGGAAAACGACCACGTTTACGTTTTCGTAGTTAGTCAGGAAGTATCCCTCTTTACCTTTGCCGAACGCTTTCAGCTGGTTAAAGGCGGGTGTCGTGACCTGGCCAACGTCACGGTGGTGCCGGGTGATAACTACATGGTTTCCTACGCGACCTTCCCGGCCTACTTCTTAAAGGATAACCAAGACGTTGCCCGTTTTCAGGCGGCCCTTGATGCCCAACTGTTTAAGCAACAGGTCGCCCAGCCGCTCCACATTACCCGGCGGTACGTGGGGAGCGAGCCATTTTCAAAAACAACTGATATTTACAACGAAGAATTAACTAGGGTTCTACCACCTGATGTTGAGGTTAAGATCGTTGACCGCGCCAGTAACGCGGCTGATGACGTGATTTCGGCAACGAAGGTACGAGCAGCGATTGCTAATGATGAATTAGCGGTGGTGCAAAATTACGTTCCACAAACGACGCTCTCATTTATTCAAGATAACTGGTCTGATCTCAGAGCACGCATTAAGGAAGGAAGTTTAGAATAATGGATATTAAGAAGACTGCATTAGCAGGAACTCTGGAATCATCCGATATCCAAATTACCTTGAGCAAGGGTAGTAATGGCATCGATATCGACCTTGATTCTTCAGTTGACGAACTTTATGGCGACCAAATCCGCAAGGTGATCACTGACACTTTGGCTGCCTACGGAATTGACAATGCCGAAGTTAAGGCTGTTGACAAGGGTGCCTTGGACTGTGTTGTAAAGGCACGGACCATGGCTGCTGCACAACGCGCCCTGGAAACTACGGATCAACCAGACTGGGAGGTATTTTAATAATGGAAGAACGTTTACGTCGGACCATGATGTTTGTTCCGGGTAACAACGCCGGAATGGTTAAGGATGCTGGTATCTACGGTGCTGACTCCATTATGTTTGACCTGGAAGACTCTGTTTCCATGTCAGAAAAGGATGCCGCACGGATGCTGGTTTACGAAGCTTTACAAACCCAAGACTACGGTGACTCTGAATTAGTTGTCCGGGTCAACGGGATTGACACGCCATACTTCAAGAACGATGTTTATGCCATGGTTAAGGCCGGCATTGAAGTTGTTCGTTTGCCGAAGGTTGAATCTGCTCAGATGATGCTCGACTTAGTGAAGGTCGTTGAAGAAGCAGAAAAGAAGTTTGGCCGTGAACCCGGTTCTACCCACGTAATGGCCGCAATTGAAAGTGCTAAGGGGGTTTTGAATGCCCCTGAAATCGCCGCAAGTACTGACCGGATGATTGGTTTAGCCCTCTCTGCCGAAGACTACACTACTGACATGAAGACTCACCGTTACCCAGATGGTGCTGAACTTGAATTTGCCCGTAACATGATCCTTCATGCTGCTCGTGCCGCTGGGATTGCGGCCTTCGATACTGTCTTTACCAACATGAATGACGTTGAAGGCTTCCAACGGGAAACTGAACACATCCACGAACTTGGCTTTGATGGTAAGTCACTGGTTAACCCACGGCAAATTGACTGGGTTAACAAGGTTTACGAGCCAACCAAGAAGGAAATTGAAAACGCCTTGGACGTTGAAGCAGCGATCGAAGAAGCACACCAAAAGGGTTCTGGTGTTATTTCCATGAATGGTCAAATGGTTGACCGCCCAGTTGTATTGCGTGCACAACGGGTAATCCGCTTAGCCAAGGCTTCCAACCTGATTAATGAGGAGGGTGAATACATTGAAAAATAATGTCGGTCGTGAAATCTCAGACGAAATTTTAAACTCAACTAACTACAAGCCATTCGAAACTACTGAAATCGGCCACCCAACTGTTCACTACACGGGCCACGATGTCCGGGTTACTAAGGGTGACGATAAGCTGGTTGACTCCTTGGACCAAGTAATTAAGGACAACCTGAAGGACGGTATGACCATCTCCTTCCACCACCACTTCCGTAACGGGGACTATGTCTTCAACATGGTGATGGACAAGATCATCAAGATGGGTTACAAGGACTTAACCTTGGCCCCATCTTCTCTGACTGGGGTTATGAACGATAAGGTTATCGAAGCTATCAAGGCCGGAACCATTACCAACATCACCAGTTCTGGGATGCGGGGCAGCCTGGGTGAAGCCGTATCACACGGTTTATTGAAGAACCCGGTAATCTTCCGTTCCCACGGTAACCGTGCTCGTTCCATCGAAAACGGCAACATTAAGATTGATGTGGCCTTCCTGGGTGTACCAAACGCCGACCGGATGGGGAACGCCAACGGGATGGAAGGTGAATCCGCCCTTGGTTCCCTCGGCTATGCCCTGGTTGATGCCCAATACGCCAACAAGGTGGTTCTGCTGACTGATACCATTGTTGACTACCCGAACACGCCAGCTTCCATTAAGCAGACCCAAGTCGATTACGTGGTTAAGGTTGACAAGGTCGGTGACCCCGACCGGATCGGTAGTGGTGCAACCCGGTTTACCAAGGATCCAAAGGAATTGAAGATTGCTAAGATGGTTAACGACGTTATTGTTAATTCACCATACTTCAAGAATAACTTCTCCTTCCAGACTGGTACTGGTGGTGCTTCACTGGCCGTTACCCGTTTCCTGCGTCAATCCATGTTAGATAACGACATCAAGGCTTCCTTCACTTGTGGTGGGACGACTTCACCAATCGTTAAGCTCCTTGAAGAAGGCCTGGTTAAGAAGGTCATGGATGTGCAAGACTTTGATAAGGGTGCCGCTTCCAGCATGAAGTCCAACCCTGGCCAAACCGAAATCGACGGTTCATGGTACGCTGACCCTGATAACAAGGGTGCCATGGTGGACCAATTAGACATCGCCATCCTGTCCGCTTTGGAAATCGACACGGACTTCAACGTTAACGTTTTGACTGGTTCCAACGGTGTGATCCGTGGTGCCGTTGGTGGTCATCAAGATGCTGGTACTGCTAAGATGACGATTATTTCTGCACCACTGACCCGTGGCCGGATTGCAACGGTTGTTCCAGCCGTTAACTCCATCACGACGCCAGGTTCATCCATCGATGTCCTGGTTACTGAAGTTGGGGTTGCTGTTAACCCAGCCCGCAAGGACCTGATTGAAGCCTTCAAGAAGGCCCCAAGCATTCCGCTGGTTTCAATTGACGAACTGCAAAAGCGGGCCGAAGGGATCGTTGGTAAGCCAAAGCCGATTGAATACACCGACCGGACCGTGGCCCTCGTTGAATACCGTGACGGTACCCTGATCGACGAAGTAAAGCAAATTAAGGACTAGTTCGTCGTTAAACACATAATGCAAATAAAAAGTGGGCGGAGCGTTTTGACTTCGCCCATTTTTATACATACACTATTCGTATAGTAAAAATAAAAGGAGTCCATGATGAAGAATATTTTTGCAACGGGGGAACCCCAAGACATTCCAGCGGTACTGGCAAATAAGGACCACCGGGCGGCCGTCCAACGGAAGTTAGTTGCGGACTACCCGACAATGACGGTGGTGGCTGCTAAACTCAATATTCCCGGCCCAATTAAGAATAACCAAGCGATTACCCGCTTCTTCGTTATGGAACTCCAACGACTAGAAAAGCAGTGGCTGGCTGCGGGAGTACTCTTTTACCAGAAGGGCCAGTGGCTTGATGCCGGGACCGGCCCGGAACGTTTTTACCTGGTTAAAGC
Source organism: Limosilactobacillus viscerum (assembly GCF_947387525.1). Taxonomy (GTDB): domain Bacteria; phylum Bacillota; class Bacilli; order Lactobacillales; family Lactobacillaceae; genus Limosilactobacillus; species Limosilactobacillus viscerum. Next base: position 106,825 of record NZ_CANDNW010000002.1, read on the forward strand.
ACCTGCAACAACTGTTAAGGGGCAGACGAGTGAATTTGAGGAGGCTACCCCAAGCCACCGCCTCTTTGACCTAGACGTACTAGTAAAGCGGGATGGACAGGTGCAGCCACTGTCGCGGACTGAGTCTGGCCAACCGGCTCGCCGCTGCTTCGTCTGTGGTCGACCTGCCAAGGAGTGTGGTCGTTCTCGCCGGCACTCCGTTGAAGAACTGCAGACGGCCGTCAATAAGCTGATTGTTAGTGCGTTAGCAAGTGAGCAACGGGCCGAGGTTAGTGACCGCCTGGTTCAATTTGCCCAGCGAGCATTACTCTACGAGATGATGGCCTGGCCTAAACCTGGCCTAGTTGACCCGGTCGAGCATGGTGCCCATCCAGACATGGATGCCTTTACCTTTGTTAACAGTTCTCTATCACTGCACCGCTACCTAAAGCAGTCTGCCGACCTGGGCCTGCAGGCTACTAGTGATGACTACCCGGTAATGTTTGCGGAGCTCCGCGAGTTTGGCAAGGTGGCCGAACGTGAGATGTTTGTAGCAACGAAGGGCGTTAACACGCATAAGGGGGCCGTATTTTCACTCGGCATCTTGGTAATGGCGGTAGCCGATAGCTGGCGGCGCTTAGGCCACGTTGCGTTAAATGATGTCCAGAAAGTAGTAAAGAAGATGCTGGCGGACCTGGTTAAAGATGATATGGGGAAGTTGCCGGCACAGGATGAACAGACGGCGGGGGAAAAGCAGTATAAAAAGTACGGCTTGACCGGCATCCGTGGTGAAGCCCAGGCCGGATACCCAACTGTTTTTGACTACGGCCTGCCGGCAATGTCCGCAACGAAAGGCAACCGGAATAACCGGATTGTCCAGACCATGTTGACACTTGCTCGTTACACCGAAGACTCAACCCTGGTTAAGCGGGCGGGTAACCCGTCAATCTTGAAGTGGAAAGATAAGCAGGTTGACGAATGTCTAGCTGCCGGGGGAATTACCACGGCTGCGGGACGGGCAGCATTAAATAAACTTGAGCAAGAATTCTCTAAACGGCACTTGAGCCTTGGTGGGACAGCTGATTTAGTAATTGTGACGGTCTTCTTAACGCTCGTAAAGGAGGAGTTGGCAGATGGACTTTCGGACTAGTGATGGGGTCGAATTAAACTACCAGGTTGAGGGCAGCGGTGAACCGGTTGTCCTAATTCATGGCTTCGGTGGTTACCAGCAAATTTGGTGCTTACAAGTACCTGAACTGGTTAAGCAGGGTTACCAGGTAATTACTTATGACCAACGGAACCACGGTGCGTCGGGCCACACTACGGGGTTGGGTTCTCTTGACCACTTGATTGCAGACCTTCACGAATTATTAGTCGGTTTAAAAATTGAACGGCCTTTTTTAATTGGTCATTCGATGGGGGCGGCGGAAATTTATGGCTTCATTAAACAGTATCCCGACTTTCCTCTCCGGGGAGCAATTGCAGTTGATCAGTCGCCCAAGATGCTGAACACGCCCCGTTGGCACTATGGCTACATGGATATTACCCGGGCCTCTTACCGGCTAAAACTTAAGCAGCATGGAAACGTCCGTGAGACCTTAAACGGGGTTCCTAAGAAGGTGCTTGACCATTTGGCACCGGTGAAGGAAATGTTTCCTTTTGTCCGTGCTGATAACCTGCCCTTGTTGTATGACCATGCCAAAAAGGACTGGCGGTCGGCAATTGAGGGGGCCCAGGTACCACTTTTGCTAGTAACCGCCAACCAGAGTCCTTACTTTGATGGTGCCTTTGCTGACGTGATGGCCCAGGCAAATCCCAACTATGTTCGTCACGCGGCAGTTGACCAAACGGGACATGTAGTGATGGCTGAACAGGCCGCAAAGTTTAATGAAGTTATGGATCAATTTTTAGTTGAGCATTAACGCGGGACTGGGAAGAGAACTTAATCTCTTTCCAGTCTCTTTTTTCTAGCCTCTTTATGTAAGCGCTTTTATAATAAGGGTAGGGACAAAAAGAGGAGGTTTTTCGGATGGTTAACAAGGAATTTTCGGTCGAACCGCAGTTTATCACAGTAAAAAATAGTCAAGGTATGAATTCCAAAAAGGTTACGGGCACAATGATGACGATTGCGGGGACCACCCTGCAATACCAGCAGGATGCAGGAGGCGCAAATATTAGTGTGCAATCAACGGTTCCCGTTAGCGTAATCAAGCTACGGTGGGGTTACCAGTTTAACCCACGAGCACAGTTTCTTGCGGATGAAGTTGAGCGTGGCTATGGCAACATGGGCTGGCAAAAGTTAACGCCAAACCGGATTATGCCGTGGTACTTTATGGTAAACCTTGGTCAACGGACCACCGGCTTTGGGGTAATGACGCAAGCAAATGCCTTTTGCTTTTGGCAGGCCGACCCTGCCGGTATTACGCTGATTATGGATGTCCGTAATGGTGGTAACGGGGTTGAGCTCGGTGATCGCAAGCTGAAATTAGCAACGATCGTCAGTCGTTCTTATGAGGGTGAAAGCTCGTTTGCGGCCACCAAAGAGTTTTGCCGGGTTATGAGCCCCCACCCGGTACTTCCGGCAGAACCGGTATATGGGAGCAATAACTGGTACTATGCATACGGAAAGAGTTCTGCTAGTGAGATCAGTAGCGATACCGACTATCTGGTCGGCTTGACCACCGGAATTAAAAACCGGCCGTTCATGGTTATTGATGATGGCTGGCAGGTTGACCACGTTATTGACGGCTATAATGGTGGCCCATGGCGTGCGGGAAATGAAGCATTTCCGGACATGGAAGCTTTAGCAAAGACAATTACTGACAAGGGCGCCAAGCCAGGCATTTGGTTCCGTCCGTTGCTTGACCACCGTGAATTGATTCCCGATGAATGGCGGAACCCAATTAATGGTGCACTAGATCCCACAGTTCCCGCGGTTTTGGACCAGGTTAAGGGGGATGTTGACCAGCTGTGCAAGTGGGGCTACCGCTTAATCAAGCATGACTTTACCACCTTTGATCTTTTCGGCCGCTGGGGATTTCAGATGCGGCCATTTGTCAGCCGGGATGGTTGGAACTTTGCGGACCATTCACTGACAAATGCTGAAGTGGTTAAAAAGCTGTACCGGGCAATCTTTGAAGCCGCCAAGCCTTACCATACTTTAATTTTAGGATGTAATACAGTGGGCCACCTTGGAACTGGCTTAATGCAACTAGCCCGGGTTGGCGACGATACTAGCGGTAAAGAATGGGAGCGGACCCGGCAGATGGGGATCAACTCCTTAGCATTTCGTTTACCGCAGGACGGGACCTTCTTTAGCATCGATGCTGACTGTGTAGGTATTACGGACCAGATTGACTGGTACTACAACCGTCAGTGGGCACAAGTTGTAGCTGAATCCGGGACAGTCCTGTTTATTTCCGCTATTCCGGGGTTGATGGGAGAGGAGCAACAAAAGCAGTTGCATAAGTTAATGAAGGTTGCGGCTGAGCAAAAGGAGCACTTTGTCCCGACTGACTGGCAGTTAATTGATTACCCGGCTAACTGGTCTGACGGGCAAGTTGACCGCCACTATGACTGGTATGAACCAGCTGGTCTTTCCTTTAGCAATGATACGCCGCGTTCAATTCCGTTTTACTCGGTTGCCCATTAAACGAAGCTTGTTCGTAAGATTCAAAACGAAAGGAGCTGTGACAAAACTAAATTTTGCCACAGCCCTTGTTTTTTAGCTCCGAATATTACAGAGATATCGCGTGACCCAACCTCAGGTCCTTAGTGTCTAGCTACGGACAATCGCTAGCCCGTTCCGTGCTAACGATCGTCCTATGCTAGCCATACAGGCCCTAACCAGGGTTGTGTCACAGCTTCCCTTTCGTGAAATGTTGCAACCAAGTTTATTGAATAAACTGAACTTGTTCGCTAATCTTCTTAATTTGTTCTTCTTTCCGCTTGTTGAATTCGGCCTTCTTAGCGTCAAAGAAGTTATCACCATTAGTATCAATCGTAACAACCAGTGGGCCAAAGTCCTTTACCTTACATACCCAGAGAGTTTCAGGCATCCCCAGGTCAGTCCATTGGGCGTCGACAATCTTTTCCACGTGCTTGGCAGCGTAAACAGCGTTCCCAGCAGGGTAGACTAATTGCAGGGCCTTGTCATTCTTGCAAGCCCGGGCCGTACCAGCACCCATGCTACCCTTACCGATGATCAGACGAACACCGGTCTTGTGGACAAACTCTTCTTCAAACATTTCCATCCGCATACTAGTGGTTGGACCAACGGCAACCATCTTGTACTTATTGTCTGGCAAGTACTTAATGATTGGACCAGCGTGCAGGATTGCCTTGTCCTTAATATCAACCGGGAGTTTTAATCCTTCCTTAACAACCCGCCGGTGGGCATCGTCACGAGCGGTAACCATGGTCCCAGTCAGGTAAACAATATCACCGATCCGGATGTCCTTAATGTCGTCAGCGGAAATTGGTGTCGTTAAATGATATGTCTTCATTTTATAATTCAACTCCCTTGTTCATTGGTAATTCGTAGTTCAGGTTTTCGTCTAACTTAATCAAGCCCCGCCGGTGAGACCAGCAACCGGTTGAAACACCAACACCGATAACTGATGGGTGCCGGGCAGTATTGATGATGTTAACGCCCATGACGGACTTCTTGCCACCAAATCCTTGTGGGCCAAGGCCAATGGCATTGATCCCGTCTTCTAGCAGGTGTTCCATCTTGGCGGCTCGCTTGTTAGGGTTGTAAGAATCAACCCGCCGGAGAAGGGCCAGCTTGGAGTTCATTGCGGCAGTTTCAACAGAGGTGGCGATTCCGACACCAACTAATAGTGGTGGGCAGGCATTAACCCCGTAAGTCGTCATCCGGTCCATTACGAAACGGGTAACCCCTTCGTAACCTTCACCAGGCATTAAGACCTTAGCAACACCGGGCAGCGTACAACCACCACCGGCCATGTATGGGTAAATTTCAATGTCTGAGCTGTGTGGTACTAGCTGGGTGAAAATCCCCGGAATACCATCACCAATGTTGATGTTGGTGTTGTATTCATCAAAGGTTTGAACCGCGTTGGTCCGCAATGGGGCAATCTTGGTAGCACGGTAAGTGGCGTCAACCAAGATTTCGTTCAATTCATCGATTACTGGGAACTTAGTACCAACCTTGACGAAGAACTGTAGGGTCCCCGTATCTTGACAGCTTGGAACATCAGCTTCAGCGGCCAGCCGTTGGTTTTCCATCATGGTGTCGTAAACTAGCTTTTGCAGTGGGTCAACTTCAATCTTTGAAAATTCAACTAACTTCTTTGAAACATCATCTGGTAAGCGGTGGCTGAAAATGTCCAGGTACTTAACCAGTAGGTCACGCAATTCGGCACCCTTTTTACTGAGAGTGGGTTCGGTGTAGGTGTACTTCATGATAATTCCCTCCTTGATTACACCTCTAAGTATGTGATCTTTGTCACGAATCTGCTATGACTTAGTTACGTAATTTAATGCGTGCTAAGTAATGGCAACGCTTTCTAGTTCCCCTGTTTGGAGGTGCAGAAGGGAATAATAAAAGACCAGCTAGGTTGCCGTTGTTGCAAGCTTGCTGGTCGTTTACTTCTTTTAATAAGGGAATTAGTGTTAAAAAATTGGTAGGTTAATTCTTATCATTAAGGAGTTCTTTTAATTCTTTCTTCAATAGGTGGTAACGGAGGCCGTCTTCCTTATAGGAGCAGCCAACGCATTCCTGAGCCGGTGGGATGTTGGCACTAGCCTGGGTAAGCAGGTGACCAAGACGTTCCCGTACCGCCTGCTGCTGGTCCGGCGGAAGTTGCTGCTGGAAAGTTTGGTCAACCTTCCTTAGCTGTGGCGAAAACTTGCCTTGGTAGTCAGATGGCGTGATACCAAAGTGCTTTTTAAAGGCCTGGTTGAACGATTTAATCTCGTTAAACCCGTTATTAAGGGCAATATCGCCAATTTTAAGTTCGGAATTATTAAGGTCACTAAGGGCGTGCTGAAGACGCTCACGAGTAAGGTATTCGTAAAAGCCAATACCGAAGTGCTGTTTAAAGATCTTTGAAAAGTAAGTCTTTGAGTAGCCGTACTTTTGCGCCAGGCCCCCTAAACTCAATGCGTTCTGGTAGTCCTTTTGGATGTCACTAGCAACCTGGGTCAGTTGGTCATTTTGCTGGTCAGCAGGTATTTGGTCGCAACCACTAGCGATAAAGAAGTGTTCGTAAAGGAGGGAGGCCAACCGGAAAGTGGCACTATTCTTACTAAATTCACTATCAGAAAGGTAATAGCTAGCGATCGCCCGCCGTAAGTCAGGGTATAAGGGGTGGTTGTGGAGCAGGGCACTATTGAGGCTGAATTGCCCGTTGGCGAGGCTGGCCCCTTGCTCCTGGAAAAAGCGCGGTGCAATATGGGTCCGGATAGCAAGCGTATTTGGCGTTGAAGCCAACGTTGCGTGTCCTTGGTTGGCGTTAATGAGCAACAGGTCATTCGGCCCTAGTGCGTACTGGTAGCCATCGACGTTAGCAATAACTCGTCCCCGGATCACCATTAACAGCTCGATTGCGGGGTGCCAATTATAATGGTAATTTCCGATTGCGTAGACGAGCTGGTCGAAATAAGTTGAAATTGCTTTATTAAGTGTCACGGTCGTTGCCTCCTTTTTACCTATTATAATGCGCGGTTAATTAATTTTCCTTTTCATTTACTTCGATTTTAGCGTAAGATTATTGTTGTAAAGGGGATGAAGACGATGAACACGCGGGATCTTCAGTATTTCGTCGCTTTAGTTAAATATAAAAATTATACCCAGGTGGCCAAGCTCTTTAATGTTTCCCAACCAACCATTACCCAGTCAATCCAGCGGCTGGAGCGGGAGTTTAATACGCGGTTGATTCGGAAAAACAAGGTACATCGTGATGAGATGGTCACCCGTAGCGGGATGATGCTCTTTGAAAACGCCCAGCTGATCAATAAGAAGATTGAGCTTGCCCACCAAGAAATTAACCGGGCGAACCAACGCCAAATCCGCTTTGGCCTGCCGCCGATTATTGGTAAGGTCTATATTTCAAAGATTATTCAGAATACCTCTGATGACCTGCTCCAACGGCTGCGCATTTCCTCAGCTGGTTCACATGAACTTTTGCATGAATTGCAAGATGGCAAGATTGACATTGCTGTCCTGGGATCAAATAACCTGCTTAACCAGCCGGGAATTTATGCCGAGCTGATTACTACCCGGCCGTTTAAAATTATTGCCAGCGCTAAACACCCCCTTGCAAAGCGCAAATCCGTTTCCTTTAAGGAGTTAGGCAATGAACGGTTCATTAACTTTGACCAGCAATATGTTCACCATGCTGCCTTTCAGGAGTACTGTACATATGCTGGTATTAAGCCGGCAACCACTGTTTACCAGGTGCCAAACATTTCCTGGGTAAAGGAGCTGGTTCGGCAAAACCAGGGAATCAGTTTAATGGTTAAGGATGCGCTCCGGAATGAACCAGGAATCGTGTCGATTGATATTAACGACCCAATTCCCGAAAAATTCACCATTTCGGTTGCAATCCGGGAGGGCTATGTCCTCAGTCCGGAAGAAGAGCACTTTATCAGCATCCTAAAGGAGATCAAGTGATTTACTTAGCAAAGTTGACAGGGGACGTATAATGGAAATTGTGAATTAAAAGATACGATTTAAGCAAACGGAGGATCAGATAGCTATGAGCAAGGAAGACGAGTTGCTGTCAGATAAATTTCAGCCAACACCCCATTTGTCAACGAAACACCACATGGCCATTCCGTGGCACGACTTTTTCACTAATGATAACTTTACGCCAGCAAGTGAAGCCAACCTAGTTGAACGGGCCGCCATCGTTGGCCGGATCGGTTTGATGATGTTATCTTACGGGACCGGGGCATGGCGAGTCCGGGACTCGATGAACATCGTTGCCCGCAAATTAAAAATGACCTGCTCGGTTGATATCGGGCTAGTCTCACTAGAATATACTTGCATGGATGCACACCACAGTTACACCCAGGCGCTGTCTTTGCCGACAACGGGGGTTAACACGACGAAGCTATCCCACATGGAGCAATTTATCCGGGACTTTGATGCCCATGGTGATGAGATGACGATTGGGGATATCCACGCACGCCTTGAAAATATTGCCCATTCAAAGGGAAATTACGCACCATGGCAAGTTGCCTTGGCGGCAGCACTCGCATGCAGCGCCTTCGTGTTTTTACTTGGTGGTGGCCCCGTTGAAATGGTTTGCAGTTTCATCGGTGCCGGCCTTGGTAACTTTGTTCGGCGGAAGATGGGTGACCGGCACATTACGATGTTTGCTGGAATCGGGATGGCGGTTGCGGTTGCCTGCCTGAGTTACCTGTTGTCATTAACCGTTTTACAGATGGTCTTTGATGTTAGTTCCCGGCATGAAGCGGGATACATTGGGGCGATGCTATTTGTGATCCCCGGCTTCCCATTTATTACCAGTGGCCTGGACCTTTCCAAACTGGATATGCGGTCGGGGCTCGAACGGTTAGCCTATGCGGCCATTATTGTGGTGGTTGCCACTGTTGTTGGCTGGGTGGTGGCAATGGCAGTTAACCTGCGGCCAGAAAACTTCCCGCACTTAGCCTTGACGCCGCTGGTCTATATGCTATTGCGTTTACCGGCAAGTTTTTGTGGGGTCTTTGGCTTCTCAATTATGTTTAACAGTACGCCCAAGATGGCGGCACTGGCCGGCTTAATTGGGGCGGTAGCTAACACCACCCGCCTAGAGCTGGTTGATCTGACTAATATGCCAGCGAGTGCGGCCGCCTTTGTTGGCGCAATGATTGCCGGTCTACTAGCCTGGGTAGCGAAAAAGAACGTCCGGTATCCACAGATTTCAATTACGGTCCCATCAATCGTGATTATGGTTCCTGGATTGTATATGTACCGGGCAATGTACAATATTGGTTTGACCTCTATTAGTGTCGGTGCCCTCTGGTTGACAAAGGCACTGATGATCGTTATTTTCCTGCCATTAGGGTTAATTACCGCGCGGATTCTTACCGATCCAAAGTGGCGGCATAATGGATGATAGTAGGTGGTAGTTTTTGATTATTGAATATCCACCGGCATTGTTGGATGAAGTCCGCACCCGGACTGCTGGCCGGCAGTTAGCTGGCTTTACTCCGGGCCAAGGACCGTTGAACCCAGACCTGATGCTGGTTGGCGAAGCGCCGGGGCGTCATGAAGAAAAGGTCAATATCCCTTTTTCTGGCGCGTCAGGGCAGGAGCTAATCAAGTTTTTAAATTCAATTGGGTATTCCCGGGAAAATACTTACATTACAAGTGTGGTTCGGCAGCGACCGTATTCGGTTAAACGGGTCCGGGACAAGAAAACGGGAAAGCTGGTTGAAAAAACACCTAACCGGACACCAACCAAAAAGGAAGTTTTGGCTTTTGCGCCGTTATTTGACTGGGAGCTAGCGACTATTAGGCCGAAGATAATCGTGCCACTGGGAAATACGGCCCTGCAACGGTTACTGGGCCCGCACGCAAATATTGGTAAACTTCATGGACAAAGGTTAGAACAACCGATTCAACAGGTAACACCTGACCACCAGGGTTACCAGTGGAGTAGTAAAAAGTACATTCTTGTTCCAATGTATCATCCAGCCGCTGTCCTGTATGCGCGGCGGTTAATGCCGGTTGTTCAGGACGACTGGAAAAAGCTGGGACAAGTTATTAAGAAAATTAGGTAGGGAGTGGCGAAAGGAGCTGTGACACAACCCCGGTTAGGGCCTGTATGGCTAGCATAGGACGATCGTTAGCACGGAACGGGCTAGCGATTGTCCGTAGCTAGACATTAAGGTCCTGGGTTGTGGCACGCGATATCTCTATAATATTCGGAGCTAAAAAACAGGGGACTGTGGCAAAATTTAGTTTTGTCACAGTCTCTTCTATCCCGCTCCTTTTTAGTATTCAGAAAAGGGAGGTAAAAAATTGGAAGTTAATCAGCGTAAAACATTAGTGACGGGGGCACTGCTCCTCTCTAATATTATGGCGGGGATGGATGCAACAATTGTCAACACTGCCTTGCCAGCAATTACAAGTGACTTGCACGGACTGCAATACATGGGTTGGATTGTTGCGACCTTCCTGTTGGGGATGGCTGTTGCTACGCCGCTTTGGAGTAAGATGGGTGAGCATAAGGGAAATAAGCGAGCCTATATTACGGCCACGACGCTTTTCCTGATAGGAGCGATTTTTCAAGGACTAGCCCCGAATATTATTTGGTTTATCGTAGCACGAACCGTGATGGGGATTGGTGCCGGTGGGATGAACACCATTCCATTCATTGTTTATGCTGAACTGTACCAGAATCTTCGGAAGCGTGCTGAAGTATTGGGAATTTCAAGTGCGTGCTTCGGTACCGCATCCATTATCGGACCATTGCTCGGTGGGTGGATTGTTGATGCTTTAAGCTGGCACTGGGTATTTTACGTAAACGTGCCGATCGCACTGATTGCAATTGTACTCGTGGCAATCTTTTACCAGAGCCCCAAGAAGCAGGCGGCTGGGAAACCAGTTGATTACCTGGGAGCAACCCTTTTGGTAGCTAGTCTGGTAATTATCCTGGTAGCGGTCCAGATGATCGGCAGTGCTGCTGGTTGGTTAGTCGCTTTGTTAGCAGTCGTTGGTTTCGCACTTCTTGCATGGATGGTTAAGGTTGACAGCAACGCCGCCGACCCAATCATTCCGAGTCGTTTGTTTAAAAATCGTGAATTAGTAATTGATTTCTTACTCTTTGTGATTATCTGGGGATCATTCATTGCCTTTGTCACCTATATCCCAATGTGGGCACAGGGGCTGCTTGGTCTCAGTGCCCTTCTCGGGGGGATGACCCAGATCCCTGGAGCCGTGACTAACTTTATTGGTTCGGAACTGGTGCCATTCCTTCAAGACCGGTGGGGCAAGTACTGGATAGTTACCACCGGTGCGGCAGCAATCTTTATTGCCTTTATCGGTATCCTGGTTTGTGGCCAGGGTGCACCGTTCTGGGTTCTTCTGTTAATGGGGGCCTTTGAAGGATTCGGCGTGGGTCTTGTCTTTAACATCTTACAGATTAGTGTACAAACTGATGCTGAACTTCGTGATGTGCCGATTGCAACCTCACTAGGCTACCTGTTGCGGATCCTTAGCCAGACGATCATGGCAGCCGTATACGGGGTGATCCTCAACCAGGAACTGTTCAAGGGAGTTAAGTTGTCACATGGCGACATTACCATGCGGATGCTTAACAAATTATCTAATGCCGAAACTGCCAACCAGTTGCCGGCACGGTTAATTCCTGAAATGCGCCGGATCTTGTATACCGGTTATCGTGACATCGTAATCGCTGCTATAATCTTGATTGTAATTTCGTTAATTATTGTGGTGCCGCTATCATTTCGGCATCGACCCCAAGTAAAACAAAAGGGATATGACTCTGACCGCTAGCTTTGAAGCGGGAGAGGGATATCCCTTTTTATTATTCACTTGGGTGTTCTTCGTGCCACCGTTTAATTTGCTCAATCCGGGCCTTGAACCGCGATTCACGCCCCTGATCAGTTGGCTGGTAGAATTTTTCACCAGCGATTTCGGGTGGGATAGTGGTCATGTTTGTTAGCTTATCCTTTTGGTCGTGAGCGTACTGGTAGCCTTTCCCATAACCGAGGTCAGCCATCAGCTTGGTTGGGGCGTTGCGGATTTGAAGTGGGACTGGCAGGTTCCCGGTCTTTTTAATTACCTTCTTGGCACGCTGGCGAGCGGTGTAGACTGCGTTTGACTTCGGCGCACAAGCAAGGTAAATCACACATTCTGTTAGGTGGACGTCGCATTCGGGCATCCCCAGAAACTGACAGGCTTGAAAAGTGTTGATTGCCACATTCAGTGCGTTGGTATCTGCTAATCCAATGTCTTCGCTAGCAAAGCGGACAAGGCGACGGGCAATGTAGAGCGGATCTTCGCCACCATCCAGCATCCGCGAACACCAATAAATCGCGGCATCGACATCACTATTACGCATTGATTTGTGGAGTGCCGAAATAATATTGTAGTGTTCCTCGTCGTGCTTGTCGTAACGGAGGGACTTGGTATTGATCAACTGGTTAAGGTTACTCTCAGTGATGGCAACTTTCTTTCCTGCCCGTTCACCATTAAGAACGGCCATCTCCAAAGTGTTTAGAGCCACCCGCGCGTCACCGTTAGCAGACTGAGCAATTAGGTGAATTGCGGCCGGCTGGCACTGAACATCCAGGTTAGGAAAACCATTCGGGTGGTGCAGTGCCCGCGTAATGACTTCCTCCAGGTTAGCGGTGGTTAAGGACTTCAAGACGAAGACCTTACACCGGCTGAGGAGGGCGGAATTGATTTCAAAGGACGGGTTCTCGGTAGTGGCGCCAATCAGGATGATACTTCCCCGTTCGACAAAGGGGAGGAAGGCATCTTGCTGGGCCTTGTTAAAACGGTGAATTTCGTCGATAAAGCAGATAGTCCGTTCGCCATATTCCCGGTTTTGTTCCGCTTCCTGCATAATTTTACGGATATCCTTGATACTAGCGGTAACGGCAGAAAAGGTAACGAAGTGGGCCTTGGTTTGCCGGGCAATGATCTCCGCTAACGTTGTCTTTCCGACACCGGGTGGCCCCCAAAAGATTAGCGATGAGAGCTGGTCATTTTCGATTAACTCACGGAGTACCCGGTGGGACCCAATCAAGTGCTGCTGACCAACGAATTCGTCCAGGGTCGTTGGCCGAACCCGGTTAGCGAGCGGTGTTGCCTGGGGGTTGCCCTGGGCAAATAGTGATTCTTGATGCATTGTACGCACTTCCTTTACCCCATTCTAAATTAAATCTTAATAAAATTGAACAGGTAAGCGTGTTAGGATAATAGTGAAACAACCGGAAGGAGGCAACTGGGGATGGACCGGTTAAAAATATTCCGAACGGGACTTGCCGCACGCGTTGCGGGTAATTTTGAGTCCAGCATGAAAGAGCTCCACCGTTGTGGCCACAGTCGTTCAAACAAGTCGACCTTTGTGGAAATGGGGATCCAACTCAGTGGCTTTAAACGTTCACTCTCTAACCAGCAAGCGTTTGATAAAATGCTCGCAACGGCTAAGGAGGTAAATAAGCGCCCATACGTAATGCCAGAAGTACAATTTGACGTTCGCTTACACCAGGATTTACAGGATGGGATGACAATCTACACCCTTAACGACCAGGGGCAGGAAATCAACCAACGGATCATTGTTTACTTGGCTGGGGGTGCTTACCTGCAGCAGCCAGATAAAACACACTGGGAGTACCTAAACCGGCTAGCCCAATGCGCCAATGCCAAGGTAGTGGTACCGCTCTATCCCTTGGCGCCTAATAATACATTTCGGGCCGCTTACCAACAGTTAGCACAGTTGTACGTTAATTTATATTCCATTGCTCCTGCCAGTGATATTACCTTGATGGGTGATTCGGCTGGGGCTGGTTTGGCCTTAGGTTTTAGTGAGTACCTTGGTCAGCGGGGGTTACCGCAGCCAGGCCACCTAATTTTGTTTTCACCATGGCTAGACCTTGATTTAAGGAACCCACTAATTGATAAGTATGCTGATTCTGATGTTACGTTGGCACCGTGGGGCTTGCGCAAGATTGGCGAAATGTGGGCTGGCAATGTTGAACATGACGATTACCGGTTAAGTCCGCTTTATGGTAACTTGGACCAGATCCGTGATATACATATTTATGTCGGTACGCGTGAGATTATGTACCCAGACACTAACACACTAGTTCAGAACCTCCGTGAAGCGCGGATACCGGTTGACTACCATGTTGGCCGGCGTCTGTTCCATATTTACCCCTTATACCAAATTCCGGAAGCAGACGAGGTAATGGACCAGGTTGTAAAAGTTATTAATGAATAATATGAGGTGAGAATTGTGAAGAAAGTTGCAGTTGTATTTGCACCAGGTTGTGAAGAAGTTGAAGGCTTGAGTGTAGTTGATGTTTTACGCCGGATGGGCGTGCAAGTAACGATGGTTGGCTTGGAAGGGCAATTGGTTCCCGGTGCACATGGCATCGAACTTACTTGTGATGACGTGCTTGATGATAAGCTCCTCGACTATGATTTAGTTGCCTTCCCCGGTGGCCGTGGCGGTGCCGAGAAGTTAGCCGGTAACAAGCAACTGGCTGATTTGATGCGGAAGCGGAGCGAAGCGGGAAAGTGGAACGCTGCAATGTGCGCTGCACCAACAGCACTAGCCGCATACGGCCTTTTGGACAACCGTGATTACACCTGCTTCCCAGGCTTTGAGAAGTCAATTGCTAAGGTGGCTAAGAACGCTAACTTTAAGGAAGATATTACGGTCGTTGATGAAGCTGGTAAGATTGTTACCAGTCGTGGCCCGGCAACCGCACTGGCATATGCCTTCAAGATTGCTGAGGTGTTAGGGCTAGATACCACCCAGATTAAAAAAGAAATGCTCTATGATTACTTGATGAGTACTAAGTAATCACCAATACAAGAGGAGAAAATGATTCTCCTAAAATACAATGAGGTCCAGAGTTCGGCTTTTTGCCGGATTCTGGACCTCATTTGTGTATTATGTTGTGTGTGTTCAGCTGCCACCTATCGTGCCAACTGATCTTTCTTTGTTGGTCAACTTCCTTATTTTAACCACCACATCAGTAAATGTTTCTTTTGCTGGTCTACCCGCTGGTTGACCACGCTGACTAGGATCAACATGTTTGCTACTAGTGAGTTCTTCTTGCGGTAGGCAATGTAACGGGAGGACCAAATCGATGCGTACTTATCCTTATAGTGGCGCAGTCCTTGGAAACCATATAGGTGGTAGCCATACTCGTAAATAAAGTGTGCGATCTTTTCTTCCAAGAAACTAAACTGGTATTCACCGACGTTTGATAATGGTGCCATCCCTAAGTCAAAGTACTTATATTCGTTTTCTTGCCCGTACTGGTACATACTGATGAAAATCTTATCCATAATTCCTGATGGCGCATCCTTGCTGTGCCGCATCAGGTCAATTGTCAGTATTTCCTTACCGCCAGTCGGCATGAACGTTGCAAATGCCACCAGTTTTCCGTCCTTGTCACGGACAGTACCAACCGGGGCTTGGTTAATGTAGTAAGGATCAAAGAAACCAAGTGAGAAGCCCTTTTCAACTTGTTCGCCCAGCCAACTATCTGAGACTGCTTTTAATTCAGCCATTAGCTGGTCATCAAACGGTGGCTTTACTACGTCAAAAACGTAACCTTCCCGATCGAATTTGTGCATTAGCGCCCGTTGTGACCGCTGCTTCTTTCCTGCTAACGTAAAGTCGGCTAATGTTACTAGACCACTTTCCCCGGTTTTAATAAAGTCAAAACCAAATTCGTGTAGAAGAAGGGTTAAGTCACTGGAAACCTCATAGAAAACAATTTCGTAGTCATACAGGTCGGCCTCCCGGACAAACTGACGAAGTGCTTCCCGCAGAACTGCCTGATTTCCCACGGGATCTCCCATGACTACCAACCGATCGTACTTCTTTCGGTACATGAAAAATAGCTGGTCGGTCTTATCCTTTTGGTAAAAATACAGGTTCTTATCACGGAGGAATGCTAAGTGGCTGGTTGAGTTACCGCCAAACTGGTCAATTACCTTCCGCACCCGGTCCGCATTGAAACTTTGTACCCGGTTAAAGGGGTCACGGCCCTGGGTGAAGTACCACAGGATCACCAGCATTAATAAGATACCCAGTCCTAAGCCAATTAAGCCGGACAGCCAGATCTTTTCGCCGGGGAAGAAGAGAAAGCTTGGTACCCGGTGCTTGCTGGAATACTGTGGTGCGTTAATTACCCCCACAATCACGTAAAGGATAAAACCACCGGCAAAAATTAAACTATCGATCGTAAACTTGCCGATTGAGTATTGGAGCTTCTCCCGGTATAAAACGTGCCGGGACATTAGCACGAGTAGCAGGACGATTACTAAGTAGATTGTCAGACTAATTGTCCCGAGGTTCCAGATTGTGTTAGCAATCCCGATTACCAGGAGGATTAGGGTTGGCCAGTAAGCCCGTTTAACCTTCGCCTGCAATCCCCGCGCACAGGCCAGCATGGCGATGGCAAAGAGGATTGTTGACATTTGGTGGATAAAGAAAAAGGTATATGGGTAAAGGTGCTGGACAATTTTATTCTCAGCAGTGATATCAGGGATTGACGCCGTTAATAACATTAAAATCCCAGAAATATACATGAAGGCGGTGATTAAGTAATAGGCCGTCTTGCGGAGGAGCATCAGTGGAAGTCCATCAAAAAATTCATTTACCTGTTGGGCTAAGTTGTGGATGAACATCAACCCGGCGAGGATTAACGGGACAATGTAATAGAAAATTCGGAATAACAGCAACCAGATTACGATCGTGGTCCGGGGAACACCCAGGAGGGATAGCTCAAAGATCATCATGACATCAAATGATCCGAGGGCACCTGGAATCATTGAGAGGACACCAAGAACCTGGGCGACCGCATAAAGTGGCAAAACATTAATTAAGTTTTCCCGGACGCCAAGACACCAGCCAACGAGGAGGAAGAAGAGGGCAACAAAGAGCCATTCCAGGGTCGAACTACCCACGATGAATCCCTCTAGTTTAGGGGTGACTTCTTTAAAGAGCTTGTTATCGTTGATCATCGTAAAGTAGAAGACAACCGGAAAGTAGAGTCCACCCCCAATCAGCCAGATTGAGTACTGGTTAAAGTGACCACCATCGTGGAAACCAAACATGATAATTAAGGCGATCCAACAGAGAATGGATAAACCTGATAGCAAGAAGACTGCTATCTTGGAAATTGCCAGTAAGATATCCTTCTTAGTTGCATTTTCGCGGTAGAAATAGGCACGCAGAGTTGCACCAAGAATGCCACCAAAACCAGCAATGTTTGTAAGGGTATTGGTAATCCAGCCGCAACGGATGATGTAGGACCGTTTAAATTTGCCGGGTAAAAAATGAATAATAGCAAAGTCGTAACCAAGCATTGGGATAACGGCAATACAACCAGTAACGAGCAGGATAATTAGGTTAGCCCAGGAAAGGTTAGCTAACCCCACGCCGACCTGGTGCCATTGAACCGTCTTGAAAAAACTACCAAGGGCATGAACGACAAAGATGAGAACTGAAGTAATAAAGACTAGTTTAATAATCTTTGAATACTTTTCCCACCAGGTGAGTAGGCGGTTGCCTAGTGACTGCATAATTAATTTACTCCTCCTTAAAACTTGTTAAACACAGTAATATACCCATTATAAGCTATTAGCTAAATAATTATTGGGAAATTTGAAATTTTAGTTGACGGTTAGCCGAAATTCCCGTATACTCTATTGTGTTGTCAAATGGTCCGTTGGTCTAGTTGGTTTAGGACGCATCCCTGTCACGGATGAGATCACGAGTTCGAGTCTCGTACGGACCGCTTATAAATTTTCGTCAAGTTGAGTTGTTGAACTCAACTTTTTTTGTACCCAAAGGAGAAAATAATGGAAGCAACCTGGCTTTATACTGGTGAAGAACCGGTTAAAATTAAAAAATTTCTACAGTCACTGGGGATGGGGCACCGCCTTTTTAATGAGATTAAGAAGGGACAAGGGGAGTTCCTGGTTGACCACCGAACGGTTCGGCCAACGACTAAGATCCTTCCTAACCAGCCGCTAACGATTAAGGTTGAACCAGAAATGGCGGATCCGGCGGTAGAAGTAAGTCAGGAACCCCTTAACATTGTCTACGAAGATGACAACTGGCTGGTAATCGATAAGCCAGCGGGGGTAACATCCATTCCCGGACCAACCGTCAACAATGGGACGGTCCTTAACCGGGTGAAGGGCTACTTGGCCAAGCAGGGGTCTGAAGATTTGCGGCCGCACTTGATTACCCGCCTTGACCGCTTTACCGGGGGCCTTCTGCTGGTTGCTAAGCACCATGTGGCTTCAAGTATGATCAGCCAGCAAGTTCAGCAACACAAAATGTTAAAAGAATACACTGCAGTTGTCAGTGGT
This sequence comes from Limosilactobacillus viscerum, assembly GCF_947387525.1. GTDB lineage: Bacteria > Bacillota > Bacilli > Lactobacillales > Lactobacillaceae > Limosilactobacillus > Limosilactobacillus viscerum. The sequence goes on from NZ_CANDNW010000002.1 coordinate 124,877, forward strand.
CACTTTGACCAGGACCACGGAACGATTAATAAACCGATTGCGCGTCGTGAGGGCCAGGTTCAGCGGGTGGTTGCGGATGATGGCCAGCCGGCTCTAACCGAATACTGGGTTGAAGAACAAGCAAATGACTGGGCACGAGTCCGGGTCCGTCTCCACACTGGTCGAACCCACCAAATTCGGGTTCACTTTGCGGCGATTGGGCACCCGCTAATTGGTGACCACCTTTACGGCGGCGATACACGGAAGTATGACCACCAGTTGCTACATGCTAGCAAAATTGCTTTTGTTGACCCCTTCAGTCAGGAGAAGCTAACCTTTACGTCACCACTTCCGGATAGTTTTAATATTTAAACGTTTAAAGCAGGAGAATGAGAAGAAGTTTGTTTTTCTTCCCATTCTCCTGCTTTCTGCTTTTACTATTTAACTTGTCTAAGCATTTGCTTAACCATTTGGGATTGCATCTTTTGTTCAGCCTGTTGGGTTACCTGCTGAATTTCTTGTGCACTCATCTTCGAGTTCTTTGCTAATGCCTGTTGAACCGTTGCAGCAACAGCAGACTTACCCTGTTGTTGTGACGCTGCTTGGGCTTTTTTAGCGGCTGGTGAACTGGCTAATTTTTTCAGTTGCCTGGCTTGCTTAACCGTAATTTTAACGTAGCTAGTAGGGTATTCAAGAACATTTGTCCGCTTAACTAGTGTTCCATCCATCCCTGATAGCATGTACATGCTGGCAAAGAATTTGTTGTTATAGCGCCACCGAGTTTCAGTAGTGACTAGTCGAGGGGTTGCCCGATTAGTCCACTTAATCTTGCTGCTGGTATATTCGTTTGCCTGTGTATGGTTCGGCGTCTTTTGCTTTTCCTTAGTGTTGTAAATATAGACGTTATCCTTACCACTAGTTCCAACTGGTTGGTAAAGTGCCAGTGGCATTGATGAATTAGAGGCGGAATAGATTCGTTGACTAGTTGTTGTCGTAACTTTGTGCATACCAAAGTGGTGACTATAATTCAGGGTCATCATCGCAGTTGAAGCAATAAAGATGGCACCAAAAATAGTTGTCCAGAGGATGCGGAGGTTACGGTTAGTCATGAACATGATGCAGGCAAACATCGCAACGGCCGCAATAAACATAATGAAAATAATCATTATTTATCGTCCTCCTTTCCTTCAATGTCAGCTGAATCAAGCTTTAGGTGAATACCATTACCACTAGTGACGAAAAAGGTGAGTACCAGGCCAATCAGTGAGAAAGCAACGGCAAACCAGAATGCAGCATGGTAGCCCATTAAGGTAGCGTCAAACATTTGTGACTTGTATTGGAGTGGTGATTGCTTGAGTAATGCGTGAGCATGTTCGTGACTGTTCGTGACGTTAGTTAAAACTGAAATCATAATCGCAGTCCCAACTGAGGTGGCTACTTGCCGTAACGTGTTGTTAACGGCAGTACCATGTGAAATCAGGTTGAATGGCAGTGAGTTCATTCCGGCAGTCGTAACCGGCATCATCACCATTGAAATCCCAAACATCCGAACCGCGTATAAGAAGACAATGTAGATGGTTGGTGTATCACGAGTGATGAAGGCAAAGGGAAGGGTACCGACAGCCAGGATAAACATCCCGGTAACGGCTAACCGCTTCGCCCCGTGCCGGTCAAAGAGGTTACCGGTAATCGGACTCATGAATCCCATGAAGAGTGCCCCAAAGAGAAGGGTTAGTCCTGAATGGAAGGCGGACATTCCGTGGATGATTTGGAGGTAGAGTGGAATTACCAATTCGACCCCGACCATGGCCATCATGACGATTGAACTAAGGATCGTTGCTAGAGTATATTCGGCACTCTTGAAAACCTTGAATTCCAGAAATGGTTCATCCAGCTTGTTTTGACGAAGAACCAAGAAGACAACCAGGATCGCACCAATAATGATTGAAGCGACAACGACAGGTTCAGTCCAGCCCTTATCACCGACACTAGAGAAACCGTAGAGCATGCTACCAAAGCCAGCGGTTGAGAGGATAACTGAAATCCAGTCAAGGTGTGGCTTAGTATTTGGAATTACGTTTTTAACGGCAAAGAAACTGGCAATGATTACCAGGGCAGCAATCGGCACGATCATCCCGAAAAGCCACCGCCAGCTAAAGTTATCAATGACCCACCCAGAAAGTGTTGGTCCAATTGCAGGGGCAAGACCGACAACCAGTCCGTTGATCCCCATGGCTGCACCACGTTTTTCCGGCGGGTAGATGGTCAGCATAATGTTTTGCATCAGTGGCATGTTGATCCCTACACCGACGGCTTGGATCAGTCGACCAGTGAGGAGGACTGGAAATGAAGGGGCAAGCCAGGAAAGGATTGTTCCCACTTCAAAAATACTCATTGCCAAGATAAAGAGCATCTTGGTATTAAAGCGGCTGCTCAAAAAGGCGCTGACTGGAATCATGATCCCATTAACCATTAAGAAACCAGTTGTTAGCCATTGAACAGTTGAAGTACTAATATTGAAGGCTTTCATCAAAGCCGGGAAAGCTGTTGACAGGATGGTCTGGTTTAAGATGGTACAAAAAGCACCGATTAAAAGTACCAGCACCATTAGCGACCGGTTATATGGTTGGCCGTTAATATCAACAGCAGCTTGTTCACTGTCGTTCACGCATAAAACCTCTTTTCAAAAAATGTTAACGAGTAAAGATAATAAAACTATCCGTTATCTTTGTCAAATAATTTGACAAAGATAACACAAAATTGATAAAATACAGGACGGAATTTGAATTTAAGTGGAGGGATTCAGTGTTACGAGAACATTTTCGGCGAATGATTAAGGATAATAAGTTACGGATTAGCATGAGCGAGATGGCACGCGTCACCGGAGTCTCGACGAGTCAGTTGCGCTACTGGGAGCGTAAGGGCTACATCCATTCTCGCCAGGATGATAAAAATAAGAACCATTACTTTGGCCTACTGACTATGTTTAGTGTTTTTACTATTAAGTACTTCCTTGACCAGGGATTTACATTAACCGTTGCAGTAAAAAAGGAACGGCAGCGTAAGGCACTTGGCAGGATCTTCCGGGAGTTCTTTGCTGACCAGATTAAGGATGTTAAACAACTTGACGACCAAAAGGGTGAAGTTGACCTGGGAACCCTGGCCGATGATCCCGGGACGGAGGTTTACGCCATCGTTGACCAGCAGGGGACGCACCTGTACTGTCGGCCGGTGACCAAAGATGACGATTAACAATTCACTAATTTTTGTGGTAAGGTGAAAGTAATCATATATTTGGAAAGGGACGCGGTAATAGTGAGTGAAGGAAAGAGTTTTTCAGAATTAAATGAAGAGGCCCAGGAAACGGCACTCAAGTCTTTTATCTCCTTTTATGTAAACCAGTATAAAAAGGGGAGCCTTGAAATTCTTAGTTCAAAGGTGTCAAATGAAGTTCTTAGTTCAATTAATGAAATCTTGAACCAGAACAACTTCATGGGGCCAGCGGAATTAGCTGCTGAAAGTCTTCGTTTATCTAAGCCATACTATAAAGAAATTCTGACGAAGCTTACCAGCCTTAAATTTACCGACGATGGTGAACCAGTAGAAGCGTGGGAAAATTCCTGGGAAGACCAAGAAGAAGCTTTACCAACTGAAGACTAATAGATTTGTGGAAAAGATCTTTGGGGTCTAAGATGGTTAACCGAAGTTCGTTTCCTGTAATTACTGCATAATATTAAAAGGCGACCGGGAAGAAGAAAATTTTCCCCAGTCGCTTTAGCTTTTTTAAAGTAGGTACTTGGAACCCGTTAGTTATTTCTTGTCATTTACTTTCTATCATAATTAATTGCTGGTTCAGTGTAGAATAGCAGGTTAAATGCTAGTAAAATAACAACCGTAAAGTTTTATTGATTATTTTTTTGGAGTTATACCAAGGGGGAGAAACATGGAAGAGAAAAAACACTTTAAGCTTTTTAAAGCTGGCAAAAAGTGGTGCACGATGGCAATTGCAACAGTTGCAGTTGCCGCAGGTTTAACCGCCATTTCAACTAGCGCTTCTGCTGATACTACCACGACGACAGGTAGTGCAGACCAGACAACGCAGGTTACTAATAACCAGCAAACCACTTCTTCAACGACAACTGGTGATCAACAAGCTACCCAACCGCAAGTAGATTATCAGACACCGGTGAATGCTGGTAACCTGGATAGTGCAAGCGTTACTAGCGAAGGCAACGTTGAATTTTCCGGCTGGCATGCAACTAACCAGTACCGGGAAGGGATGCACCATTTTGCCATTGTATTAGATGGTAATGGTCACGAACTTTACCGTAATGAGGTAACTACGGTTAACCGTCCTGACGTAGAGCGGGTCTACCCTAAGGCACCAATTTCGGGTGGATTCACGGTTGATGTCCCAACTGCTAAGCTGGCTAACGCTAGTTCATTGCGGATTGTTTCCCGTTACACCAATGACCAAAATGGTAATCCAGCTGGCGGTAGTGACTTCTGGTTCCCGACTATTACTACCAAGGCTGGTTGGCTTGATACCTTCAAGGTTGACGGTACCAAGATTGACGTCGCTGGCTGGCATGTTGATGACCAGGCTGCTTCAAAGACTGAACACACCATTATTCTTTTCGACCGGACTAAGAACCGGGAAGTTCAACGGGTCACTGGCGTAAAGAATACCGCTAGTTCAGACTTAACGAAGAACGGCTATGCCAATGTTGCAAACGCAGAGAATGCTCGCTTTAGTACTAGCTTTGACATCACCCCTAACATGATGGGCGATGAATTTGTCGTTATCAGCCGTTATTCCGCTCCTGGCCAGGAAAATGATCAATATTCTGATTACTGGTTTAACAATGTGTTGAAGCTGAATAACAACGGCAATGCCGGTTACCTGGACAACTTCTACCTTGACCGGGCAAAGAACCAAGTTGTTGTTAGTGGTTGGAATGCAAATGATAATTCAGTTGCTGAACCCGTTCATGAACTGATCTTATTTGACAAGACTACTAACCACGAAGTTGCTCGGCAAACACAAGCAACTACCGCTAGTCCCGATGTTGCTCGTGCATATGGAAACATCAGTAATTCTGACCAGAGTCGTTTTCAGGCTCGCTTTGCCGTTACGCCCGAAATGATCGGTCACCAATTGACGGTTATTAGTCGTTATGCTCAACAGGGCCACGATAACGATGCTGGTTATTATTCTGACCTTTACTATGGCAACACCTTGAATCTCAGTGTTAACCAACAGGCCTTCTTGGATAACTTCTCCTTGGACCCTAATACTAAGAAGATTACCGTTGCTGGTTGGCACGCTGACGATGCCTCCGCATATATGCCAGGGCACTTCATCATTTTATTTGATAAAACTGCTAACCGGGAAGTTGCACATAAGCTTGTGCCAGTAACGGCAAGCCCTGACGTGCAAAACGCAACCCATATTTTAAACTCGAATAAAGCACGCTTTACCACTACTTTTGACCTGACCCCTGAAATGCTTAACCACACATTGACAGTGGTAAGTCGTTACAGCAATTCTAATAATGAAGACTATGGTACGGCTACCTCTGACTACTGGTTTAACAACCAAATTGATTTGAATGCGCAAGACGGGTGGCTCGATAACCTGAGTCAATCAGGGAACACAATCAATGTTGCCGGTTGGCACACTGCTAATTCAACGATGGGCCTGACCCACCATGTAATCCTCCTATTTGACTACACTACTGGTCGTGAAGTAAGCCGGCATGAGGTTACGAACCAAGAAAGTGGCGACTTAGCTGCTAGTCATGGCAACTTCCTTAACTACAACCAAGCACGCTTCAGTACGTCCTTTACGGTCGACCAAAGTATTGCTAACCACGCCTTTGGAATCCTCAGTCGTTATAGTAACCAGGCTGACGGTGAAGGCGTCTACAGTCAATACACGATGAACAACCGTTACCTGAATACTTACCAAAACCCAGGTTGGATGTACCAAATCCAATACAGCCAGATCCAGGCTAACCCACAAGAAGTTGGGCATAACCTCGGCCCTGGTTACGAAGGGGTTAAGACCTGGTTTGTTAAGAGTAAATTAGGTGATGCTAACATCCATAACCAATACACGACTGGTGATGCCTATGCCATTATGAACATTCAACGGCAACATGGCCTGCCAGCTACTGGTTGGGTTGACCTGCCAACGTGGCGGGCACTTGGCTACTCTGATGACCTGTGGTACGGAATTGATAGTTACGTTTCACCAACGCTGACTAACCCAGGTGCTACCCGTCAACAACGGATTGATGCAATGATTAACACCGCTTACCAGTACATGGGCAAGCCATGGTGGGCTGGTTGTTCATCAGCGCCAGCATGGGGTGTTGACTGTTCTGGGTTAGTAATGCAAGCACTGTATGGTGCCGGTATTAACCCAACGACGGTTAGTTCTACCCACCATGGTTATCCAGGCAATGAATGGAACTCACGGAACCTCTTTGTTGACCCACACTTCCAAAATATCGGTTGGAATGATCGTCAACGTGGGGACCTTGTCTTCTACTACCAACCAGGTACCCGGATTATTTGGCACGTTGCCATCTTGCTTGATCCAAATACGGTTATCGAAAGTTGGCCACCATGTGTTATGGTTCAACCAATTGTTAACGGCCAACGGAATGTTGTTGCCGGTATTCGGCGGGTATTTGCTTAATTTAGATTTAAAAAGCGATTTACAGCGAGTAACTGTAAGTTGCTTTTTTATTTTGCAACAGTCATTTACTACCTTCCCCTTGTTAGATGTGGTAAAATAAATTTAGTTTTTACGTACGGATTTTAAATGATAGTAATTAGCTAAAAGAATACTTAATGCCGACCTTGTTACCCAAAGCGGCTCTTTTGGCTTACTTATTTTTCCGTTATGACAGTAACGTTTAATAAAAAATCTAAATCTAAAAGGAAAGAAAGGTATTATGTCAAAGCTAAAGATTAAGAATAATGAAGTTGCCTTTTATGCCATGGGGGGCCTTGGCGAAATTGGTAAAAATATGTACTGTGTGCAATTCCAAGACGAAATCATCATCATTGACTGTGGGGTTCTCTTCCCGGAAGACGAACTTCTAGGTGTTGATTACGTTATTCAAAATTATGATTACTTGGTCGAAAATAAGGATAAGATCAAGGGAATCTTTATCACCCACGGTCACGAAGACCACATTGGTGGCTTGCCATTCTTCTTGCAAAAAGTTAATGTGCCAATCTACGCGGGCCCATTTGCAATGTCCTTGATTAAGGGGAAGTTGGAAGAAAAGCACCTGCTACGGAACGCTGAGCTTCACGAAATTAATGAATTTGATGAAGTTCACTTCAAGAAGTTATGGGTTAGCTTCTTCCGGACAACCCACTCGATCCCTGATACTTTAGGGGTTGCTGTCCACACACCACAAGGAACGATTATTCAAACTGGTGACTTTAAGTTTGACCTGACGCCAGTTGGTGGCTTACCGGGTCCAAACCTTCAGCAGATGGCTAAGCTAGGTGATGAGGGCGTCCTCCTCCTCACTTCCGATAGTACGAACGCTGAACGGCCACAATTTACCAAGTCCGAACGGTGGGTTGATATTCACATTCGGCGGATCTTTGAACGGATTAAGGGACGGATTATCTTCGCTTCCTTTGCCTCAAATGTATATCGTCTGCGTGAAGCTTCTGACGCGGCAATTGCCCAAGGACGCAAGATCGCGGTCTTTGGCCGAAGCATGGAAAATGCCATTGCAGCGGGGCAGGAGCTCGGCTACCTTAATATTCCGGAAGATTCCCTAATTGACCAAAATGAAATTAACAATTACCCACCAGAGAAGGTACTGATTATGTGTACTGGTTCCCAGGGTGAACCAATGGCAGCGTTGAGCCGGATTGCTAACGGTACCCACCGGCAAATCAGCATTCAACCTGGCGACACGGTGGTCTTCTCGAGTAACCCAATTCCGGGTAATACAACCAGTGTTAACGCCTTGATTAACAAGTTGGAAGAAGATGGGGCCAACGTTATTCATGGTTACGTCAACAACATCCACACGTCCGGTCACGGTGGCCAGATTGATGAAGAATTTATGCTCCGCCTGATGAAGCCAAAGTTCTTTGCACCAGTCCACGGTGAATACCGGATGCAAAAGATCCACACTAAGTTAGCTGAAATGACCGGTGTGCCACGGGAGAATAGCTTCATTCTGGCAAATGGTGACGTGCTTGCTTTGACAAAGGACTCTTGCCGGCTGGCTGACCACATTGATAGTGTTAGCGACGTCTACATTGACGGTCGTGATGCCGGTGATACAGTTGGTAACCCTGAAATTCGTGAACGGCGCCTCCTTTCTGAAGAAGGGGTAGTTACGGCAATCGCGGTTGTTGACCTGAAAGATTACCAAATTGTGGCCGGGCCGGATATCGTTTCACGTGGTTTTGTTTACATGCATGAATCACAAGAATTAATCAAGGCTGCTAACCACGAAGTCTTCTGGGCAATCTTGAATACCTTTAAGAACCATAAGCATGTTGACCAGCGGGCTTTGAATCGGACAATTGTTAGCCGTTTGCAAAAGCTGCTTTTTGAACGGACTGGTCGGCGCCCAGTAATTATCCCAATGATTACCATCCTAAACGGTAATAATCGGGCTGAAAATCACCATTACCGGCACCCTAACCATAATAACCACCGTAAAAACAATAATGAGAAACACGGTCAAGCACAAAACAACAAGAAGAAAGAACATTCAGCCAACCACCCAAAGAAGGAAAGTAAGAAGGCTGAACCGGTTAAAGAATAATGTAAATGAAGCTTAGGGAAAACCTTTACTAACCCTAGCTCAACTAACATAAAAAGGGAGCACTGCAGGAATCGTCATTGAATTCTGTCGTGCTCCTTTTTTATATCCGTAATTTTTTCTTAAAACGAAGCGGAAACTCTGGTATTATCAATAATAGCAATTATTTTTCAACAAACTAGTAGAAGGGAAGGAACCTATATGACCGGGAGAGATTATTTAAAGATCTGGTATCGGGTTCAGATTGGCGCGACCCTCCTTGTCCTTGCGGCAATGATGGTCCGTAACTTTAATATGGGACGACAGCATGTTGTAACTGTTCTCCTTGCTCCGGTAATTATCTTAGCAATTGGTCTAACAATTGAATTGTTGCCAAAGCTGCCAGCAATTGTTCGTCGTCTTAATGCCTGGCTCCAGGGAATTTTACAGCCACTTATTTTGGTGGTGGCCTGGGACGTTATTACCCGGGAAATTATTACTTTGCTCCGTCTACCATCACGGGGTGTGGTTTCCCTAATGATTATTTACTATGTTGTGATGTTCGCACCCTTTGCAAGTGTAATTGGTGGACAATTGCATTCCAGTATCGAGCGCTTCATCTTTGCAGTAGCGACATTTCAAGTTGTTTTTACGCCCCTCGTTGCGTTTCCAGATAACCTGATCACTAGCCGCTTGCTCTTATTAGCTCTTTCTACGGGCGCGGTTGGTGCATTGGCTTACTTTGCCTTAATTGTAACCGTAATGCGGGCGTGGAAACTATCCTGGCCCGGACTAAAGCCGCATTGGAGTGGTGATTTCAATTGGTGGATTCTGCTGGGCCTTGTGGTGATTGACTTGGCAATGACTTTTCTTAATGTTGGCGGGGTGCCTAGTTTTTCGAAGGTCAACTGGCAATTAACGCTGACGGCATTTGAGGCGGCGGTAGCGGAGGAAACATTATTCCGCTTTGCCATTTTAGGGATCCTCTTCTATGCTTGGCGTAATTATCGGCAACGGCTCCCGTACGCACTGGTCACGAGCAGTATCTTGTTTGGCTTAATGCACTTAACTAATGCCGCCGAGCAAGGCTGGGAGGTAACAATATACCAAGCAGTAGCCGTCATCGGAATTGGACTTTTCTTTGCGGTCGTCTATGTCTATACCGGACAGTTATGGTTAGCAATGGTAATGCACGGCCTGTTTGACTGGCTCAGCTTCTTGGCGACCGGTACTGCTACGATGGCAAACAGCCATGTCGGGCTTACCGAATGGATTGCGGTATTAGTTGAACTGGTTATTTTCGGTTTAATCACTGCCTGGATGATGGTTGGTCAACGCCGGAAAGTGATGGACCGTCACGTTGCACGGTTAACCGGTGCAAAGCAGCACTTTGATTTTCAGATTCAGTATTAAGGAGTGTTAACAATGCCACAGATTAAGGAAGGTTACGTACCATTTGGCAAATACCGGACTTACTACCGGGTTGTTGGGGAAGCAAGCGAAAAGGCTCCCTTACTTTTACTTCATGGTGGACCAGGTTCTACCCATAACTATTTTGAAGTCCTAGATGATATAGCTGAACGCGACCACCGTCAATTAGTAATGTATGATCAGATTGGCTGTGGCAAATCGTCACAACCAGATGATCAGGCAGGGCAAATTTACCAGGCCGAAACGTGGCTTAAAGAGCTAGCAGCTGTTCGCTCATACCTCGGCTTGGACCGGGTCCACCTCCTTGGTCAATCATGGGGTGGGATGCTAGAAATAATGTACTTGTGTGACCAGCAGCCAACTGGCGTCTTGTCAGGAATCTTTGCCAGCACCTTGCCCGCATCATGGTTGTGGAGTAAGGAATTGCACCGCCTGATTAAATTTATGCCGGACGATGAGCAAAAGGCAATCCAGCAGGCGGAAGCTAGTGGTAATTTTACTGATCCAGCATACCAGCAAGCTAACGCTCATTTCATGGCACTGCATTGTAGTGCACCTGTTTCACCCGCTGACCCCGAGCCCCTGCGCCGACCCAAGAGGGCTGGAACGCAGGCCTACTTAACAGCCTGGGGCCCTAACGAGTATAACCCGCTGGGGAACCTCCATGACTTTGACTACTTAGATCAACTCAAGGAGGTTAATATTCCAGTGCTAATAACTAGTGGGACTGATGATCTTTGTACACCATACGTTGCCAAGGCAATGTATGACCGGTTACCCAATGCGGCGTGGGAGCTGTTCGAAGGTTGCCGGCACATGTCCTTCGTTGAGCAACGTGCACACTATGAACAAGTACTGATCGACTGGCTAAATGCGCATGATTAAATAGCGGTGACGGTCAGTACTTGAAGAGAACTGAATTAGGAGATATGGATATGAACGCTGAACTAATCGTAATTATCTTTTTAGGAGTATTGACCGTTTACCAAATTATTTTCCTTGGCCATGACTTAATTGTGAACCGCCACCGCCTTAAGGATAGCAACTTTTTCGTTACTGGTGCAATTGGCTTTGCTACCAACTTCTGTGACTCATTAGGAATTGGTTCATATGCGCCGACCACGATGCTGTTAAAGCTTACTAAGTCATTGAAAAATGATAAGATCTTGCCAGGAACACTGAACGTTGCCTGTGCACTTCCAGTTTTAACTGAGGCCTTCCTTTACATCGGCAACTTTAAAGTGGATGGGACCACCTTACTGCTGATGATTGTTGCCGCAATGATTGGTTCCTTCGGTGGCTCCAAAATTGTCTCCCGTCTGGACGAAAAGAAGATTGAAATTGTCGTCGGGATCGCACTAGCAATTACGGCGGTATTAATGATTCTTTCCGCTACCGGCGTAATTACTAAGCTGGGTGCCAATAACACTGCTACCGGGTTCAACGGATGGCGCCTGGTAGTTGCCTGCGTAATGAATATGGTTCTTGGTGCCTTAATGTCTGCCGGAATTGGGATGTATGCACCATGCATGGCACTGGTCTACCTGTTGGGGATGAACCCAATTGTTGCATTCCCAATCATGATGTCCTCTTGTGCCGCAACGATGCCAATTGCATCAACTGAATTTATCAAGAAGGACGAGTATGCCCGGACACCGGCAATTTCAATTTCACTTTTTGGCTGCCTTGGTGTCTACATTGCAGTAACCTTCGTTAAGTCATTAAACTTAACCTTCTTAATGTGGTTAGTAGTGGCGGTAATGATTTATACTTCTGTCTTAATGTTAATTGAAGGTAGTAAGAAGTTTAAGATGGACTAGAAGTTTCCTGCACTGTGTGTATTATCGAAACTAACAAGGGCTCGTGACAAAAATCGGTTTTGTCACGAGCCCTTGTTTTAGCTCCAAATATTGCAGAGATATCGCGTGCCACAACCCAGGGCCTTAGTGTCTAGCTACGGACAATCGCTAGCCCGTTCCGTGCTAACGATCGTCCTATGCTAGCCATACCAAATAGGCTAACTGCGTGTCGCAGGCCCTAACCGGGGTTGTGTCACAGCTCCTTTTGAACTTTAAAGTAGGTATCAAATTATAAGTTATCACCGCGCTCAAACTGGAACTTAGAGTTAAGCAATGCTTGATGGATCAGGCTATTGAGTAACTTCTTAGCCTCAGCAGTAGTGTGGGCAGCGGACTTATCATTTTCAGCGGTAAGGTAGTTAATCAATTCGTCGCCACTCTTGCCCTTAGCGCCAGCCGTGATTGCGTCAACCCGGCTAACCGCGTAGCTTTGGCAGTTATCACGGAAGGCGTTAACCTCGTTGATAAATTCGTGGTAGCGTGGTTCAACGATTACTTCAAGCAACTTGTACATCCAGTAAGCACTCTTGTCGGTTTCAGCCGTTTCTGGTGCGTAGGCGTAATTAGCAGGGGTGTCGTTGATGTTGGTAAAGAATGGAACGTATGGGCTGTAGCAGTGGAAACCAAAGTTGATCCACTGGATAGCAGCGTACTCTGCAGGAACATCATTACGAATCTGCATGATGCAAGAGCTTTGGTTCCGGTCAAGGGCGATTGAACGGAACCGTTTCATTTCATCAGGGGTGCCAGAGGAGTAGGAACCCATTGGGTCGTATGGAGTTTGGTTGTAGTGTGATGAAAGAAAGTATTCTACATCTTCAACCGCGATCTTCTTTTCCGGCCGCCGGATAAATGGCATATCCTGACTGGTTGGTTCTTGTTCGATTGAAGGGTTGAACAACTTTTGGCCGTACCATGTCCGTGGTGTGTTGTAGTATGCATCAGCTTCATCTTCAGTTGCAAAAATCTTCCGGAAGTTGAACTTGCCCGGATAAGGGTTGAGGTGGTACTTTTCAACAAATTCACGAATACCGTTAGCGTACATGAAGTTATCAGGATCATCAAATTCAATTTCCTGAATGCACATGTTGTTTGGCGCAATGGCATAAGCATCGTCTGGAATCCGTTGAGCAACCCACTGGTGGCCACCAGCAGTTTCAAGGTACCAAACCTCATCATGGTCGCTAAAGGCAATCCCGTTGGTCTCACCAGTACCATACTTTTCAATCAAGTGGCCAAGGCGCTTGACACCTTCACGGGCAGACTTGATAAATGGTAATACCAGGTAGAGCATTGAGTCTTCGTTAACCCCATTTTCAACGAGTGGATCATGTCCTAATACCCGTGGGTTGGTTGTTTCTGTTTCGGTTGAACTCATTGCAACGTTGTATTCGTTGATTCCTTGTTCATCCCACCGGCCACTCTCGAGCGTGCCGTCCTTCTTATCTACACCAGCTGGAGTTGCCGTGAAGCGACAGCCCTTTCCAGACAGGTCAACTTCTAAGCCATTATATGACGAAACATAATGTTCACCCGTGTAATCCTTAGCAGGGAAAAACTTAAAAGTAATTGGGTTAATGCCATCGTACCCGTCTTCGTCCCGTGCAATAATTGTTGAGCCGTCAATCGTGGCGTTCTTACCAACTAAAATCGCGGTACAGCTTGTCTTCTTTTTATTCATAAGTCACCGTTCCTCTCCATAAATAAACAACAATTAACGTTAGCTTAATGATAACACTTATTGAATTGGTTGCGCTTTAATTACATTATAAAAGTATTATCGACGAAAAAGATTAAATCTTAAAAATCAGACTTTTATTTTAGGATAGCCAAAATTTATTATTTACAAATCAAAGATTAGTAGTAACATAGTTAGTGAAAGTTAACGGGATGGCATACTTTAACCGTTAATAGAACCTAGAGAGGGGAATACTAATGTTCGAAATTAAGCCAAAGAAGTTCAAGAAGATCCTCGTTGGTGTCGACGATGCACCAGATGCCCGCGCAGCCTTTTCTTACGCTGTTGATAAGGCAAAGCGTGACGGCTCTGAATTAGGAATTGTTTCCGTTTTGGAAACAGGTGACATTAATGTTTACCAAATTCTCGATAAGGATTACGTTCACAGTAGTGAGGACGAATTAAGAAAGCGAGTCAATGAATACGTTCAAGCCGCAATTGATTACGGTGTTGACCCAAAGAAAATCACCGCGATTGTTGACCGTGGTGAACGTCCAGCAGAACGAATTTGCAACCACGTAATTCCTGCTTTCCAACCAGACCTGCTGATTATTGGTTCCATTGGTAAGTGGGGTAACCGGAAGGCAGTTGGTTCACAGGCGGCATACATGACCCGCCATGCCGGTACTTCAGTATTCTGCATCCGGACCACTGCAGTTCAAACTTATGAATAAAATTGGTGCTAACACTTAGTTTCACTAGTATCAAAGCGATAGTCATTGATGACTATCGCTTTTTACATCTAGTAAATATTTTTAATGATTCTAAATAGGAAGTTTAAGCAACGAATAAATCCTTGAATATGGTTTCTATGATGTTATAATGATTCTAAACTAGCACAAGGGAGGAATAGTAATGGCCAAGAAAAAAATGTCACTAGCACAAAAGGTCAATGTCTTGCGGGCTAGTGTAATGGGGGCCAATGATGGCATTATCTCTGTTGCTGGGATCGTTATTGGGGTGGCCGCTGCGACTAGCAATGCCTACTCAATTTTAATTTCTGGCTTATCCGGTAGTCTGGCCGGGATGATTTCAATGTGTATGGGGGAATACGTTTCGGTTTCGACACAAAAGGACTCACAAAAGATGGCATTGATTAGTGAGCGCCAGCGGTTGTCGGACCAGTACCAACAGGAATTTAACTATGTGCAAAAAAAGTATGAGGCACAGGATATTGACCCTCAGCTCGCCCACCAAGCAACTAGTGAACTGATGAAAAAGGACTCATTAGGGACTGCGGTTCAGGAACGGTATGGTTTTAACCCTAATGACTTTACGAGTCCATATGCGGCTGCGATTGCTTCATTTATTTCATTCCCAACCGGGTCAATCCTGCCAATGGTGGCGGTAACAATGGCACCAGCAGAAAATCGAATTTTGGCAACCATGATTGCGGTTTTAATTGCCCTTTTGATCACTGGTTACTTTGCGGCTGTTTTGGGTAAGTCTAACCGGGTTAAGTCAATGCTAAGAAATGCAGCGGCTGGTCTTCTGACGATGGGCGTTACCTTTGTAATCGGTCAATTATTTGCGCACTAAGGGGATGACAAATGATGCAAAAGACAAAAAAGCGGCAAAAGCAGACAATGGAAGAAAAGCTAAACACCCTTCGTGCGGGGGTACTAGGTTCAAATGATGGTATCCTAACGGTTGTTGGTGTCCTTGTTTCAGTTGCGGCAGCGACGACTGACCGGTTTACTATTTTTATTGCCGGTCTGTCCGACTTACTTGCTTGTGCCTTTTCAATGGCTTCTGGTGAATATGCTTCTGTTTCAACCCAAAAGGATACTGAAAAGTCGGCGGTTGCTCATGAAGAACACCTGCTAAAAACGGACTTTGAAGGTGAATTGGAAGCCGTTAAGGATTATTACGTCAGCAAGGGGGTTACCCCTGAAACCTCGATGGCGATTGCTAAGGATTTGTTGAATAAGAAGCCTTTAGCAACCGTTGTCCGGGTTAAATATGATATTGAACTGGGCCACTACCTAAATCCATGGGATGCTGCCTTTTCGTCACTATTTTCAGCGGCAGCTGGTGGAATATTCCCACTGATGGCAATGACCCTTGCATCAGAAGCTTATAAGTGGTATGCCGTTATCTTAGCGGTTGCGTTTACCAGTGCACTAACTGGGTTTATTAGTTCAAAGCTCGGAAACGGTTTGGTCAAGATTGCGGTTATCCGGAACATTATTATTGGTCTAATTACGATTACCATCCACTATGGTGTTGGTAAGCTGTTCTAGCAATTATTCATAAAAGTGGATAGCTTTTAAGCTCCTAACGAGTATAAATAAAGGTCCAGAGTTCGGCACTTGGCCGGATTCTGGACCTTTTACTTTTGATTCATTCTTATCGCAGCTCAATTATTTTTCCTATGATCTCTAATCATATTCTGCTCATCGACCGGGGTATTAAATAGTTCTTCGTTGCGACCACGGGTACATTCAGCCTGGAGTGTAATATGGCAGATACCGTACTTATCACGAAGAATTTTTTCAACTTGCCGGTAAATTTTCTCAACCTGACTTAATTTTAAGTCGTCACAGTTTAAATGGGCGGAGAAAATAATGTGGTGTTCATCAATCATCCAGGCGTGAACGTGGTGGACATCATCGACGCCTTTGACCTGCTTAAGGTCGTCGGCAATCGCGTCGTAATCAAGGTTAGGTGCGGACTGCATCAGGATCTTGATTGTTTGGTTAATGATCGGCAGTGCTTCGTAGGCAATATAGATAGCGACGGCAATCGTTAAAACGGGGTCTAGCCACGGAACGTTAACAAAGGTAAGAATAATTCCGCCGATTATTACTGCCACGGATGATAGAGCGTCGCTCAAGACGTGTAGGTAAGTTGCCTTGACGTTGAGGCTGTCATGGCTGCCGGCATGGAGGAGGGCTGCCGAAGCAAAGTTGGCAATAAGCCCAACAATTGCGACAACCATCATAATCCGGCCATTAATGTGCTGTGGGTGCCCCAACCGCTGAATTGCTTCACCGATTAAGAACACAGCGATGATCAAGAGAATGAAGCTGTTGGTAAGGGCGGATAAAATTTCTGCCCGCCGGTATCCGTACGTGTTTTTCCGGTTTTCAGACCTTCCACCCAATTGCTGTGCAAAGTAACCGAGGATGATCGAAAATGAATCGCCCATATTATGGAAAGCATCCGAGAGAAGGGCCAGACTACCAGAAAGTAGCCCACCAATAATTTCAACCACGGTAATTAAAACATTAAGCAGGGTGACGGCTAAAAAACGCTGCCCCGTAATTTTTTCATTCATGATAGTTTGCTCCTCCGCATAAGAATTGCAATTTTTTAGTAGGTTGTATTAAAATGAATAAGCATAACTAACGAAAAAGTTAGGCTATCCAAACTAGACAGTTTAATATTATGCTATAATCGTAATATATTCAATATGGAGATTTAATGTTGTGACCGTTCGTAGGCCAAATATTTAACACGAGGTGAACTAGATTGACTCCAATGAAGGAAGATTACTTGAAAATTATTTTTGAGCTCGGCGGCAGTCATAAGAAAGTTTCCAATAAGGAGATTTCATTAGGTTTAGGCATCGCCGCTGGCTCCGTTACCGAAATGATTTCCAAGTTGGCTGACGAAGGGCTGGTTGTTCACGAGCCTTACGCCGGGATTTCATTGACAGAAAAGGGCCAAAAATATGCGGCGGAATTAGTACGAAAGCACCGGTTATGGGAAACGTTCCTGGTTGATAAGCTTAATTACAACTTTGCGGATGTGCACCCAGAGGCAGAAGTACTTGAACACCAGACCAGTGACCGGCTGGCTAGTGCACTTGATGAATTCTTAGGACACCCGGACCATTGTCCCCATGGCGGAGTAATCCCGTCATCTAAGGGTGCGTTCCCCGATGTTAGTCACCGGTTACTGGCAGAGGCAAACGATGGTGAGACCGTTGAACTAGAACGGTTCCTTGATAATCATGAATTATTAACCTACCTGGAAGAATTGAATCTCCGTCCTGATGACCAGGTGCAAGTAATTCGGCACGAACCATTTGAGGGGCCAATTGTAATTAAAAAGCCAGGAGACGACCAGGAAATTAACGTTTCATATAAGGCTGCCCACAATATTTTTATTAAATAAGTTGTTAGGTTAATTAAACTTTTTATGCTATACTGGGCTTTGTAGTTTTTTAAGTGCGGTTGGTTTGATTGTTTCATTTAAGTAAACCGGATCCCAATTTTCACCAGATTAATTACAAATTTTATTTGTGCAGGAGCACAGGAGGGTTCTACTAATGGAACAAGGAACTGTTAAGTGGTTTAACAACGACAAGGGCTATGGCTTTATTTCTCGTGATGAAGGTGACGATGTATTCGTCCACTTCTCCGCAATCCAAGGCGATGGCTTCAAGAGCCTTGAAGAAGGTCAAAAGGTTCGCTTCGATGTTGAAGAAAGCGACCGGGGCTTACAGGCCGCAAATGTCGTTAAAGAATAATTTTCCTAAGCGGGATCAATGTTTGACGCTTTGTCAGACATCGGTCCCGCTTTTTAATTTAAAAGCTCTGCAGCCTTAACTGGACTTGTGGTATACTCAAACCAATTGTTGAATCTTGAAATAGGAGAATTGAATTATGTTTATTGAACGTGATAGCCACCGGATGCGGCGCTTCCTGCTCAGTGGTGGTTTCTTCATTATTTTATTACTGCTGATCAAGTTTAACTCGTCAGTAGTAACAATGATGGACGCGGTTTTGCAATCACTGTTTACTAGCCAACGCTTAGAAGGGGCTGGCTGGTTCCATGCCCTGATGACCCTACTGTCATTCCTGGCTAGTCCTAAGATGGACCTGCTGTGGGTATTCATCATTGCAGTGGTTTTGTGGCTAAAGCATTTCCAAATTCCTGCTTTATGGGCAATTGGCACAATCCTCGGTGGTGATGTGCTTGGTGAGATTGCTAAGCACATTGTAAAGCGGGCCCGTCCGGCACAACACTTGGCAGCTGATGATGGTTATAGTTTCCCAAGTGGCCATACGTTAGGAATCTTCCTGGTGGCGGCAATTATCCTGTTGATTGTGCTACCGTTAATCCAACGGCGGTCGATCCGGACAATCTGCCAGATCTTGATTGTCTTTGTGATTTTCTTCCTGGCCATTTCACGGGTTTACCTTTATGCACACTGGCCATTTGATACTATTAGTGCAATGCTGCTTGCCTATGCATGGTTGCAAGTTGCAGAATGGTTGTACGTTGCCTGGGCGCCACGCCTACAGCGAGTACCGTTCCTATCAAGTTCTTACATTTAATTACTTTGGGGTATAGCAGTGATGCTGTACCTCAATTTTATTTCCCGGGGAATAAATATGATTAAGACGAACCACCTTTTAATTAAACGAATCAAAAACGATGACGGGCAGGTTGCATCGTTACTGGCCGACCAGCTGTTGCTAAAGCAGGCGCACCTGACCTTTTCAACCCAACCAGTCACCAGCTTTGAAATTAATTTGCTGTTGCAATCAGTTCGGTTTATGGGGATTTACCAGTTAAAGTCACCGCAAAAGTTAATTGGGTTAATCCTGCTTGACCAGGCAGCATCGGATCTACCTGGCCAACTTGAAATTGGCTACTTGCTCCAACAAGAAAGTTGGGGGCAGGGGATAATGACCGAAGCGGTTGCAGGTGTACTGAGTAAGCTACCGCAATCAGTTGCTGCGGCCACCGATCAAAATAATTTGCGCTCTCAACGTGTTTTACAAAAAAACGGTTTCAGCCTTGTCAGACAACAAGGTAGCCGCCTAATTTGGCAAAAAGCTGGCTTGCACGGTGAAGTAAAGAGAGTATAATATTGAGAAAAAGAAGAGGTTGCATCCTTTATTAGTAACCATCGTGAGGCGAATAAGCGCTGGACCGGTGGTGAAAGGGAAGGTTGCCGAAACGGGGCAGTCTTATTACTGCTTTTCGTTGGGCCATCGTTTAATAGGCGGTGGACTGTCGCATTATGCGGAGCGCTTCCTAAGATTGATTCATTAATTAAGAAGTTAAGTGAGTCTTCTAATGGGGCCAACCCGTTGGAAGGCTTTTTTATTTACCCTCTTCAAAAAACAATTTGGAGGATTGATTCTTTATGGCAGAAAATGCAAATGGTCAGCAGTCTGTAGGGCATATTAAGCGAACCCTTGAGACCCGCCACCTAACAATGATTGCCCTTGGGGGAACAATTGGTACCGGTCTGTTTATCACTTCTGGTTCAGCAATTTCAACTGCCGGGCCTGGTGGTGCACTGACAGCATACGTAATTATGGGAATTATGGTTTTCTTCCTGATGACTAGTCTGGGGGAAATGGCCACGTACATGCCACTAACCGGTTCCTTTTCGGCCTATTCAACCAAGTTTGTTGACCCAGCACTGGGCTTTGCAATGGGGTGGAATTATTGGTTTAACTGGGCGATTACGATCCCGGTTGACGTTACTAGTGCCGGAATCGTGATGAACTTCTGGTTGCCACATGTACCAAGCTGGGTTTTCAGTACGATTGTGCTTATTTTGATTTTCCTGATTAACTACCTGTCAGTTCGTTCCTATGGTGAAACTGAATACTGGCTAGCCTTGATCAAGGTTGTTACTGTTATTGTCTTCTTAGTTGTTGGTGTTGCAATTATTCTTGGAATTATGGGCGGCAAGCCGGTTGGCTTTAGCAACTTCCACTACAAGAAGGCTCCGTTTGTTGGTGGGGTTCCAGCCATCATTAGCGTCTTCCTGGTTGCTGGTTTCTCCTTCCAGGGGACCGAAATGATTGGGATTACTGCTGGTGAAGCCGCAACGCCTGAAAAGTCGATTTCAAAGGCGATCCACTCAACCTTCTGGCGGATCCTGTTATTCTACATTTTTGCAATCTTTGTAATTGCCTGTGTTCTTCCGTACACTAACAAGAACTTGATGAACTCTGATGTGCAAAACATTACCATGAGTCCATTCACAATTATCTTTAAGCGGGCAGGCTTAGCAGTTGCGGCCAGCGTAATGAACGCGGTTATCCTGACGGCGGTTATCTCTGCGGCAAACTCAGGACTTTACGCATCAACCCGGATGCTGTATTCACAGGCGCGTGAAGGCTATGCTTGGCGTTTCCTAGGGTATGTTAACCGGCGGGGAATCCCTATTTATTCCCTGCTGATGACGATGCTCGTTTCAACATTGGCATTTGCTACCCAGTTCGTGGTTCCAAAGGCATATGTTTACTTGACTGATGCGTCAGGGCTTTGTGGCTTTATTGCCTGGCTAGGAATTGCCATTTCGCACTTCCGCTTCCGTCGTGCTTACATTGCCCAGGGTCACTCAGTTAGTGAATTAAAGTACCACGCAACGTTATACCCATTTGGCCCAATCTTTGCCTTTATTCTTTGTGTGGTTGTTATCTGTGGTCAAAATGTGGATGCGTTTGCCAAGATGGACTGGGCAAACGTCCTCATTACCTATATGAGTGTGCCACTGTTCTTAATCCTGTTCTTCTACTACAAGATTCGGTACCGGACACACGTTATCCCGCTGAAGGAAGTGGACCTTAGCAAGAGCACTAAGGGAGAAAAATACGAAGGTTAATTAAATAAACTAAATTGGTCACTTTTATGAGTGGCCATTTAGTTTTTAAATGTTAGAATAATATTCGTTGCATTTTTAGAACGGAAAAGGAAAGGGAGAAAATATGATTGCTTTAGCAGGAACAATTGGCGCGGGGAAAACCAGTTTGACTCAACTGCTAGCCGACCATTTGCACAGTAAGGCTTTTTATGAGTCAGTTGATGACAACAAGATCTTGCCACTCTTTTATAAGAACCCGAAGAAGTATGGCTTCTTACTGCAGATTTATTTCTTAAACAAGCGGATTGATGAAATTAAGGCTTCTTACGATAATGACCTGAATGTCCTTGACCGGTCAATCTTTGAAGATGCCTTGTTATTTAAGCTAAACGCCGATATGGGACGGGCAACCGAAACTGAATCTGATATTTATAGCTCACTGCTTGCTAACATGATGGAGGAATTGCCGGAACAACCACACCAGAAGGCACCAAACTTGCTGATTACCATCCAGGTTTCCTTTGATACGATGCTAAAGCGGATCAAGAAGCGGGGACGGTCTTACGAGCAGTTAGCCAACGATCCCTCGCTTTACAGTTATTACAAAAACCTTAATGAACGTTACCATGACTGGTATGAGCAGTATGATGAAAGCCCAAAGATGCTGATCAATGGGGATGAGTACGACTTTGTAGAGGACCCAGCAGCTGCTCAAGAAGTTCTGAAGATGATTGATCAAAAGCTGGTTGAACTAAATTTAAAATAAAGTTTGACAATGTTTGGGATAGATGATATATTAATTGAGCTGGCTTATTTAAGACAGTTCATTTTTGGAGGATTAGCTCAGTTGGGAGAGCATCTGCCTTACAAGCAGAGGGTCACAGGTTCGAGCCCTGTATCCTCCATATGCGGATGTGGCGGAATTGGCAGACGCGCAAGATTTAGGATCTTGTATCTTTTGATGTAAGGGTTCAAGTCCCTTCATCCGCATTAATATTATTTGAAAAAAGTTGTTGACATTCAGCGACAGATCAGGTAATATTAATAATCGTTGATAGCAATTAAATAGCTAGCAGATATGCGGAAGTAGTTCAGTGGTAGAACATCACCTTGCCATGGTGGGGGTCGCGGGTTCGAATCCCGTCTTCCGCTTTTCTTGCACCCATAGCGCAATTGGATAGAGTGTCTGACTACGAATCAGAAGGTTGAAGGTTCGACTCCTTCTGGGTGCATAAGTTTTAAGCGTGACAGTTATTCTTGGAGGATAGTTGTGACGCTTATTTTTTCGGAAATTAGCTCAGTTTGGTAGAGCGCTGCGTTCGGGACGCAGAGGTCGCAAGTTCAAATCTTGTATTTCCGACTAAATAGAAAAAGATCACTGTTGCAATCCTTTTTGTAACAGTGATCTTTTTATTTAATATTGTTGGTTCGACTTGTCCCAGAAAACGAACTTGCCGATTGTTCTTTCCTCACTCCGGCCACTTGTGTGTAATCCATCTTTGCAACCGCCAAAGTTATGGTTAATTATTGTTTTTTTGACAATCAATGAAAATTACTATTTAGTAGGTATACCAGTTTGTTTAATTAAAAGTGGGTATACTAAACATTGATTAAATGAGAATATTAGCAACAAACTAATCTGGTAAAGGAAGTGAAAAAATGAGACAGTTATTATTTCTACTTCTCGGTTTCCTGTCTGGGATAGCCGTTAGTGTTGCAGCAGTGAGTGCCGATGAACTGCCGACTGTGTCAACCCCCTCAGCATTTAGCACGTCCAATGATGGCGGCCAGGTCTTTACGGATGATAATTCACCACAAGCAATGCGTGCTGCCAAACGTCACCTGTATTTACCTACCAAGACGCCGACGCCAACTGAGGGGGTTCGATGGCCAACCCGTAATGTCAAAATTTACATGGATACCAACGACCATGCCTTGCAAGTCGCCTTCCGTGGTGCAGTTCGTGCTTGGAATAAAACAGGAGCCGTGCATCTCAAGTGGGTAAGAAACGAAGATCAGGCTGATATTATTGCCCGTGATGGTTCATTATCAAATAATGACTCAACTCCGGTCGGTTATTCAACTGCGCAACTAGGTTCAACCAGTACGCAGTACAATCCTGATACCCATTCACTGATTCAAGCCCGCTCAACCCTTGATGCTACACACTTAGACTACACAAGTCGTCAGTTTAGAACTGAAGTTGCCGAGCACGAATTAGGTCACGCACTGGGGTTAGCACATGCACCTGAATATATGCATAGCGTAATGATTCCACGGAACGTAAAGACGGGAATTACTAAGCTTGACCGGCGGACCATTCGGCAACTTTATAATGTGACGGAGTAGGAGTAAAAATGGATAACTTTAATTTTGAATTACTGCGAACCTTTTTAGTAGTGTGCAAACTGAAAAGTTTCAGTCGTGCCAGTGACTACCTTTACGTTGACCAATCAACAATTAGCAAGAAAATCCGCCAGCTGGAAGAAAAGTTTGGGCTGACTCTTTTTGCCAGAACGGCCCACGGGGTAGAACTAACGGTAGCAGGGAGCTCTTTCAAACGGCGCGCCCAGCAATTAATTGCGGACTTTGAAAAATTAAAGAGTGATTCTCCTGTCAAGTGAGGCGATCTGCGGATTGGGGTCTTTGACAATATTGCTGCCTACTGCTATCCCCACTTTTTTACAAAACACTTTGATGAACTAAGGCAATTAAAAGTTGCTAACGAGGGAGTTAAATTAGTAGAACTCTTCAACAATGGTGAATTAGACTTGATCATTGTTAACAACTCACTCGAGCAGCAAATAAGGGGTGAGTACGTTCAACAGCAATTAGCGACTGAAAAGATGATGGTGCTTGCTGGTACGAGCCGCCATTTGCCGAGCCAGGATTCATGTACTTTCCACGATTTGTTTGGTCAAAAGCTAGTGCTGGCGCCTGAATACTGCCCGGTTAGCCGCCAGCTATTAAAGTACCGCACGCGTTTTGCCAAATTTAAAATGGTTGATTATACAGCAACCATGGTTGAAATAATCCGTAATTCTGACTTTGTCACTATCTTGCCAGCCGGGATGGTTCACCATCTTACCACCACTAGTACTGGTTTAGTCGGTACCACGTTGACGGATTTCCCACAGCGGGTTATTACGGCGTTTGCTCGTGAACAGTCAGTGCTAGAAAAAGTTTCCGCTGCCTTAGTATGAAAATAATTCACTGGGGAGTAGGCCAAGATGGCACTTCTGCATGAAGCAGGGTTGAAGTACGCTATTCACTGAGGAGAGGTGGATAACGGATGAACGATAACTACATTGAATTTTCAAAGGGTCAGGTCGCCTTTTTTTGCTACATGCGTGGGAATTATTGTCGCTAGCATGTTCTATATTCAGCCAATTGAAAAGACCTTAACGGCGAGTTTTAATGTTGCACCAAATCAAATTGCAGTGATTGCAATGTTAACCCAGGTTAGTTACGCACTTGGATTACTACTAGTGGTTCCGTTAGGGGATGCTTACAACCGCTATTATTTCCTGCAATGGATGGAAGTTGCTTCAATTATTGGCCTTAGCCTTGCCGCACTGTCGCGGAATGCGTTGATGTTTGGAGTTGCTTCGGTAGTAATTGGCTTAACCTCAGTCGGTGGCCAAATTATTATCCCCTATATTGCTTACTTAACCCCGGTAGGTAAACAGGCACCAATCTTGGGAACGATGATTAGCGGTATGTTAACGGGAATCCTATTTGCACGGACATTTAGCGGGGTGATAGCGGCACACTTAGGATGGCAGGCCGTTTACCTTTTTGCCGCAGCTGTTAATTTATTGCTGCTTATTTTAATTCACCGGATTGTTCCTAACGACCCCCGCCACCTGGCTAACAAGCCGCACCATTTGGGTGTCCTAGCATCAATTCCCCAGCTCATTCGCCAATATCGTTACCTTCGTGGCGCGGCAGTGAATGGCTTTTGCCTATTTGGGTTGGCAAATCTTTTCTGGTCAACGTTGTCATTCCTGCTGGCAGATCGTTTCGGTTACGGAAGTGCAGTTGCAGGTGGAATGGGGTTGTTAGGAATTGTGGCAATTTTTGCTGCACCTTCCATCGGTCGAATGGTTAACCGTTATTCACCGCGTTGCAATATTAAGATTAGCTGGTGCCTAGCATTAGTGGCCTACATAGTATTCTGGGTATTTACTCGCAACTTATACCTCTTAATGGTGGGGGCAGTAATTCTAGATTTGAGCACCCAGTTCAGCCAGGTGACCAACCAGGCAATTGTTCAGTCGCTTAACCGGCAAACAAATAGTCGCAACAACTCAATCTTTATGTTTTCGTATTTCTTTGGCGGGTCAATTGGGACGTTAGTTGGCATCAATGCGTGGGCACTTTACAAGTGGACTGGTGTAACGTCAGCTGCAATCGCCTTTTTATTACTCGCAGCAGTTAACTATTATTTGCAGGGAGCCCCTTTGAAATTATCAGCGGACAAAAAATAATTGTGACTTCTTTCGCAATCTTGTTATTTTTAGTTAGTAAATACCTAAAAGGGCACCAAATGAAAATCAATAATTGGTTTAGACCTTTGTTTGCCGTGATAGCGGTACACTTGGCGGTATGAAAGCAAGATTGGTTTGCGATTATTTCACAAAATCTTCAAAAGAAGGGTTTAAAAAAAGAAACTCGTCTGTTATAGTAAGAATTGTGAAAAAAATAACATGTCTTTTGAGAAGGAGATCTTAGCATATGAAAGCTGCTGTTATCAATGATCCAGTTGATGGATACGTTACTGTTAAGGATGTAAAGCTTCGTGACTTAAAGCCAGG
Organism: Limosilactobacillus viscerum; assembly: GCF_947387525.1. GTDB lineage: Bacteria > Bacillota > Bacilli > Lactobacillales > Lactobacillaceae > Limosilactobacillus > Limosilactobacillus viscerum. The sequence continues at coordinate 151,057 of NZ_CANDNW010000002.1, forward strand.
TGAAGCTCTGGTTGACATGGAATACTGTGGTCTTTGTCACACTGACCTGCACTGTGCTGCCGGTGACTTCGGTAAGAAGCCTGGCCGTATCATTGGTCACGAAGGTGTCGGCCGTGTATCAAAGGTTGCTCCTGGCGTTACCAGCTTGAAGGTCGGGGACCGGGTATCAATAGCTTGGTTCTTCAAGGGCTGTGGCCACTGTGAATACTGCCTGACTGGTCGTGAAACTCTTTGCCGGAACGTTCTGAACGCTGGTTACACTGCTGACGGTGCAATGGCTGAACAATGTATCGTTCCTGCTGACTACGCTGTTAAGGTTCCAGAAGGCCTTGACCCTGTAGAAGCAACTTCACTGACTTGTGCCGGTGTTACGATGTACAAGGCTTTGAAGGTTGCTGACATCAAGCCTGGTCAATGGGTATCAATTGTTGGTGCTGGTGGTCTTGGTAACCTCGGTATCCAATTTGCTCACAACGTATTTGGCGCTCACGTTATCGCCGTTGATGGTAACCCTGACAAGCTGCAAGCTGCTAAGGAAAATGGTGCTGAAATTTGCATCAACCGTCACGATGACAACGTTGACGAACAAATCCAAGAAAAGGTTGGCGGTGTTCACGCCGCAGTTGTTACTGCTGTTACTACTGCTGCCTTTGACCAAGCTGTTAACTCACTTCGTCCAGATGGTAAGTTAGTTGCCGTTGCTCTTCCACAAGGTGACATGAAGCTTAACATTGCTAAGACTGTTCTTGATGGTATCATCGTTGCTGGTTCATTAGTTGGTACTCGTCAAGACCTGGCTGAATGTTTCCAATTCGGTGCTGAAGGTAAGGTTCACCCAATCGTTCACACCCGGAAGCTTTCAGAAATCAATGACATGATTCAAGAATTGAAGGAGAACAAGGTTGTTGGTCGGAACGTTGTTGACTTCTCTCTTGAAAAGTAATTTCGTTTTCAAATAAATAATTTAGAAGAGACTGGGAATAAACTCAGTCTCTTTCTTTTTTAAGGACGGTTAGCGGTCGTTGGCTTCGTGTCGTGCGGTAGGCAAGACATTTCTCACTTGCATCCAATGCTTGTGAATAGGCAAATTAAGCAAATTATGGTAGAATAATGGTCAAGATTAGTCAGACAACGGAGGGTGAATCATGGAAAATAAAAGTATTTCAGATATAATTGAAGCTTACTTGAAAGAAATCCTTGGTGACTCCGCTCAAGTGGAAATTCGTCGTTCCGAAATTGCTAATCATTTTGACGTTGTCCCATCACAGATTAACTACGTGATTAAAACGCGGTTTACCATTCAAAACGGTTACCTTGTTAAGAGTAAACGTGGTGGCGGTGGTTATATCCGGATTGAGCGTGTTAATTTACTTGATAACGTCGACGTGTTAAACTCATTAATCCAAACAATTGGTGATTCAATTCGTGAACGCGACGCTTTTGCAATTGTTCAGACCTTGTATGATGAAAAAGTTATTACCCAGCGGGAAGGGGACCTGATGCTGGTGGCCCTTTCTAAGCAAACACTGGATGTCGGTAACAAGGATGTTGAAGCGCGGCTGAGAGCACGAGTATTGATTTCGTTACTGAACCGGTTACGGTATGAAAGTTAGAAGGGATGATTGCTAATGGATAACATGTTTACTCCTAGTGCCAAGCATGTCTTAATGATTGCCCATGAACAAGCTAAATACTTTAAACACCAAGCAGTAGGTACAGAACACCTTCTACTAGCGCTGGCAATGGATAAAGATGGCATTGCTAATAAGATTTTTGAACAATTCTCAATTAGCAGTGATGATATCCGGGAAGAAATTGAACGGCTGATTGGCTACGGCACGATGGATCAACTTGGACCAGCGGACTACCTACCATACTCACCAAAGGCTAAGCAGGTCCTAGCACTTGCCGGTCAAGAAGCACAACAAATGCATTCGCTTAAAATTGGTACGGAACACTTACTGTTAGCACTGATTTCAGATGATAGTGTCCTTTCTTCACGGATTCTGTACAGTCTTGATGTGATGCCGCGTCAAGTTCGGAAGGTAACTCTCCGGCGGTTGGGCGTGGCCGAAAACCAGCTCCGGCGTCAGGCCGGTAACCGGGCCAACAATGCTAACCGGAAGAGCGGGACACCAACACTAGATAAGCTGGCACGCGATATGACCCAGCAGGCCCGCGCCGGGAAGCTGGATCCGGTTGTTGGCCGTGATAAGGAAATTAAGCGAACCGTTCAAATCTTGAGTCGGCGGACAAAGAACAACCCGGTTTTGATTGGTGAACCGGGTGTCGGTAAGACCGCCATTGTCGAAGGACTGGCCCAACGGATGGTCGACGGGACAGTTCCCGAAGAGATTGCTGATAAGCGCCTGATGGTACTAGACATGGGCTCATTAGTTGCGGGAACCAAGTACCGTGGTGAGTTTGAAAACCGCCTGAAAAAAGTGATTGAGGAAATTCAAAATGATGGGCATGTCATCCTCTTCATTGATGAACTACACACCCTGATTGGTGCTGGGGGTGCCGAAGGGGCAATCGATGCTTCCAATATTTTGAAGCCGGCCTTAGCACGTGGTGAACTGCAAACCATTGGTGCAACGACCTTGGATGAGTACCAAAAGTATATTGAATCCGATGCTGCCCTGGAACGGCGGTTTGCAACCGTTCACGTTGATGAACCAACGCCAGAAGATACGCTGGGAATCTTGAAGGGGTTGCGGCCAAAGTATGAAGCCCACCACCACGCTAAGATTACTGACGAATCACTGGAACAGGCAGTTAAGCTATCCGACCGGTATATTTCTGACCGGTTCTTGCCAGACAAGGCTATTGACCTGATGGATGAATCGGCAGCAATGGTTCGGATTAACGCTGAAGAAAAGAAGACCCGGAAGCCTTCACTGACAAAACAAATTAACGACCTCCAAGCACAAAAAGAGGACGCAATTGAACAACAAGACTTTGATAAGGCGGCGGAACTTCGGGAAGAAGAACTGACCTTACGTGCTAAGCTCGAACAGCAGGCAGAACGAGTTGAAAAACGTGATCAAGAACCCCACTACCGGTTAAAGGTTACTGGTGAAGACGTGGCAAAGGTTGTTGCTGAGTGGACCGGTGTGCCGCTTACCCAGCTCAAGAAGAGTGAGAGTGACCGGTTAATTAACCTTGAAAAGGTCCTTCACCAGCGGGTAATTGGGCAAGACGAAGCGGTCGATGAAGTGGCCAAGGCTATTCGTCGGGCCCGGAGTGGTTTGAAGAACCCTGACCGGCCAATTGGTTCCTTCATGTTCCTTGGCCCAACTGGTGTTGGTAAGACCGAGTTGGCAAAGGCACTGGCTGAGGCAATGTTTGGTTCTGAAGATAATATGATTCGGATCGATATGTCCGAATACATGGAAAAGTTTAGTACCAGTCGTTTAATTGGTGCGGCACCGGGCTATGTTGGCTACGATGAAGGTGGCCAGTTGACGGAAAAGGTTCGCCAACACCCATACTCCGTTGTCCTGCTTGATGAAGCAGAAAAGGCCCACCCGGATGTCTTCAACCTCTTGCTGCAAGTCCTTGATGATGGCTACTTAACTGATTCAAAGGGTCGGCGGGTTGATTTCCGAAACACGATCATTATCATGACTTCAAATCTTGGTGCTACCCAGTTACAAGATGAGAAGGAAGTTGGTTTTGGTGCTCGTGACCTTAGTCAAGATTACAACGCAATGGCTGCTGCTATCCGGCAACAGTTGAAACTGCATTTCCGGCCTGAATTCCTCAACCGGATTGATAAGACAATTATTTTCCATTCACTTAATAAGAAGGAATTACACCAGATTGTTAAGTTAATGACGAATGAATTGCGAACGCGGGTTGCCGAACAGGATATTAACCTGAAGGTGACGCCAGCAGCGGTTGACCTGATTGCTAAGGTTGGTTACGATCCAGAATATGGTGCACGGCCACTGCGGCGGGCAATTCAAGACAAGATTGAAGACCGCTTGAGCTCAGCCCTGATTGACAGTGAAGTTGTGGCGGGCGATACGGTTACGGTTGGTGCCCACCAAGGTAAAATTACGGTAAAAGTAAAGGACAAGGATGCCAACCAGGCAAGACTAGTTAAGAGTAATTAAAATGTGTAAGATGCTTTCGATTCGTTGCTATAAATGGGTCGACAGCATCTTTTTTTATCAAAAAGTTGTCTTGTGATAAATGTTAGTCATATAATAGAAGACAGTTAATCTGAGGAGGAAGTTCAATTAATGAAACGAGCAGAACAACTAGAAAAAACCCGGCAGGCAATTATTAAAACGGCCACAAAGCTTTTCTTGCAAAATGGTTTTGGTGAAACTTCAACGCGGGATATCGCTAAACAAATTGGGATTACCCAGCCAGCTTTGTACCACCACTTTAGTGATAAAGAGGTCCTCTACCTTGATGTAATGACAAAACTAGCGGGGAAGATTCGTCAAGACATCAACAAGGCCATGCGGAAACACACTTTGAAGCCAGAAGAACAGTTGCTTGAAATCGTAAAAATACTCAAGAAGCACCACCCATTGAGCATTTATGACCAATATAACCAAGCAATGTTGCTGCTATCAAAGAGTGCCCAACAAAAGCTAAACATGATTTTTACAATGGATTACCTTGAACCAATTGGTGATTACTTTAAGCAACCATCAGTTCAACTGCGGGCGGACTTACTACCGAAAGAGGCGGCAGAACTATTCTTAGCTAGTTTGTCCCCAATCTTTGGCACCTACCAATCAATTGGTGGTCACTCCATTACTTCCGAACAGCGTGACAAGTTGATCCTTGACTGCATTATTAATGGGTTGGCTAAGCGTAAATAATTTTTGAGTGTTTATTATTGACAATTTAGGCGGCAGTTAATATACTATTAGGGTATGTAATTGTGAGTTCATTTGAACACGGTGATCTATTGTCCATCGGGTTCTACTATAAAACCAAAGACAGTTTTTAAACTGTTTTTGGATTTTTTTTGCCCAAAAGTAGGGTTTTAGACCATTTGTAAACAAAATGTAACATTTAAATGAACTCACCCAACAAATTAGAGAGGTGAACAGTTTGGCCGGACATTTAGTAAAATACGGTAAGCACCGTACCCGTCGTAGTTACTCCCGAATCAAAGAAGTTCTCGAGTTGCCTAACCTGATTGAAATCCAAACCGATTCTTACAATTGGTTTATGGACAAGGGTCTACGGGAAATGTTTGATGATATTATGCCAATCGATGATTTCCAAGGTAAGCTTTCATTGGAATTCGTTGATTATCAACTTTTAGAACCTAAGTACACTGTTGATGAAGCACGTGAACATGATGCTAACTACTCAGCACCACTGCATGTTACTTTACGGTTAACCAACCACGAAACTGGTGAGATTAAGTCCCAAGATGTATTCTTTGGTGACTTCCCACTGATGACTGACCAGGGGACCTTCATTATTAACGGTGCCGAACGGGTAATTGTTTCGCAATTAGTTCGTTCCCCAGGTGTCTACTATAATGAAGAAACTGATAAGAATGGTCGGCCAAGCTACGGCGCTACCTTTATTCCAAACCGTGGTGCTTGGCTTGAATACGAAACTGATGCCAAGAACGTTTCTTACGTCCGGATTGACCGTACTCGTAAGTTGCCAATGACCGAATTGGTTCGTGCCCTTGGCTTTGGCTCCGATGATGAAATTATTGATATGTTTGGTGGCGACAGTGAGACCCTGTCACTGACCCTGGATAAGGATGTTCACAAGAATGCCGAAGATTCCCGTGTTGAAGAATCATTGAAGGATATTTACGAACGTCTCCGTCCTGGTGAACCAAAGACTGCAGATTCAGCACGTAACCTGCTGACTGCTCGTTTCTTTGACCCGAAGCGTTACGACATGGCTCCAGTTGGTCGTTACAAGACTAACAAGAAGTTAATGTTGAAGTACCGCCTGTTAGGTCAAACGTTGGCTGAAACCCTTGCTGACCCAGACACTGGTGAAGTTTTGGCACAAAAGGGCGACACCATTGACAAGGAAGCACTGAAGAAGTTGGAACCTTATCTGGATCGTGACGACTTTAAGATGGTTACCTACACCCCATCTGACGAAGCGGTTGTTACTGAACCGGTTAAGCTGCAAAAGATCCTTGTTTACTCCAAGAACGATCCTGACCGGGTTGTGCCAATTATTGGTAATGGTCACATTCCATTGGAATACAAGCACATTGAACCAGCAGATATCCTTGCTTCATTGAACTACTTCTTCAACCTGCAAGAAGGTATCGGTACTCCTGATGACATCGACCACTTGGGTAACCGGCGGATTCGTTCAGTCGGTGAACTGCTCCAAAACCAATTTCGGATTGGTCTTGCCCGGATGGAACGGGTTGTTCGTGAACGGATGTCAATTCAAGATCCTGATACGGTTACTCCACAACAACTGATCAATATTCGGCCAGTAGTTGCTTCAATTAAGGAATTCTTCGGTTCCTCACAACTTTCACAATTCATGGACCAGACGAACCCACTGGGTGAACTTACCCACAAGCGTCGTCTGTCCGCCCTTGGTCCTGGTGGTTTGACTCGTGACCGGGCTGGTTATGAAGTTCGTGACGTGCACTATACGCACTACGGCCGGATGTGCCCAATTGAAACGCCTGAAGGTCCTAACATTGGTTTGATTAACAGTCTTTCCTCATACGCTCGTGTTAACAAGTATGGCTTCATTGAAACACCATACCGTCGTGTATCATGGAAGACCCACAAGGTAACCGACAAGATCGATTACCTGACGGCCGATGAAGAAGATAACTTTGTCATTGCTCAGGCCAACTCACCATTGAATGATGATGGTTCCTTTGTTGATGATGAAGTTATGGCTCGTGACAAGGATGAATACGTTGAAACTAGTGTTGAAAACGTCGACTACATGGACGTTTCACCAAAACAAGTTGTCTCCGTTGCTTCCGCATGTATTCCTTTCCTTGAAAACGATGACTCCAACCGTGCCTTGATGGGTGCCAACATGCAGCGGCAAGCTGTTCCGTTGATTAACCCACACGCACCACTGGTAAGTACTGGTATCGACTACAAAGCAGCTCACGACTCTGGGGTGGCCTTGATTGCTAAGAAGCCTGGTACTGTTGAATACGTCGATGCTCGTGAAGTTCGTGTTCGCGAAGAAGACGGTTCACTTGATACTTACAAGCTGATGAAGTTCCGTCGCTCAAACGGTGGTAAGAACTACAACCAACGTCCAATTGTTAAGGTTGGCGAACATGTTGATGCCGACGACGTTCTTGCTGATGGTCCATCAATGGAAGAAGGGGAATTGGCCCTTGGTCAAAACCCACTGATTGCATTTATGACTTGGCAAGGTTACAACTTCGAAGATGCCATCGCCATTAACGAACGGCTCGTTAAGGACGATGTTTACACTTCAATTCATATTGAATCTTACGAATCCGAAGCTCGTGAAACAAAGCTCGGTCCTGAAGAAATGACCCGGGAAATTCCTAACGTTGGTGACGACGCATTGAAGGACCTGGATGAAGACGGTATTGTTCGTGTCGGTGCCGAAGTTCATGATGGTGACATCCTGGTTGGTAAGGTTACACCAAAGGGTATGACCGAATTATCTGCCGAAGAACGGTTGCTTCACGCTATCTTTGGTGAAAAGTCCCGTGAAGTTCGTGATACTTCACTCCGTGTTCCTCACGGTGGTGGCGGTATTATCCAGGACGTTAAGATCTTTACCCGTGAAAATGGGGATGAACTTTCACCAGGTGTTAACACCATGGTCCGGGTTTACATCGCTCAAAAGCGGAAGATCCAAGTTGGTGACAAGATGTCTGGTCGTCACGGTAACAAGGGTACTGTTTCCATTGTTATCCCTGAAGAAGATATGCCATACATGCCTGATGGTACGCCAATCGACATTATGCTGAGTCCAATGGGTGTGCCAAGTCGTATGAACATTGGTCAGCTGCTTGAACTGCACTTGGGGATGGCTGCTAAGCGGCTTGGTATTCACATGGCAACGCCTGTCTTTGATGGTGCAACCGACAAGGATGTTTGGGATGCCGTTCGTGAAGCTGGGTTCCCAGAAGATGGTAAGACCATTCTTTATGATGGTCGGACTGGTGAACCATTTGAAAACCGGATTGCCGTTGGTTCAATGCACTACCTGAAGTTGGCCCACATGGTTGATGATAAGATTCACGCCCGGTCAACTGGTCCTTACTCACTGGTTACTCAACAGCCACTTGGTGGTAAGGCTCAATTCGGTGGTCAGCGTTTCGGTGAAATGGAAGTTTGGGCTCTTGAAGCTTATGGTGCAGCTTACACCCTTCAAGAAATCCTTACTTACAAGTCAGATGATACCGTTGGTCGTGTTCGGACTTACGATGCCATCATCAATGGTGAACCAATTCCTAAGCCTGGTGTTCCAGAATCATTCCGTGTTCTGGTTAAGGAATTACAAGCACTTGGTTTGGACATGAAGGTTCTCGATGGCAACCACAAGGAAGTTCAATTGAAGAACATGGATGAAGATGACTCTGAAGTTGTTAGTGTTGATGCTCTTGCCAAGTACGCAGAACAACACAACGCTGATAACAAGGAGAAGAAGGATGCCGATAAGGCTGCATCATCTTCAACCACTGAAGATAAGACTAAGTAAGATTAAATATAGTTCTTCGCTCATGCATTAGGAAATAAGGAGGAACATCCTTTGATTGATGTCAATAAATTTGAAAGCATGCAGATCGGTCTGGCATCACCAGACAAGATCCGTAGTTGGTCATACGGTGAAGTAAAGAAGCCGGAAACTATCAACTACCGGACCCTGAAGCCAGAAAAGCAAGGTCTGTTTGATGAACGAATCTTTGGCCCAACTAAGGACTACGAGTGTGCTTGTGGTAAGTACAAGCGTGTTCGCTACAAGGGTCGTGTTTGTGACCGTTGTGGTGTTGAAGTCACTAGTTCCAAGGTTCGTCGTGAACGGATGGGTCACATCGAATTGGCTGCCCCAGTTTCACACATCTGGTACTTTAAGGGAATCCCAAGTCGGATGGGCTTAGTGCTGGACATGAGTCCTCGTTCACTTGAAGAAGTTATCTACTTCGCTTCATACGTTGTTCTTGACCCAGGTGATACCCCACTTGAAAAGAAGCAACTACTCTCCGAAGCTGAATACCGTGACAAGAAGGCTGAATTTGGTGACCGCTTCACTGCAGAAATGGGTGCCGCTGCCATCAAGAAGCTCCTTGCCGATGTTGACTTAAACAAGGAAGCCAATGAATTAAAGGAAGAATTGAAGGAAGCTACTGGTCAAAAGCGGACCCGTGCTATCCGTCGTTTGGATATTCTGGAAGCCTTCATTAAGTCTGGTAACAAGCCAGAATGGATGGTAATGGATGTTATTCCAGTGATGCCACCTGACTTGCGGCCAATGGTTCAACTTGAAGGTGGTCGGTTCGCTACCTCTGACTTGAACGACCTGTACCGGCGGGTAATCAACCGTAACAACCGTCTGAAGCGGCTGCTGAAGTTGCAAGCGCCTGGTATCATTGTTCAGAACGAAAAGCGGATGCTGCAAGAAGCAGTTGATGCCTTAATTGATAACGGTCGTCGTGGCCGTCCGGTTGCTGGTCCTGGTAACCGTCCACTGAAGTCCTTATCACACCTGCTGAAAGGTAAGCAAGGTCGGTTCCGTCAAAACCTGCTTGGTAAGCGGGTTGACTACTCCGGTCGTTCCGTTATTGATGTTGGTCCATCACTGAAGATGAACCAAATGGGTCTCCCAGTTCCAATGGCACTTGAATTGTTTAAGCCATTCATCATGCACGAACTGGTAAAGCGGGGCTTATCTGCCAACGTTAAGGCTGCTAAGCGGAAGATTGACCGTCGTGACGATGATGTCTTCGATGTATTGGAAGACGTTATTAAGGAACACCCAGTATTGCTGAACCGGGCACCTACCCTGCACCGGTTAGGTATTCAGGCCTTTGAACCAATTCTGGTTTCTGGTAAGTCAATGCGGTTACACCCATTAGTATGTACTGCCTACAATGCCGACTTTGATGGTGACCAGATGGCGATCCACGTTCCGTTGTCAGATGAAGCACAGGCGGAAGCACGTTTGCTGATGCTGGCTGCCCACCACATTCTGAGTCCTCGTGACGGTGAACCAATTGTTTCACCATCACAGGATATGGTTATCGGTAACTACTACATGACCACTGAAGATAAGGGTCGTGAAGGTGAAGGGATGATCTTCAAGGATACCGATGAAGCTGAAATGGCCTACAAGAATGGTTATGTTGCACTTCAAACCCGGGTTGGGGTTGAAACTTCAGCATTCCCAGACAAGCCATTTACTGATGATCAACGTAACAAGATCATGGTTACTTCCGTTGGTAAGCTCCTCTTCAACCGGATCATGCCAAAGGACTTTGCCTACATTAATGAACCAACTGATGCTAATATTCATAACGGTGTTGATGACAAGTTCTTCCTCGAACCTGGTCAAGACATCCATGAATACTTAGAAAATGCACCACTAGTTCCACCATTCAAGAAGGGCTTCTTATCTGACCTGGTTGCTGAAGTTTACAAGCAATACAAGGTTACTAAGACTTCCCAATTCCTTGACCGTCTGAAGGATCTCGGTTACTACGAATCAACCATTTCTGGTTTGACGACCGCAATGTCTGATATTCACGACTTGCCTGAAAAGCCTGAAATCATTAAGAAGGCTCGTAAGCAAGTTGCATTGATTACGAAGCAATTCCGCCGTGGTCTGATTACTGATGACGAACGGTATGAACGGGTTATCGATGCTTGGAACGACGCAAAGGATGAAGTTCAAAACAAGCTGATTGAACACATGGACATCCACAACCCAATCAACATGATGTCTGACTCTGGTGCTCGTGGTAACATTTCTAACTTTACCCAGCTTGCCGGGATGCGTGGTTTGATGGCTTCTCCTAACGGTAAGATCATGGAACTGCCTGTTCTGTCTAACTTCTACGAAGGACTTTCCGTTCTGGAAATGTTCTTATCATCACACGGTGCTCGTAAGGGTATGACTGATACTGCCTTGAAGACTGCCAACTCAGGTTACCTGACTCGTCGTCTGGTTGATGTTGCCCAAGACGTAGTTGTTCGTGAAAAGGACTGTGGTACTGACCGTGGCCTTGAAGTTACTGCAATTACTAACGGTAACGAAATGATCGAACCGCTGTATGACCGGATCATGGGTCGCTACACTATGAAGTCTGTTTACGATCCAAAGACTGGCGAAAAGATCGTTGGTAAGAACGTTCTGATTGATGAAGACATGGCGCAAAAGATTGTTGACGCTGGTGTTAAGAAGGTTACGATTCGTTCCGCCTTCACCTGCAACACTGAACACGGTGTTTGTGAACGTTGCTACGGTCGGAACGCTGCTACTGGTGACCGGGTTGAAGCCGGTGAAGCTGTTGGTACTGTTGCCGCTCAATCAATCGGTGAACCAGGTACTCAGCTGACCTTGCGGAACTTCCACACTGGTGGTGTTGCTGGTAACGACGATATCACCCAAGGTCTTCCTCGTGTGCAAGAAATTGTTGAAGCACGTAATCCTAAGGGGCGTGCAACAATTTCAGAAGTTACCGGTGAAGTTGTATCAATTGAAGAAAACCCTGCAGAACGGACTAAAGACGTTACTGTTAAGGGCGAAACCGATACGCGGACTTACACCTTGCCAATTACTGCCCGGATGCGGGTAGCAGAAGGTGACTTCATCCACCGTGGTACTGCTCTTAACGAAGGTTCAATTGACCCGAAGGAATTAATCCAAGTTCGTGATGTCCTTTCAACTGAAACTTACCTTCTTGCCCAAGTACAAGGCGTTTACCGGATGCAGGGTATCGACTTGCTGGATAAGCACGTTGAAATCATGATCCGTCAAATGATGCGTAAGGTTCGGGTAATGGACCCAGGTGACACTGACCTTCTGCCAGGTCAACTGATGGACATTGGTCAATTCCGTGAAGCTAACAAGCCAACTCTTTATGCTGGTGGTATCCCAGCCACTGCTCGTCCAGTAATTCTTGGTATTACTAAGGCTGCTCTTGAAACTAACAGTTTCCTGTCAGCTGCTTCATTCCAAGAAACTACTCGTGTATTGACTGATGCTGCTATCCGTGGAAAGAATGACCCACTTGTTGGTCTAAAGGAAAATGTTATTATAGGTAAGATTATCCCAGCTGGTACTGGTATGAGTACTTACCGGAACATTAAGCCAAAGGAAGTTAGCGTTGCTGCTTACTCCATTAAGGACCTTGAGGCTAAGATGAAGGAAGAAGACAAGCAAAACTAATTTGGCTTCGGAAAAAAGGGTGATGGCAATTTGTTGTCATGGCCCTTTTTTTGATGAAAAAGAGGGAGTCAGTTGGCAAAAAAATACAAAATTGAAATACCAGCATCAGCATTAAAAGATACTGATTTTGATTTGGGGGATAAGCTGTCATTAAGTGTCAGCCATAAGCAATTCAACATCCGGCCGGCAAATGTAATTGATCAATTGCCCCAGATAAACATCTGGTTTTATACTGTTCCGGCGTTTTTGATGATGATAATTTTCTTTGTCTATACCCGGAGTCAGGACATTAGTCAGATAGCATTGAACGGTAAAGATTACTCAATCGCCAATGCAGCAACCCTTCTTGGTGTGACCTGTGGGCTGACGATCTTCGTGATTGCTGCTGTGTGGACAAAAATGCACCGGTCCGGGCCCACTAAGGATCTCTATTGGCGAAATATTCCGACGATTGTGATTGCGACCGGGCTAATCCTTGTCTTCTCTTTTTATGCAGCCTTTTGGTTATTAGAGAGAATGTTCATGGATGCGAGCTTTGACGTTTACACGTCATCGGTAATGATTTTTATGATTGTTGCGGCGGTTAATTACATAATGATTAACCTTGCAATGACCTTGACCACTAGTGTGATTACCAACTTATTGACGATTATGATTATTGGCGGAATGGTCTTTTCAATTCTGACCAATTCCAGTCGTGATTGGTGGAAACATAATTTTAGCTTTCTCGGTACCGCCAAGAATTCCGCTAATTTTCAGTTTAACGTTACGTTAATTTTTTCCGGAGTATTAATGATCACCCTTGTTGACTACTTATTTGTTAACTTGCAGAAACGGTTCCGGGGAAGAAGGATCTTAATCCTCCGGTGGTTACTCTATGCATTATCAGCATGTATTGCTTCGATCGGGCTGTTCCCAAATGATCCGGAATTCCACGTCCTTCATGACCGGATCTCGATGTGGTTGGTTTATATAATCCTGATTTTAATTGCAACGGTGCGGTGGTTGCTGCCAAGGGTGACCAAGCAGTTTCTTATCTTGTCGTATGCCATGGGAGCAATTATGGGGATCGAGTATATCGTATTTAAATTATCTGATTACCTTTCCCTCACCGCGTTTGAACTGTTGGAATTTGGTTTAGCATTTTCGTGGATTCTGTTGTTATTACAAAATATTGGTGGATTATAGAATGAAGTTAGCCACCTAATTGGTGGTAAATGCAAAAACGCCATTCGGCGTGACATCAGGTATCA
>NZ_CANDNW010000003.1 GCF_947387525.1 Limosilactobacillus viscerum
GTTCACGATCATGTTTTCTATGCTGATCCGTATTCCCCTTGGGAACGTGGATCCAATGAGATCAATAACCGGTTTCTCCGCAAGGAGATTACCAAAGGTGAAGCTATAAATAACTATAGTAGTGCTCAGATCATAGCGACTAATGATTGGATGAATCACTATCCACGAGCTATGTTTAATGGACATTCGTCAATGGATATCTATCGTAAGGCCTTCTACCAAGAGATATCACAGCTCCATCAACCAATAATCAATTGGTCAGTATTATTTATTTGAGTCCAGTGGCTAACTTATTCTTGAAATTTAGGTTTTTGAAATATTTTTTACTTAACATTCCTGGTGGTTACTTTTGTTAGTATAAAGTTAAATATTTCAAGGAGGTCATATTTATGACTAATGTTGAAAAGAAGAATATTGATCCGATTGCTGTTTCCCGTCAAGCTGCCAAAAGGGTTAGTGACTATGCAGCCAAGTATAATCAAGTTAAACAAAGGGCCGTAGATTATGATAAAGAAGCTCTAGCGGTAGCAAACCAAACAAAGAAGGATACTACTAAGGCGGTGAAGTACTTCTATGCTCTTGTGGTGGGTATCTACAAGGAAGTCTATCGTTATGATCCAACTGACCAGGAAATGTTCCAGAATGTTATTAACTTCAATCATAAATATGGACAAGCTCGTCGCCATTTAATGTTGCATTTTCCAGTCTGGAGTGACGTGTTTGAAGAGTATTATTATTTCATTGTTGCCGGTAAAGGTAAGACTGTTGTACCCTTTAATTATTTTCTTAAATACCTAGAGAAACACAAGGGTACCAATTCAACTGACTATCTTATTGCTAAGGCTGTCTGGGATTGGCGTAATTTCACCATTGGTTCATCACCGAATTGCGTATGGCGGTAAAAAAATAACACCCAGGATTAACTTGGGTGTTATTTATCAGAAATATCATTTTACTCATGATTATAACAAAAAGACCGTCCTCATATAACTTTGGCGAGTTTACGGACGATCTTTTATTGATCTAATGTAACAGAGCCACCGTCTTTTTAGCGGGCCTGTTTTTTCTATACATAGTTATAACACGGATTAGTGCCTTTTACATATAACACTCACTTAATGTATCGATTTTTAGCTGACATATTTTACTTTACACTTGGCAGGGTCATTTTTGTTATGGTTAATTCAACAAGCTTTGAAAGAAGGATTTAACCAATGATTGATAAAAATCAGTTGTCAAGTAATGATCGATTTGAACTAGAGAACGCTGAAAAGATTATCCATCTTGGTGGACGTTTAATGCCTTTAATTGCTGACAACAATGTAGAAACTGATGCTGATGAGAATGAACATATTGAAGCTAATGTGGATGAAGTTAGCTATTTATCCAATAAGATCTTTGAATTAGCCACACCCGCAATGGATCAATTTGAGTATTTATTGCGTTTGATTGATAACAATGTCGACTACAATAAGCACTTACCCTTTTTCGTGTTTCTCACCCCGGAATTAGAACAAGAAGCTAATGAGCTACGTTCTTTATCTTACGTATGGTATGAGTTGTTTAATCAATATTGCGATGATCTTGATTCTTTTAAAGATAGTAGGTATTTATCCAACCAGATTGTTGATTCATATTTGAAGCATGGTGATCCTGATAGTGCCGAATATAAGTTAATAAAGGCTTATCGTATTTGTAAGCATGACAATATTTATCCACTTTCATATTTAGCACGGTATCATTAATACTTATAACCAGTAATAAAGTAGTTATCTAATTTAGGTAGCTGCTATTTTTATTTTAAATTCAAAAAAGTGTGCCAACCTGTACTGCACAAAAATGGTACCAAATAGCTAGCTTCTCATTTAAGATTCCAATCCAACTAAACTAGAGATAATCCAAAATGAAAGAGGCAATTTTATGTACACAGTTACAGATTTATCCAAGAAGTTAAAGGTCTCAGTCAAGACGGTTCGCCGCCATCTAAAGAATAACGGTATCCAGCCAGTCGATAAGGATGGCAAAACGTCTCTTTACGATGATCATGCATTGGCAGTCTTACAAGATGCCATTCAGACTAAGCGTAGCAAGCATGAAGCAGTTGTAAATGCTGGGGTAGCTAATATCAATAAGTCTACCAACACTCCAGCAGAATCAGTCCAAGTTCAAGAAAGATTAGAGCAACTTGACAAGTCTACTCATACTTTGGCTGGTGATGAGTACGCCAAGGCAATTGCTAATCAAGTTACTGAGATGTTGAAGTCAGACACTAGTGTCAATAAGGCAATCAGTTTACTCACGGTAGCAGTTAATCGTGGACGGATTATTGATCAACAACATGATGAATTGGTAGCTGAGATTCGCCGGTTGGACGATAAAGTAGATGGACTTTATGATCGACTTCTTCATAATATGCGTCATTTCAATTATCGGAAGATGGCTCAAATTAATACCCAAGAGTTTCTGAAAGTGGTCAGTAAGCAACAAGACAAAGGTAATGGACAAGCTAGCAAGCAAGTTAAGGAGAAGGAAAAAGAAAGTGATTGGGACAAGGGTCAAGGGGCGTAAGCCCTTTGTCTATGATGGCTAACTCGGATGTCCACTGAAAGGTGGCTCCAAGTTAGCCCTGCTTGCTAGTAAGTATCAGACAAGAATTAAGGAGACATGACCAATGAAAGATGAAAAGAGACGGGTATCAACCCGATTGTCCAATCAGGATTATTTATTTGTTTCAGCAATGGCTAGGACAAATAATCAGAGTGTTTCTACATATTTAAAAGACAAACTGTTTGAACCAAAAGTAAAAATGTCCGATGAACAAGCTAAGCAAATTCTTCAGGAATTTACCAAGCGTGTAGATATTTTGACTTTAAGCCGGATTGAACAAGGTATTTTTGCCTTGCTGAAAAATGTCCAAGCAACTGGTCAATTTACTGATGAAGATCGATCAATCTTACTGGATGTTCAGCATGAAATGAAGCAAGTTAAAGAAGGGATTGAGCAGCTATGTCGACACTCTTTGTAGAACCATCTACCTCATTGATTCAAGCATTGGGATACCTTGCGGAGCAAAGCCATAATCCAGACCAATGTCCAGATCGAAATTTAATGGTGGATTCAAACTACTCAGATGTATCAGAATTCTTTGCTGAAACCGAGCGCCGTATTGCCAAGGCTAATCGTTTACGTAATCACCTGTACTCAGTTCGTTTAAGTTTCAGCAAGGATGAATTTGATCCAACACAAGCAACTGATCAGGATTTGGCATTTGAACTTAGTAAGGAATTTACAGAAACATGGTTAAAAGAAAAGAAGATTAACCGTCCGTATGTGATCGCATTACAAGCAGATGGAAAGTCTGGGTTACTTCATTCACATATCTATGTTTGTAACCCTGGATCTGATGGGAAAGGCATTCCCAAGGGCGTATCAGCGTTAAAAATGCAGGATTTAAACGACAAGGTAACGCGAGAATTTATGTTGAAACATGACCGTAGTACCGCTGTACAAGATCGATTAATGGCAAATAAGAAGCAACATGATCATAATTCGATGGGGGCGTCTGTTGGCAATCGCCATTATGGTAAGGCCAAAGCGAATGCTAAGGCGGGAGACAATAAAGAATATATGAAGAAGATCATGCTGTCAGCCTTAAAACAAGCTACTTCTCGGCAGGAATTCCTTCAGCTAATCCTACAGCAAAATATTTATCTCAATCGTGATGCCAATAAGTCCAGTGATGACTTATGGCTACGGCATGATGGTGGCTTCCGCAAGTCGTTATCATTTGAGTACCGTGGTACGCCAGGACGGACGACAACTTTACTCGGATTAAATCTGGAGCAGATTGACCAGCAGCTTAAATGGAATGCTAAGCTAAAGCAAAATCAAAACCAGAAACAGTTATCAGTACCAATTCAACATGCTCATCAACATAAGCGGTCAAAGGTTAAGTTCCATAGTCTTAAACTTGTTAAGCCAAAAGCTAAGGTAGCTGAAAAGACAGTTACTAAGACGGTACTACCAAAGCCGCATCTTAACTTACAAGAACTTTTAAATGAAAAGTATCGTGAACTGATTAAGATTAATGAGCAATTGTCTGATCCCAAACTACCAAAATCAAAGCGTGAGTACCTTGAAAAGATTAAGCCCGGCGTGGTACAAGCGGTTAGTGAGCTGGAGTCAGCATTCTTTGTTGGTGAAACCCAGAAAGAGGTTTGGCGTCGAAAGAAAAAGGAACGTGAGTTGGAAAAGGAATCAGCACCGGAAAGTTAGTAAAAGAAAAAGGATCCTGTTAGTCAGGATCCTTTATTTATGTCATTAATGGCGCTTCTCTAATATTGCAATGATATGGCTACTTAGCATTTCTCGTTCATTTAATGGGTAAGTATTTAATAGTTCATTTAATTCTGATTGCTTAGGACCAGTCGGTTGTTTCTCAGGAGCTGGCATATTATTAACCAATGATTCCATGTTGGTATTTAACGCTTGAGCAATCAGGTATAGGGTGTCGCTACTTACCCTGGTTGATTTATTACGTTCTAATTTACTTAGGAAGTTAATTGAGATGTCGGCCTTCTGCGGCGCGATGGGCTCCACAAAGGCCGCGATCTCCGCCACCTAGCTGATGGAGAGGTTGCTCAAATAATGAGTTACCGGAACAACATTCCTCGCAAGTCATTGGGCTATCAAACACCTTACGAGGTATTCATGAAGTATGTCACTGATGAGCAACTACTTTTTTTCTAACTTAAATTGATATTTCGGGACTGATAAGGTATATAATTTTATTTGTTACGCTTGCTTTTCAAAAGCTTAAACTGTTAATCGAAATATGATAAAGGAGATTTCTAAATTGATACGGCGACATATAGTTGGATTTGGCCTGACCATCCTCTTTCTGATGGGGGCCTTAATTGCAGTTTTAATGTGGTGGGCAGGAAATTACTCAACTACCGTGGCAACAGCCATGCTGATCCTGGTTCTTCTAGGAACCGCAGCCGGAACGCTGATTCCAAACATCTTATTAACTTGGCTGATTATCGTCCTGTCGACCATCGGGATTGCAATCCTGATGATGGGTTACGTTGTGATGACGATTCCAATCAAGATCGGCCTGCTGTTGGCCTTCCCAGTTTGCGCTAGCCTGAGTACGCTCAGCCGGTCGATCCTCTCTGGTTGGAGATGGATTGATCGTAACCGCGCTGAGGTCAATAGTTATGCTGAACACTACGATCAAATCACTAAATTGCAGACAAAGTACAACGCACAGAAGATTTATAAAAAGGCTCAGCGGTTTGTCATGGAGGATCAGGATGATAGCCGGTGGCTTAACACCACTGCAATTCATTGGTCACATAATCGGCAGATCCGGCAGTTTCATAAGCGTGCATATAACGAGATGCTGCGAGAATTTGCTAAGGTCCTGAAGACTGACCGGCTTCCCTCCGAGTCACTCTACTACATTGGCTGCGGAACATTCCTGATCATCTCGTTCAACTTGACTAAGCAGACCTATGATCACCGGAATGCTCTGACGCGTCAAGACTTGCAACAGCTAAAGATCGGTCAGGCAACACCACAGTTTAAGTGGGGTACCAAGTACATTAATAAAGACAACGCTGCCAGGTTTCCGGAGCTTAAGGAGATCATACGCCATATCGACCGCGATATGGAAACTGACCTAATAGTGGAATACATGAAGGGAGACAATGCAAATGGTTAATTGGTTTTTCTGGTTGGCAATGGCGATCACCCTTATTTTCTTCATCCTCGTCATGATTCTCTTCGTTCTCCAGTGGGTAATTTACTCGCGGGTTGAGAAAACAATGCTCCACTACGACAAGCAGATCTATTCAAAGGGAGATGATGACTAGTGGTACAAGAAGTACTGATGATTATCACATTGGTATCCATCTGGATTTCCCTCTTCATGTCGATTTTTACCCTGGGCGGGGCTACCGATTTCTGGCTCAAGCATAGTTTTAAAGTGATTAAGATCACTCCCCTGCCGCGCTACCCGATGATCACGATCGTCGTCCCCGCCCATAACGAGGAAGTCGTGATCGCCCAAACCACTCGGGCAATTCTTGATATGAACTATCCGGCAGACCGGGTGGAACTGCTCCTCTATGCGGACAACTGTGCGGATAAGACGGCCGATGAAATGCGGCGGGCACTTGCTGATCCGCGCTACCGCAGCCGCAATGTGAAAATCATTGAACGGACCGGATCCGGTGGCAAGGCTGGTGTCCTGAACGATGCCCTTAAAATAGCTCATGGCGATTACATCGGGGTCTACGATGCTGATGCAATGCCGGAAATCAATGCCCTCTATTTCCTGGTTCGGAAGGCACTGGAAAATCCAGAACGCTACGTTGCCGTCTTTGGGCGGAACAAGACCCGGAATGCACAGCAGAATTTTCTGACTAAGTGCATTAACCAGGAGATCGTCGTTACCCAGCGGATCCAGCATTGCGCTATCTGGCACCTGTTCAGGATTGGCCGCATCCCCGGCACCAACTTCATCATTCAGCGTCAATTCGTCCAGGAGATTGGCGGCTGGCGCAATGGAGCCCTGACCGAGGATACTGATATTTCGTTTAAGATCATGCAGAGTGGAAAGCTGATTGCCCTCGCCTATAATTCTGAGGCATTTCAGCAGGAGCCAGAACGACTGCACGACTATTACTTCCAGCGACTGCGCTGGGCGAAGGGAAACTACCAAGTGGTTATTCACAATTTCCGCCACCTGTTCGATCACAGCAACTGGCGGGTTAAGCTCGAAACCTTCTACTACTCCTGTACCTTCTTCTGGTTCAACGCTGCCATTGTCCTATCTGATATCATCTTTCTCGCTAACGTCGGCTTTATTATCGCGCGGTTCTTCAACCCTTCACTGGTAATCCCGTTTACCTTTGGCGAGAGTAACATTCTGATTATGCAGGTACTATTGCTGAACTGGCTTTTAATGATTATTCTGTATACCCTTCAGATATCAATCGCAATGGCCACCCAGTTTGGTCAGGCAACGACTAGACAGATTTGGCTGGCACTGGCCTCCTACTTTACCTATTCCCAGCTCTTTATTGTGGTTTCCATTCATGCCGTAACTTCAGTCTGCCTGGATGCCTTGCTGGGACGCAATGGTAACGTTTGGGTTAAGACCAAGCGCTTCAATGACTAGTGGAAAGGAAAAGTTATGCGATTATCTAAATTTACATGGTTTCTGACGGCGCTGATAGCAATTATCTATACCGCCACCCTCATTGTTATTCGAATCGAGAATCCTCACCATATTCAGGCTGAGAGTTACCAGCGTTGGCGAGAAACATACATTATCAAACAATCCGCTAACCGGGCCTTTGTCAATACCAGCAATAATCGCGCCAAGCCCGTTGCCCTTTCCGAGGGTCAGGGGTATGGGCTCTACGTTACTGCCGCGGCCGGTCAGCATGGTTGGGCAAAGTCGCGTGATTTTGACCAGCTGCTGAATTACTACCTTGCTCATCGTGACTATGTCGGCAATCACCACCAGACTCCAACCTATCTGATGCAATGGCGCCAGTACCAAAAAAATGGTCACTGGGCTAGTGATATCAACAGCGCGACCGATGGGGACCTCTTCATCGCTATGGCGCTCCACCAGGCAGCACGGGTTTGGCCAAAGCGGGCTGGCTATTACCGGAATTTGGAACGGCACTTGACTAGCGATATTCTTGCTTATGAGTACAACCCGCATACTAGGTCCCTGACAGTAGGCGACTGGGCGACGAGCAAGTCAAAGTACTACCGCTTGATGCGGACATCAGACGTGGCTCCGACCTTCTTTGACACTTTCTATCAGTCCAGTCATGACCAGCGGTGGCGGATTGTGAAGAATGGGATGCTCGACCACCTTGCGGACCTCAGTGCTCAGCACCGCACCGGGCTGGTTCCCGACTTTGCTTGGGTAACTGCGGACAGTGCTAAGCCCGTCAAGCCGTGGACGGTTGCCAGCAAGAACGATGGCAACTATTCCGCCAACGCCTGCCGGGTTCCCATGATGCTTGTAAACAGCAAAGATCCCCGGGCGCAGAAGACATTGACCCGCATGATGAAGTTCTTCAGTCAGCGGTCGTACGTAACGGCAGGCTATACCCTAGCCGGGAAGAAGCTGAATCATTACCAATCAGCCAGCTTTAGTGCCCCGATCTTTTTAGCGGTGAGCCGCAACCGTAACCACGGGTATGACAACTTGTTTGCCAGTCAGAAATTTATCTTTAGCAAGCCATTGCCAAAGGATAACTACTATGACGCTACGCTGACAACGATTGCTGCAATGGAAGGGATGAATTAATAATGAAAAAGAAAATAATGACGGTCTTCGGTACCCGGCCAGAGGCGATCAAAATGGCTCCGGTCGTCAATCAATTAATTGCCGATGAGCAGACGACGCCAGTCACCGTCGTAACTGGCCAACACCGGGAAATGCTCAAGCAGGTTTTAGACTTCTTCCAGATTAAACCGGATTATGACCTGGCCATCATGGAGAAAAGTCAAAGTCTGGAACAGATTACCAGTAAGGTTCTTCTAGGCCTAGCGCCAATCCTGCAACAGGAACAACCTGACCTTGTCCTTGTTCACGGTGATACGACTACCACGATGGCCGCCAGCCTCAGTGCTTTTTATCACCATATTCCGATTGGCCATGTTGAGGCCGGTCTGCGAACCTGGAACCTGGCCTCGCCGTTTCCTGAAGAAGCCAATCGGCAGATAACTGATGATCTGACCAGTCTTTACTTTGCCCCTACTGACCTTAGTCGGCAGAACCTATTGCAGGAGCATCACCCGGCCGACCGAATCTTTGTGACGGGAAACACGGCAATTGACGCCCTAAAGTACACGGTCAACCGTGAGTACCACCACCAGGTCCTCGACCAGATTCCTGATGATCATCGTATCATCCTGCTGACAATGCATCGGCGTGAAAACCAGGGTGTCCCAATGGTCAATGTCTTCCGTGCTGTCCGGGAAGTTGCTCAAGCGGACCCTAAGCTAGACGTTATCTATCCGGTGCACTTAAGTCCCAAGGTTCAAGAGCTGGCTCATCAGGCCTTTGACGGGATTAAAAACGTGCACCTGATTGCTCCCCTGGATGTAGTTGATTTTCACAATCTAGCAGCCCATAGTTACTTCATCATGACTGATTCCGGCGGTGTCCAGGAAGAGGCACCATCTTTGAACAAACCGGTGCTCGTCCTTCGCGATACAACGGAGCGCCCGGAAGGAGTCAAAGCCGGAACACTGAAGTTGGTCGGTACCAAGTCAGCTGATGTCAAAACGGCAATGCTTACCTTGCTGAACGATGATCAACAATACCAGCAAATGGCGAAGGCTAAGAATCCATATGGGGATGGACACGCAGCCGAGCGGATTGTTGATCAATATAAGCAGTTTCTCACTCAAGATATTATATAAACTAGACGCGATGAAAAAGCAGCAACCGTAATCGGCTGCCACTTTTATCATTCACTACTTTTTGAAATGGCAGACTGCAAGAAATAAATTGAACGATTTATTGACGTAGATTAAGTAAAAAGATCTCAATAGGTGAATGCCAGTTGAGACACTTAAGTGGCCGAGAATTTAAATACCAGTTAATTTGTGTTAGTTCGCTGTTACTCAACTCTTCAATTGGCTTTCCCTTGGGTATAAAGCGTCGTAGGACCCGATTACAGTTTTCGTTACTACCACGTTCATGTGGTGAGTAGGCGTGGGCAAAATATACCGGTGTACCGGTTAATTTCTCGATTATGTGAAAGTCCGCAAATTCTTTTCCATGATCAACGGTCAGCGTTTTGAGCTTGCCATTAAGTTGATGAGCTAGCTCGACAATTGCCTGCTTCATTGATTGACTATCACGACCATTAAGGCGTTTAACGATGGTCAGACGACTCTTTCGTTCTACGAAGGTGGCGACTGCTTGGCCTTTGCGCTTGCCAGAGAGAGCCGTATCAGCCTCAAAATGACCAAACTCCTGGCGGGTATCAACACTAGCGGGCCGTTCTTCTATGGAGCGCCCGTGGCTAAAGGTACCGCGCTTTTCTTTGGCTCGATGTCTACGGATACCATGATCTGGTAAGTCCTTGAGCTGGAGGTCAAGTAATCCTTGGTCAATCCAATTGTAGATTGACTTATAGGCAATTCCAACCACATGCGCGACCTGTTCAGCTGACCATTTTTGAACTTTGATTTTCTCTTCAATCAACCGTTTAAGATTAGTGGTTAAAGAAGATTTACGCCCTCGTTGCGCAATTTTCCTTTCAAAGCCGGCTTGTGCTAATGGTGCCTGATAAGCAACAACGTCCAGTCGATGAAGCTCATTAAAAATAGTGGTCTTACTGAAGCCCAAGTAGTCGGCGATATACTGTAAGGAACGTTTTTCGTTGTGAAGTGTTTCAATGACAACGCGGTCTGAAAATGATAAGATAGTGGTGCCCATAAAGGTCCTTCTTTCAATGGATTTAGTTTAGCAACACCATTAAAGACCTTTATGGGTTTTTCTGTCCACTTAAATGTTCAACTTAAATTTTACAATCTGCCAAATCAAAAAATAATTTTATTTTTTGAGAATATCGAATATAATAGGTGGATTATAGAATAAAGATAGAGATTTTCGCTTTAAAAAGTGGGCAAAGCATGATTCCCATATTTTCCCGAGAAATGAATATCCAGAACAATTATAAAATAGAATCAAAAAACTAAAGGAGAAGCCATACAATTATTCCTTTAGTAAGAGTAGTTTCAATATCATCAAGGTTACTTATGAAGTAAAATAATAGGGGTCATTCATCCGTTTACTTAATGCTTGGGATAACCTGAATCTGATAGCGGATTACCTTATGCTTGAATTGATGGTATTAATTTAGTATCATAATAAACGAAAAGAGAGCAGTGAGGTACCAGCTCACTACCCTCAATCGTGAATTTGGACGATTTTTGGTTTTTGAAAAGAGATTAGCCTTTGCGGTTAGTCTCTTTTACTATTTGGTAAGCTTTTGCAAAAAGTAAACTTGCGCGAGCTAAAATCCAAATAGCCACAGCCAACTGGACCGTGCTTATTCCTCCAATCATTCCTAGCTTTCGGCATGATTGCTCACCTCCGTAAATTTGGATTTGTTGAGGGGTGACGTATCATCCGATTGTATTCACTCGATCCGCTAGTTGAGTTAGCAAGGCTTAACTATTAGATCTGACATTAATTATATCGTTTTAGTTAGGATAATAATAGATGCTTGAAAAATACCCCGGAGCGATGAGGCTCTGGGGTATTTCTGTTTTAAAGCATAAGTTGACAGCCTTTAAGGGTGATCTCGGCATCGCCACTAATGGTATTGATGAGTAATAACCAAACGACATCTTCATCATCTGATTGGTGTAAGTATTTGATAATTTTTGGTAAATAAGGGGCAATCGTAACTAAGTCAATGGTGACACGGCCAGTTATTCGTAATTCATCAAGTTGTTTATCTGATAACTTAAGGTCGGCTTGAAGTTCAAGATCCTCTGCAACTTCGGCCACACGCTCATTAATAGTTTGATCTAATTCTGACATAATAAAAACCTCCTGAAATTAAATTCAAGAGGTTTCCGCCCGTGTTAACGGGCTTAGTCATTGTCTTTTAACTTAAACTTATCAAGTTTAGTATGAAAATCTTCTTTGATAACGCACATTGGGTTAACAAAAGAATCCTTATTCCTTCTTAACGCCTGTTTGAAGCCGCTAAAGCGACTGTAATGTCCAGCGAATAAAGCGTTATAAATTTCTTGAAGATTATACTCATTTCGACGATGAGCAATGTAACGCAACAAAACTTGCGGTACATATTTCTTATGGTAGTATTTTGCTAACTCGTGGTAGTCTTTACCCTTTAAGGGAACGTCGTCATGTACCCAGCTAACATGTTTCTCATGCTTAGAACCACGACGATAGGTTCGAACCGATTGATCAAGTGACATAAACGCTTTGGCATATTCTTGCCGAAAAGCCGGAAATAGTGATCGATATGGCTTTAATTCAGAACGATATGTCATTAGTTCATCAATGCTCATGAAAGGCTTAGTCAAGTAAAAACCAAAACTACCTTCTGGAACAAATCCGATTGGCTGATAAGTATCGTCAGGACTAAGGTTAAGATACTTTGGCTGATCCCAAGTTGACATGCTGATGTAATGTTTTTGATCTACTTTGTGTTTCAAATCAATTAACGACTGAATCCGCATATCATCAACTTTAAACGTAACAACATCGTTATTTATCATATTAAGAACCCGTTGAATTGGCCAGTCACCAGATTGTAATCCAACTAGTGCTTTAATATGGCCATCCTCAGTCAAATTAAAGCGTGTTCTAATATTATATAGGTTGGTAGTTGTCATTGTTTGACCAGTATTGTGACTCTTTAATTCAAAGAATTGTCCATTAAAGTAATTCTTGCTAACTTGCACCCAACGCTTGTCAAAAGTATTTTCACAAGTTTGACGAAATTTCTCAACATTTACCTCATCATTAGTGCAGAAGATAAAACCATCTGTCGTGATTGAAGGTATGATTGAGTTAGGATATGTTTTTTCCATCAAGTCCATAATACCGTTAACTTGGTAGCGCGCTACACTAGTATATTGAGCAGCAATGTAGGGATTAGTGTTGCGGCTAAATGGCATATACATTGTATAGCCACTCAGAAAGTCACGTGTACTCCCACTTCCTAACCCCTCGGCAGTTTTACCATACATCGAATTGTCAAGTAGCTTATAAAATAGCTGTAATGAGTCATATTTACGGTATTCATCACTTCCTACCTGAAATTTGGAGCGCTGTTTCTTAGCATTATTACGACGCTTTAAAGCCCAAGCTTGCATTTTACCGCCAGGTGCTAGTTGTGAAATGCTACCGTTAAGCGTTTTCTGAACAGGTACGATTAAACGATGAATCCGAACATTCCCACCATGTTTAACAATGTTAAAGGTATCGGTTAACGTCATGTTAACACGGTTAGCTTGACGAACGTACACGGGACCTTGACCCTTAATTGGTGGTTTATAACCTACAGGAACACGCTTGACATTGTCTGGAAAATGGTATGATAGACAGCACACACCGACTGTAAATGGACCATTAGGGAACTTATTTTGATGCTCATTAATATATTTAATGAAGTCACTAGTATCGAGATCACGGATATCTAATATTGGTTTCCGATCAAGTCGGATGTCTGGAATCATAAGCCCGGCAAATGGATATGAACTTTTTTCGTCGACATCAAACTTGTATTTGTATTTTGATTGAAAAACTCCAGAGCAGAAAGAAAGATTCATTCCACCAACATAAGCTCGTTGCGCAATTTGATAGCCATCATTATACACAGGGTCAGGGCGAACGCTAAAACGATCATGAGCACCACGTTGGTGTTTTCTATCGTTAAATTTAGGTTCTGTGAACCCATAGCCTTTACGCATGAAATCAAAGTCTAGCATCGTCCCTAAGGTCTTAATCGGAGACCATTTAATGGTGCCAGCTCGGTTAAACCAAGGAATTAAACTATAGATTGAATCATCGTAGATCCGGTTAAGCACGTCGTTAATTGTCGGTGGTACATTTTGTCGTGTCTTATTAAACTGGTGAGCATGATCGGCATAATGATTTAATAAAGCAGTTGTAAACTTAAACTTGCGCTTAGGAGTTTTGACTTTATGTTGGTCAAATTCTGCTATATCAAATCTAGGATTATCCTCATATAATCGTTTATAATCAATCATATTAGATAACTTATCAATAGAATAATCGGATGAACCAAGAGTAGAAGCTGAACCGACGATTTTTTGATAAATATTTCCGTTATTGCTAATGCAGTAAGCAACGCTACCTTTAGCTAAATAAGAACCAAGTTGTTTGATGAAGTAACGTTGAGCACCGAATTCTCGCGGATCTTCACCGCAACCATCGCCACTCACGACATTAGTTAATATTTGGCGCCAAATATCCTGATCTTTTGGTGGAACTTGATTATATGCAGTAGGGCGAAGGTATTGATTAACATCAACACCCTCGAAGATACTGTTATAGATATCAGTGATAGTTTTCTCATCAAACGGTTGATGACTATAATGACTGGCAATCTCGTCAGCAAGACTAGTGATTGTCACTGGAATATGAACTCTTTTAATTAAACCTTCATTGTAGACCTCAATGACATTTCCAAGAACAAAATCAAGGTATTCCAACGTAACTACAGTATCAGTTAATGCATATTTTCGGTAATCGTCAGGACGATTATTTAGTAAATCACGCATATGACGTTTATAGTACCCCGGGTTATTACAATTTACGTAGTCATGATAAGTGATTAAATCGTCTTCCAGATCCCACTTCTTAGTATTTAACTTGGGCTCCCCAACAATGTCACCTAGCGCTGCTAACCCGCCTTGCGGGCCAAGTGCCATGGTATCAACAAATGAAATAGTTATGGGGTACTTCTTGCGCCTGGAAGTTGGATTGACAATGTTAATACTATAAGGTTGGCTAAAGAACTCCTGCTTATTTAATGAAATAAAGTGGGGGTCGGTCTTTTTACTTTGCTTATCGATATACTTATGCCAATCGTAATATGCTGTAATATCGACACCGCCAAAGTATCCAACCCAAGTGATAGGCGGTATCCGATAGCTCCCGTTTAAATACCCCTTAATCTTATCCTTCTTTAGTTCGAGTTGCTTAGACAGCCTTGTGAAATCACTGTCGGCATAACTTTCACGATATCCAATTTTACTCAGGTAAAACCGTGCTGATTCCAGGAAGTCCCAAAGGGAGAAAGGTTTATCCCCAGGATTACGATACAAGACCAATTTCATGGCTGGATGACCAGCGAGCTTAAAAACATACTGATGACTAATAATATCGTCTTGAGTACGGATATCGGTATCCTGGGAATTGTTAGAATGAGTATGGTTTGATGAGTCCCATTCACTGTCGTCTCCACCAAGAAAGAGTGGTTCATTAGTGTAATATACACTTTGGTCAATATTCGTATATGGGTCGGCATCGGCACTTGGATATAGATAATACCAATGAGGCCTAAATAATTTGTTGAATGCCATATTATTCCTCCGTTCAACCAATCAAATGGAGGATGTATATATTAACTGGATATAATCCAGTATGTTATAATTGTGCTCGAATTAATCATTAGGCATGTGTTACATTATTAGTCCATTTGATTGGTTCGAATCTTGAGAGCTAGTGGAATGGCGGTTCCGTTAGCTCTTTTTTAAGCACTTGAATATTAAATATTTCCCATTTTTGGGGGAACAATTTTTGACCAGGTGTTCACCCAATGGCAAGGTGAAAATCAGTCAACCGCGCCCCTCCTTGGGATGACACAAGAAGTCTCATATATGGGAAGCCCCCCCATATATGACTAGGTTGTGACGGTCAAATGATGTATTACATGTTTACCACCTCCTTAAAATTAGGGTGCCTTGGTGAATTCATCCATTTGCCGTTCCAGGCTTGATTAGGAAGCTCGCCAGCAACCCCAGCCTGATAAATCTTGTCGACTGATGGTCGTTCATCGTGGATACGAAAGTAAGCTACCATTTCACCAGTTAAAGATGCATTCAAAGCAGGCTGACGGCTGAAAATGTTTCCCGGTAGGTTTGTGGTTATCTTTCGGTGAAATCGATCAAAAGTTAGAACATCAGCCATCTCAAATTTAATTTCGTAAAACAGCGCTTGTAACAATTTCTTGTTACTAATACCCAATGAACGTGCGATCATATTAGCATCTGCAATGTCACCGCGGTCGTTCCCGTTTTTGTCCTTCCATAGAAGACCATCTGTCGGGAAGTTTAAGATTGGTTTTGGCCGTAGGAATTCCTGATACCACCAAACATTTAATGGAACAAAGTCGTGGATTAAAGTATCTTTACGATTAATTTCTTCATTTGCGGAATTGAAGGTGTAATTAACGTAGTGCTTCTGGTGGTGTTGGGAAATTCCCTGAGTAGCATTAACCTTCAATAAAGTTAACTTTGCTGGTGGCGTACTGAACAACCATCCATACCAACTACGCTGCTGCAACAACCGAGCATAAGTAGCAGCTACTACTTGTGGCGGTTGTTTGCTTAGGTCGGGTACCTTAATATTAAGTGCATCCATTAATGATGTTAGAGCTTTATTAGCTGCAACTCGTTGATCATGATGCTTGGAATTGATAAATAGTTTAATGGTAACTGTTTTATCGTTAAGACCGAAAGGATGGTCTTCAGTGTCAACCAGTGTCAGTAGGATCCCGTAATTTGGGTAAAGCAATGCTGCCCAAACAAGTGCAACCTTATGTTTAATAATACTTAGATCAGGAATCATTATTGTTCTCCTTCCTTATTATTACGATAAGATTTATAGAAATCGATGTAATCAGTAATAGCCCATTTAATGAGCTGTCCAACACTGCTTGGTGGGCAATTTGCTGGCCAAAAGTGATTGTCATTAATCATCTGCTGAATCGAGCGCTCTTGACAGTCATCCAATTCAACATGATATTTAGTAGACATTTAATGATCACCTCCAGTACTAGTCATGAAATGATCAAGCTCAAGTCGACTAAAACGGTAAGTCTTGCCGATCTTCTTGTAAGGTAAATGAAGATTGGAATTTAACATCCATTCGGTTAGAGTTTGAGTAGAGATGCCCAAATACTTAGCAGCCTGCGCTTTTGAAAGATAAGGCGGAAATTGACTATTGAGTGATGATTCCCGGGTCTGAATAATAGTACTCAGGATTTCTTCCTTGATAGCAGTAGCAAAATCATCCGGGATGGATGCCTTAGAAGTAAAATCCATATGTGGTTGCCCCTTTCTTAATAAACCAAATGTGGCAAAACAATTTTCATAGTAATGATAGAACACTTCATGTTTACTTGTCAACAAGATTGGTTAACTTATTTTGGAGGATAAAGTTTCATGTTGTCTATAAAGGCAATGCAAATAATAGCGATATGTTGACTATAAAAGATAAATCTATTAAAATATAGTTAATCATTATGGTTGACTTATGGGGTGAAATAAATGGATAAGAAACTAGTTGGTGAAAGGATAAAGAAGATTCGGCAAAAATTAGGAGAAAGCCAGGAAGAATTTGGTAAGCGCTTTAATCCGCCTGTTAGTAAAGCTGCCGTTTCTCGCTGGGAAAAAGGTACTGCAAAACCTGAAGACGAACGATTGAAAGCAATTGCCAAACGTGGGAATGTTTCTGTTGATTACCTTATTTACGGAACTTCTGCGGAAAGATTTGTTAAAGCATTGAAGGAAATAGGTCTTCAGGGAAAGGTTGAGGGGTACACCAATAAAGAAGGTCGGTATATAAAGATAAAAGGAAACGATCATCATGCTGAAGAAGAAATTAGACGAAATAAGTTATTGAATTCTTTTAAAGATGAAATGAATATCTTTAAAGAGAGCGAACTAAATAATTTGGATTTATCAACTATTACACTTTTTTACAAATTATTTAATTATATAAAACTAGCAAATAATGATAAAGCCATGGAAAAATTAAGGGACTTGTTTTTTTATTCTAATGGAATTGGTGATGGAATGGTTAATTATAAAAAAGATGAATCACATGAAAAGATTGATGATTTATTAAGTAATTTATAGTGCATTTAATCAAAGTAATATAAACAGTGTAGCTTTGAAGCATATTTTCATTCACGATTAAACTATGAAGGAAGGGATCTCATATTATAAGCATGGAATAATAAGAAATATGTATTGCTATACATAGTGTTAGCAAGGAATTTAGTAACGAAAATTGGTATTATTTTTCTAAAATGGAAACAAGTAGTTAAAGTTAATATATTCATAGAATGACAGTAACGTGATCCTTAAATCATTATGTAACGATAAAGTTTCTTATTATCTGTGCTGACTTAATGATCAAAGGACTCTGAGAATATGGGATACATTGGAACTACTGTAAAGAAGACTAATAATGGATATTATGGCTATGTTAATTATCGCGATGGTAATGGTAACCGTAAGCAACGGAAGGCTAAGGGGCGCTTTAAATTAAAGCGTGATGCTAAAGAAGCAGCAACGAAGCTTAAACTTGAACTAGAGGAATCTAATATTGATTTTATTGATATTTCATTCACTAACTATTATCGTAAATGGTTTGAGTTGTATAAAGCAAATAAGGTCAAAAGTCATAGTGGTAAGTATCAGTACGAGCTTGTTGGTAATTATGTGGAAAAATACTTTAAGCAAAAGAAACTTAAAGATATACGCCGGAGCGATTATCAAGGCTTCATAAATTGGTATGGTAAAAATCATTCTTATGAAAGTGTTAGAAAGCTAAAGGGGGCTTGTCATACTTGTATAGATTATGCTGTGGATGATGGCATTATTAATAAGAATTTTACTAATAATGTTGAGATATCATATGATGCTAGCCGGACACGTAAGGTCGAGTATCTTAACAACAGTGAATTACAAAAGTTAAAGAAGTTCACTGTGGATAAGTTAGATCAACATTACACTAGTCGATATATGATACTTACAGCGATTTATACGGGAATGAGAAAAGGAGAAATACAGGCATTAACTTGGAATGATATTGATTTCTTACATTCTACGATTTCAATAAGCAAGTCGTGGGATGAAAAGGGGAAAGCATTCAAACCTACCAAAACAAGTTCAAGTAATCGTGTTATTAAGGTTAATCGTGAATTATTAGAATATCTTGGAGATTTAAGAGCTAATGGTTCAACGATGGTGTTTAGAAATATGTTTGGTACTATCCCTACGTCCAATGCATTGAATAAATGCCTGCATGAGGTTATGAAGGAAGCAGGGATTCCTAAACAAGAATTTCATTTTCATTCCTTACGTCATGTACATGTTGCTTATTTAATTGGTCAAGGTATTGATATATATGCCATTAGTAAACGTTTGGGACATGCTAACGTTAATATTACTTTAAAAGTTTATGCGTATCTTGTTGATGAATTCAAAACTAAAAATGATAATGCAATTGTTGAAAAATTAGGAAATATTTAATCTGAGTCAAACTTGAGTCAAAAGGGGGTATAAACCTTATTAGAAAGGCTTTTTATATCCCCGTGCGGGTGATTTTTTATACTTTCATTTAATTTCATAAGCCATCAATCAGTTGATATGGCGGTATTCTTTAACCGGTTCAAAGGCTGTTAAAGTTGTTTATATAAAATTTTGAACCGATTTTGAACCGTCTAAATTCAATTTAGTTGTCGGGCGCGACTGTCACTTGCGGGTGGCAGTTTTTATTTTGCACAAAAATATCATGATATAATAAAAAAATGCACTGGCAGCCACCAATGCACGAGTGTAGTTATAGGAGCTGATACCCTTGAAGGTGTACTCTGTTTGCGCTTGGCTGGTGGTGTATTGCAGTACACCAGAATAAGAGCGCTTAAAGCTAATTTATCAGCCCAACTATTGAAGTAATATTCTCTAGCACAGCCATATTATAGCATGAATTAGCGTTTCAATCGACCGTCCGGCTTTTACTGGGCGGTTTTTCTGTATAGGCTTATTTACTAAATCAAGGGCCAATAATAGTCCATTATGTTCATATCTTTCTAAATTTCTAAGAGAAATAAATAAGTGGCACTTTTCGTTTAGATATAAGTTTGTTTTGGCAAGCAACCAATTTCTTAAATCCCTTTTTTCAATTATTTCAGCATAAAGAGGGCCTTTTCTCCCAGATTCTTCCATTAATTTGAGTAAGTTTATACGTTGTTTGCGCTCATTAGTTGCATTAGTATATTCGATCATCGCTTGATCGGGACTAACGCTTTTGCTTTGAGGGCCCGAACAGGGTCAGCGATTTTTTTAAGATATCACGCTCCAATTTTGTGTCATGGAGCTCTTGATTTTTCTTAGCAAGTTCTTCCTTTAAGTGTTCTACTTCAGTCTTATTAGCGAGGTGACGAAGCTGTTTCTTAGTGTGTTTCACTTTTGATTTCCTACCTTTCGGGTGAGGTTATAAGGCTTTAATACCGCCTCGCTCGAATTGTGAACGCCAAATTGAAACCTGATACGCTAGCACATCAAACCGAGCCGCCACTTCAGCCATAGACTCATCATGAGTTTGGTAGTAGTCTACCACATTTAGCTTGAAGTCAGCGGTAAACGTCCGCTTATGACGACGTGGTTTCAGCGAATTGAGCCCTGCCATTCGATATCTTTGAACCCATCTAGCAATGAGCCTTGGTCTAATATCATATCTTTCACCAAGATCATAAGTACTCTGGGAAGTAGGAAGATATTCATGAACTATTTGTGTCTTTAGTTTTGAATTATATTTAGTCTCATATAAAAAGTGCCGTCAATTAGCGGCTTTTTTGTTTTAAATGTTCTTCATACTAAAAAAGTGCACTGGCAACCACCAATGCACAAGTCCAACGAAAGAAGCTGATTAATTTTGGCGATGGTCCTTGTTGCGCTTGGCTGGTGGTGTATTGCAGTACACCAGCACAAGAGCGTTACCGGTTTTCAGCATATAATATAACTTCCTCTTACGCTATATCATAGTATGGTTTAGCGACTTGGACAACCGTCTGGCTTTCGGGCTTGGCGGTTGTCTGCTAAATACTTTACCCTTTTTATTGTATAAATCATTGACAGTTTTCTAATTGGCTAAGTATTTTCAATCGGGCGATATTTCGATTAAAAATGAGCTAAATGTTAATTAATCACCGTCCATTATTAGAATATCGTTTAGTAAAGCAGAAAATTTTACTAGTGCCTTTTACCGTGTTTAATATAATTAATCAAAGCAAGCGAAATAGCCGACTTTTTAAAAGCAGTCAAAGCTAAAATTAATGATCGCAACCGTTTCCACCTTAAAATTAAAAAGTAGTTAAAACGGTATCATCGAAAAATAAGTAAAAGTCTCACAAAGCCAATAAAGCGCTTACAACTACTGATACAATGGGAATTAAAAAATGATAAAAATCAAACAAAACACCAGAATGTGAGTAAAATCTTTTACTTTTTAGATATTGTTGTATAATGTAAGCGTACTCAAAAGAAAAGGGAGGTTTTCGAGTATGAGTATGACAATTGCTGTTATTAAAGAACAAAAGGAAGGTGAAGGCCGGGTTGCTGCCACTCCTCACAACGTTGAAGAAATGGTAAAAGCCGGTAACATTGTACTCGTTGAAAAGGATGCCGGTGCTGGTTCAGGCTTTGACGACGCCCAATACGAAAAGGCTGGGGCAAAGATTGTTTCACACGAAGATGGCTGGAAGGCTGACCTGGTAATTAAGGTTAAGGAACCAGATCCAGAAGAATACAAGTACTTCCGGAAGGGCCAAATTGTTTGGGGCTTCCAACACCTTGCTTCTTCCAAGCCAACTGTTGATGCAATGATGAAGGCTGGTACGACTGCAATCGGTGCTGAAACCATTGTTAAGAATGGCAAGGCAGAATTGCTGTCTGCAATGAGCCACATTGCTGGTCGTCGTTCTGTCATCATGGGTGCTTACTACCTTGAAGCACAACAGGGTGGTGAAGGGATCCTCTTACCGGGGACTCCAGAAGTTCCTGCCGGTAACGTTGTCATCTTTGGTGGTGGTAACGCCGCCGTTGCTGCCGCTGACTTAGCTCTTGGTATGAATTGCTCAGTTGTAATTATTGAAAAGAAGCCAGAGCGGATCGAAGAATTAAAGAAGCAATACGCTGGTAAGAACTTACGGGTTGTTGAATCAACTGAAGACAATCTTGCAAAGGAAATCAAGGATGCAGACCTCTTCATTTCAACCATTTTGATTCCAGGTGCTCGTCCACCAAAGCTGGTTAAGGAATACATGGTTAAGTCAATGAAGAAGGGCAGTGTTATTGCTGACGTTGCCATTGACCAAGGTGGGACTGTTGAAACAATTGACCACCCAACAACCATTGATGATCCGGTATTCACCAAGTTCGGCGTAATTCACTATGCTGTTCCTAACCAACCTGGTGCTGTTCCACGTACTGCTACAATGGCACTTGCTGCTGGTAACCTTGACTACCTTCTTGAAATTGCTGACAAGGGCATCGACGAAGCCATTAAGTCTGATGAAGCCTTGAAGAGTGGGGTTTGTGTATACGAAGGCAAGGTTACTAACAAGGGATTAGCTGATTCACTAGACCTCCCTTACACTGAATTAAATCTTTAATTGGGGTTTAGACAAAGCTTAATCTAACTTTTGGAGGTCTCGTATTATGGCTACAAATAGTGTTGTTGCACAAACAGAAGACATTTTGAACATTAAAGATATTGAAGACGCTAAGGCAACAATTAGTAAATATGCTCGGAAAACACCTCTTATTCAGTCAATGTTTTTGAGCCGTCAAGTTTGCGATGCCAATGTCTACCTTAAGCTCGAAAATATGCAACTGACTGGCTCATTTAAATTCCGGGGCGCTAATAATCGGATGCAACACCTGACAAAGGAAGAAGCAGAACGTGGGGTTATTACTGCTTCTGCCGGTAACCACGCCCAGGGGGTTGCCTTAAGTGGTAAGTTGCTTGGAATTGATACCACTGTTGTGATGCCAGATGAAGCACCACAATTAAAGCGGGATGCCACTGCTGGTTACGGTGCCGAAGTTGATATTCATGGTGCCACCTTTGATGACGCTCACAAATGGATGTTTGAACGGGCAGAAAAGGAAGGTAAGACCATCGTTGACCCATTCAATGATAAGTATGTCATGGCTGGTCAAGGGACAATCGGTCTGGAAATCCTTGATGACATTTGGAATGTCGACACCGTGATTGTTCCAATTGGTGGTGGTGGCTTAATGTCCGGTGTTGTTACCGCTCTTAAGTCATTCAACCCTGGTATTCATGTGGTTGGTGTCCAATCCGAAAACGTTCACGGGATGGCTGAATCAGTTAACAAGGGTAAGTTAACCTACCACCACGATGACTTCACGTTAGCTGATGGTACTGATGTTGCTATGCCAGGTTCATTGACTTTCCCAATCGTTGACAAGTTAGTTGATGAAATTGTGCTGGTCAATGAGGAAGAAATCGCACAGGCAATGAAGGACTTACTGCAACGGACTAAGATTGTTACTGAAGGTGCGGGTGCTTTGCCAACTGCTGCTTTGGAAGCACACAAGATTGATGATCAATACATTAAGGGTAAGAATGTCGTTGCATTAGTATCTGGTGGTAATGTTGATCTTGACCGGGTATCTAACATTATTGACCACTTCTTAAAGCCAATGGGTAAAAGTGTTGGCTAATTAGTAATTCATAATTGAATCTCTAATAGATAGGATTGAATGATTTGTTCATTTAATCCTATTTTTTATACGCTTATAAGGGAAATTTTTGTTTTATGGGGAATTTACGGTAAAATAACAATCGTATTGTAAATTTATTTTCGTTTAAGGCGAAAAATAGAAAGGATTTTGAATTAATTTGATGAAAGATAATGGTACTCAAGAAAACCAAAAGACGTTAGGGTTACTTGACTTGGTAGTTCTTGGTATCGGTGCAATTATCGGTACTGGAATTCTAGTTCTAACAGGAATTGTCGCAGCGCAGGATGCTGGTCCAGCGGTGATCCTTTCGTTCTTAATTGCAGCGGTTGCGAGTGGCTTGATTGGCCTGTGCTATGCTGAATTAACCACCAGCCTGCCTAATTCAGGAAGTGCCTTCTTTTATGCCTGGGTATCAATTGGCAATGTCGCGGCCTTTTTGGCTGGTTGGACATTGATTGGGGTGTATGTAACAACTACCGCAACAGTTGCTAACGGGTGGACCGGTTACTTTAGCTCCTTTCTTAGTGAGTTAAATGTCCACCTTCCAAATAGTCTATTGGCTGCTCCTGACAAGGGTGGGATAATTAATCTTCCTGCTTTTATCATGGTTTTATTGATCGCCTTTATCCTCACGCGAGGAACAAGTGAAAGTAAGGTGGTCAATAATATCTTGGTCGGGGTTAAGCTATTAATTATCCTTTTGTTCCTGGTGGTTAGCTTTCGGGATATCAATGTGGCAAATCTTCATCCCTTCTACCCATATGGTGTTTCTGGTGTGTTCACTGGTGCATCAGCAGTCTTCTTTTCGTTCCTCGGCTTTGATGCCTTAGCAACGTCGGCGGAAGATGCCAAGGATGTTAACCGGACGTTGCCATTAGCGATTGTAATTTCACTGACGGTGTCAACCTTACTTTATATCTTGGTTGGCTTTGTAATGACCGGAGTTTTGAAGTATAAGCGCTTAAATGTTTCTGAAGCCATGTCCTACGTATTGCTAGACAAAGGGCACGTGCTAGTAGCACAAATTGTTTCTTTCGGGGCAAT
This sequence comes from Limosilactobacillus viscerum, assembly GCF_947387525.1. Lineage (GTDB taxonomy): Bacteria > Bacillota > Bacilli > Lactobacillales > Lactobacillaceae > Limosilactobacillus > Limosilactobacillus viscerum. The sequence continues at coordinate 24,385 of NZ_CANDNW010000003.1, forward strand.
CCTCGGAATTATGGCGGTCGTTTTTGCGTTCATCTATGCTGGCTCTAACATCATTAAGTCGATGAGCCGGAGCAAGTTTTTACCAGAAACATTAGCAACGTTAAATAGCAAGACGCATAGTCCTAACCGTGCAATTTGGTTAGTGGGAATCCTTGCTGCGGTACTGGCTGGTGAATTTGACCTTCACTACCTAGCATTAATTTCCAATGTCGGTTCGTTGGTGGTGTTCTTCTTAATTTCAGCAATTGTAATTATTATGCGTAAGCGTTATCCAATGCTTGAACGACCATTTATGGTACCAGGTGGAACAATTATTCCAATTTTATCGATGATCGTTTGCTTGGTTCTCCTGGTAAATATTTCACTCAATGCATGGCTTACCTATCTTGTATGGTTACTGGTAGGGGGAGTAGTCTACTTCCTCTATGGCCGCAAGCATGGTGATAGCTTTACCAGCGATGATTATGACTTATAACAATTAACGGTATCTCAGTAATATTTGGAGCTAACACAAAAGGGCCGTGACAAATCTGCTTTGCCACGGCCCTTAGTCTTTTAAATTACTTATTTTCGAATTGACCAGTTACGGGGTTCATTTGTTGAACTTTGTTAGTTACTGGATTGAAGTGGTACAAACCATCAAGGTGAGAGATGTTTGGATCACCCTGGCTGTCACGAACTTCAACTTGGTAGTTGTCCTTATTGTTTGTTTGACTAACAATGTATTGAGCATCCTTGCTCTCCTTAACACCACTAGCCTTTACAAATTGGTTAACAACTTGTTCGTCTTGGTTGCTAGTACTGTTTGATTGGGCAGCGTAACTTGCTTGCGTCTTTGCACTAGCTTGGTTGCTGCTGCTTGAGCTTTCTGTAGCAGTTTGAATACTTGAACTAGAAGCTTTCTTATTTGAAGTCTGTGAGACCTTAGTTGTTTGCGGATGACTGCTGACTTTGCTTGCTGGTGCCGCATTATTGCTTGCACAGCCAGCCAAGCCAAGTGCCATTAGGGCAACCAATGAACCACTGATAATTTTCTTCTTCATCGTAAACATAATTACAACCCCCGTTCTCTCAAACGCTCTTATGCTTTTTAATTTTATAAATTAAATTCAATTAATAATTTCTTTACAAGTATATTGTAATACTTTTGAAACATTTATGTAATAGTTTCGATACTTTAAATTAAAATTCTTGCAATTTTTATCGTAAGGAGTAAGATGTAAAATCGTTATGTACCTAATCATTATGTACCGAACGAAAATTAAAGGAGGAAAATGCGATGGTAACGGCAGATGACCGGTTGTTTCAGCAGCTTTTCTGTCTAATTGCTGAGATCCACCATGTAGCGCTTAAAAGGCCAGCCAATAAGGCTAGCTTTCGTGGCCAGGGGCGGTTGATTCACTTGCTTGCTCACAATACGGGAGTTTCACAGCGTGAACTAGCTACCTTAGCACAGGTTAAACCCGGATCAATCAGCGAAGTACTTGAGCGGTTGGAAAAAAATAAAATTGTTGAACGATGGCGTGATGAAACGGACCGTCGAATTGTCCGCGTTAAGCTTACGGCGAAGGGAAAAGAACTTTACCAGGAAAACCTGGCAACACGGCAGCAATTTGAAAGGGAATTATTACAAAAGGTTACCGCTGAGGAGCGGAAGTCATTTTTAAATGTTGTTCAGAAAATGCAAAAACAGTTAAAAGCCAATTATGGCGACCTGTTGCCGCAAGAATGGAGAGGAGTGTAAGCAAATTTGATAAAAATAGCACGGAAAAACTTAACGGGCTGGGCAACGACCTTGGCCGTCTTGTTCTTGATCGTCCAAGTTGCTTGTGACCTTTACCTACCAACAATTACTTCGGAGCTAGTTGATAAAGGAATCATGCAGAAGAATATGCCATATGTTTGGCGCGATGGGATTTATATGTTAATTGTTGCCGCAATTGGGCTTGTTGCCGCGGCCGGCAATGTTTATTTTGCCTCAACGCAAGCGATGAAAGTTGGGGAAAAGCTCCGTCAGCAAATCTTTCACCGGGTTCTCCGCTTTTCTAGCAAGGAAATCAATGAGTTTGGTGACTCATCCTTAATTACCCGGTCAACCAACGACATCGTTCAAATTCAGAACGTGATGGTACAGGTGTTACGGATGATGCTTCAGTCACCAATTATGTTAGTGGCGGCGATTGTCCTGGCATATGTCCGTGAACCACGATTAACCAGGGTATTCTTAATTAGTTTGCCAATTCTGGCAATTGTAGTGGTTGCGGTAATGTACTTCGCGGTCCCACTATTCAAGAGTATTCAAAAGAAAACTGACCGGATCAACCTGATTTTCCGGGAAGGATTAACGGGGGTGCGGGTAATCCGGGCCTTCCGTGAAGAACAGCGTGAGCAGGGCCGCTTTAAGGTTGCCAACCACGATTACACCCAGACCGGGATCAAGGCCTTTACGCTGGTTTCGTTTCTCTTTCCGGTAATGACCCTAATCCTCAGTTTAACCAACGTCGGGATCATCCTGTTAGGTAGTCGGTTAATTGCCGGAATGACGATGCAGGTTGGGAACCTGATTGCCTTTTTGACTTACGCCACGCAGATCATGATTAGCTTTATGATGCTCTCAATGATTTTTGTCTTTGTACCACGGGCTTCGGCTTCTGCGGCGCGGGTTAATGCGGTACTGGAGCAACCGATCTCCGTTGACGATGCCCCAGCGGACCAACAGGTAAAAATTGCCGCTGGCCAACCTGCCAGTTTAAAATTTGACCATGTTGACTTTCGCTACCAGGGTGCTGAAAAATTGGCACTTCATGATCTTAACTTTGATGTGCATGCCGGGCAAACACTGGCAATTATTGGTGGAACCGGTTCTGGTAAGTCAACCCTGGTGAACCTGATCCCCCGTTTGTTTGACATTGAAATTGGTCGAATTGAGGTCGACGGTCAACCAATCGAGAAATTGAGCCAGCACGACCTTCATGAGGTAATTTCGATCACCCAGCAAAAGGCGGTATTGTTCTCAGGTACCATCCGTTCAAACCTGCAGTTTGGTAACGAAGCAGCAACAGATGACGAAATGTGGCATGTACTAGAAATCGCCCAGGCGGCTGACTTTGTCAAAGAAGCAGGTGGACTTGATGCGCCGGTTGAACAAGATGGTAGTAACTTCTCCGGTGGTCAACGGCAACGGTTGGCCATTGCCCGGACGATTATTAAGCCGGCTTCAATTTATATTTTTGATGATTCCTTCTCCGCATTAGACTTTAAGACCGATGCAGAGCTACGGCTAGCCCTCCGTAAGGATCCACAAATCCAACAGGCGGTTACCGTTATTGTTGCTCAGCGGGTATCAACGGTTGCGGATGCCGACCAAATCCTCGTAATTGACGAAGGTGAGGTAGTCGGACAAGGGACCCACGATGAATTGAAGGCCGAGAATAAGACTTACCAACAAATTGTTGATTCACAAATTCAGAAGGGAGATGAGGAGCGTGCATCGCGGACCAAGAAAGATTAACAAGCCAAAACAATTCTGGCCAACGACGAAGCGGCTCTTTGCTTATCTCAGTCCCTGGAAATTTGGGGTAACCTTTTCAATCATCCTGGCCATTGCTTCCGTCATCCTCTCCATCGTTGCTCCAAAGATCCTTGGTGAAGCAACGACGGTTATTTATAATGGTGTGATGAAGGGGTACCGGGAGATAAAGGCCGGTCAGCATCTGACCAGCTTTCCAATCGACTTTCACCGGATTATTCAGATTGGGATAATTGTTATTCTTCTCTATGTTTTCTCCGGCCTGTTTAGTTTTGCGCAACAGATTATTATGACCCGGATTTCCCAAAAGGTGGTTTACAACCTCCGCCAGGACCTGAAGGAGAAGATGGGCCGTGTACCGGTTAAGTTTTATGATACCCACAGTAACGGGGACATCATGAGCCGTATGGTTAACGATATGGATAACATTGCTGGAACTCTCCAGCAAAGTCTGATCCAGATTATTACCAGTCTGATTACCTTCTTTGGTGTCCTTGCCTTAATGATCTCAATTAGTTGGAAGCTAACCCTCGTGGCATTCATTATGATTCCACTAAGTTTACTCGTGGTAGCCTTTGTTGCCCCAACTGCTCAACGGCTCTTTAGTCGGCAACAAGCGGCACTGGGTAAAATCAACGGGCAGGTTGAAGAAACTTATGCTGGCCACACCATTGTCCGGACCTTTAATAAGGAACAAGATGAGGAAAAACAGTTTGCGGGTAAGAACCATGAGTACTACCAAGCAGCCTGGAAGGCGCAGTTCTTCTCTATTTTGATTTTCCCACTGATGAACTTTATTAAGAATTTAGGTTACTTAATGGTGGCGGTTGTTGGTGCCTTTGCGGTCATTAACGGCCGGATCACCCTTGGTAACGTCCAGGCCTTCCTGCAATACACCAACCAGTTCTCCCAGCCAATTACCCAGATTGCCAACCTGAGTAGTACGATCCAGCAAACAATTGCTTCTGCTGAACGGATTTTTGAAGTACTTGATGCTGATGAAATGGATGAAACAGTCATCAAGGACCAACCAACCACAGAGCAACCAGTACCAAAGGTTGAATTTAAGGATGTGCAATTCAGTTATGGTGAGGAGCCGCTGATTGAAGACTTTAATTTAAAGGCACCACGCAATCACATGGTTGCCATTGTCGGACCAACTGGTGCTGGTAAGACGACCATTATTAACCTTCTGGAACGGTTCTATGAGATTCAGGGTGGCCATATCTACCTTGACGGGCATGATACCCGGTCAATGACACGTGAAGAACTGCGGAAGCACATCGGGATGGTTCTTCAGGATACCTGGCTCTTTACTGGGACAATCTATGACAACATCAAGTATGGCCGTGAAGATGCCACGGAAGAAGAAGTTTACCAAGCAGCGAAAATGGCCTATGCTGATAGCTTTATTCGTGAGCTGCCAAATGGCTACCAAACCGTGCTGAACGAGTCAGCTTCAAATATCTCGCAGGGGCAACGGCAACTGCTGACAATTGCCCGGGCCTTCCTGGCTAACCCTGATATTTTAATTCTGGATGAGGCCACCAGTTCTGTTGATACACGGACGGAGGCCTTGATTCAGACGGCGATGAATGATTTGCAGAAGAACCGGACTAGTTTCGTGGTCGCTCACCGACTATCGACTATTCGTAATGCTGAACAAATCATCGTGGTTAACCACGGACACATTATTGAAACGGGGAACCATGACCAGCTAATGGCTAAAAACGGTTTCTATGCCGACCTGTACAATAGTCAATTCCTCGGTAACAATATTTAATAAAAACTGCTGTGGTAGAATAAGTACCTACTACAGCAGTTTTTTAGTTTAAAGAAGGTAAAATGATGAAGCCATATTCGCAAACAGTTAAGCAGTTGAACACACTAGTCCATGATGGAGTGGTTCCCGGAATCAGTTACCTCATTTTTGAAGGACAGGAACAACTTCGGCAGGTACGGGGACTTGCACAAACGCGACCGTTTCCCGAAGCGTTGGAAGAGGGGATGGATTATGACTTGGCCTCACTGACGAAGGTAGTGGGGACGGTACCAGTGGTTGCAATGTTACTCCAGGAAGGAAAATTAACGCTGGAGGACCCGGTTCAAAAATATCTACCGGAATTTACGGATCCCCGACCAACGATTCGTAATTTGATCACGCATACTTCTGGTATTGCAGGTTATATTCCGCACCGTGATGAACTGGGACCAGTTGAGCTAAAGCATGTTTTCTTAACCCAAATGCACGTTAATTCCTCGCTGAATCGGCAAATCAGGTATGCTGACGTGAACTTCCTGTACCTGGGGTGGATTGTTGAACAAATTTGTCAGGCCCCGGTCCAGAAGGTAATAGCTGAGCGGGTGTTAAAACCACTAGGGATGCGCGGCGCTACCTTTAACCCCGTAGCTAGTAAGTGTGTGCCAACGGAAATTCAGCCAAAGCGTGGGCTAATTCGGGGGACCGTGCACGACCCGAAAGGCTATATCCTTGGTGAACACTGCGGTTGTGCAGGATTATTTGCCACCCTTGACGACCTGACGACCTTTAGCAGGGCGCTGATTGAAGAAAACCTGGCCGGCCTCTTGAAGCCTGCAATGGTTGATGCATTTTTTATGGATCAAACACCAATGGCTGGTGAACATAGCCGGTCATTAGGGTGGAAACTGTTACATTCACGGGAAGCCGACCACCACTTGTTAATTAGTCATACTGGCTATACGGGTACCTGGCTGATCCTTGACCGACAGAGTGATCGGGGGATAATTGTACTAACAAACCGGGTTCACCCCACTGCTAAGAACCAAGCCTACCTTGACCGGCGTGATAAAATATTCGCCACCTACTTGCATGAAATGCAACGTCCCTAATTTTTATACAATTAATTAGTGAGGAAACCGGAAAGGGATAAAACCGCCGCATTGACCATTACTACCGTTGACATCTTTTGCTAAAATGATTATTATAATTTATAATTAATCCAAAAAATGAATAAAAATTAAATTTTGCTGTGAAGGGGGACAACAAGATAATGGACCGTAAAGAACGCCGTAAATTTATTGCGCAGTTAGTAAATGAAAGAAAAATTGAGACCCAAGAAGAACTACTGCAATTATTAACGGATGCCGGAATCGAGACTACACAGGCAACAATCTCACGTGATATTCATACGTTAAATATCGTTAAGGCTAGTGATGGGACAGGTCATACCTACTATGTTCAGCTGCAAAAAGATCCAGCACATAACTATGACCGTCTTTATCTTGGTATCCGCAATAATGTTCAGTCAATTGAGACGGTCCAGTTCTTAAACGTGGTTAAGACCGAGCCTAACTCTAGCTATGCGACGATTTTGGCAGGGATGTTTGATGAGCTTGATGTCCCAGGGGTAATTGGTACGTTGGCTGGTAACGATACCCTAATTTTGATTAGCAAGACGGCAGAAGACGCCAAAAAGGTTTATGATTTAATCACTGACCACATGAATTGACTAATATAAAAAGGATGAGCCCGGGAGAAATTTCAGTTTCTTCGCAGGCTCATCCTTTTTGGATTTGTATTAAGAAAATTCGATTTTACCACTTATCCCCGAACGGATTGTCCACCATCAACGACTAACTCTGCACCATTGATGAAACGAGCTTCGTCGGATGCAAGGAAGACAACCGCGTAGGCAACATCTTCAGGATTACCTAAGTAGCCGAGCGGGATTCCCTTAATTAACGCATCTAGTTTTTCCTTGTTTAGGGTAAATTGTTGCATCATTGGGGTAACAATCCAGCCAGGTAGGACTGAATTAACCCGAATATGGTATTTCCCAAGGTCACGAGCGGCACCCTTAGTAAAGGCCCGTGAAGCACCCTTTGAAGCAGTGTAAGGGGATGCTCCTGCAATCCCCTGGACACTTGCTAAGGATGAAATATCAATGATGGCACCCTGCCCATTCTTCTTCATATATGGGACCACGTGTTTCATCCCTAAGAAGTGCGCCATCGCGTTGGTATTCATGTAGCGGTACCAATCTTCAACCGTTGAGTCCGTTAAGCCACTAGTTTTATCAGTGGTTCCAATTCCGGCATTGTTGACCAAAATATCGATTTTGCCAAACTTGTCGACTGCCTGCTTAACAATGTTAACCCAAGCATCTTCACTGGTGACATCACTAGTAATTGAAAGCAGGTTGTCACCAAACTCCTTTCTAAGTTCGGCATCCTTTTTGGTTAAAAGGTCATTTTGGATATCAGTAGCAATGACCTTGGCACCCTCTTGTAGGAAAATCTTTGTTTCCATTGCACCTTGGCCACTGGCGGCCCCGGTAATAATTGCGACTTTGTCTTGTAGTCGTCCAGACATGCTAAATTACTCCCCCTGAGTTGTTAATACGTTAATTAGATAGTTACAAACTAATTGTATGCTCAGTGGTAAGTATCCGGCAAGTATTAATATTTTGAATATGACAAATTTATCATTGCTTTTTTATGAAATTTTAAAATGTGAGCAGGGGGGATAGCGCTGTATTCAACAAGAGGGGCGTGACAAAACTCGGTTCTGTCATGCCCCCTTCAAAGAATATTAGAATGTTGGCTTAATTAATAAGGATCGTTGTGTGCTCAAGTCAGCAGCAGGATACTTATTATGAAGCGCGGTAAGAAGAAGATGCTTGGCGATTTCCCCGTTTCGTGTCAGGATCGGACCGTGGAAGTAGGAACAGTAAACTTCCTTATAAATAGCTCCTTCTGTACCATCTTCACCATTATTACCGTTTCCGGTGATAACTTTACCCAGCGGCCGTTCACCCTTACCAAGAAAGGTTCGGCCATTGTGGTTTTCAAAGCCATGGTATTCGTTGCCAGTCTTTTCATCCTTAATGGTGATATTACCGATAAAACGATGATTATCCTGGCTGAGTGTATAGTGGTCGAGTAACCCCAGACCAGGAATCTTTTTCCCATCGGCACCAATATAAAAATGACCGAGTAGCTGGTAACCACCGCAAATTGCTAACAAGGGCTTTCCATCATTGATAAACTTGCTAAGCGCCGCCTTTTTATTTGGCAAGTCTTTTGAAACCACGTATTGTTCATAGTCTTGGCCGCCGCCGAAAAGGGCGAGGTCGAACTCATCGGGGTTAAATTGATCACCAATGCTGATTACCGTTGTGTTAATCGCTGTGTCCATCCGGATGGCATAATAACGGAGCGCAATGATGTTGCCAACGTCACTATAGGTGTTAAGAAGGTTGCCGTACAAGTGGGCAAGGTTAAGCTGATATTTTGCCATTAGTCCATCCCTCCCTTGATATAGCCTTGTTCTGCTAAAATCTTTCGAAGCTGGAGGACCGCGGTGTAGGTGGCAAGCAGGTATACCTGGTCGGTTGGCAATTGTTTAATCCGGTCAACCACCTTGGTAAGGTCCGGCTCTTCCCAAAGATCACTAACTCCCGCCATCGTTAACCTGGTGGAAATATCCTTGTAGCGTTCACCACCAGTAAAATACTGCCGAACGTCATTGTGGGTGAACTGCTCAAAGTTGCCGTCCCAGATCCAGCTAGTGTCGATTCCATCAGCATAATTTGCATTGAGGAGGAAGCCAAGACTGAACGGGCGCAGATCAGTTGCAATCATGTCGAGCACTTGGTTAAGACCAACCGGATTCTTGACGAGGACCATGGTCACCTTTTTGTCACCAATGTTGATCACTTCCTGCCGACCAAAGACTCGTTCATCGCTTTCAAAGGCTTGTTTAATCTGTGCGGGACTAACGTTAAAGTAACGCCCAAGTGAATAAGCCGCCAGGGCATTGTAGATGTTGTAAAGACCGCCAACCCCGATTGTATATTCCTGACCATCAATCGCAAAAGTTGAACTGGTAGGTGTAAGTTTGTTTAGGCTGGTCACTGCGTATGTTAACGGTGGCCGGTGGAAACCACAGTGCGGACAGAAGTAGGCACCAAGGCCGGCGTAAGTCCGTAAGTGGTAATGTAAAATGTGCTGACATTTTGGGCAGAGTAAGCCATCAGTATTAGCCGGGGCGTCGAATGCCGGCCGGTGCTGGTGATTAAAGCCATAGTAGATTACCGGGTTGGGTAAGCTGTCGGTGTTAAAGAGCTGCTCATCACCATTGGCAATAATGGTGGCCTTGGGTGCTCGCCGTACCCCCGCCAGAATTTTACGGTAGGTAGTATAGATTTCACCGTAACGGTCCATTTGGTCACGGAAAATATTAGTAAAGACAAAGGCTACCGGTTTAATAAACTGGGTCACCTTAATTACGTTTGCTTCATCGACTTCTAGTACCGCCAGCCCCTTTTTATGTGGCCGGGGAGCGGTAATGAAGGTAGTTACGATCCCCTGTTCCATATTTGAACCGGTGGGATTGGTAAGCACTTGCTCATACTTACTGCGAAGTACCCGGACACTTAACGCAGTCGTTAGGGTCTTCCCATTTGTCCCAGTAACGATTACGAGGTCGTATTTTTTGCTAAATGAATGTAGAATGTGGGGATCAATTGTGAGGGTTAATTTTCCTGGCAATGAGCTCCCACCATTGCGGAAGCGGTGGAGGAACCAGTAACTAGACCGGCCGATTGATTCGGCAAATGTACTGCGAATTGACATTTGACTGACTCCTTTCAGGTCCCTAGGTAAATAATTTAAACTAATTTTACCCTTATTATTCGAAAAATCAAAATGATTTCGGTAGAATAGGTTGGGGCGTAGCGAAGTATTTAAAAGCCTGCAGCTTTTAGATATAATAAAAGTACTATGCATAAAAGGGGAAATCACACGTGGCACAGCTGTTTTTTAAATATGGTGCAATGAATTCTGGCAAGTCAATTGATATCCTCAAGGTTGCTCATAACTATGAGGAACAGGGGAAGCCGGTTGTCTTAATGACAAGTGGCGTTGATAACCGCTCTGGACAAGGGATTATCGCTAGTCGGATTGGCCTCAAACGGAAGGTTCAACCGGTAATGGACGATACCAATATTTACGATTATGTTAAGAATGTTGACCATCAGGTGTACTGTGTGCTGATTGATGAGGCCCAGTTCTTAAAAAAGAGGCACATTTTACAGTTGATCAAAATCGTCGATGAGTTAAATATCCCGGTAATGACCTTTGGCCTCAAAAATGACTTCAAGAATGAATTGTTCGAGGGGTCTAAGTACCTGTTAATTTATGCTGATAAGATTGAGGAAATGAAGACAATCTGTTGGTTCTGCCCACATAAGGCAACCATGAACTTACGGATTCACGACGGCAAACCAGTTTACGAGGGTGAGCAGGTCCAAATTGGTGGCAATGAATCCTACTATCCAGTTTGCCGTAAACATTACTTCCACCCACTACTAGGAAAGAAAGAGGAGAATTAATAATGGAAATTGCAGAGATCTTTGACAAGCTTCAAGCAGTTGCCGACCGTTATGATGAATTAAACGAGTTAATCAGCGACCCGGAAGTTATTGCCGATTCACAACGGTTCATGAAGCTTTCCAAGGAGGAAGGTAGCCTCCGGGAAACGGTTGAAAAATATAATGAATACAAGCAAGTTACCCAGACCATTAAGGATGACGAAGAAATGCTCCGGGAAACTGACGATCCAGATTTGACCGCGATGACCAAGGAAGAACTTGCTGATTCGAAAGAAAAACAAGCACAGTTAGAAAAGGAACTGGAAGTTTTGCTTATTCCAAAGGATCCAAATGATGATAAGAACATTATCATGGAAATCCGTGGTGCCGCTGGTGGGGATGAAGCGAGCCTTTTTGCGGCCGACTTATACAACATGTACCTTCACTATGCTGAAAGACAGGGCTGGAAGGTTGAAGTGGTTGATAAGAACGAAACCGAAGTTGGTGGCTTTAAGGAAATTGCCTTAATGATTACCGGTGATAAGGTTTATTCAAAGTTAAAGTTTGAAAATGGTGCCCACCGGGTTCAGCGGGTACCGGTTACTGAATCGGCCGGGCGGGTTCACACGTCAACGGCAACGGTTGGTGTAATGCCAGAAGCCGAGGACGTTGATGTTGACCTTGATCCAAAAGATATTCGGGTTGATGTATATCGTTCTAGCGGTGCTGGTGGTCAGCACGTTAACAAGACATCATCAGCTGTCCGGATGACCCACTTGCCAACCGGGATTGTCGTTGCCATGCAGGATGAACGGTCACAGCAGCAAAACCGTGCCAAAGCGATGCGGATTCTGAAGTCACGGGTTTATGACTACTACCAACAAAAAGAGCAGAGTGCTTATGACGAAAAGCGGAAGAACGCAATCGGTACTGGTGACCGGTCAGAACGGATCCGGACCTACAACTTCCCCCAAAACCGGGTTACTGACCACCGGATTGGGTTAACGTTGAATAAGCTCGATAAGATTATGGCTGGGGACCTCGATGAAATTATTGAAGCATTGATTGTGGCTGACCAGACGAAGAAGCTGGAGCAACTACGCAATGAGTAACGGGTGGACCTATTTTGCTGCCCAGCGGTGGGCAAAGGCACAGCTGAATGGTAGTGAAGTTGATCCTAATGCTCCCCAGTTTTTACTCCAGCAACGGATGGGTTGGGATGATACGCACCTTTTACTCCATAACCGTGACCAGATGCCTTTTGAAGAGGAGAAGTGGTTTAAGAATGCGGTTGCTCAGCTTCTGGATGATGTGCCGGCGCAATATATTGTTGGTACGACCAACTTTTATGGTCGGCAATTCACGGTTACAAGGGATGTCTTGATCCCTGAACCCGAAACGGCCGAACTAGTTGAGTGGGTGCTCGCAACAATTCCTGCCGACCGAAATATCCGGGTACTGGACCTGGGAACTGGCAGCGGTGTAATTGGAATTACGCTTGCGTTGGAGCGGCCACAATGGTCAATCACGCTGAGTGACATTTCTCGTGCGGCCCTGAATGTCGCACGGGAGAATATGGAGCGGTATCGCCTTGACCTCCCGTTGGTTGAGAGTGACCTCTTTGATCGGCTTCAAAAGCGGTTTGACCTAATCGTTACTAATCCACCATATATCGATCGTGATGATACGGCGGTGATGGACCGGTCTGTTTTAGACAACGAGCCTGCAATTGCGTTGTTCGCTGATGAACACGGGCTCGGCTTCTACCACCGACTCTTTGCGACGGTTGGTGACCACCTGACAGCTGGAGGGCAAGTCTTTGGTGAAACTGGTTATGACCAGGAAGAGAGTATTCAAGCACTGTTAAAGCAGTGTGATCAACAGGCCAAAATGGCAGTTCGCCATGATGTGGCTGGTAAAATGAGGATGGTACACGCATGGAATTTTTCTGGCACAGGAGGAAATTAGCAAAAATGAACACGAAAATATATCAATTAAATCAAATTGATGAAGCGGCGGCAGCAATCCAACGCGGGGAACTGGTTGCTTTTCCGACAGAAACTGTCTATGGATTGGGGGCCGATGCAACGAACGAACAGTCAGTAAAGAATGTTTATTTAGCCAAGGGCCGACCTAGCGACAACCCGTTGATCGTTCACGTCAATTCGGTTGCAATGGTTGAAAAATACGCGGCGGAAATTCCTGCCAATGCCCGTAAGCTGATGGAAAAGTTCTGGCCGGGTTCCTTGACCATCATCCTGAAGATTAAGAAGGGTGCTTTATCAAAGACGGTTACGGGTGGCCTATCAACGGTTGCCTTCCGTTTCCCTGATTGTCAGCCAACGCTGGACTTAATCGGTAAGGCCGGTGTTCCAATTGTTGGCCCGTCTGCCAATACTTCCGGTAAGCCGAGCCCAACGACTGCCCAGCACGTTTACCACGATTTAAATGGTAAGATTACGGGAATCCTGGATAATGGACCAACACGGGTAGGGGTTGAATCGACCGTCCTTGACATGTCAACTGATACACCAGTAATCTTGCGTCCTGGTGCGGTCACAAAGGCGGACATTGAAAGTGTCATTGGTTCAATTGACCTTAACCATCACAAGGTAGGCAAAAATGAAATTCCAAAGGCACCGGGGATGAAATACAAGCACTATGCACCGAGTGCACAAGTATATATTGTTGATGAGGGCACTGACTGGAAAAAAGTTGCCAAATGGGTTGGCCAGCAACCGTTCGATGTTGGCTTTATGGCAGAGGGGAAGATCCTAAAAGAATTATCGCTGCCAATGAATGCCGTTCAATTCTCGCTTGGCGAAGGTGTTAAGGATGCCAGTGCCCGGCTCTTCGATGGCTTGCGTGAATTTGATGATGAACATAACGTTAAAGCAATTGTTACCGAGGCATTTTCGGCACGGGACCTTGGTCGGGCTTACATGAACCGGCTGAACAAATCTGCTGGTGGTGTTCATTTTGACCCCCAGCAAGTAAAATAATGAGCAAACATTCAAAAAATACTGTGAGAAGCTAACAACTTCTCATTTTTTTTGGTAAAATAGTGGAGAAATTCAAAGGAGTGTTTTTGTCATGGGCAAATTTGAAGTTATGGATCACCCACTGATCCAACACAAGTTAACAATGATTCGGGACAAGAATGTTGGTACAAAGTTCTTCCGCGAGACCGTTAAGGAAATCTCAACCCTGATGGCCTATGAAGTGGCACGGGATATGCCACTTAAGGATGTTGAAATTGAAACGCCAATTGCGAAGACCACCAAGAAGGAACTTGCTGGTAAGAAGGTCGCAATTGTTCCAATCTTGCGTGCCGGTTTAGGAATGGTTGATGGAATGACGGAGTTGATTCCAGCAGCTAAGATCGGTTTTATCGGCATGTACCGTGATGAAAAAACTTTGAAGCCACACGAATACTTTGTTAAGTTGCCAAATGATATTACGGAACGGCAATTATTTATCGTTGACCCAATGCTTGCTACCGGTGGTTCAGCAATGATGGCAATTGATGCTTTGAAGAAGCGTGGTTGCCAAGAAAAGAACATGAAGTTTGCTTGCCTCGTTGCAGCACCAGAAGGGGTAAAGGCAGTTCGTGAAAAGTATCCTGACGTTGATATTTATGCTGCCGGCTTAGATGACCACCTTAATAAAGATGGTTACATTGTTCCTGGATTAGGAGATGCTGGGGACCGGCTCTTTGGTACCAAGTAAGTTTAATTATTAAGAGCAACCGTTACAAAAAGGTAAAACTTTGCAACGGTTGCTTTTTTTGTGCTCACGGAAGCGTACAATGACAAATAGTTTGATTTGAAGGGGATGCCAAGATGCGAAACCGTTATTGGTCACGAAAACGGCTGGTACTACTAGTGGGATTGCTAGTAGTCGGGTTATTTGCAATGCTGTTTGTCAGTCACAACCAGCGCTTTTACCAACGACCGATTGCCCAGGTTGAAAAAGTACGGGCGGGTTCCGTCCAGAAAACAACCGACCAGTTTAAAAACGTGGACCACGAGCACCAGCAAACGTTAACGGTCCGACTATTAAATACCCGCTACCGTGGTGAAGAATTAGCGGTAAGCAATACTTATAGTGACTCACAACCGATGGACCAAAAATACAAACGGGGAGACCAAATCTTCTTAACCCAGCTAAAGAAGTCCCGAGGGAAGCTCAGTGCTAATGTTGCAGGTTACAAACGTGATGGGGTAATTGTCTTCCTGCTGTGGTTAGTTTGCTTACTATTGTTAATGATGATGGGTAACGCTGGTGCCTTTGCACTTCTTAGTGTGATCGTGAATGCCTTGCTGTTTGTATTGGCAATTGTGATCGACCTAAAGAATAATGGTGAACACGTGATGCCGATCTTTGGAACACTAGCAGTGATTTTTACGGGGGTCAGTCTCTTCTTGATCCTTGGCCCAACAAAGAAAATGCTGGCTACTTTTGGCGCAACGGTGATTGGTACCTTTGTTGCGCTCGGAATTAGTCTCTTGGTCTTTGCATTAACGCATGAACGTGGGATCTATTATGAGTCAATGCAGTATGTAACCCAGGTACCGCGTCCACTATTTATTGCGGAAACTTTACTGGGTTCGCTCGGTGCGGTAATGGATGAATCAAGCGATATCATTGCGACTCTGTTTGAATTAAAACAGTTAAACCCGCTTGTTTCCTGGAAGGAATTATTCATGTCAGGGAGAAACGTTGGTAAATCAATCATGGGGCCGCTAGTTAATGTTTTATTCTTAATTTTCATGGCTGATACGTTTACAAGCAGCTTGCTGTACATTAAAAACGGAAATTCCTGGGGCTATACTTTTGCAATGAACATGAGCCTAGGGACGGTTCAAAGTCTTGTCAGTGGAATTGGAATTGTCCTAGCAATACCGCTGGTTAGTGCGTTTGGTGCATTGCTATTAGGGAGGCGAAGCAAATGAGTACAATTACGGCACTGGGGCTAGTGTTATTAATCTTGATGGTATTAGTCGGCGGAAAGCAGGGGTGGAGTGCCTTTATCAGCCTCCTGTTGAACTTTGGCTTCCTCTACTTTGCAATTGTGTTGATTGCCTTTCACGTTCCACCGCTATTTGTCACCATCACCACCGGTATCACAATTTTGGCGATTACCATCTTCATGGGTGAAGATGATTTGCGGACAACGGTCACGGCCTTCTATGCCTCGTTGATTGTCACGGCGGTACTAATTGCGCTGATCTTCTTTGTTGAACACTGGGCAATGGTGCAGGGCTTTGGGACTGAAGATAGTGACGACCTTGAGGGAATGTCAATTCTAATTGGGATCAGTTACTTCAAGGTCTTAATCACGGTCACAACGCTTAGTACACTTGGTGCGATTGCGGAAGCGGCAATGGCAATTTCCGCTGGTTTAACTGAAATTCTAACAACCCACCCGCAGGTTCCTAATTCCCAGCTAATGAGCAGTGGGTTGGCAATTGGGCGACAGATTATCGGTACCACTTTCAATACCTTGTTCTTTGGCTTCTTTGGTGGTTTCCTTGCCCTCTTCATTTGGTTTGCGGGGCTCCATTACTCGATCGGCACAATTATGAATAACAAAATTTTTGTTGCTGAGATGATCGAAATCCTGATTTCATTTGTCGGGGTTCTACTAACTGTACCAACTACCGCATGGATCATGACCAAGCGGCGGTCTAAAATTGTTAATGAATAAGTATTCAGCATTACTACTAGGAAGAGAAGTTCTTCCTTACTATGTAATGCTTTTTTGGTTTAAATGGCGATAACAGGAAAAATTAAAGAACAGTTAGTCAGAATAAAAAAACGAACCTGCGGAAACGCTAAAAAAGCGTCAGAACCGCATAATGGCGGAAAAAACAGAATGGAGAAAATGTTCTATTTACTTAATGTTTTTTGATATTTAAAGAAAATAATGATATATTAACTATCGTAACTTGGGCTAATTCGTTTTCTTTGCGACGTATCCAATTTACAGCCAAATTATTGTTATAAGGAAAGAGGTGGAATATGAATGGGCGGTGATGCTTTGACTTTTAAGCTTTTCGGACTCACGTTCAATACAACGAATATTGTTTCTGGACTGATTATCTACGCAATCGTGTTCTTCACTCTTTACGGGATGTCACGAAAGATTCAAATGAAGCCAAAAGGTGCTCAAAACGTACTTGAGTGGTTGATTGACTTCACGAACGGGATTGTCCGGAGTCAGATGCCGGCATCAGAACAGGGCCACTATAGTTTCTTTGCCTTTGTTCTCTTTGTCTTCATCTTCTTCGCTAACCAATTCGGTTTGCTGTTCCAATTCCATTGGAATGGAGTCGAAGTGCTTAGAAGTCCAACGGCAGACCCAGTCGTAACGTTAACATTCTCACTGATGGTAATGGCATTGGCACACTTTGCCGGGGTTGCACACAATGGTCTAGGTGGTTACTTAAAGAACTACACGAAGCCATTTACGTTGATGCTCCCAATTAACATCATTGAAGACTTTGCTAACTTCTTGACGCTTGGTCTCCGTATCTTTGGTAACATTTTTGCCGGTGAACTGTTAATGAGTTTAATCGCCAATATGGCATTCTCACATGGTATTTTGACAATCATTCCGAGTCTTTTGCTCGAACTTTGTTGGCAAGGATTCTCAATCTTTATCGGTTCAATCCAGGCATATGTCTTTGTAACATTAACGACGGTTTATATTTCTCGGAAGGTTTCCGAATAATAATCTCTAAGGAGGAATTTTAAAATGGCATTAGGAGCAATTGCTGCAGGTATCGCAGCTATGGGTGCTGCTATCGGTGATGGTATCTTAATTGGACACACTGTTGACAGTATTGCACGTCAACCAGAATTACAAGGTCGTTTACAAGCAACGATGTTCATTGGTGTTGGTTTGATTGAAGCCATGCCTATCATCGCCATCGTTATCGGCTTCCTTGTTATGAACAAGTAATTATTGCAATCACTGTTATTTTTTAGACAAGGAGGTGTCAATAGATGTTTGTGAACAATGTGTTAGCTGAATCAAACAGTTTATACGTTGGTGACCTGATTTTCTACATTGTCACCTTCATTATCCTGATGTTGCTGGTCAAGCACTTCGCTTGGAGTCCAGTTACTAACATGATGAAGAAGCGGGCGGACAAGATTGCCAGTGATATCGACAATGCTGCCAAGTCCCGTGAAAATGCAGAAAAAATGGCTGCTAAGCGGCAAGCCGAACTGCAGAATTCACGTCAAGAAGCTGCTGACATTGTTAACAATGCCAAGAAGTCAGCCGAAACACAACGAGCACAAATTGTTGAAGCAGCACAAAATGATGCTCAAGCACTTAAGCAACAAGCACAACAAGATGCTGATCAAGCACGTCGTGACGCGTTGAACGGTGCTAAGGATGACGTTGCAAACTTATCTATTGAGATTGCTTCCAAACTCATCCAAAAAGAATTAAAGGCAGACGATCAAAAAGAATTGATCGACTCCTACATTGAAGGGTTGGTAGATCATGAGTCTTGATAAGAAGACGATTGCTCGTCGTTATGCACGGGCTCTGTTTGAATTGGTCGATGCAGACAACGAAGTCGATCAAACTTATCAAGAATTAATTGCTTTACGCCAAGTCTTTGAGGACAACGAAGGATTAGAAGCCGCCTTAGCTGGTGTGCAGATGTCCCTCGATGATAAGAAAGCGTTGGTCAGTGACTTACAACAGGGGGCTTCCCAGTATGTAACGAACTTGATTCAAATGCTTTTTGATTACGGCCGCATGGATTGTATGGTCGCAATTATTGATGAGTTTGAACGGCGGTATGATCACGTTAACAAGCGGATGCATGCCGACGTTGTTACAGCGATCCAACTCGATAAACAACAACGGGACCAACTTTCAGCGAACTTAGCAAAGCGCTTTGGTGCTAACGAAGTCGTACTTAATGAAAGTGTTGATCCTGAAATTTTAGGTGGGGTTATTGTTCATGCTGATCATAAGACGCTTGATGGTAGCCTCAGCTCAAAGATTAAGCAAATTCGTCGTTTACTAGTTAGATAATATAGATCTTTTGTTAAAGAGGTGAGACCTTTATGAGCATTAAAACTGAGGAAATCAGTTCACTCATCAAGAAACAACTTGCCAACTACCAAAACCAAGTTTCTGTTGAAGAAACCGGTACGGTAACCTATGTTGGTGATGGTGTTGCTCGTGCCGATGGCTTGGAAAATGCCATGGCTGGTGAGTTGCTCGAATTTAGCAACGGTGTTTACGGGATGGCCCAAAACCTTGAAAGTAACGATGTTGGTATCGTTATTTTGGGTGACTTTAGCGGCATTCGTGAAGGTGACACTGTTAAACGGACGGGTCGAATCATGGAAGTACCCGTCGGTGATGAATTACTGGGACGGGTTGTTGACCCACTAGGTCGTCCACTTGATGGCCTTGGTGAGATCAAGACGACCAAGACTCGTCCAATTGAACGTAAGGCTCCGGGTGTTATGGAGCGGAAGAGTGTTAGCGAACCTCTTCAAACTGGTATTAAGGTTATCGATGCCTTAGTTCCAATTGGTCGTGGTCAGCGTGAATTGATCATTGGTGACCGTAAGACTGGTAAGACCGCTATCGCTCTGGACACGATTATTAACCAAAAGGACCAAGACGTTATTTGTATTTACGTTGCCATCGGTCAAAAGGAATCAACCGTTAAGGCAAGTGTAGAAACTTTACGTCGTTATGGTGCCCTGGATTACACAATCGTTGTTTCAGCTAGTGCTTCCAACCCAGCTCCAATGCTTTACATTGCTCCATATGCTGGTGCCGCCATGGGTGAAGAGTTCATGTTTGGTGGCAAGGATGTTTTGATTGTTTATGATGACCTTTCAAAGCAGGCCGATGCTTACCGTGAACTTTCACTGATTTTGCGGCGTCCACCAGGCCGTGAAGCTTACCCTGGTGATATCTTCTACACCCACTCACGGTTACTGGAACGGGCTGCACGTTTGTCTGATGACCTTGGTGGTGGTTCAATGACTGCCTTACCAATCATTCAGACGCAGGCTGGTGACGTTTCTGCATATATTCCAACCAATGTTATTTCAATTACTGATGGTCAGATCTTCCTGGATTCTGATGAATTCTACTCTGGCCAACGTCCTGCCATTGATGCCGGTACTTCTGTTTCCCGGGTTGGTGGTGACGCCCAGGTTAAGGCCATGAAGAAGGTTGCTGGTACCTTACGTTTGGATATCGCTTCTTACAATGAATTGGCATCATTCGCCCAATTCGGTTCTGACTTGGATGAAGCTACCCAGGCACGGTTGAACCGTGGTCAACGGACGATGGAAGTCTTGAAGCAAGGCTTGCACGAACCACAAACTGTTTCTCAACAGGTTGTCACCCTGTTTGCTTTGTCAAAGGGCTTCATTGATAAGATTGCGCTGGACGATGTTCAACGTTATGAAAGTGAATTAGCTGCATTTATGCACGCAAATCACCAAGACCTTTACGATAGTATTGAAAAGACAGGTAAGTTACCAGAAGGCGACGCCCTGTTGAATGCTGTTGCAGAATTTTCTAAGTCATTCCAATCAAGTGATGACCAAAAGAAAGCTGCTGCTAAGTAATGCTTGATAATACTAGTCGAAAGGACGGTGAGATTTAGTGCCAGCTTCACTTGCTGCAGTTAAACACAAAATTGACTCAACGAAGAGCACGCGGCAGATTACTTCTGCCATGCAGATGGTTTCTACTGCTAAACTGAATCAAATTCAACACCATACTCAAACCTACGAAGTCTATGCGGAGAAGGTTAAGCAAATGTTGGCTGATCTGGTTAAATCTCACAGTGCAACATCTGCTGCTTCCCAAGACGATGTGTACGCTGCACTATTTAAAAAGCGTCCAGTTAAGAAAACTGGTGTGCTTGTAATTACTTCAGACCGTGGTTTGGTAGGAAGTTACAACAGTAACATTCTTAAGCAAACGATGGCCTTGATGAAGGAGCACAATCTAAACGAAGATAACACCGTTTTTCTGACGGTTGGTAAGACCGGGACAGAGTTTTTGCAGAAGCGTGGAATGAACATTATTTACCAGTATTCTGGTGTTAGTGACGTTCCTACTTTCCGTGAAACCTTACCGATTGTTCGGACTGCCGTTCAAATGTACAATGACCAAGCATTCGACGAGATGTACATGGTTTACAGCCACTACGTCAACCGAATTTCTTCACACGTCATTGCCCATGATGTATTACCAATTACAGAGCACTCATTACTCGATGAAGATGGCAATATGCCAAGTAAGCAAAAGGACACACCACTGGAAAACAGTGATGTTACTTCTGCTCACGTTTCAGCGGAGTATGAATTCGAACCGTCAGATACGGCAATTGTTTCTGCGTTAGTAGCCCAATACGCAGAAAGTTTACTTTATGGAGCGCTTCTTGATGCTAAGACGTCTGAGCACTCCTCAAGTGCTAATGCCATGCGGTCTGCAACTGATAACGCTGATGACATTATTTCAACGTTGGAATTGCAATATAACCGTGCACGGCAGGCTGCCATCACGACTGAAATCACCGAAATTACCGGTGGGATGACAGCACAAGAATAATTTCAAACGTAGGAGGAAACAACATGAGTTCTGGTAAAGTTGTACAAGTTATCGGACCAGTTGTCGATGTTGAATTCCCCTTAGACGGTAAGCTTCCGGAAATTAACGATGCTTTGAAGATTAAGGAAAGTGATGACAAGACCTTAACAACTGAAGTTGCCTTGGAATTAGGTGACGGTGTTGTTCGGACGATTGCCATGGACGGTACTGATGGTCTTCAACGTGGAATGGAAGTTGAAAACACTGGTGCATCAATTAGTGTGCCAGTTGGTGACGATACTCTGGGACGAGTATTTAACGTCTTAGGTGAACCTGTTGACAACGGACCGGAATTTGGACCTGATGCAAAGCGGATGCCAATTCACCGTGACGCACCAAAGTACGACGAATTAAACAACAGTACGGAAATTTTGGAAACTGGTATTAAGGTTATTGACCTGCTGGCTCCATATGTTCGTGGTGGTAAGATTGGTCTGTTCGGTGGTGCCGGTGTTGGTAAGACCGTTTTGATTCAGGAATTGATTCACAATATTGCTCAAGGTCACAATGGTATTTCTGTCTTCACAGGTGTTGGTGAACGGACCCGTGAAGGTAACGATATGTACTATGAAATGAAGGCCTCTGGGGTTTTGGAAAAGACAGCCATGGTTTATGGTCAGATGAACGAACCACCTGGTGCCCGGATGCGGGTTGCCCTGACTGGTTTGACCATTGCGGAATACTTCCGTGATGTTAAGGGCCAAGATGTTCTGCTGTTTATCGACAACATCTTCCGGTTTACCCAGGCCGGTTCAGAAGTTTCTGCCCTGTTAGGGCGGATTCCTTCAGCCGTTGGTTACCAGCCAACGCTGGCTACTGAAATGGGTCAGTTACAGGAACGGATTACTTCTACCAAGAAGGGTTCAATTACGTCTATTCAAGCCGTTTATGTTCCTGCCGATGACTACACCGACCCTGCCCCAGCTACAACCTTCGCCCACCTGGATGCTACTACTAACCTGGAACGTAGTTTGACCCAGATTGGTATTTACCCAGCCGTGGACCCATTGGAATCTACTTCTACTGCCCTTACTCCAGAAATTGTCGGTAAGGAACACTACGAAGTCGCAACGCAAGTTCAACACGTTCTTCAACGGTACCATGAACTGCAAGACATCATTTCTATCTTAGGGATGGATGAATTATCTGACGAAGAAAAGACGATTGTTGCTCGTGCACGTCGTATCCAAAACTTCTTGTCACAAAGCTTCAGTGTTGCCGAACAATTTACTGGTACGCCAGGTAAGTACGTTTCATTGAAGGACACGATCAAGGGATTCAAGGGTATCCTTGAAGGTAAGTACGATGACCTTCCAGAAGAAGCATTCCGGTTGGTTGGTACGATCGATGACGCTGTTGAAAAAGCAAAGAAAATGAAGGCTGAATCTGAACAAGAAAACGCAGCAGATTAGGAGGGATAATTTATGGCTGATAGTAAATTTAAAGTCACCATTATTACTCCTGATGGCACCGTCTATGATAATGACGAGGCGACAATGATCGTCATGAACACTTCTGGTGGACAAATGGGGATCATGGCTAACCACGTGCCATTGATTGCTTCTCTTGAGATCAGTGTTGTTCGTGTCAAGCACGATGAAGGTGAGGATGAAGTTGCCGCGGTTAACGGGGGTATCATGCAATTTGATGGCCACGAAGCGTTGATTGCAGCTGACAGTGCGGAATTACCTGAACGGATTGATGTCGAACGGGCCCAACATGCGAAGGAACGTTCCGAAAAGGCAATTGAGGATGCTAAGAAGAATCATAATAATGATGACTTGGCACGGGCGGAAGTCCACCTCAAGCGTGCTATTAACCGGTTGAACGTTTCTAAGTACATCAAAAAATAAGTGAGTCATTAGTTGACTTAAAAAGGACTACAGCTGTTGCTGTGGTCCTTTTTTATATGGGTTAGCAAACAAAATGACTTACCGCGTACCGCGCTAACCCATTTTGACATGCTAACCTTACGCCCCTCTTGCCCCCACTCCGCACTTCCAATAACGTGCTGCGCGGGGAGGAGCTATAGTCTAGCAAACAAAATGGCTTACCGCGTGCCGCGCTAACCCATTTTGCCATGCTAGCCTTACGCCCCTCTTAATCCCGCTCCGCACTTCCATTTTTAATATAAAGTTAAACTTTTTCAGAATGTGCCTATTGTTCGTGATCATATGATATGATACAAATTGGTTTATAAGAAGAAGGTGATCAAGTGCAGATGACAGGTATCCATGCCTTATTAGACATTATCGTGCAGTTTATTTTTATTTGGTTGGCTTTTACCGCCATCCAGGGGTTTCATTTTGAACGGTTATTCCAGCGGCCACCACGGACGCTGCCACTGGCAATCGTCTTATTTTCAACTGCAATTGGTTACCTCTGTGCCAATTTCTTTTTGGGAATCTTAACCGCAATCGGTAACCTTACTTACTTAGTTCGTTAGCGCCGCTGGAGGAGAATATGGAAAAAATAATTATCAAAGGTGGCCAGCCATTACGGGGGAAGGTCGCCGTCGAAGGATCAAAAAATGCGGTTTTGCCACTACAAGCTGCCGCTATTTTAGCCGTCCAGGGGACCGTCACACTCAATAACGTCCCACCAGTTACGGATGTAAAGGTGATGGACCGCCTTCTTGGCTTTTTGAACTTAAAAACCGCGTATGGGGAAAAGCAACGACAACTAGTTCTTAACGCTAGCTTTCCCTTATCATCAGAAGCCCCGTACGACTATGTAAATCAAATGCGTGCTTCTCTACTAGTAATGGGGCCATTGCTCGCCCGTACCGGTCATGTGCGGATTGCCCTGCCTGGTGGCTGTTCAATCGGTGCTCGTCCCATTGACCTCCACCTTGCCGGCCTAGAAAAACTTGGTGCCGAGATAAAACAGGACGCTGGCTTTATTGAGGCAAGTTGTGAGCACCTTGTTGGTACCCGGATACCGCTTGATTTTCCAAGCGTTGGTGCAACCGAAAATATCATGATGGCCGCAACAATGGCCGCCGGAATTACGACTATTGAAAATGCATCCTGCGAACCGGAGATAATTGAGCTGGGAAACCTTCTCAATAAAATGGGAGCTCATGTCCACGGCGCCGGTAGCAAGGTTATCCGGATTCAGGGTGTCTATTACCTGCATGGTGCTGAGTATACGGTGATTCCGGACCGGATTGAGGCCGGCACCTGGATGCTTGCTTCCGCCGTTACTAACGGGGACGTGATCGTTCAGGGAACCGTGCCGGAACATAATGCTTCATTGATTGCCAAACTGGAAGAAATGGGTGTTACCATTATCAAGCAGGCAGATGGTCTCCGGGTACTCGGGACCTCGGTATTAATACCAGCTAACGTTAAGACAATGCCTTACCCTGGTTTTCCAACTGACCTGCAACCACAAATGACGGTACTTCAACTATTGGCTAATGGAACCAGTACGATGGAGGAGCACGTCTTTGAGAAACGGTTTATCCACCTAGAAGAGTTGCGGCGGATGAATGCTAAATTCCAAATTTCAGGTTCGGTTGCAATCCTTGATGGGCCAACGCGATTTAGCGGTGCAGAAGTGACGGCTTCAGATTTACGAGCAGGAGCTAGCTTAGTCCTTGCTGGTTTAGCTGCTGATGGTATTACCCAAATTCGGAATCCGCAATGTCTAGACCGTGGATATTATCATTTTTACCAGAAGCTGCGGGCACTTGGCGCCAAGATTGACCGCTTAAATATTGAAGATAAGTTTAAAATTACTCCTGATCAGCAGCCACGACAAAACAAGGGTCAGGAAAAGGAGTAAAATAAAAAAACTGTGGTATAATACCAACGATATTATCTTAAAATCGACTGACAGATTGTCAGAATTAAATTGAGCAATTGCTAACAAAGGAGATAAGATGAATGGCTAAAGATATCGGAATCGACTTAGGAACTGCTAACGTCCTCATTTATGTTCAGGGCAAGGGGATCGTATTAAATGAACCATCTGTGGTGGCAATCGATACGCAAACAAATAAAGTATTGGCTGTCGGCTCAGAAGCTTACCGGATGGTTGGGCGGACACCAAGTAATATTCGGGCAATCCGCCCATTAAAGAACGGGGTTATTTCTGACTTTGATGTTACCCAGGAGATGCTCTCATACTTTATTGGTAAGTTGAGCGTTAAGGGCTTCATGTCTAAGCCAAACATTATGATTTGTGCCCCAACAAACATCACTGAAATTGAACGAAAGGCAATTATCCAGGCCGCTGAACAGTCTGGTGGTGGCAAGGTTTATTTAGAGTATGAACCAAAAGTTGCCGCTATCGGTGCTGGCCTCGATATCTTTAAGCCACGTGGTAGCATGGTAATTGACATGGGTGGCGGTACCAGTGATATTGCTATCCTGTCACTTGGTGATATTGTTGCTAGTCAGTCTATTCGGATGGCCGGTGACAAGATGAACAATGATATTGCTGCTTACATTAAGGATAAGCATGGTCTGATCATCGGTGACCATACTGCCGAAAACGTTAAGATGGAAATCGGAACGGCCTTGCCAGTTGATGAACCAAAGGAAATGGACGTTCGTGGTCGGGATGTCGCTTCCGGAATGCCAAAGCAAATTACGGTTAACCAAAACGAAATTGAAGAGGCACTCCATGATACCTTAAGTCAAATCGTCTCTGCAGCTGTTAGCGTTCTTGAAACTATTCCACCTGAGCTGGCGAGTGACATTATTGACCGGGGAATCATTTTAACCGGTGGGACCGCGCTCTTAAGTGGAATTGACCAGCTGTTTAGTTCAAAGTTGAAGGTTCCGGTAATGGTTTCACAAGACCCATTGGACAATGTTGCCAAGGGTGCCGGTGAAATGCTGGAACGGATGCAGAAGACGGAAGACAAGAAGAAGTAACTTTTAATGGTTCACTTGTTATGTAACTTAGTGCGTTGGTACCAACAGGGAATTTCGGCACGGCGACCGTACCGTGTTTGCCGCTACCACCCGACTTGTTCGCAGTACATGATTGAGGCTTTGCAGCGCTTTGGTATGAAGGGGATTCTTCTTGGAATTGCCCGGATTTTACGCTGCCAGCCATTGGTTAAGGGCGGTTATGATCCGGTGCCGGACCACTTTACTTTCCAACGTCAGCATAAATAATAAGGGTGAAAAAGTGTCAAAGAAAGATAAGAAAATTGAAGTAACTGTTAAGGACATTGAACGTCAACACCAGCCGGTTCAACAAATCTTTATCGGTCAACGCCTGATTGGTGAGGTGGTTGCCGACAAGGAACGGTTTAAGGCAATGCTGGTTGCTGACCAGAGTGAGTTCAATGTTCGTTCGCAAGAAGAAGGGCTGGAAATGGTCCTTCAGCAGTACCACCTCCACCAGCGGTAGGATTGGTTACAAGGTTTCTTGTAGAAAAATCTGGCATAAAGGAGTTAGGTAATGCAACGTTCGCAAAATGATGAAGAAAGTCGAATTGACTGGGGAATTATTTTCTGTGTATTGATGCTGGCTTTAATCGGTCTGGCATCGATCTACGTTGCCGCTGTTCATGACCAACAACCGGTTAGTGTGGCACGGTCGGTAATTACCCAGTTAGTCTGGTACGCAATCGGGACGATCCTGGTTGTTGTTATCATGCAATTTGACTCGGAACAACTATGGAAATTGGCGCCAATCGTATACTGGATTGGTATCTTCTTGATGTTTGCCATCTTGGTATTTTATAGTCGATCGTACTATGTTAATACCGGGGCGAAGAGTTGGTTTGCTATTGGTCCCTTTACCTTCCAGCCGTCGGAAATTATGAAGCCGGCGTATATCTTAATGATGGGGCGGGTAATTACTACCCACAATAACCGGTACCCGGTTCATACGGTTCAGTCTGACTGGCGGTTAATTGGGACAATGTTCTTATGGCTGTTACCAATCTTAATCTCCCTGCACTTTCAAAATGACTTTGGGACTGCGCTGGTTTTCTGTGCAATCTTTGCGGGGATGGTATTGGTATCTGGGGTAACCTGGCGGATTTTAGCACCGGCGGTAATCGGGGTTACTGTTATTGGTGGATCGATCCTTGCAATGGTTACTAGTACGATTGGTCGGACCATCCTGGAGCACATTGGCTTTCAGGCTTACCAGTTTGACCGGGTTGATACCTGGCTGCATCCTGAACAGGATACGACTAACCAGGGGTACCAGTTATGGCAGAGTATTAAGGCTGTTGGTTCTGGTGGGATTACCGGGACTGGTTTTAATAACTCAAAGGTTTATGTTCCGGTTCGTGAATCTGATATGATTTTCTCTGTTATCGGGGAAAACTTCGGCTTTATCGGTGGGGTCCTCTTGATTTTAATCTACCTCCTACTGATTTACCTGATGATTCGGGTAACCTTTGATACCAAGAATGAGTTTTACGCTTATATCTCAACCGGGGTTATCATGATGATTCTGTTCCACGTGTTTGAAAACATCGGAATGAATATTGGGTTGCTGCCGTTAACCGGTATTCCACTACCATTTATCAGTTCCGGTGGTTCCTCGTTGATTGGGAACCTAATTGGGATTGGAATGGTGATGTCGATGCGGTACCACCACCATTCGTACATGTTTAGCAGTAATAAGGAATTCAGGTAATGAGGCAATTCAATAATGGCAACAAAAAGCAACTATTTTTGGACTAACCAGCAAGCTGATGGTTCATGGCTGGTTGGCTTGAATGAAGAAGGTCGCCGGCAACTTGGCACCGTATATTTTATTGATCTTCCGGCAGTAGGAACGGTGCTCGAGCAAAACGGGAAGTTTGTTTCGGTCGAAGCGGCTAACATGGTTACCAACCTTGAGAGTCCGCAAGCAGGGACAATTGTTGCAATTAATGAACAGCTACGTGACCAGCCTGATGATCTTTCTAGCGATGACCCACGTAAAAATTGGGTTGTTGCATTAAAGTAGGAAGTGGAGCGAGAAAAGTCCCAACTTAGAGCGGGTATTTTTTCTCGCTCCTTTTTAATTCAATCTTGGTCCGTTTATTGTTTCATGATATACTATAGGTTCAAGATATACGGTTTGAAATTATAAAAAATTATTATAAGGTGGTATTTTAAATGACAAAGAAATTGCGTGTTGCACTGTTGTTTGGTGGCAACTCATCAGAACATGATGTTTCAAAGCGGTCAGCACATAATATCTACGATGCCATGGATAAGGACAAGTACGATGTCAGCTTGTTCATGTTCACCAAGGACGGGATCTTGTTGAATAATGCTTATTCACAACGAATCTTTGATGGTGAGCCAGAAGATGAAGTAGTTAAGGATGCTTACCAACACATGGATCTTGACCGTCCGTTGGCACCAATTATGGCATTAAACGAGCTGGAAGGGGTGGACTTCTTCTACCCAGTAATCCACGGGAACCTGGGGGAAGATGGTACCGTGCAAGGGCTCTTTAAGCTATTAAAGAAGCCTTATGTTGGCTCCAACATTGCCGCTAGTGCCATGTCATTTGATAAGGACCTGACTAAGAAGGTACTAAACGAGGCCGGTATTCGGAATACACCGTACGTTTTGATTACTCCTGAAAACCAGTCTGAATATTCATGGGGACGGTTGGAAGAAGAATTGGGTAACCTAATCTTCATTAAGCCAGCTAAGCAGGGATCTTCTGTTGGTATTCACCGGGTAACGAACGCGGAAGAGTATGCCGCTGCCTTAAAGGATGCATTTAAATATGACTTTAAGGTATTGGCAGAAAAGGGGGTTGACCACCCACAAGAGGTTGAAATTTCAATTCTTGGTAATGAACACCCGGTAGCATCTAAGCTTGGTGCGGTACGGGTACCAAAGGATGACCCGTTCTACGACTACGAAAATAAGTTTGTTGATGCTAGTGGGGTTGTTTTTGAGCTACCGGTTAAGCTGCCACAGTACCTGACTGATGAAATCACTGATATGGCGTTAAAGGCATACAAGGCACTTGATATGAAGGGCCTGGCACGGATTGATTTCCTGGTTGACTCAAATAATATTCCATACCTTAGTGAACCAAACACGTTACCTGGTTTCACGAACATTAGCCTTTACCCGCAGATGTGGGAAGTATCAGGAATTTCTTATTCAGATTTGATTGATCGCCTGATTGAACTTGGCCTGGAAGAGTTCAAGCGTAATAGTCAGATCAAGTATGACTTCCGTGAACTCGGTAAAGAACGGGTAGGCCAGAAAAAGTACAATTAACTTGTGGTCACTTTCTTATACTGCCAGTAAATTAGTCAATTAAGTTTAAGCGGAATAGCCAGTTGACGGCTATTCCGCTTTTTGTTAGCAACTAATTTATATCTGAAAAGTGAAGTTTGATTTTTTGCAAAAGCTTTTAAGTGAAAATAGTATAAAAAGTGCTATAATGTGATATTAGAAAAGCTAATATTAAAAACAATTGATATTATTAAATGAGGATGATAACCAATGAAACTCCGTGGAGATGTTTTAAAACAAATTCGCCGCAAGAGGGGTTTGTCACAAACAGCATTGGCTGAAGGAATTTGTACCCAAGCGACGATTAGTTTGATGGAAAAGCAAAATCGTTTACCGAAGATGGATATTTTAACAGCGATTTGCGAGCGCCTTAACATTCAGACTGACCGGATTGTTGAAATTGAGGTTAGCGGAATTAATGATACTTTCAACAAGATCATTGATGCATTAACCGACCAAGAGTATGATACTGCAAGGAAACTTATCTCAAAGGTTAGTGTTAAGAATCTCAACAGTGACTTTGATAAGCAACGTTACTACTTCTTACTCGGGATGGTTCAGATTAGTGAAGATAAGGTTGATGACGCAATCTTTAACTTTGAGCTGGTCCTGACCCAGTTTGCTACTACAAGTGCCAATATTTACCTTGCAATGACGACAGCGGGGATGGCACTTGCCTACCTGAAACGGGATGACAAGGAACGGGCAATCCGGCTTACTAACCGGGCGGTTAAGCTAATTGATAATAAGAAACTGATCGGGAGCCTACACCAGTGGGCTTCAATTAATTGCCAGATTGCTAAATTGTACTGGCGGCTTGGTGAACCGGAAAAGGCAATTGAAAGTGCCCAGCGGGGGATTCAACTGTGTCGTGAACGTGACTCACTGTTTATCCTTGACCAGCTCTACATGTACGTTGGCCGGGCCTATATCGAGCTTGGCGATAAGGAAAAGGCTAAGGAAAACCTGGAGATTGCTAAGAGCCTCTCAATCGCCCGTCACGGTAAGTTAAACGAACAAAGTATTGAACAAGAATTAGAACGGCTGTAATTCTTGCTTTGCCAGTGGTGGATTAACTTTCACCACTGGCTTTTTTAGTTCCTAAATGCTTAAATAATAGTATATAAAACTGAAGTGCCGGTGGGGCAGTTTACTAATTTTTCGGTCAAACCATCATGTGGGATGGCTGGTAAGACTGATTATATTGGGAAGGTTGATAACCCGTCCTACTTCATGGACCCACACCGGATGGAGGCGGGGATGGTTTGGTTTAATGATGGCTACCTGGAATACCAGCTGCCAAACCACCTGAAAAAGGATGAGCACCTTCAGATGATTGATATTGTGGCTGAACTAGGGAGCGAATTTCCATTTTCAAATAATAACTGGCCATCAGACATTACGGTGTCAGTTAACGGAACCGAGCTTGGCTTTTGGACAAGCCCGGGTGACTTTTCCGACGTGCGAGGGAAATACACGCCAGTCTGGGTACCGAATAATGTAAACCAGTATGGCTTGCAAAAGACCTTTCGGATCACAGACCACGGTACCTACCTTGATGGCCAGCCATGGTCACCAGTATCATTAGATGATTTATCCTATGATCCAGACCGGTTTGTTCTCCGTTTTGAAGTAAAGAAAACGGCGACGCATAAGGGCGGCTGTACCATCTATGGCCAGGGCTTTGGCAACTTCCGTGAAAGCATCCAGATGAAGTTATTTTACAGTTAACTAATAAATTTATTTGATTTGTACGGACAAATATTTTACAATATGGATGTTAAGTTAAGTTTTTAAGGGAGGCTATTCCTGTGGATAAAAGTGCTATTAAGGACAAAATTGAAAGCGCCAACACTGCTTTAGGGATTGAATTAGGTTCAACCCGGATCAAGGCCGTGCTGGTTACTGATGACTACAAAGTGGTTGCCTCTGGTGACTTCGTTTGGGAAAACGAACTCCGGGACAACATTTGGACATACCCAATTGAAAAAGTATGGAAAGGGATCCAGACAAGTTATGCTAACTTAGCTGCTAGTGTAAATGAACAATATGGGCTCAAGTTGACCAAGATTGGTTCAATCGGTATCAGTGCGATGATGCACGGATACATGCCGTTTGATAAGGACGGTAACTTACTGGTTCCATTCCGGACTTGGCGGAACAACATTACCGGTGAAGCAGCAGATAAGCTGACGAAGTTGTTTGATTTTAATATTCCTGAACGGTGGAGTATTGCCCACCTTTACCAAGCCATCCTTAATAAGGAAGATCACGTAAAGGACATCGACTTCTTTACCACCCTGGATGGCTATGTAACTTGGAAGCTGTCAGGCAACAAGAATACTGGAATTGGTGATGCCTCCGGGATGTTCCCAATCGATGAAAATACGAAGACATATGACGAAAAGATGCTGGGCCAGTTTGCTAGTCTGCCTGAAGTGGCACAATTTGACTGGAACATTAAGGACCTCCTGCCAGAAGTCCTGCTTGCCGGCCAACCAGCTGGTAAGTTAACCGCTGAAGGGGCTAAGTTGTTGGACCCAAGTGGTCAACTTGAAGCTGGATCCTTGATTGCGCCTTCTGAAGGTGACGCCGGGACCGGGATGGTTGCCACAAACGCTGTTCGGAAGCGGACTGGTAATATTTCTGCTGGGACTTCTGCCTTCTCAATGGTGGTTCTGGACCAGAAATTAAATAAGGTTCACCGTGACATCGATATGGTTACGACACCAGATGGCGCACCAGTTGCGATGGTTCACACCAATAACTGCTCATCCGATATCAATGCTTGGGCAAGCGTCTTCAACCAATTTGCAAAGGTGCTCGGGGTTAACCTGTCACCAAATGAATTATACGAGAAGCTATTCGATGCCTCACTGACGGGGGACCAAGATGCTGGTGGGTTGGTCAACTTCTCCTACCTTTCTGGTGAAAACATCACCAAGGTTCAGGATGGCCGGCCAATGATGGTTCGGAAGCCAGACAGTCACTTTACCCTTGCCAACATCTTCAAGGTTCAGCTTTACTCTGCCTTTGCCCCACTGAAGATTGGGATGGATATCTTACTTCGGGAAGAACACATCCGGACTGATGTTTTGATTGCCCAAGGTGGACTCTTCAAGACGCCCGTGGTTGCACAACAGGCCCTTGCTGACGCTTTGAATACGCCAATTACCCTGATGAGCAACGCCGGTGAAGGTGGACCATGGGGGATGGCTGTCCTCGCCCTTTATGCCAGTGACAATAAGGGCAAGAACCTGGCGGACTACTTGGACGATGAAGTCTTTGTTGGTGCCGAAAGTGCTACCCTCTACCCAGAACCAGAAAGTGTTCAGGGCTACGAAAAGTTCATTGATAACTATAAGGAAGCTTTGCCAGCCGAAATCGAAGCCGGTAAGGACATGAAATTAAACTAAAGGAGAACAATAATGCTAGAAGAATTAAAACAAGAAGTTTATGAAGCCAACATGAAGCTGCCTAAGTTAGGTTTGGTTACCTTTACTTGGGGGAACGTTTCCGGGATTGACCGGGAAAAGGGACTTTTCGTTATTAAGCCATCCGGTGTTCCATACGAAGACCTGAAGCCATCTGACATGGTAGTTGTTAACTTAAAGGGTGAAGTTGTTGAAGGTGACATGAACCCATCCAGTGATACCCCAACCCACACCTACCTTTACAACCACTTCCCAAAGATCGGTGGGATCGTTCACACTCACTCCCCATGGGCCGTTTCATTTGCCGCTGCCCACATGGACATTCCAGCCATGAACACCACTCACGCAGATACCTTCTACACTGATGTACCTGCTGCGGATGCTTTGACCAAGGAAGAAATTGAAGAAGACTACGAAGGCAACACTGGTAAGGTAATCGTTCGTTCATTTAAGGAACGGGGATTAGACTACGAAGCAACGCCTGCCGCACTAGTAATGCAACACGGTCCATTTGCCTGGGGCCCAACTCCAGACAAGGCGGTTTACAACGCTAAGGTACTGGAAGTTGTTGCTGAAGAAGACTACCACACTCTTCAGTTGACTCGTGCCGACAACCATCTGCCACAGTACTTACTTGACAAGCACTACTACCGTAAGCATGGTAAGAATGCTTACTACGGCCAAAACAACGCCCACAGTAAGGACCATGCTAAGCGGGAAAACTAAAATTGTAATTAGGTAAATAGCAAAAGAGCGATGGGATAACAAGTGGGTTATACCATCGCTCTTTTATGTTAGGAGAAAATTATGGCAACGAAGTATGAAACAGTAAAAGAAAAGATCCGGAAAGTAATCAGTTCCGGTAAGTACAAACCAGGTGACCAGTTGCCTACTGAGTCGGCCTTAATGAATGAATACCATGTTAGCCGCTACACCATCCGTCGTGCAATGGGCGAATTAGAGAATGAACATTACATTTACCGGATCCAAGGGGGCGGGATGTTTGTTGAGGACTGGCAGGCAAACCACGAACAACCAGTTACCCAGAAGGTAGTGGGGGTAATCACCACCCACCTGGCCGACTACATCTTTCCTAGTATTATTAGCGGGATTGACAGGACGCTTTCCAGCCATGGCTATTCGATTCTCCTGGGGAATACCCATAATGACCATGAGCAAGAACGGCTTAGCTTACAGCGGATGCTGGACAGTAATGTCGATGGCTTGATTTTGGAACCCACCCAGAGTGCGCGTCCCAACCCTAACGAGGACCTTTACCGGCAAATCGAACAATCACATATCCCAGCAATGTTTATTGATGCTCACTATGACACGTCTTCGTTACCATATATTGATATTGCTGATCGGGAAACCGAATGGAAACTAGTTAATTGCTTGTTTAAGAAGGGACACCAACGGATCCTTGGTGTGTTTAAGATCGATGACTTGCAGGGGGTAGGACGCTTGCAGGGATACATGGACGCATACACGGAGCGCCCAGACTTGACCCTCGCAAGTGACGTGATCATGTACCAATCATCTGATGATATTGCCCGGATTTTTGATAAAATCGCCCAACACTTGCAGGGACCAGACCGACCAACGGCGATTGCCTGCTACAACGATGAGTTGGCAATCCAAGTGATGGATGTGGTCCGGTCCTTAGGAATGAAGATCCCGGATGATGTAAGCATTGTTGGTTTTGATGACTACCTGTTGAGTGCATACGTTTTGCCGGGATTGACCACGGCGGTTCACCCGAAGAATAAGATGGGGATGGATGCCGGAAACATGATCCTTAAGTTGATTAAGGGGGAAAAGGTTGAACCAATCGTTTACCACCCCGAAATTGTTGAACGAAAATCAGTCCGGAAAGTAACAAATAGTTAGCAGTCCGGACAAATACTATTTGATGCCTACTGGCTAAGCCATTAAAAAGATGGTAGCTAGTAGGCATTTTTGGTTATTTTTGTCTATTTATTACTAGTAAAGAAGGTGCGGTAAAAGCTTGAAATAGCAGGGCTAATGACCGCTTCCTTAAATTTATCCGGAAAAAAGTTTAAAATAATGTAATCGTTTTATTGATTTATTCGGACAAATATTCTATACTTACGTTGTAAGCGCTTGAAGGAAAACTTTTAAGTATTATCACATGTGGTTTTTAGGTTTTGAGGTTGTTATTTGTTGATAAAGTATAGGAGTGAACAAAATTGAAGAAGACTTCAAATGGTTTTATCTATACTTTTGGTGCGCTCGGTGGTTTACTATTCGGTTACGATATCGCTTCCGTTTCTGGTGCTATCCTGTTTATCCAAAAGCAATTGAGCTTAAACTCTTGGGAACAAGGGATGGTTGTTTCCTCAGTTCTGATTGGTGCGATTCTTGGTGCCCTCGGAACTAGTAAGTTCCTTGATAAGTATGGTCGTCGTAAGTTGTTAATTTGGGCCGCAATTATCTTTACAATTGGTGCCCTTGGTTCAGGATTCGCTCCAGAATACTGGACATTGCTTGTTACTCGTGTCATCTTGGGTATCGGTGTTGGTATTACTTCCGCATTGATTCCAGCATACCTTCACGAATTAGCGCCAAAGAGCATGCACGGTGCGGTTGCCACCATGTTCCAGCTGATGGTTATGATTGGTATCCTGTTGGCCTACATTTTGAACTACACGTTCCAAGGATTTTACACTGGTTGGCGTTGGATGTTAGGATTTGCTGCTTTACCTGCTATTATTCTTTTCTTCGGTGCACTCTTCCTTCCAGAAAGCCCACGTTTCTTAGTTAAGATTGGTAAGACCGACCAAGCCCGTGCAGTTCTGATGAACACTAACAAGGGTGATGAACAAGCGGTTAATACTGCTTTAACTGAAATTCAAGAATCTGCTAACCAAAAGCAGGGTGGTTGGAAAGAATTATTCGGTGCTGACGTTCGTCCAGCCCTCGTTACTGGTTTAGGTGCCGCTATTTTCCAACAAATTATTGGTTCTAACTCAGTTATTTTCTATGCACCAACGATCTTTACTAAAGTTGGTTGGGGTGTTGCTGCTGCTTTGCTGGCCCACATTGGTATTGGTATTGTTAACGTTATTGTTACCGTTGTTGCCATGCTGTTGATGGACCACGTTGACCGGAAGAAGATGCTGACTGTCGGTGCTGCCGGGATGGGTCTGTCACTCTTCGTAATGGCTACTATCCTGAAGTTGGACAGTGGATCACAAGCTGCCGCTTACGTAAGTGCCATTGCCTTGACTGTTTACATTGCCTTCTACGCATGTACTTGGGCTCCAATTACCTGGGTTTACATCGGTGAAGTCTTCCCATTAAACATTCGTGGTTTAGGTACTTCACTTTGTTCTGCTACGAACTGGCTGGCTGATATGGTTGTTTCCTTAACGTTCCCATCAATGTTAGCCGCATTCGATATCGCTAACACTTTCATCATCTACGGTGTCATCTGTGTAATTTGTATCATCTTTACTAACAAGTTCTTCCTTGAAACTCGTGGGAAGTCACTTGAAGAGATTGAAGCTTCAATGCGTAAGATGACTGCTGCTAAGAAGAAGGCTTAATATAAAAGCTCATAAGAGGCTGAGAATTAACTCAGCCTCTTTGTTGTTTTAAATACGTTATGCTGCAGTGTAGTAGTTGACCGGATTAGGTTGGCAAACCAGCTTTCGACATGGTACCAGTCTTTTGCACCACTACATTGGATGGTTAGAAGTCAATCAAGGTAAAGCCAGGATAAATATTGGTGACTTTAGTACTAATACCTGTCGAATGGTACACTGTAATGTTTGATTGACTGTTCAATTTATATGATTATTTTTTGTATTCTATGTTGATTTATCCGTATAAATTATATATAATATCAATGTAAGCGATTTAGTAGTGAGCTAATAAGATAGTTTACTGCGAATTCATTTAAGGAAAAGGAGATATAATTATTATGTTGAAAACTCCAGATTACGAATTTTGGTTTGCCGTTGGTAGTCAACCACTTTACGGTGAAGAAGCTCTGAAGCAAGTTGAAAAGGATGCCCGCAAGTTGGTAGATGGCCTGAATGCAAGTGGCAAGTTGCCATACAAGGTTGTATTCAAGCTGGTTGCAACGACTGCTGACAGCATTACGAAGTTCATGAAGGAAGTTAACTACAACGATAATGTTGCCGGGGTTATCACCTGGATGCACACGTTCTCACCTGCTAAGAACTGGATACGTGGTACTAAGTTACTGCAAAAGCCACTACTTCACCTGGCTACTCAAATGCTTGACCACATTCCATTTGACACTATTGACTTTGATTACATGAATTTGAACCAAAGTGCTCACGGTGACCGTGAATACGACTACATCAACGCTCGGATGGGTGTTCCTGACAAGATCGTTTACGGTTGGTGGAATGACCCAGAAGTTCAAGGCGAAATTGCCGACTGGGAAAAGGTTGCCGTTGGTTACAACGAAAGCTTCAACATTAAGATTGCTCGGTTCGGGGACACTATGCGTGATGTTGCCGTTACTGAAGGTGACAAGGTTGCTGCCCAAATCAAGCTTGGCTGGACCGTTGATTACTGGCCAGTAGCTGAATTGGTTGCTGCTGTTAACGCTGTTTCTGAAGACGACATTGATAAGGAATACAAGCGTCTGGAAGACAACTACGACATGGTTGAAGGCGACAACGACCATGATAAGTATGTTCACTCAGTTCGTTACCAACTTCGTGAATACCTTGGTATCAAGAACTTCCTTGACGAAAAGGGTTACGATGCATTTACCACTAACTTCCAAGACCTTGAAGGATTGGAACAACTGCCTGGCTTAGCTGTTCAATTATTGATGATTGATGGCTACGGCTTCGGTGCTGAAGGTGACTTCAAGTCTGCTGGTCTGTCTCGTCTGCTGAAGATCATTGCTGAAAACAAGCAAACTGCCTTCATGGAAGACTACACGCTGGACCTGCGGAAGGGTCACCAAGCAATCATGGGTTCACACATGTTGGAAGTTGACCCAACCTTAGCTTCAGACAAGCCACGGGTTGAAGTTCACCCACTGGACATTGGTGACAAGGCTGACCCAGCACGGTTAGTATTCACTGGTTCAGAGGGCGAAGGAATTGACATTACGTTGTCATACTTCGACGATGGTTACAAGTTCATTGCTTATGACGTTGATTGCGCAAAGCCTGAAAAGGAAATGCCACACCTGCCAGTTGCAAAGCAAATGTGGACACCAAAGTGCGGCTTGAAGAAGGGCGCTACTGCCTGGATGCGTAATGGTGGTGGTCACCACACCGTTCTTTCAATGAACCTGACGATGGACCAAATGGAAACGCTGGCTAAGTTATTCGGGATCGAATTAATCGATATCAAGTAATAGCAAGTAGCCTTTCACCCCTTATAAGAACACACGAGTTAGCAGAGAGTAGTTAAGCTCTTTCTAACATAAAAGCCCACTAGTATCCGGGAATCCGCTGGATACCAGTGGGTTTTTGAATTTTATCTGATAGAAGTTGTTAGTTCTATCGTGGAAACGCTTGCAAATTTGTCCGGATAATTGTAAAATAATACTAACAAATATTTCTGGAGGACGGGCAAGTGAAGTTTCGTAAATTAAAACCAGTTGAGACTGATAGTTTGCAAGATGGTGTTATCTACTACCGGCGCTGGACAAAGTTTGAAAAGGTATTTTCAGTAGTAGGAATCTTACTACTCTTTACTGGGGTTGGAATTATCTCTGACGCGATCCTTTTGGCGATGTACTTGTACTGTATGGATAAGGTTGATGTCTCACCAGTTGGTGAATCAGACAAGCGACTATTAATTAAAAAGCATGAATGGGACCACTACCGTCATGTTCACGGAATTGACTATTGGCACCAGCACCAACCACGGCGGGTAAAGTCGATGGTCGTAAGTCACCAGTAATGTGGTTAAAAGCGATTGAGAAGGGAGCAAGACCGAAGTCAGTGTTGGGCTTCATGGTCGGGCTCCCTTTTAGTTATCCAGAAGAATGGTAGTAAAGGGAGCACAAGATGAAAAGTGAAAAAGAAAAAATGCTCACGGGCGAGGTTTTTAAGGTTTATGATCCGCAACTGGTTGCAGAGCGGCAGCATGCACGAAAGTTAGTGCAGGAATTTAATAAACTTGGTGAAGGCAATCCCGCTAAAAGCACGGCGGTCATTAAACAATTATTTGGTCACGTTGGTAAGGGGTGCGAAGTTCATCCGCAGTTTCGTTGTGATTATGGTTATAACATTAACGTTGGCGATGACTTCTTTGCCAATTATGATTGTGTAATGCTTGACGTTAGCCCAATCCGGATTGGTGACCACTGTTTATTAGGACCGCGGGTACAGCTATATACGGTCAACCACCCATTGGATCCACAACTAAGAAGAAACGGTGCATATGGTCAAAGTTTTGATATTACGATTGGTAATGATGTGTGGATTGGCGGTGGGGCGGTGATATGCCCTGGAGTTACACTTGGCAACAATGTGATTGTTGGAGCGGGGAGCGTGGTTACTAAGTCATTTGGCGATAATGTTGTTATTGCCGGAAACCCCGCAAGAGTAATAAAGAAGAACCCTTACCAAGAATAGGGGTAAATAAGTGATAATACGTTGAATAAATAAGCCCGTTAGCGTTCGTCGATTGACTAACGTTAACGGGCTTTTGTTACCACTTCTTATTATATTCATAAACGAGTGCTGGCTCCTTACCGGTTCGGTGAAAGTCGTTTAACCCGTTAATTCTGGCCATTTCTTCGTCAGAAAGTTCAAAATCATAGATGTCCATGTTCTGCTTAATACGCGCCTCGTGGACGGACTTTGGGATAAAAGAGACACCACTTTGCAGGTGCCAACGGAGAACGACCTGTGCGGGGGACTTGTGGTGGTGTGCGCCAATTTCCCGTAGTACCGGGTTGTTGAGGATCGTCCCACGACCAAGTGGACTCCACGCCTGGGTAACAATGTGGTGGTCACGGTCAAACTTGACCAGTGGCGCTTGGTTTAACCGTGGGTGGCGTTCAATCTGGTTTACAACCGGCATCTCAGTCGCTTGGGTTGCTAAGTATTGCAAGTGGATCATTTGGAAATTGCTGACCCCGATTGACTTAGTAAGTCCCTGCTTTTTCAATTCTTGGAGTGCCGCCCAGCTGTCGAAGAAGGCCCGTTCGATTGGCCAGTGGATCATCAACAGGTTGACATAATCCAGCTGCAGCTTATGAAGGGAGTCCTTAACTGAGTCAATTGTTTGCTGGTAGCCTTGATTTTCTTCCGCCACCTTGGTAGTGACAAACAATTCCTCCCGGGGAACTTCCAGGTCGGTTAGCGCTTGCCCAACCTCTGCTTCATTTTTATATAACTGGGCAGTATCAAAGAGACAGTAGCCAGCACGGTAAGCGCTCGCTACCGCGGCAGAGATTGTTGACTGACCAGTTACCTTGTACAGGCCGAACCCTTCCTGGGGCATTTGCTGACCATCAGCAAGGGTGATTAAATTTGTTTTAGTGTTCACTATGGTTCCTCCTTAATTGAGCGGGTGGATGTTCCCTTAACCAGCGGGGCCGGGTAGGTAATTGATTCAACGGGCTCACCATTAATTAACTTAAGCATCATTTTCCCGGCATCTTCCCCGAGCTGCCGCTTAGGGTGGTTTGCGGTGGTCAGGGAAGGTTCTAGCGTTTGCGCTAATTCATAATTATCAAAGCCGACTACTGATACGTCACGTGGCACCTTAATTCCCTGCCGTTGCAAATGACCGATAATTGTCGTTGCTAAGTGGTCATTATAACAGGCGATTGCGGTTGGGTGATTGGCATTTTGGAAAACTTGGTCAACCCGTTGCAAAATGGCATTGATATTATCAGTTGACTGGTACATGATTAATTCACTATCGGTAACGGGGATTCCTGCCTCCTGGTAAGCACGGATCATACCCTGTTCACGGTCTGCACCCTGGCGGTCATCAATTTGAAAGATTCCAAGAATCCGGTGGTGTCCCAGGCTGAAGAGGTAGTTGACCAGGTTTCGTTCAGCCACTTCGTCTTCACCAAGCAGGCTAGGGAAGTCAACCTCCGGATAAGTAGCATGGAACAGAATAGTGGGAATCTGGTAGTCCTTAATTTGCTGGTAAAGGTCAAGGTTGGGGTTTGGGAGAGCACTCTGGGTGGGCTCAATTATTAACCCCGCAATCTTCAGGTCGAGCATGTTAAGCAAGGACTGCCGTTCACGGGTGTGATTATTAAGAGTGTTACCAACAATCAATGAGTAGCCCTTCTCAGAAAGGATACTATCAATGCCTGAAATGATTGGCGGGAAAATGTAGTCCGCCATATGAGTTGAAATAACGCCGATTAGCTTGTTGGTATCATCTGCTGACCAGTTTCGTTGCCAATCCTGGACAAACATTCCACCACCCTGAATCCGGTAAATGTAGTGTTCATTTTCGAGTTCACCAACAGCTCTTCTGATGGTGTAGCGAGAAACGTTAAACCGCTCCATTAGTTTGCTTTCGGTTGGTAGTTTTTCGTTAATTTGGTACTTTCCGTTGAGGATTTCTTTTCGCAATGTTTCCTTGACAAGCTCGTATTTTACTTCCACGCAGTGCCAGCCTCCTTTGATAACAAAAAATGCTTCATAAGTAAGGCGAACACCGAATTATGAAGCATTTAAATATTATTTTGCCTTAAGCTTAACGCTTGTTTTGTTTCTTAGGGTTTGTGATTAACTTGTTGTTTAAATCGGTCCGAACAACCAGAACATCACAGATAGCGGTCCGGGTAACGTATTCAGTAACGGAACCAATTAAAATCCGTTCAACCGCGTTTAACCCAGTAGCACCAATCATAATTAAATCCGCACCCATTTCCTTAGGAACGTCACGGGCAATGATTGTTTTTGGCGCACCGTATTCGATTGAGTAGCTGGCATTCTTGACGCCTTGTTCCTTGGCGTAATCAATGTACTTATCAAGCGTCTTCTTAGCTGTATCAGTAACTTGTTCAACCATTGAGGTATCAAAGCTTGAGATGTTTTGGAAAGCCCGGGTATCAACAACGTGGAGCAGCCGTAATTCTGCATCTTCCCCGTTACGCTTTGCAACGGCGACGGCCTTCTTGAAGGCTAATTCAGCTTCCGCAGATCCATCAACTGGGACCAAGATGTGTTTGTATGTTTGTGCCATAATAGTGCCTCCTTAAGCTTGTTTACCATTATTATACACTTTTACCGTCACCACGGTAAAGCATCTTAGTGATACTTTGAACGAAATTCACTAGTGATGGAAAAAGCCATCTGAGTTTCTAAAATACAACCAATGATGACCATGATGACAATAAAAGCAATACTATTTGTCCAGGCGGCAATAATTGTTACCACACCGATAACGGTCATAATGACGCCCCAGATTTTCAACTGACTAGCAATAAACTTGCTTGTGGTTGGGTCAAAAATCATGAAGGGTTTATGCAGGTGGGATAAGAAGAAGATCCCTTCAAAGAGGGCAATTAGGCCAAACAGGGTGACGAAAATAGGTAAAAGCATAGTGGTAAGTCCTTTGTTTAAAATTGAAGGGCTGCGGCGAAATGTCGCAACCCTTCATATGTACGAAAACTCCGTTAGTGCCGTTAATTGTCATTCAGTGTTGACCTGTATGTAAAAACAGGTGGGACACGGTTGTTCAGTCGCCAACTACCAAGTGAAAAGGCATGTTGTAGAAAAGAACATGACGCTAGTCCCAAAGTAAAAAGACTGTAAGGCAAACCTGCGTTTAGACAACGCGTACACCACAGAATTTTCAATTTTTATCTTAGCATTCTTTACCCAAATAGGCAATTATTTCGTCGGATGGTGTTGACCATTTAATGACTGTTTCTGTGCGCGGCGTAGTTGCCAATATTGGTTGCCAAGTGCTTGTTCAAAGCGGCCATTTTGTTTTGGCTGGTAATACTGTGCATCCTTAATGCGGTCAGGAAGGTACTGCTGGGCAACCCAATCCTGTGGATGATCATGAGGGAACTGGTAATCGATCCCGTGACCAAGCTTCTTGGCTCCCTTGTAATGGGCATCCTTGAGGTAGGCAGGAACGTCACCATAGCCACCTTGTTTAACCTGACCGATTGCTTTATCAACCGCCATGATGCCGGAATTCGATTTTGGTGAAAGGCATAGTTCAATCACTACGTCGGCCAGTGGAATCCGTGCTTCGGGGAAGCCAATTTGTTGTGCGGCCTGGACAGCCGTCACTGCTCGTTGGACCGCCGGCATATTAGCCAGGCCGATATCTTCGTAAGCAATTACCATCAGGCGCCGGGCAATCGAAGTTAGGTCGCCAGCCTCAATTAACCGGGCAAGGTAGTGGAGTGCCGCATCGACGTCCGAACCCCGGATTGATTTTTGAAAGGCGGAAATAACATCATAGTGGGCGTCACCATCCTTATCGGCAGTAAGTGCCTTTTTTTGGACGCTTTCTTCAATTACAGGAAGGGTTAAGTGGATTTTACCATCTGGACCCGGGTCAGTTGACTTGGCAGCAAGCTCGAGCCCGTTTAATGCGCTCCGCAAATCGCCATTTGTTGCTCGGGCAAGTTGCTCTTCCGCGTTTGCCTCAAGAACGATTGGCATCTTGCCAAGGCCACGCTTCTTATCAGTTAATGCCCGGGCGATCGCAACCTTGATGTCATCGATACTGAGTGGGTAGACCGGGAAAATTTGTGTCCGGCTACGAATTGCAGGATTAATGCTGATATACGGGTTCTCGGTTGTCGCACCGATTAAGATAATTCGGCCGCTTTCGAGGTGGGGGAGAAGGAAGTCTTGCTTTGACTTATCAAGACGGTGAATTTCATCAAGCAAGAGGATGACGGTACCACTCATCTTGGCCTCTTCTGCAACAATTTGGAGGTCCTTCTTGGTGTCGGTAGCGGCATTAAGTTTGCGGAAAGCATACTTAGTTGAACCAGCAATCGCACTGGCAATGCTGGTCTTACCCGTACCCGGCGGACCATACAGGATCATTGATGATAGCATTCGTGCCTTGACCATCCGTGAAATAATTTTTCCGGGTCCCACAAGGTGTTGCTGACCGACAACCTCATCGA
Source organism: Limosilactobacillus viscerum (assembly GCF_947387525.1). Lineage (GTDB taxonomy): Bacteria > Bacillota > Bacilli > Lactobacillales > Lactobacillaceae > Limosilactobacillus > Limosilactobacillus viscerum. The sequence goes on from NZ_CANDNW010000003.1 coordinate 68,692, forward strand.
GACTTTGTGGGCGCATCCGGTAAGCAAGTGGTTCCATTATTGTCCCTCCCGGTGAAAGAGTCGATGTAAAAATCCACCCTTCTTTTCTGTAGTAGTGGGCGTTCCGGTTGAACTGTCACCAGTAAACTGGGGATAGCGCTTTTTTACGTCAACGGGTGACTGGTAAACTGCACTTTTTCCTGCGACGACCACCGCTAGTGAATCGGCGTTAGTTTTAAACTCTGGTTCGGTTTTTAACGTAAAGGCTGCACCAGCCTTGGTGGCTGCCTGAATATAAGGGTGAATTTCTTCGTGGGGAAGGTTACCGTTGATGAAGACGAGGTTGCCAATTTTTTTATTAATTTCACTGGTTAGTGCTTCCGTCCAATTTTGTTCGCGCAATTCGGCCACACTGATAGTCAGGCACACCCGTTCACGAAAAGTACCGAGGTATTTACGCTGTTCATCGGGCTTGATTTTGGGGGTGCCATAAACGGTATTATCAAGTCGTTGTTCTACGGCTGTTTTTTTCTCTTCAGGCACAAATAATTCCTCCTTAAAAATAATAATGGTTTTATTGTAACATTAGAGTAAACAGAAAATCTTGTCAGACAACTCCAAGGAAGTGGGCTTTGATGAAAATTATTATTTCGCCAGCACGGACGATGACAGTTGATCTTGATTCGTTTCAGTACCAGGACTTACCGCAATTTATTGGGCAAACAAAGGAAATACTGGCGTGGATGCGGACACTGAACTATGAACAATTACACCATCTCTGGTGGAACTGCAGCAAACGACTGGCGGATAAAAATTACCGGTGGGTTCAGGAAATGGACCTGGAAAATAACTTAACGCCAGCGATTATCGCGTTTACGGGGTTACAATACCAACACATGGCACCAGATGTTTTTACGGATGCCGGCCTTAGATATATCCAACAAAATTTGCGAATCTTGTCTGGATTTTATGGCATATTACGACCTTTTGATGGGATTGTCCCTTACCGTCTGGGGATGGGGGACCGTGCAAACGTTGATGGGACCCACAACTTGTATGAACTTTGGGGCTCACGGTTAGCTGATGAGCTTTTTCGTGATGACCGTCTTGTCCTTGACCTAGCTTCGGCAGAATATGAAAAGGCAGTGAGTCCATACTTAACCGGCCACCGCCGCCTAGTTAAGTGCGTCTTTGGTGAGGTCGTTAACGGTAAGGTCAAGCAAAAGGCGACCCAGGCAAAGATGGCGAGAGGGACGATGGTCCGGTACCTGGCGGAAAATCAGGTTAGTGATCTTGCCGGGGTAAAGAAGTTCACAGTTGGCGGCTACCGGTTTCAACCAGACTTGTCGACTAGCAATTACTTAGCCTTTGCTTTGCAAAAGTAGTAAACAAAAAAGAGCCCGCACCAGCGGACTCTTTTTTGTTAAGTAACCACTTAAGATTACTTGTTGTAGAATTCAACGATAAGGGCTTCGTCGATATCTGCATCCATGTCTTCACGGGCAGGGATACGGTTCAACTTACCTTCAAGCTTGTCGGCATCGAAGTCAACGTATGAAGGACGTGAAACAACAGCGTCAACAGCGTTCTTGATGATGTCCAGGTTCTTGGACTTTTCACGAACACCGATTACTTGGTTAACGTCTACTTCGTATGAAGGAATGTCAACGCGCTTGCCATCAACAGTGATGTGACCGTGGTTAACCAGTTGACGAGCTTGACGACGGGTAGTAGCCAAACCTAAACGGTAAACCATGTTATCAAGACGACGTTCCAACAGGGCCATGAAGTTAGCACCGTGGGTACCTTCCTTGATCTTGCCGGCACGAACGAAGAGGTTAGCGAATTGACGTTCAGTCATTCCGTACATGAAACGCAGCTTTTGCTTTTCACGAAGTTGCGTACCATATTCAGAGAGCTTACCGTGACGATCACGACCGTGGTCACCAGGAGCGTATGGACGACGAGCTAATTCCTTACCAGTACCTGAAAGTGAAACGCCAAGACGACGTGATACACGCCAACTTGGACCAGTATAACGAGACATAAATGAATTCCTCCAATAATTTTTGTTGGAGTAAAATAATCCGATGTGAGCTTGACATTCGTGCAGGCTGATTTGAATTTTTCACCCTTGCAGCTGGGTTACTAAAAACACCATTTGGCACCAGTCTGTTGACGAGCTTGCCCCTCACTGCTGCATTATTTTACACAAGATCCAGAATACCATGTATTAAGCTGGTTCGTCAATGACTTTACTAATAATTTGGGCAACTTCTTTCATTGTGCGAACTAATTGCTGGTCAAACCGGTCTTTTACTGGCGCATCGAGGTCAAAAACACCAAATAACTCGCCACTTTTATCGGTTAAAGGAATAACCAGTTCCGACTTGGCGGCAGCGTCACAGGAAATGTAACCCGGAAACTGGGTAACATCAGGAACCACCTGTGGTTGAACTTCTTTTGCGGCTACCCCACAAACGCCATGGCCGAGCGGGATATGCATGCAGGCAACCTGTCCTTGGAACGGGCCGAGATAAAGTTCATCATGCTCGTGATCATATAGGTAGAACCCTACCCAGTTGAGATTGGTAACGGTTTGGTTAACCAGTGCACTTGCATTGGCAAGGACTGTGATGGGATTTTTCTCACCCGTTAGCAGTGCATTTAACTGGTCACTGATTAAATGGTAATTTTCCATAATTTTGCCTCCCTTAAATAAGCACCGGCAAGTGCTAGTGACTATGTTATAATTTTAATTAAGAAGCTTATGACCGGTGATGGTTCTTGTCAACCGGTTAAATGATTAGGTGGGGTAATTAATGTTTCAAATTTTAATTGCAGTTTTAATAATTGTCTTAGTACTTTTAATCGTGGTCGTTTGGTTCCAGCGGCGAGCATTAAAAGAAATTAACGAATTAAAGTCCGTTAGTGATGAATTAACGAAGAAAAATCTGAGCAGCCAGCTAGCAGCTGCAAGCAAGATGCAACTAATCGGCGAGTCAAAAGAAGAACTTGCTAACTTGCAAAAAAAATATGATGACAAGGTAGCGCCAGCAATTAAAAAGTTGCCACAACAGGGTGATGAATTATTAGCTGCTGCTAGGTCTAGCCAATTGCTGACCATCAATTCTGCTATTAATGACTACCGTGAAGCCATTGGTAACACTAGTGAGCAGGTAAATAAGATTCAGCAGGCACTGCAAAAGCTGCAGCAGCAAGAAAAAAGGCACCATCAAGCAGTCGACCAGATTGAAAAACGCTACCGCCACTTCCACCAAAAGTTAGACGATAAGAGTTTTGAATATGGCGACACGGTTAAGGAGTTAAACGAACGCTTAACCAAGTTAGAGCAACGATATGCGAAGTTTGTTGACCTTACCCACAAAGGTGACCTCGAAGCCGCACAAGAAATCTTAAATGAACTGCAAACCGATAATGATCATTTTGCCCACTTACTAGAAGTAATTCCGAAGTTGTACCGGCCATTAGTCACCGAATTCCCTGACCAGCTTTCTGAATTAAAGAGTGGTTACCAGACGCTAACCAACCAGCATTACAACTTTACTGAAAAAGATTTAGATAAAAAGATTGAACAGCTGCAAGAAAAGCTACGGCAAACCGTTAAGCAATTAAATGATTTACAGGTCGATGTTGTTAAGCAGTCTAATAAGGACCTTAGTGAAGAGATTGATAACTTATACGGCGTAATGCAAAAGGAAATTGATGCAAAGCCGGAAGCCCTTCACCTAATGAAGACGATGAGTGAATTCATTCCACACGCTCGGCGGCAAAATAGTGAATTAACGGCTGAATTAAAGCGACTTAACCTTAGCTATACGTTTAATAATAATGAAATTGAGTCCGCCCGGCGCCTTGACGAACAGATTAAGTCAATTGATAAGGATTACCAGCGGGATGCAAAGGCGGTTAAGGAACATACCGTAATCTTCAGTCAGGTAATTGAGGTTGAAAAGGCAAACCAAAAAGAGCTAACTGCAATTGAAGAGAAGCAGAAGAAAATCAACGATGAGGTTGCAAAACTGCAGACTGATGAACTTCGTGCCCGGAAGATGCTCCAACGGTACTCCGTTGATATTCGGACAATTAAGCGGCAAGTTGAGCAACTAAACTTACCGGGAGTTTCGCAAGACTACATTGATTACTTCATGGGTGTAACGGATGAGATTAAGAAATTATCCGCCGAACTCCACCAGTATAAGATCAACATGGATGATGTTACTAAGCAATTGATCATGGTTGAAGCGGACCTTGAAACGCTGCGGGAAAAGACAAATGACCTTCGTGATAGTGCAGAACTGACGGAACGCCTTCTTCAATATGCTAACCGTTTTGCGGATAATGAAAGAATCGAAAAGGCCGCCACTGAGTCACGACAATTGTTCAGTGACTATAAGTATGCAAAGAGCCTTGAAAAGATTGGGACCGCCCTTGAGGAGGTTGAACCAGGTTCATTTAAACGGATTGAAGATAGCTACTATAATGAAGATAATTAAATAGTTGACGGTCGGGACTGTGACAAAACTCGGTTTTGCCACAATCCCTTTGTTTTTTAGCTCCGAATATTACAGAGATATCGCGTGCTACACCCCCAGCGCCTTAGTGTCTAGCTGCGGACAATTGCTAGCCCGTTCCGTGCTAACGATCGCCCTATGCTAGCCATACCAGATAGGCTAGCTTCGCGTCGCAGGCCCTAACCGGGGTTGTGTCACAGCTCCGGTCTTTGTTATAATATGAAGTTGCTTTAAGAAAGCGTCGAACCATTTTCCTGCCGGCAAGGAGCCGGTTGATGACCGTCAGATGAAATTATCAGAGGAGCAAGAGCGATGATCTATTTTGATAATAGCGCGACAACACAGATTTCGCCGGAAGTACTAGCTACCTATGACACGGTAAGCAAGAAGATCTGGGGGAATCCCAGCAGCCTGCATAACTTCGGTGAAGAAGCGTGGAATCTATTAGAACAAGCCCGGCAGCAAATTGCCAAGCTGGTAGGCGTAAAGCCAAGTGAAATCATCTTTACTAGTGGCGGCTCAGAAGGTGATAACTGGGTGATTAAGGGAACCGCCATGGCTAAGCGACGGTTCGGTAAGCATATTATTACCACGTCGGTTGAACACGCTGCTGTTCGTAACTCAATGGCACAGTTAGAAGAACTGGGCTTTGATGTGACCTACCTTCCAGTTGATAAAGAAGGACGGATTAACCCGGCAGATGTTAAGGCTGCTCTTCGTCCAGACACAATCTTAGTTTCAATTATGGCTGTTAATAATGAGATTGGGACGATCCAACCCATTAAGGAAGTGGGGGAAATATTAAAGGATTACCCAAACATCCACTACATGGTTGATGCCGTTCAGGCAATTGGCAAGGGAATTGATGACATTGTCTTCAGTGACCGGGTCGACTTTGCAACCTTCTCAGGGCACAAATTTCATGCACCACGGGGGACCGGCTTTGTTTACGTGAAGAGCGGTCGAAAGCTTGAGCCACTGGTTGCTGGTGGTGGCCAGGAGCGGACAATGCGGAGTGGAACCGAAAATACACCCGGGGATGTCGCCATGGCCCGGGCAATCCGTCTGGTGAAAGAAAATGAAGCGACGACGGTTAAGACGGAGCAAGCAATTAAGGAAAAAATCTATGACTACCTTCAGCAGTTTGACCACGTGAAGATTTTCTCTGGTCGTCAGGAGGGCTTTGCACCTCATGTGCTTTGCTTTGCGATTGTTGGTGTTCGTGGTGAAACCATTGTTCACGCTTTTGAGGAAAAGGGTATCTATATTTCAACAACCAGCGCATGTTCTTCAAAGAAGCATGCTGAAGCAGGTACTCTAGCTGCAATGAAGGTACCCGAAAACGAAGCGACGAGTGCTGTTCGAATCAGCCTTGGCGATCAGAACACGTTAGAAGAAGCGGATGAATTCAACCGTGTCTTTGACGAATTATACGCGGGCTTCAAGAAAATTATTGATTAAGGAGTAGACGGAAGGAGGAAAATACTTGCAATACACTGAAATTATGGTGCGGTACGGTGAACTTTCCACCAAGGGTCATAATAAAAAATCATTTATTGACCGCCTTGGTGACAATGTTCGTCACGCCCTCCACAAATTTGACCAGGTAAAGGTTCACGCACAGCAGGACCGGCTTCATGTTGAATTAAATGGGGCTAACTATGATGAGGTAATGAAGCACCTCAAGGATGTATTTGGTATTCAAAATTTTTCACCATCGATCAAGGTGGAAAAAAACTTTGCCGCGGTTGCAAAGGCGGCGGAAGAAATGGTCGAAGAGCAAGTGAAGGAACCAGTTACCTTTAAAATTGAAACCAAGCGCTCAGACCACAAATTCCCAATTGACACCTTTGAAATGAACGATAAGCTTGGTGGTGACTTGCTAACCAAGTTCCCGGACAAGTTAAAAGTTGATGTTCACCACCCGGACTTAACTATCCGGGTCGAGATCCGGCTTAATGGGATCTACTTATCCAGTGAAACAATCAAGGGGGCAGGTGGTCTCCCGGTCGGCACCGCCGGTAAGGGAATGATGATGCTCTCCGGAGGAATTGATTCACCAGTTGCCGCCTACTTAGGGATGAAACGTGGTGTCTCCATGGAGATGGTTCACTTCTTCAGTCCTCCGTACACTAGTCCGCAGGCTTTGGCTAAGGCTAAGCAGCTAACCGAAAAGCTAGCCAAGTATTCAGGAAGCATTAAGTTCATTGAGGTGCCATTTACTGAAATTCAGGAAACGGTTAAGGAAAAGGTGCCTGAAGGTTACCTGATGACGATCCAGCGGCGGATGATGCTGCGATTGGCAACGGCCATCATGGAAAAACGGCATGGCCTGGCAATCTTTAATGGTGAATCGCTTGGTCAGGTAGCATCACAAACAATGGAAAGCATGTTGGCAATTGAAGATGTAACAAACTATCCAGTCTTACGGCCAGTCCTCTCTTATGACAAGACCGAAATCATCAAGATTGCTGAAGAAATCGGCACTTATGACCTGTCAATCTTGCCATACGAGGACTGCTGCACCGTCTTTACACCACCGTCGCCAAAGACCAAGCCAAGCGTAAAGAAGGCGCGGCTTTATGAAAAGCACCTTGATATTGATGTCCTGATTCAACGTTCGCTTGACGGGATCAAGATTACCAACATCCACCCAGGTGAAGATTTCCTGAACCAGAATGAAGACGTTTTTGCAGAATTACTTTAAAATCTCTGCTTGACGTTAGGGAATTATTTAGCTATCATACAAGCATAATAAGCAATGACCGAAATAGTAGTGGATTAAGCAGTGTCCAGGGAGGGCCGTTAATTGAGAAGGCCTCGCTGTTAATTCGTGAATGTAGCTCGGGAGCTGACTGGCTGAACGTTTAGTAGGCTGGTCCGGTTCATTACCGTTACTAAATGATTGAGCGGGGTAGCCAGGTGGCTATCCAATTTAGGTGGTAACGCGAGCAAGTCGTCCTATCAGAGATGGTAGGACGACTTTTTTATTCGTCTCGTCAGTGCTTACGAAATGAGATAAGTTTTAGAAGAGAAAGTGAAAGGAGCGGTTATACAATGGCAGAAAAAGATATGTCAACTAAGTATGATCCAACAGCTGTTGAAGCTGGTCGTTACCAATGGTGGATTGACCAGGGCCTCTTCAAACCAAGTGGTGATAAGCAGGCCCACCCGTACTCAATCGTTATTCCACCGCCGAATGTTACGGGGAAACTGCACCTTGGTCACGCCTGGGATACAACCTTGCAGGATATCATTATCCGTCAAAAGCGGATGCAGGGTTATGACGTGCTGTGGATTCCTGGAATGGACCACGCCGGGATTGCTACCCAGGCAAAGGTTGAAGCGCGGTTACGCGAACAGGGTATCTCCCGTTATGACCTTGGCCGGGAAAAGTTTGTCCAACAGGTGTGGGACTGGAAGGATGAATATGCCGATATTATCCACAAGCAATGGGCTAAGATGGGGATCTCCGTTGATTATGACCGTGAACGGTTCACACTGGATGAGGGGTTAAACAAGGCGGTACGGAAGGTCTTTGTTGAACTTTACAAGAAGGGCCTGATTTACCGGGGAACTTACATTATCAACTGGGACCCACAAGCACGGACCGCTCTTTCTGATATCGAAGTTGTCCACAAGGATGACAAGGGTGCCTTTTACCATGTTAAGTACCCATTCACTGATGGCACCACTTTCCACGGTAAGGACTATATTGAAATCGCCACTACCCGGCCTGAAACCATGTTTGGTGATGAAGCTGTTGCGGTTCACCCTGATGATGAACGGTACAAGGAACTGATCGGTAAGAAGGTCAAGGTTCCACTGGTTAACCGTGAAATTGAAATCATCGCTGACAGTTACGTAACGCCTGACTTTGGTACTGGGATGGTTAAGATTACCCCTGCCCATGACCCGAACGACTTTAAGGTTGGTAAGCGCCACAACTTACCAGAACTGAACACAATGAACGAAGACGCCTCAATGAACGAAAATGCCGGTAAGTATGAAGGAATGGACCGGTTTGAAGCACGGAAGGCGATCGTGAAGGACCTGGAAGACCAAGGCTACATGCTAAAGGTTGTTCCAATTGTTCACTCTGTTGGTCACTCTGAACGGACCGGTGTTCAAGTTGAAGCTCGTTTGTCTACCCAGTGGTTTGTTAAGATGAAGCCACTGGCCGAAATGGCATTAAAGAACCAAAAGACTGACGACCGGGTTAACTTCGTCCCTGAACGGTTTGAGCATACCTTTACCCAGTGGATGGAGAACATTCATGACTGGGTTATTTCCCGGCAACTCTGGTGGGGACACCGGATCCCGGCTTGGTACAATAAGCAGACCGGGGAAGTTTACGTTGGAATGGAAGCACCAAAAGACGCTGAAAACTGGGAACAAGATAGTGATGTCTTAGATACTTGGTTCTCCAGTGCCCTATGGCCATTCTCAACGATGGGCTGGCCAGATACCGATGCAGCTGACTTTAAGCGCTACTTCCCAACCAATACCCTGGTTACCGGTTATGACATTATCTTCTTCTGGGTTTCCCGGATGATCTTCCAATCACTGGAATTCACTGGCAAGGCTCCATTCAAGAATGTTCTTCTTCACGGTTTAATTCGTGATGAACAAGGGCGGAAGATGAGTAAGTCCCTTGGTAACGGGATTGACCCAATGGACGTTATTAAGAAGTATGGTGTTGATGCTTTACGGTGGTTCCTGATTACTGGTTCAACTCCAGGTCAAGATATCCGTTTCTCTTACACGAAGATGGATGCCGCTTGGAACTTCATTAACAAGATTTGGAATGCTAGCCGGTACGTAATCATGAACCTTGGCGAGATGTCGGCACCAGTTCTGCCTGCTAAGGATAAGTGGGACCTTTCCGACCGCTGGATTCTCAGCCGGTTGAATGCCACCATTAAGCAGGTTAATGAAATGTCAGAGAAGTTTGAATTCGGTGAAGTCGGTCGTGCCCTGTACAACTTCATCTGGAATGACTTCTGTGACTGGTACATTGAAATGACCAAGGAAAAGCTGAACAACGGGACAGATGAAGAAAAGGCCAACACCAAGAACATCTTGGGTTACGTCCTGGATCAAACCCTGAAGTTGCTCCACCCAATCATGCCATTTGTCACTGAAAAGCTGTGGCAATCAATGCCACACGAAGGCAAGTCAATCATGATTGCCAAGTACCCAGTGGTTAATGCGGACCTGGATGATCCAGCAGCAACTGAACAGATGGACAGCTTAATTGAAATGATCAAGGCTGTTCGGACAATCCGGAATGAAGCTAATGCACCAATGTCAAAGCCGGTTGATATCCTGGTCAAGACTAAGGATGACCACTTGAAGGAGATGCTGAATGCTAACCGCGACTACATTGACCGCTTCTGCCACCCAGCTGACCTGCAGATTGCAGCCGATGTGGAAGCACCTAAGTTGGCAATGTCCAGCATCCTGGCAGGGGCCGAGGTCTTCATCCCAATGGCTGAACTGGTGGACCTAGATGAAGAAAAGGCCAAGATGGAAAAAGAAATCGCTAAGTTGCAAAAGGAAGTTGACCGTTCCAACAAGAAGCTTGGTAACAAGAAGTTTGTTGAAAATGCGCCAGAAAAGGTGGTTGAAGCTGAAAAGCAAAAGGCTGTTGAATGGCAAGAAAAGCTTGCGGCAGCCAAGGACCGTCTTACTTCACTGGAAAATGCTTAATAAATGAATCGGGAACATAACTAAAGTTCCGCTGAGCACAAAACGAGGTCCGGAGTTTGGCTTTGCCAGGCTGTGGGCCTCGTTTGCATACCGCGTTATCAAGTTAAAGGAGCAAGAAAATGATTTCGACGTATGAAGAAGCATTAAATTTTATTCACGGCCGGACTAAGTTTAAGAAGATTCCAACCTTAAAACGGATGCGCCGCTTTTTAGCTGAATTAGGGAACCCACAGGATGGCCTTCGCTATATTCACGTAACGGGGACGAATGGCAAGGGGTCGGCAGTTGCCATGATGCGGTCGATGCTGTTAGCAAGCGGCCTTGACGTGGGAAGCTTTACCTCACCATTTATTACCCGCTTTAACGAACGAATTGAGTATAATGCCAAGCAGATCAGTGATGAGGACCTGGTCCGGTTAACTAACCGGGTAGCAAAGGTAGTAGCCAAACTTGACCAGGAATTGCCAGAAGGCGGGCCAACCGAATTCGAAATTGATACAGCCATTATGTTTTGCTACATGGCCGAAAAGAAACCGGATGTAGTATTACTGGAAGTGGGAATTGGCGGTCTGTTTGACTCAACCAACGTCATCATTCCGGCGGTGAGTGTGATTACAACCGTTGGCTGGGACCACATGAAGTACCTAGGTAACACATTGGCAGAGATTGCTCAGCAAAAAGCGGGAATTATCAAGGATGGAAAGCCGGTTGTAATCGGCAACCTCCCGGAAAGCGCTGAACGGGTTGTCCGTTCAACGGCTGCTAAGCTGAATTCAACCGTGTATGCGCTGGGGGATGATTTTAAGATTAGCAAAGAAAAGTCCCACCACTTTTATGCCGAAATTAAGTACCAGGGACCAGGGCTGCCTAATTTTTGCTGCCAATTAGGCCTGGGTGGTGACTACCAGGTGGAAAATGCCGGAGTTGCATTAATGGCTACCCAGCAATTCCTTAATAGTTTGCACCTGCCCGTCGACCGGACGGCACTGAAAAAGGGACTTGCTAGCACCTGTTGGCCTGGACGTTTGGAAGTTGTCAATGATTCGCCACTTGTTTTACTAGATGGTGCCCATAATCTGCCGGGGGTTCAGGCATTGGTCAAGACGATTAAGGACGACTTCAGTGACCGGGATGTTTATTTGCTCGTCGCAATTTTGGCCGATAAGCAGTATGATTTGATGCTCGGCGAATTAGCCAGTCTGGGCAATGTCCATATCACAGTCACCCACTTTGCCGGCCCCGGCCCCAAGCGACCAAGTGCAGACCTGGCCACCGTCGCAAAGGAGGTTCCGGCACGCTACCCAATTCAGGTTAATGAGCAGTGGCAGTTGGCCTTCCAAGAGATTGCCAGTCAGCTCAGCAGTGAAGATGTAATGATTGTGACCGGGTCACTGTACTTTATTTCAGAAGTTCGACATTTATTTAGTGACAATTAAGAATTTTGCCGTATTTATTATTTAGACCGAAAAATAGGAGAATGATAAAGATGGCAAAAGCAATAAGTGAAGAGTACCTCGACTTATTAGTACGGAGTATCCCTGCTGATACAATTGAACGCGGTGAAGAGCTTTTCTTAAAATTCTGGGAATGTTTTCCAACGCCGCTAAGTGTAAAACAGATGACAAAAGAGGAACGAGAAACAGTATTAAGCTGGGGGCCGGAAATGCGGTCCCTAATTGCGGGAATTGAACTTGGACAGCTGGTTGCCCGCAGTCACCATGAGCTTTGCGGGCATGCTTACTCTAGTCACGTTCTTGGTAAGGAAATGATTGATCATTTTTGCCAAGAAGAGCAGGAATGTGTGGCAATTGCGTTTACTGACGTTCATAATGACATCATTGACATTACAACCTTATTCCGCGGTGGTCGGAGTGAGTGTATGCTCTATCCGGACCGCATTTTTGCTGCCGCTCTTCGCCGATCGGCAACCGGGATTGTGATGGTTCATAACCATCCATCGGGGGATGTTCAGCCATCGCCACAGGATAACAGCTTTGCTAAACGGCTAGAACACGGCTGCCAGGTGCTGGGTTTGCAGATGTTAGATTTTTTAATCGTTGGTCAGGACCGTTATTATAGTTGGCGGGAGGAACAGCAGGTAAACGGTGAAAGGTAAAGAAAAGTTTAATTTATCCGTGTAGGTTTCGCCTTCGTCCGCTAATTAATGTATATTTAAGTTCGTATGTGAACCATGGCTATGGTATAATATCAACGATATTGGATAAAATAGATTATTAGTCTTAAAACGAAGGGAAGAAGCAGATTGCTAGGAATCGGAACCAAAAATCTTGGAATCGATCTGGGGACCGCTAACACGATTGTTTACCTTGAGGGTAAAGGAATCGTTCTCCGTGAACCTTCAGTAGTTGCTCGTAACGCAAAGACAAACGAAGTAATTTCTGTTGGTAGTGATGCACGGGACATGATTGGGCGGACACCAGAAAGTATTGTTGCAATTCGTCCAATGAAGGACGGTGTGATCGCTGACTACGACACTACCGTCGCAATGATGAAGTATTACATTGGCAAGGCACTGGGTAATTCAAATGGTAAGCCATACGTAATGGTTTGTGTACCAAGTGGAATTACTGAAGTTGAAAAGCGGGCGGTAATTGATGCTACTCGTGTCGCTGGTGCACGTGATGCTTACGTAATTGAAGAACCATTTGCTGCCGCCATCGGTGCCGGCCTGCCGGTAATGGACCCAACTGGTAGTATGGTTGTTGATATTGGTGGTGGGACCACTGATGTTGCTACCATTTCACTTGGTGGGATTGTTTCTAGTCGGTCAATCCGGATGGCTGGTGACAAGATGAACGATGCCATTGCACAGTACGTTCGTCAAAATATGAACCTCTTAATCGGTGAACGGACAGCAGAAAAGCTGAAGTGGGACGTTGGTTCTGCTTCAGTACCTGCTGCTGAAGAAATGGGAACAACTGAAGTTCGTGGCCGGGACCTGGTTACTGGTTTGCCAAAGACGATGGAAGTTTCCGCTAAGGACGTTTCCGTTGCTCTCCAAGATGTTGTTGAAAATATCATCAACGCCATTAAGGGTACTCTTGAAGAAACTTCTCCAGAAATTGCAGCTGATGTTATCGACCACGGGATCGTATTGACCGGTGGTGGTGCCTTACTGAAGCACTTACCTGACGTGATTGCTGACGTAACCAAGGTGCCTGTCTTTATTGCTAATGATCCACTTGACTGTGTTGCCATTGGTACCGGTGAATCATTGAAGAGCATTGATGTAATGAAGAAGTAGATAGAGAATGATTTAGGAAGCTACTGGTTAGTAGTAAAATATATATCATTAGATTTGGCTAGTGATAGACGGGGCTGGTCGCAAAACGATTTGTTTTGTCTAGCCCCCTTTTATTATCTTGCCCACAATGGAGGATTATCATGCAAAAGTTCTTTTCCAATCGCCGGTTGGTTATCATTGTGGTAATTCTGGTCGTTTGCTTTGGCCTAATGGCTGGGTCAGTTACAATGCGGAACCGGCGCAACACACCGCCGTTGATCCAACAATTCGGCAACGATATTGTTGGCTTTGCGGATAGTGCGGTGGCGTTGCCAGTCAACTGGTTGCAAACGAGCTTTAGTTCGGTAAATGATTTGATGAATACTTATTCAGAGAACCGTGAATTAAAGCAACAAGTTACGGAATTGGCACAAACCAAGGTGCGTGACCAAACTCTTGCCCATGAAAACAAACAGCTTAAGCAAGAACTTAAGTTGAAGAAGTCAATGACGGACTATGACACGGTAACTGCGGCCGTCTTAATGCGGACACCATCGTCCTGGCAACAACAGTTAGTAATTAACAAGGGACAATCAAGCGGCATTAAGAAAAATATGCCGGTAATGAGTGATGGTGGCTTAATCGGCCGAATTGTTGAAGTTAATAAGACTAACAGTAAGGTTGAACTATTAAGTGACACTAACGAGGCGTCAAGTCGTTTTGCCATTTCAATTGGTGGCAAGGGCAACCAGGTCGTTAACGGAATTATTACCGGATACAATGCTAACCGGAATGAGTTAGTGATGGGACAGGTAAGTTCGAAGGCGAAGGTTACTAAGGGTACCCGGGTCGTTACCAGCGGAATGGGTGGCGTTACCCCTAAGGGCCTGTATGTTGGTAAGGTTGCACGGGTTGGCAAGGATGATTATGGACTGGCCCAAAAGGTTTATATAACCCCCGCAACCAATTTTAACGACATTAACATTGTGACTGTTGCCGAAAGCACTGCACGGGAGTGATTACTGATGTATCGACTATCACGATTAAAGTATGTTTTCCCAATCGGTCTCTTTGTCTGCCTGTTTTTGGATGGCTCACTTAGCCATGTCTGGGCACCACTCTTTTTCCGCTTCCCATATTCGATGATGAGTGAATTGGTGCTCTTATGGTTAGTGCTGTCATATTTCTTTGAAAATGGGGTTGATATCCCGTTAATTCCGTTTTCAATTGCGGCCGGAGTCGTGGCGGACCTTTACAGTTCTGGTGTTCTCGGTCTATACATGGTTCTATTTCCGTGTATTGTGGCACTAACCAGGTTGCTAGCGCACTACTTCAGTGACTCGTTTTTAACAGCAATTATGATCTTCTTTATTGATATTGTTGTTTTTGCAACGGTTAATTATTGTGCGTACTACATGGTTGGGATTACGAGTGTTAACTTTGGCGACTACTTAGCATTCTCATTAGCGCCGACTTTAGCACTGAATTTGATTTACTTCGTCGTCCTGTACTGGCCAATCCAGTCACTATATTCATGGGCAACGAGTGAAAAAACTGCTTAATTGTTCTTGACATTAAAATATAATGAGTGTATTGTGTAAACAATCAATAAAGCGAATGACAATGAACAGACTAGTAAAGTGTTCTTAGTTGCGAAGAGAGTCTCGGTTGATGGGAAGAGACCTGCTAAAGCACTTGAATCACATCTGTGAGTTGATCTTCTGAATTCCAGTAGGAAGGTCCGGGGTCGCCCGTTACAGCACGGAGTTTATTTTATGAACTCACTAAGGTCAGCTTTCGTGAGGGAGCTGATAAGATGAGGTGGAACCGCGGAAACGCCCTCGTAGCCAGTTTGGCTCGAGGGTGTTTTTTATTTACCATTTCATTAGTGAAAGTAAAGTGAACTTGCTGAGGTGGTTATTGTGAAGTAACCACAAAAAGAGGTGGCACCACGATTGATTCGTCCTCTAGAACTAGTTATTAGTTCTAGAGGATTTTTTGTTTACACCATTCGCTCAGTGAAGAGAAGGAGGAAATTTATATGTCTGCGCAATATGTTTCATCAATTTTACCGTCATTATTCCAGGGGGCGTCGTTAACCCTACAGATCTTCTTTTGGACGTTAATCGGTTCCTTACCGCTGGGGATCCTTGTTAGTATCGGTTTGATTTCTAAGATTCGGCCATTAAAGTGGATCCTAGAAATTTATGTTTGGCTGATGCGGGGGACGCCATTATTACTGCAATTAATCTTTGTTTTCTATGGTTTACCAATTATTGGCATTGTCTTCCAGCGTTACGATGCTGCTTTAGTCGCCTTCATTCTAAACTACGCCGCATACTTTGCTGAAATTTTCCGTGGTGGTTTTCAAGCCATTGATGAAGGACAATTTGAAGCGGCTCGTGTGCTACGGCTGAACTACTGGCAAACACTCCGTAAGATTGTAATTCCCCAAGTGGTTAAGATTGTAATCCCGTCAATTGGGAATGAAGTGATTAACCTGGTAAAGGATTCATCATTAGTTTACGTAATTGGACTTGGTGACTTGCTCCGGGCCGGAAACGTAGCAACTTCACGGGACGTTACCTTGGTACCATTACTGTTAGTCGGTTTGATTTACTTAATCCTTGTCGGAATTTGCACCATTGTTCTGCGGAAGGTTGAACAACGGTATGCTTACTTTAAGTAGGAGGGGTCGCAATGTTAGAAGTTAAGAATTTAAAAAAGAGCTTTGGCAATCGGGTAATCTTGGATAATGTTAACCTGACAGTTAAAGATGGTGAAATTTTAAGTATTGTTGGTCCTTCTGGTGCCGGTAAAACGACCCTCTTGCGGTGTATCACCGGTTTGGAAACTGCCGATAGTGGTCAATTCTTGATTGATGGTCAGGCCTTTGACCCCCAAGGAAATGAAGAAACAGACCGGGTAATTGGGGTTGTCTTCCAAGATTACAACCTTTTTCCTAACCTTTCCGTAATGGAAAACATTACGTTAGCACCAACAATGGTCCTTAAGAAGGATAAGGCAACGGCTGAAAAAGAAGCAAAGGAATTACTTGATGAATTAGGACTAGATGATAAGGGCAGCCTGTACCCATACCAACTTTCTGGTGGGCAAAAGCAACGGGTTGCGATTGCGCGGGCATTAGCAATGAAGCCGAAGATCCTTTGCTATGACGAACCAACATCCGCATTAGACCCAACCATGCGGAAGGAAGTCGCCAAGATTATTTTGGGCCTAAAGAAGGATGGAATGACCCAACTGGTTGTTACTCACGATTTCACGTTTGCGGATACAATTGCTGATGACATTTTGAAGGTTAAGGCCTTGGACAAGTCCCTTAACCAGGTGCAAGATGTTGAGAACCAAGAAAATTAACTACGGAAGAGAGGAAGAGGCATATGAAAAAGATTAAAGCAATCTGGTTGCTGCTGCTCCTCGTCGTTCCGATGTTCTTGCTTGGCGGGTGTGAGAGTGTTACCACGCGTGCTAATACCCAGGACACCTGGTCACGAATCCAACGGCGGGGAAAGGTTACGATTGGCCTTGACGACAGCTTTGTTCCAATGGGTTTCCGGCAAAAGAATGGTAAATTAGTTGGTTACGATATTGACCTTGCAAAGGCAGTTTTCAAGCAATACGGGATTAAAGTTGACTTTCAAACCATTGACTGGTCAATGAAGGAAACAGAGCTGAAAAATGGGACCATTGACCTATTATGGAATGGTTACTCAATCAACCCTGACCGACAGAAGAAGGTTGCCTTTAGCCGCCCATACTTAAAGAACCGGCAAGTTCTGGTTACTAAGAAGAGCAGCCACATTAACAACCTGAATGACATGGCTGGAAAATCCCTCGGGGTCCAAAACGGGTCGACTGGTCAATCCGTACTTGACGCTAAGCCAAAGCTATTAAAGGATAAAATTAAAAATAAGTCGGCGGTTCTCTATGATACGTTCCCAGATGCGTTTATTGATTTGAACGCCAACCGGATTCAGGGAATCCTAATGGACCAAGTTTATGCTGACTACTACGTTAACCACCAAAAGGACAAGAATTCATACCGGGTATATGATACAAAAGAATTACCTGCTGAATACTTTGGTGTCGGAATGCGGAAGGGTGACAAGACATTACGGAAGAAGATTAACCGTGGCCTTGGTAACCTCCAAAAGAATGGTCAGCTAAGAAAGATTAACGAAAAGTGGTTCGGCTCCAACAGTAACTACCTAGGATCCGATAATGACTAAAAAATAATTAAGCCTACTGGCGACCAAAATGAGGTGTCCGTAGGCTTTTTTAGTGGACGAGGATTTGATTTGGGGCCATTTTGTGTTAGTTTTAAGCATCGCAGAGCATATCCCGTGGCTTGGTGAAGCGAGCTCATTCAACCAGGTTGGTGCCACAGCTTTCAATACCACGGAATAGTTTGAAATTGGCTACTATTTAACGTATCATTATTCAGTACGCAACCGAATATTCGTAAAGGGAGTATGATTTTCATGCATTACAACCTCGCTTCGGGGGTTAACTTGGACGTTGTTCCAAGCAAGAAGTTCAATATGAACCAAATCCTAATTAATTTTGCGACGCCGCAAACATTTGATAATGCGACGGCGCGCAACCTCCTGGCTAATTTATTGGAAACCAGTACCAAGAAATACCCAACCCAAACAGCGCTGGCTGACCAGTTAGCTAAGCAGTATGGTACTTACCTTAGCATGGGTGTTACTCGGGTTGGTCGGCTTCACTGTGTCCGCCTTAAGGCTAGCTTTATTAATGACCGGTTAGCAAACAGTGAATTATTTGAAAAAGTGGTCGCATTAATTAACGAGATTCTGTTTAACCCGCTAGTTAATAATGGTCAGTTTGACCAGGAAACATTTGACCGGCAGGCAATTAACCTAAAGAGCACGATTAATAGTTACTATGATGATAAACAATTCTGGGCTGCTCGGCGGTTATTGGACCTTTATTATCGCGATGGTACAGTGATGCGGGTACCAAGCTTCGGTCGGAGCCAAGAAATTGATAAACTAACCGCTGCTGGTGTTTACCAAACCTACCAGGAAATGATTGCCAACGACCGGGTTGATATTCTCTTCCTTGGTGATGTTGATGCGGAGCAAGTGAAGGCCGCGTTTGCTAAGATGCCGTTTGCTGACCGGACAATCAACCACCAGGAAGTGCTATATCACCAGCCGTTATATAAGCAGGTTCAACGGCAGGTTGAGTACCAGCCAGTTAGTCAAGCAAAGCTGAACCTTGGTTACCAATTGCCACTCTATAGTGGAAAAGAACTGTACTATGCCGGACTGGTCTTTAATGACCTCTTTGGTGGTAGTCCGTATTCAAAGCTGTACGTTAATATTCGTGAACGTGCCAGCTTGGCATACTATGCTGCTAGTCGCTTGATGCCGTTTAATGGTCTTTTGAGTGTTCAATCGGGGATTGACTCCCGTCAGGCTTCACGGGTAGAAAAGCTAATTGACCAGCAATTACTCGCACTCCAGCATGGTCAGTTTACGGATGAACAATTTGAAGAGGTTAAGAGCGGCTTAATTAACCAGTACTTGTCCAGTAATGACTTGGCTGGAAATATCCTTGGTCGGCGGTTGGCAAACCAATTACTTGGCTTGCCAACGCAGGATGAAACAGCCCAAATTAATGCAGTAACGAGGGACCAAGTAGTTCAGGTTGCACAAATGTTAAACAAGCAAGCAGTATACTTATTAAGTGGTGAGAATTAAAATAAATGGACAATTATCTTTATCAAGAATTTAACCGGTCAATCTACCGGAAAACCTTAGAAAATGGACTTAAAGTACAATTGATGCCCATGGCTGAATTTAACAAGACATACGCCATCATGACCACCGACTTTGGTTCAATTGATAATCACTTTGTTCCGTACCAACAAGAAGAACCGGTTCAGGTACCAGATGGTGTTGCACACTTTTTAGAGCATAAGCTTTTTGAAAAAAAGGATCACGACGCTTTTGACCTGTTTGGCAAGCTCGGGGCCGACTCGAATGCGTTTACTAGTTTTACCCAAACTAGTTACCTCTTTTCGACCACTAGCCACCTGCGGGAAAATTTGGATATCCTGTTAGATTTTGTGCAAGACCCATACTTTACTGACGAGACGGTGCAAAAAGAGCAGGGAATAATCGGCCAAGAGATTCAAATGTACAATGATGATCCTAGCTGGCGCCTTTACCTGGGAATGCTAGGCAACCTCTACCCCCATGACCCGATGCATATTGATATTGCGGGGACGGTTGATTCAATTAGTAAAATCACGCCGAAAATTTTATTTGATTGCTACCGGACCTTTTACCAGCCAAGCAATATGAACTTATTACTGGTTGGTAAGCTGGACCCGGCTGAAACGATGGGCTGGATTGAGGACAACCAGGCGAAAAAAGAGTTTGCACCACAGGAAAAGCCCCGTCGTTTCTTTGAATTGAATGATCCGAGTGGTCACGATGTAATTCCGTTCCGCTCCTTGACAATGGACGTTAACCGACCGAAGGCAATGGTTGGAATACGGGGGTT
The DNA here is from genome assembly GCF_947387525.1 of Limosilactobacillus viscerum. Classification (GTDB taxonomy): domain Bacteria; phylum Bacillota; class Bacilli; order Lactobacillales; family Lactobacillaceae; genus Limosilactobacillus; species Limosilactobacillus viscerum. The sequence goes on from NZ_CANDNW010000003.1 coordinate 88,720, forward strand.
AAAGACTTTTGACGATGGTCATGAGCGGCTTAAGTATAAGTTAGCGGTGGACCTGCTCTTGGACCTACTGCTTGATGACACCTCTGATAACTACCTCCGCCTGTATGACCAGGGGATTATTGATGATTCCTTTGGTTATAACTTTGATATGACCCGTGCTTTCCACTTTGCTTATATCAGTACGAACACCAACCAACGTGAAAAATTTGCTGATGAAGTGATGGCTATTTTGGATAATGCGGATGAAGAAATTGATCGGGCAGCAGACCACTTTGAAGGAATTAAGCGGGCGGAAATTGGCCGGCTAATTAGTCTGCTTGATTCACCAGAGGCAATCGGCAACCGGTATGCTGGCGATCTTTTTGCGGGTGCCAACCTGATGGATGAAATTCGCATGATGAAAGAACTGCAACTGGCGGACCTTCACCAGGCGGCAAAGGACTTTGTTAACCCTGCGGGGATGTCAGTTTACCAAATTGTTTCTCAGCACCAATAATTGATAGATTTTCTTAACTTTCACAAACGGGACAGCATGATATAATGTCCAGTGAGAAAAATAATGAAATTAATGGAGATAAGATAATGAGTGAAAACGACAGCGAACAACAAATGGAAATTGGTAAGAAGCTGCAGAAGGCCCGTCAAGCTAAGGGCTACACCCTTGATGACCTGCAGCAAATTACGAAGATTCAAAAGCGTTACCTAATCGCAATTGAAGATGAGAAGTTCGATGAGTTGCCAGGTGACTTCTATGTCCGGGCCTTTGTTAAGCAGTATGCTGATACAGTTGGCCTTGACGGACAGGAATTACTTAGTGAATACGATGATGACCTTCCTGAGGCAAAGACGGCCGAATATTCTGACCATATTTCACAGGCGGTTGAAACGCGGGCTAGCCAACGGAAGACGGTTAGTAACAGTGTAAGTAAGGCGCGCCAATACCTGCCAACCGTAATTATTGCATGTGTCATTATTGTTGTGCTGGCAGCAATTTGGGTTACGGCCATTGCTCGTAGTCACCGTGATTCTTCTACCCGAATTGATAATAGTTCTGTTTCTGTTTCTGGTGAGAGCCGGAAGAAGGAGTCATCTTCTTCAGTTAAGAAGAATGTAAAGAAGCCAACTAGCTCACCAATTAAGTTACGGGAAAGCTCACGGACAACTACGGGGGTCGTATACAGTGCTGGTAAGCTGAAGAAGAACACTAACTTACAAGTGCAAACCAGTGCTAGTTCTGTTGTCCGGGTTCAAGGCAATAATCAAGTCCTGTTTAGCCAGACCATGGCTGCCAACGGTAAGAACAGTGTTAAGATCGCAAAGTCAACTACTTCCTTAGTAATTACGGTCACTAACCCGTCAGCAACCAAGATTATAATTGGCGGTAAGACGATTAACTTCACTAATAGTGGCAAGAACCAAAATACGCGGACAATTACCATCAACTTCGGTAGTCAAACGGCTAGTTCTTCAAGCAGCAGTAGTGCAACGACAACGCAGCGGAATACCACTAGTACCGCAACAACTACTCGTTCAGGAGTAGCAACAAACGGCAACACCACCACGGGCACTTCTAATGCCACTACGGGTCGGACGACGACTACTCAAGGAACTACTACCAATCAAGGCGCTGCTACTACCACGACCGGTGGTGCAGCACAAACAACCGGTGGTACGCGTTAATACTGGGAGGAACTAAAATTGAATTTACCTAATAAGCTAACTGTTGTTCGTCTAATAATTATTCCTTTCTTTCTCCTGCTGATGGTTTTACCTTTATCATGGGGGAGCGTTACCTTTTGGGGCGCAACGATTCCGGTTGCCCAACTGATTGCGGCAATCCTCTTTATTGCTGCCACCATTACTGATAATCTTGATGGCCGGATTGCGCGGAAAAATCACTTAGTTACGAACTTCGGTAAATTTACTGACCCACTAGCTGACAAATTATTGGTAATGACTGCCTTTATCGTTTTGACGGGGAGTCAAATTGTTCCAGCGTGGGTAACCGCGATTATTATTTGGCGTGAATTATCAGTTACCGGTCTGCGGTTATTGCTAGTAGAACAAGATGGAACGGTTTTGGCCGCTAAAATGCCAGGAAAGATTAAGACGACGACGCAATTCATTGCGATCATTTTCTTGCTGTTAAACAACGTTATTTTCGCTATCTGGAATATTCCTTTTGGGCAAATTATGCTCTATATTTGCCTATTCTTTACTATTTACTCTGGTGTGGACTACTTTATCCAGGGCCGGGGTGTCTTTTCAGATGGTTTCAAGTAAAAATTAAGGAGACTGTGGCCTTGGGCTCGCGGTCTCTTTTTTGCCATTAGCGAAAGTTAGATAAAGAATAAATGCTTTAAAAGGAATAATCCGTTCTTATTAATTAGGAGGGTAAATTATGGATGCTGAGATCATTTCAGTTGGGACTGAATTAGCGCTAGGACAAGTTACTAATACCAATGCACCACTGTTGGCACAGACTTTAACCGCAATGGATATTAAGGCACCTTACCAGGTAACCGTCTTAGATGATGCAAACCAGATTAAGGATGCAATTCACACGGCACAGAAACGAGCGGGACTTATTTTTGTATGTGGGGGCCTTGGACCAACCACGGATGATGTTACGCTGCGCAGTACTGCTGCGGCCCTTGAAACTGACCTTGCCACTGATGACCAGCACTGGGAGTGGATTAAGGAGAGCTTTAAGAACCGGAAGACAGAATTGCCACCAGAAAATATACAGCAGGCTCGGTACCTGGCGGGCGGTCAACCGCTGGCTAACCCAGTCGGTCTAGCATTAGGTAGTTGGTATGATAATGGAAAGCAACTAGTAGTTGTGATGCCAGGACCACCCTCTGAATTTCGGGCAATGCTGGAAAAGAGTGTTAAGCCACGGCTAATTGAAAAGTACGGAACCGGCCGGCAGATTACCAGTCGGACACTAAACTTTTTGGGGCGGCCTGAATCATTATTAATGGATGAGATTGAGGAAGCCACGGCTGACTTTACGGGGATGACAGTTACTTCTTATGTCCAGCCAAGTCAGATCCAGGTTCGGATTAATGTCTATGACTTGCCGACAGAAGAAGCAAAAGCATTGCTTGACAAGGTAACAGCAGCAATCTTAGCTGTTGAACGGCCATTTTATTTTGGAATGGGTGATAAGTGCTCATTGGCGGAAGTGGTTGTTGACTCCTTGAAAGAACGCGGATTAACAATCACTGGTGCAGAAAGTCTGACCGGTGGTTTATTCCAAAGCACTATTTGTTCAGTTCCCGGTGCTTCCAATGTATTTGATGGCGGCTTTGTCACGTACGCTGCAAGTGCAAAGGAAAAACTGGTGGGTGTTGACAAAGATGTTATTGAAAAATACGGTGTGGTTAGTTCACCGACCGCGGCCCAGATGGCAGAAAAAAGTCGGCAACAATTAGATGCTGATTTTGGGGTAGCCTTTACTGGTGTTGCGGGACCGGATGCACTTGAAGGAAACCCCGCGGGGACGGTTTGGCTTGGCCTAGCACAACGTAATCAGCCGGTTCAAACCAGGGAACTTCACCTCGCCGCTTATAATGGTCGACAGGAAATTAGAAACCTTAGTGTTCAGTATGGCCTTCAGATGGTATACCAGGCATTACAGAAATAATCGAACCGTTGTTCGCATTTTTCTTGTTTTTTAGTGTGAAAACTGGTATTGTTAATTGGCAGATATGAGTCCGAATAAAAGGAGGAATTTAATTTGGCAGACCAGCGTAAAGCAGCACTGGATGTTGCGTTAAAAAAGATTGAAAAGAACTTTGGTAAGGGTTCTATCATGCGCATGGGTGATGCTGCCGACATGAAGATTGCCACTATTTCTAGTGGCTCTTTAGCGATTGATAAAGCGCTTGGTGTTGGTGGCTACCCACGTGGTCGGATAGTAGAAATTTATGGCCCAGAAAGTTCTGGTAAGACGACGGTTGCCTTGCATGCGGTGGCAGAGGTTCAACGTCAGGGTGGTACTGCGGCATATATTGACGCAGAAAACGCCCTAGACCCACAATATGCAGAAGCACTGGGGGTTGATGTTGATAACTTGCTTCTTTCCCAGCCAGATACTGGTGAAGAAGGGTTAGCAATTGCTGACGCACTGATCGCCAGTGGGGCGGTTGACCTGGTGGTAATTGATTCCGTTGCTGCCTTAGTTCCACAGGCTGAAATTGATGGTGACATGGGGGATGCCCATGTTGGTCTTCAGGCACGGTTAATGTCGCAAGCATTGCGGAAGCTTTCTGGTGAGATCAACAAGACGAAGACGATTGCGATCTTTATCAACCAGATTCGTGAAAAGGTTGGGGTGATGTTTGGTAACCCTGAAACGACGACTGGTGGTCGGGCACTGAAATTCTATTCGACAATCCGGATGGAAATCCGCCGTGCGGAACAGATTAAGAACGGGACAGATGTTATTGGTAACAAGGCCCGGGTAAAGATTGTTAAGAACAAGGTTGCGCCACCGTTCAAGCGGTGTGAAGTTGACATTATGTACGGTGAAGGCATCTCAAAGACTGGGGAACTGCTGGATATGGCGGTTGAAAAGGACTTGGTCAACAAGAGTGGGGCCTGGTACTCATATGGCAACGAACGAATTGGTCAGGGTCGTGAAAACGCCAAGCAATGGCTGGCAGACCATCCAGAAAGCATGAACGAACTGATGAACAAGGTTCGGGTAGCATACGGGATGAAGCCATTGGAAAACAATGGCGAAGCGGACCAACCAAAAGAGGGCGGCCAACAGGAAACAATTGAGGAAGCTAGTAAAAATTAACTAAGTGCGGAACGGCCAATAAGAGGGCCGTATGCATAACATGGCAACCGGAGTTGACGCGGGACGCGTCGGCTTCGGTTGCCATGTTATGTACTAGGCCCTCGGCCGTGGAGCACGTTACGCGTGGAAGAAGAGAAATGCAAACCGGTATTGACGCTGAAGGCGTCAGTGCCGGTTTTCTATAATGTACTAGGCCCGGTCCCGCGGAGCACGTTACACGTGGAAGAAAAGAATAATAAAGCAGCGATCGTTAATTTAACGGCCATGGTTAACAATATTTCAAATGAAGAAAATAATATTGTTGACACTTAAGAATTGCAAGCTTAAAATTTATTTTGTGTGGTGCTTTTTGCATTACACGGTGAAAATAATTAACCAACCAACAACAAAATAGTTGAAGCGGGGGTGAAATAATGCAGTTATTAATTTTCGCCGCGCTTGCTATGGTTGTCGGTCTTGTTATTGGCTATGCTGTACGTAAAGTTATTTATGAAAAGCAGCTTACGGCAGCAAATCAAACGGCCGCCGGAATTCTTTCGACAGCCAAGACTGAAGCAGAAACGGCGAAAAAGGAAGCAATCCTTGAGGCAAAGGAAGAAAGCCACCGTTACCGGGAAAACGTTGAAGATGAGTTGAAGCAGCGACGGAACGAAATTCAACGCCAAGAAGATCGCTTATTACAACGTGAAACAAGCTTAGACCATAAGGATTCAGCACTGGAAAAACGTGAAACGGCAGTTGGTAACCGTGAACATAAGTTGGACCAGCAGACTGAAAAATTACGGAATGCTCAGCAAAAGGCTGACGCGTTAGTTGACCAACGCCAAGAAGAGCTAGAAAAGGTTGCACAAATGTCTCATGAGGATGCCAAGCAACAGCTGCTCGCCGAGATGAAGGATCAATTAAAGTCTGAACGAGAAGTAATGATTCGTGATAGCGAACAGGAAGCTGAAATTACAGCAGACCGTAACGCCAAGAAGCTAATCGTCGAAGCAATTCAGCGAAGTGCTGCAGATGTTGTTTCTGAAGCAACGGTTTCAGTGGTTAACTTGCCAAATGATGATATGAAGGGACGGATTATCGGTCGTGAAGGGCGGAATATCCGGACCCTCGAAACGTTAACGGGTATTGATTTAATTATCGATGATACTCCGGAAGCAGTTGTCTTAAGCGGCTTTGACCCGGTCCGGCGTGAAATTGCTAAGATTGCCTTAGAGAAGTTAATTCAAGATGGTCGGATTCATCCGGCACGGATTGAAGAAGCGGTTGATAAGGCACGTAAGGAAATGGATAGCAAACTTCGGGAGACGGGCGAACAGGCACTCTTTGACTTGGGTATTCATTCAATGCACCCAGACTTAATTAAGACGATTGGGCGGATGAAGTACCGGACTAGTTATGGTCAAAATGTTCTTGACCATTCAGTTGAAGTTGCTAAACTTGCTGGAATTATGGCTAGTGAGCTTGGCGAGGACGTAAACCTGGCAAAGCGGGCAGGGCTCTTGCATGACATCGGTAAGGCGATTGACCACGAAGTCGATGGTTCACACGTTGAACTGGGTGTTGAACTGGCACGGAAATACAAGGAAAACAAGGTGGTAATCAATACGATTGCCTCCCACCATGGTGATGTTCCAGCATCGTCAGTAATCGCGGTCCTTGTTCAAGCAGCCGATGCAATTTCTGGTGCCCGTCCTGGTGCGCGGAGTGAGTCGCTTGAACAATACATCCAACGCCTGAAGAAACTTGAAGGTATAGCTAATAATTATGATGGTGTCGACCATAGTTTTGCAATTCAGGCCGGCCGTGAATTACGGGTAATTGTTAAGCCAAAGAAAGTCTCTGATCTGGAGGCAACTACTTTGGCCCACGATATTAAGCAAAAGATCGAAAAACAATTGGAATATCCTGGTCACATCAAAGTGACTGTTATTCGTGAAGTACGGGCAGTTGACTATGCTAAATAGTTAACGCTTGCTGGTTAGCTTGATAATATTAATGGACTGGGGATAATCCCAGCCTTTTTATTTTTAAAATTCGCAAGTCTTGCACTGCCGGTCCGCAAAAAATATAATTAAATAGTATATAACCGTATCGAATTTAATGAGGTGAAATTTTTTTGACAAAAAAACAAACACCAATGATGGAGCAGTATCAAAAGGTGAAAGACCAGTACCCAGACGCGTTTCTTTTTTACCGCCTGGGTGATTTTTATGAGCTCTTTAATGATGACGCAATTAAGGGGGCGCAACTTTTAGAGCTGACGCTAACCACCCGTAATCATAGTGCCAAGAACCCGATCCCAATGTGTGGGGTACCGCACCGGGCAGTGGAAAGCTATGTTGACGTGTTGATTGATAAGGGGTACAAAGTTGCTATCTGTGAGCAGATGGAGGACCCTAAAAAGGCGAAGGGAATGGTTAAACGGGCAGTTACCCGCTTAGTTACGCCTGGGACTCAGATGGATTTAAATGGTGACCAAGCAAAGGACAATAACTACTTAGGTGCCATCTACCACCAAGATAACCATTTTTACCTTGCCTACACGGACCTATCAACTGGTGAGCTTAAGACCAGTGATTTTGCAAACGTCGATGGCATCCTAAACGAGTTAATCAACCTGCAAACAAAGGAAGTCGTCGGCCAGGGGGAATTGCCGGACCAACTGACGACGGCGCTTGACCAGCGCCATATTTTGCTGTCCACGCAGGAAGAAGTTTTGAAGCGGTCAGAAATTAGCTACTTAACGCAGGACCTTACTAGTGAGGGACAAAAACACGTAGTTGGCTTACTGGTTTCCTACCTTCTAACCACTCAGAAGCGGTCACTTGCCCACCTCCAAAAGGCGATTGCTTACCAGCCAAGTTCATTTATGAAAATTGATCACTATTCTAAGACAAACCTGGAACTAATGACTAACCTGCGAAGTGGTAAGCGGCAGGGGACGTTATCATGGCTGCTTGATGAGACCAAAACGGCAATGGGGAGTCGGCTATTAAAGCGGTGGCTTGACCGGCCGTTGATTGACCCTAACGCAATTAAGGAACGGCAAGATAAAGTCGCTGAACTACTTGACCACTATTTTGAACGGAGCAATATCCAACAAGAGTTGATCAAGGTTTATGACCTGGAACGGTTAGCCGGCCGGGTCGCCTACGGAAGCGTTAATGGCCGTGACCTGATCCAGCTTAAGACCTCACTTCAGCAAGTACCAAAAATTAAGTACGTATTAGAGACACTAGACTCACCAGTCTTTGCCGACCTAACTAGCCGCCTAGACCCGCTGAGTGACATTGCTGACTTAATTGACCGCGCCGTGGTAGAAGAACCGCCAATTGCCGTGACTGATGGTGGGGTGATTAAGGATGGTTATAATGACCAGCTCGACCAATACCGTGATGCAATGAATAATGGCAAGCAGTGGATTGCTGATTTACAGGACCAGGAACGAAAGGTAACCGGAATCAACAACCTGAAAATTGGCTATAACCATGTTTTCGGATACTACATTGAAGTAACCAAGGTTAACCTCAGCAAGATTCCTCGTGACCGTTATGAACGGAAACAAACCCTGGTTAATGCTGAGCGATTCTCAACACCGGAATTAAAGGAAAAAGAAGCGTTGATCTTAGGGGCCCAGGAAAAGTCAGTTGCCCTTGAATATGACCTGTTTGTGAAGGTACGGGAACAGGTGAAGGGGCAGATCAAGCGGCTACAAAAGCTTGCCCAGGCGTTATCCGAATTGGATGTCTTGCAGAGCTTTGCGGTGGTTAGTGAAGATTACCACTTTGTTCGGCCAACGATGAATACTGGCCATCAGCTTTCAATTAAGGATGGCCGTCACCCAGTGGTTGAAAAGTTTATGGGGCACCAGGAGTACGTTCCTAATGACGTCCAAATGGGTGACGATACCGATATCCTGTTGATTACCGGGCCAAACATGTCTGGTAAGAGTACTTACATGCGTCAGTTGGCCCTAACGGCGGTGATGGCACAGATGGGCTGCTTTGTTCCGGCTAGTCGGGCTGAATTGCCAATTTTTGACCAGATCTTTACCCGGATCGGGGCGGCCGATGACCTGATTTCCGGTGAAAGTACCTTCATGGTTGAGATGATGGAGGCAAACAATGCCCTGAGCCATGCTACGGACCGTAGTCTGATCCTCTTTGACGAAATTGGTCGGGGGACCGCCACCTATGATGGGATGGCACTGGCCCAGGCAATCATTGAATATGTTCACCAGCATGTCCGGGCAAAGACACTGTTTTCAACCCACTACCATGAGTTGACAAGCCTAGAAGAAACATTGCCACGCTTAAAGAATGTTCATGTTGGGGCAACGGAGAAAAATGGTGAATTAGTTTTCCTCCACAAGGTTAGTGCCGGGCCAGCAGATAAGTCGTATGGTATTCACGTTGCTAAGCTAGCTGGAATGCCTGCTCCATTACTGAAACGGGCCGACCAGATTTTGCAGAAGTTAGAGAAGAAGGATGTCGAACTGCCAACGAGCCAGGCTCCCGACAAGCCAGCACCAGAAAAGGCGAAGGAAGCCGACCGGGTCGCTGAACAGTCAACTACTGTTAAACCGGTAGTAGAGCCGAACGGGCAGATGGAATTATTTAGCCCCCAACCACCGGCTAAGAAGTTGAATAAAAAGGAAGAGCGGGTCCTTCACCAGCTGAAGGAATTAAACCTGATGGGGATGACCCCAATGCAGGTAATGAACCAGCTTTATGAGTGGCAGCAAAAATTAAAGTGAGGTGGCTAATCAATGGGGCAAATTCATGAACTAAATAGTGTGTTAGCGGATCAGATAGCCGCTGGTGAGGTTATTGAACGCCCCGCATCAATCGTAAAGGAGCTAGTGGAAAATTCACTGGATGCTCACAGCAGCCGGGTGGATATCATTGTCGAAAATGCCGGCTTAGATAGTATCCGGGTGATTGATGATGGCGACGGAATTGCTAGTGATGATGTCCAGCTAGCGTTTAAGCGGCACGCCACAAGTAAGATTAGCAGCCGCAAGGACCTCTTCCGGGTGCAAACAATGGGTTTCCGTGGTGAAGCTTTACCAAGTATCGCCTCGGTCGCAGACGTAGAATTGACAACTGCCCAGGAAGGGGCTACCGCGGGACGGATGGTTCACCTGCGTGGTGGTGAACTAGTTGCTAACCAGCCAGCTCCTGCGCGCCGGGGGACCGATGTTCGGGTAACCGAGCTGTTTTTCAATACTCCTGCCCGGTTGAAGTACCTCAAGTCTCCGCATACCGAATTAATGCGGATTACTGATATCGTTAACCGCCTGGCACTTGCCAATCCCGGAGTAGCGTTTAGCTTTACCCATAATGGCAAGGAGCTCTTTCGGTCAGCCGGTAATGGCAACCTCCAGCAGGTAATTGCGGCAATTTATGGAATTAAAGCTGGACGAAAGATGCTGGCGGTCCAAGGAGAAGACGATGACTTTAAGGTCAGCGGCTTTGTTTCGTTGCCGGAACTAACCCGGGCCTCACGCCAGTACATTACGATCACGATTAACCACCGGTATATCAGGAACTTTGAGCTAACAAAGGCCATTATCCAGGGCTATGAATCAAAGTTAATGGTTGGTCGCTACCCGATTGCGGTAATCAATATCGACCTTGATCCCGTCCTGGTTGACGTTAATGTTCACCCTGCAAAGCGGGAGGTACGGTTGAGCAAGGAACCCCAGCTAGCTAATCTAATCTCCCAGACAATTCGCCAACGGATTGCGCAAGAAAACTTAATACCGGACCTCGATGGTGATAACTTTGGTCCCCAGCCGGATCCGGAGGTTGTTAATGATTTGAACCGGCGCCTGAATGAAGCGGCGCAGCCATATACGGTTGACCAAGGAGCACCAATAACTAAGCCCCAGCCGGCAGCTGCCCATCCAGAAGAACCTACCCAAGCAGCAGATAATGGAAGCGCAGGTGCTGATACGGTTGATAGTCAACTCGCGGCACCGGTGATTATCCACCAGACCGCTGAACTTCATTCGCCCCGGATGCAGAAATTTGACGAGCGTTACCAACACGAAGGGGATGCCCAGCCGTTTGCCGGTGAAGATGATCACGTAGAAATGAATAACCAGCAGACCAAGACCAAAAACGTAGAACTGGATGTTCATGACAAGAGTGACCAAGCCGCGGGCCGTTTTCCCGACCTCCAATATATCGGACAGCTCCAGGGAACTTTTTTGCTCGCCCAGGCTAGCGATGGTCTGTATATTGTTGACCAGCACGCCGCACAGGAACGAATAAACTATGAACGTTTCCGGAAGGAGATTGGGCTGGTAAGTGACGACCAACAGACCTTCCTAGTACCGCTAGTGCTGAACTATTCAACGGTGGATGCGATGAACATCAGTAACCATGCTGACGTTTTGGCAAGTGTTGGCCTCCACCTTGAATCGTTTGGTCAAAACAGCTTTATTCTCCGTTCACACCCCACCTGGTTTGCGGAAGGGCAGGAAGAGGATACGGCAAAAGAAATGATTGACTGGATAATTAAGGATGGTAAATTGACGGTCCGGGAATTTCGGATGAAGACGGCAATCATGATGTCCTGTAAGCGGGCAATCAAGGCCAACCACCACCTGGATGATCGGGAAGCCCGGGCACTTTTGCGGCGGTTGCCCCAGTGCGAAAACCCGTTTAACTGTCCTCATGGCCGCCCAGTGACGGTTCACTTTAACGACCGTGACCTGGAAAAGATGTTTAAACGAATCCAGGAATCACACGTTCCGTATGCAGATGACTTTGATGATCATGACTTTTAACCAGTAAAGGAGTTTTACTAACCGTGTATGAATATTTAACGGGAAAAATTTCAATTGTTGCTCCCCAGTACATTGTGATTGACGTAAATGGCGTTGGTTACAAGCTCTTGGTAGCCAACCCCTACCGCTTCAAGGAAGACTCGACGATGGCCGTCCGGGTTTATGTATACCAAGCAGTCCGTGATGACGATATTTCACTGTTTGGCTTTAGCGACCAGGCGGAAAAAAGACTTTTCATGCAGTTGATTAACGTTTCGGGGATCGGGCCAAAGAGTGCGCTTGCGATCCTTGCCAATCCAGACCACCAGGGCTTGGTTGATGCAATTGCTAATAACAATATTGGCTACCTCACTAAGTTCCCAGGAATTGGGAAGAAGACTGCTTCACAAATTGTCTTGGACCTGAAAGATAAGTTGGCAAGCGCCAGTACTGGTGACCTCTTTACCAGTAGTGCTAGTGAGACAGCGGAAGAGGATAATCCAGCATTAAGTGACGCTTTGGCAGCGTTAAAGGCGCTAGGTTACAAAGAGCGCGACGTAAAGAAGGTTAAGAAGAACCTGCAGGGTAGCAAGGCAAGCACTGATGAATACCTACGTCAAGCTCTGCACCTGTTGAACTAGTAAGGGGGAATTAAGGTGGAAGACAAGAAACACGGAATCCTGTCTGACCAGTCACAAGATGAAACTGAAGAACAACTTGAACTGACTCTTCGTCCGCAAACCCTCGATGAATACATTGGTCAGGACCAACTAAAGGGAAAGCTAACTGTTTATATTAAGGCAGCTAAGGAACGGGAAGAAGCCCTGGACCACGTTTTGCTTTACGGACCACCCGGCCTTGGTAAAACGACCCTGGCAATGGTAATTGCGCATGAAATGCAGGTTAATATTAAAACCACCAGTGGTCCCGCAATTGAAAAACCAGGGGACTTAGTGGCGTTATTGAACGAGCTCAAGCCCGGCGATGTCTTATTTATCGATGAAATTCACCGCCTGCCAAAAGTCGTTGAAGAAATGCTTTATTCGGCAATGGAAGACTACTACATTGATATTGTGGTTGGTGAAGGACCAACTGCCCACCCAGTTCATTTTCCGTTGCCACCGTTTACCCTAATTGGTGCAACGACCCGGGCAGGGATGCTGTCAGCACCACTTCGCGACCGGTTCGGAATTGTTGAACACATGGATTACTACAATAATGATGAGCTGAAACAGATTATTTTCCGGTCCGCCCGAATTTTTAAGACAAAAATTGAGGATGAAGGTGCTCACGAGCTAGCTTTACGTTCGCGGGGAACTCCCCGGATTGCGAACCGGCTATTGAAGCGGGTTCGTGACTTTGCCCAGGTTGCCCACAAGCAGAGCATTGATTCAAAAACCGTCAAGCAGGCGCTGAACTTGCTCCAAGTTGATAGCCACGGTCTTGATGAAGTGGACCGTAAAATGTTACTAACAATGATTAATTTTTACCATGGCGGTCCAGTTGGCTTAAAGACGATCGCGGCTAACATCGGTGAGGAAACGAATACAATTGAAGAAATGTATGAGCCGTACTTAATCCAGATCGGCTTTATTGCGCGGACGCCACGGGGAAGGGTAGTAACGCCAGCAGCTTATGAGCACCTGGGAATTGAGTACCCGACCGACAAGGGAAAGTAAAATAATAATGAAGAAACAAGTAAAATTTAACTTAAATAAGCAAAGTGGCAATGCCCGCACAGGACTGCTGCAGGTCGGTGAAAAACAGGTGACAACGCCTGCACTTGTCCAAACCGGTGATACAATCACTACGTTGACACCGGGGGAACTTACTAAACTGGGGACGACGGCGATTAAGCAGTCGGTCTTACCTTACTGCCTGGCGGCTAGTGAAGGACAGCATCCAGATTTTGGCGACCTTCATACACGGCTACAGTGGCCCGGACTGGTAGTTGGCGATACCGGTGCTGAACAGGCTTACCGGTGGGCAAAGCCGCGTGGTCGGAAGAAGAATGGTGTTAGTTTTCATGAACCAGCAAGTGGCCAGCAAAAGTTGTATACGCCGGAGATAGCGATGGAATGGCAAGCAAAACTTGGTTGTGACCTTCAGTCAACTTTTGCCCGGTGGGAAAACTACTATTCACCGGTTGACGACCTTCAGGCAGCGGCTAAGCAAACTGCCTCGTGGCTAGATACAGCTAACCCTGGGTCACTAGCAACAATCACCGGTGGTGGGCTTAAACGCCTTCGCCGGTTTAGCGTTGAGGCGGTGCAAGGTCACCAATTTAGTGGCTATAATCTGGCTGGAATTGATGAAGACGTTAAGCTAACGGAACAGGTACGGGTTATTCGAGAAACGACAGCAATGTTGCCTGCTGCTGGGGTTCGTTATTTATCGACTTGTGGTTCGCTTGAGCAAGCATTACTAGCAATTATTAACGGGATCGACCTGGTGGACAGCGATTGTGCAGGCCAGGCTGCCCGGCACGGTGTTGCCTTTAACCGTACTAAGCGGATTCACTTGGTAAAAGAGCACTTCCTTGCAGACCAAGGGCCCCTGGTATCGGGGTGTGGCTGTCCAACTTGTCGGGCAGGCTATTCACGGTCCTACCTCCACCAACTGACCTTGGCGAAGAGTCCGCTGGGAGTTCGCCTACTATTGATTCATAACCTTTACGCCGTTAACCACCTGCTGGCTCAGCTCCGTCAGGCAATTGCTACTGGCCAGGTTGATGACTTTGCCGATGACCTAGCAATTGGTTAGTGGTAGTGGTTTTTTTAGTAAAAGTTTGGTACAGTTAATTTAGAGATTTTTTGAAAGGAATGGATAAGATAGTGAATAGTTTAAGCTTCTTAACACTCGGTGCCGCTTCCGGCAATGCAAGTGGTTACTCTGGCATCATCCTGATCGTCTTGATGATCGCATTGATGTACTTCTTTATGATTCGTCCACAACAAAAGCAGCGTAAGCAACACCAAGAAATGATGAATGAACTGCACAAGGGTGACGAGGTTGTAACAATTGGCCGTCTTCACGGTAAGATTGACACTGTCAACAAGGAAGACCGGACAGTTACGCTTGACTGTGAAGGCATTTACCTTACGTTTGACATGGTGGCAATTGCGCGGGTTGTTAAGCGTGCTGCCGATGAAAGCAAGGATGATTCTGCAGACAAAGCCACGGCGGAAGACGATAAGCCAGCAGAAAGTGCTGACAAGGCCGCTGATTCAGCTGAAAAGTCAGAAGACGACAAGACTGCTGACGATTCATCAACCGATGACGAGACAAAATAATAATTGACTAATTTATATAAACGTGCGAAACTCTTAACTGGTAATTAGTTAAGGGTTTCTTTTTTTTGAAGCCCCTTTTATTGTTTTTTTCATTTGTCGGGATTTTGCATTTCCTGGCGAGACTGCCGATAACAGGAGGGAATTTATAATGCAAATTGGATTGATTGGTTTGGGAAAGATGGGTATCCACCTTGCTCAAAATATGCTGCGGAACGATAACGACGTTGTTGCCTTTGACCTGAACAAGGATGCAGTTGAAGAAGCCGGTTCTTACGGTGCACAAACTGCCTTTTCCCTTGATGAAATGGTTGAAAAGCTTGATACACCACGGACTGTTTGGGTAATGGTCCCAGCTGGTAAGCCAACGGATGCTACCATGCAACAATTGGCAGACAAGCTTTCTGCTGATGACATTGTTATTGACGGTGGTAACACTTACTGGAAGGACTCCCTGAAGCACAACCGGATGCTGACTGAAAAGGGGATCCACTTCTTTGACTGTGGTTCTTCAGGTGGTTGGCGTGGTGCCCTCGAAGGTGGTAACTTCATGATAGGTGGGGACGACAAGGAAGTCTTTGAACGGATTCGTCCACTCTTTGAAGGAATTGCCCAAAAGGACGGTTACCTGTACACTGGTAAGGCTGGTTCTGGTCACTACCTCAAGATGGTCCACAACGGTGTTGAATACGGGATGATGGAATCCATCGGTGAAGGTTTTGAAGTTCTTGAAGCTTCAGACTTCAACTATGACAATGCCGCTGTTGCTAAGTTATGGAACAATGGTTCAGTTATTCGTTCATGGCTGATGGAATTAGCCCAAGCAGCCTTTGAAAAGGATCCTCACCTGGATGATATTCAAGGTCGGATGCACAGTAGTGGTGAAGCACACTGGACATTGGTTGACGCAATGGAACATGGTGTTCCAACTCCTGTTATTTACGAAGCCCTGGCTGCACGTTACAAGTCAATGCAAGAAGACACCTTTGATGGTAAGGTGGTTGCTGCATTGCGGAACGGCTTCGGTGGCCACGCAGTTGATAAGAAGTAGTTTCAACTGAGTAAAATTTAACGAGGGGGTAAGAAGTCGGTTACGATTTCAACTTCCACGAATATAAATAGAGGTCCAGAGTTCGGTTCGATTACCGGGCGCTGGGCCTCGTTTATTTGGCTCTACAATATCTGGTGTTGATATAGAAATTTCACTTTCTATACCAATACCAGATTTTTACGTTTAAACTAAAAAAACAGAGGTCCCCTCTGTTACAATGAAATCGCCAAATCACACAGAAAAGAAGGTAACCTCTATGGATAATGATACTAGAATTCTCCTTAATTTAACAGATCCCCACTTAAGTTTTTCTCGACATTGGCTTAAATTTGCGGTCGTTAAATCAGTTCGGGTGGCCCAGATTAGTTGCCGGCTGTCTTATACCCCTAAAGCTTGCCCTAATTGTGGGGTGATCAACCGTGGTCAGATTGTTAAATTTGGTTATTATCAGGCTAAATATAAAT
>NZ_CANDNW010000004.1 GCF_947387525.1 Limosilactobacillus viscerum
ACTGGCGAACACCAATTGAAGTCTTTTTGCTTAATTTGCGTCACTAAATTTGTTCAAGTTATTTATTGCAATCTGCCATCTTAATTATTGAACCTCAAGTTCAGCGCGGGCAACGTCACCAATTTTTTCAACATACTGGTGGACCAGCTTCTCAGTTGGTGCTTCAGCCATGATCCGCAACAGTGGTTCCGTCCCACTTGGCCGAACGAGTACCCGTCCATTTCCGGCCATCTCATCTTCAACTTCGGCGATTACGGCCTTTAACTTTTCGTTATTCATTGCACTAGCCTTATCAGCCACCTTGATATTGAGCAATTCTTGTGGGTAGGTTGTAACGTCACTTGCTAGTTCTGCTAGTGACTTACCCGTTTCCTTAATTACTGATAGCAATTGCAATGAAGTAAGCATCCCGTCACCGGTGGTATTGTGGTCTAAGAAAATAATGTGACCGGATTGTTCACCACCAAGGTTGTAACCATTCTTCAACATTTCTTCAACAACATACCGGTCACCGACCTTGGTCTTGACACTCTTCATTCCATGAGCTTCCAGGGCCTTGTACATGCCAAGGTTACTCATTACCGTCGTTACAACTGTGTCCTTCTTCAGGATTCCCTTACTGTCCATGTACTTACCGCAAATGTACATAATCTTATCACCGTCGACGATGTTTCCATCCGCGTCAACCGCAATGCAACGGTCGCCATCACCATCAAAGGCAATCCCTAAGTCAGCACCATTATCAACTACGGCTTTTTGCAGGCTGGCAGGGTGGGTTGAACCACAGTCCAGGTTGGTGTTTAAGCCGTTTGGTTGAGCGTGAATTGGTACAAAGTCCACATTCATGTCGGCAAACAGGTTAGAAACAAAGCCGCTAGTAGCACCGTTGGCAGCATCAACAACTACCTTTAACCCGCTAAGGTCGGTAGAAACGGTTTGTTCCAGGAATGAAGTATACTTAAGCGCACCTTCGTGGTAATCAACAACGGTCCCTAATCCTTCATCGGATGGCCGGGGAAGCGTATCTTCCTTGGCATCCAGTAACTGTTCAATTTCATATTCAAGGTCATCGGAAAGCTTGAAGCCATCACCACCAAAATACTTAATCCCATTGTATTTGATTGGGTTATGACTGGCAGTAATCATTACCCCTGCATCAGCTTCCTGTGCCCGAACCAGGTAGGCAACACCGGGAGTAGTAACAACCCCCAGCCGGAGTACTTCGATTCCGACAGAAAGCAACCCAGCAACTAACGCGTTTTCCAGCATTTGCCCAGAGATCCGAGTATCACGGGAGACTAACACTTGTGGCCGCTTGCGGTCGGAGTGGCGGGTCAAAACATAACCACCAGCACGACCAACCCGGAAGGCCAACTCAGGACTGAGGTCTTGGTTTGCAACCCCACGAACACCATCTGTACCAAAATATTTAAGCTTCATTATTTTTCTCCTTTAATTACTTGATGAGTTTTCACTACTATCACTGATATAACTATCTGCAGTTTGACTATTTCGACTAGCGCTAGAAGACGAGCTAGACGAGGAGTCGGAATCATCGCTTGATGAATCACTATTACCACGGCCAATTGGAATCGTAACGTTAGTGGTCTTTGGCAGGATCACCACGTTCAACGTTTGCCCATTCTTATCAACGGCTTGTAACGTTACCTGACGCGTTAAGTCGCCCTTGGCGTCATTTGGAATAGCAACAAAGGCCACTACCCGACTAACGCGATTAACCTCCTCCTTTGATCCCGTAACTTGGACGATATCGGTATCAAGGCGTGGTCGACCGATCGTGTAGCCATTATCAAGATCATGTGTTGACAGCCGGACACTGACCCGCATGTTAATGGTCTTCCGCGGCTGGATATTTACATTAATATACCGTGGTGTTGTCACCGCATGCAATTCCGAGTTTAAGCCGCTAGTTTTTATCGGAACCCGGTGCTTACCAGGGCCAAGGCTATTCAGGTCGGCGTATACCCGGAAGTTCTGGGTGTTACTCGTCGTGGTGACTAGCGCTGACGGTCCACTGACTTGAACCTTCACATTTTGCGGGTAACCAGTAACCACATACTTTTCATTATCAATCGTAATGTTCAGTGGCATTTGAATATTAGCGGTCTTATTCGACATCAATGCACTATTCCGGCTGCTGTCACGGGTGTTTTGACGTAAGAAACCATCCTTACTCCCGTTAACATAAATAAATAGAAAAATTGCCAAAACCAGGGCTACTACCCGAAGAACCCATTTACGGCTAAAAAAGCCATCACTATTTTTGTTCATGACGACCACCTCCGCAACGCCCAAGTTTTGAAATAAACTCAGTTAGTAGGTTACCCCGTTGTTGTGGCTCGTGCTTGTAAAGCTGTGAACGGAGGAACTTTAAGTAGTCATTTTGTGACATGTTCCGGATTAATTCATTATCCTTCGTAATCGAAACTTCACCGGTTTCTTCAGAAATGACAATTGTTAATGCATCAGTCACTTCACTAATCCCAACGGCAGCCCGGTGCCGGGTCCCTAGTTCTTTTGGAATCAGTTTACTGTCTGACAGCGGCAAGTAGGCCGCAGCAACCGCAATCCGGTTATCCTTGATGATTACCGCCCCATCATGGAGTGGCGTATTGGGGATAAAGGTATTGATTAAAAGTGCTCCTGAAATATCAGCATCCAGTGGGATCCCAGTTTCGATGTACTCCTCGAGTCCCGTATTCATCTGGATACTAATTAAGGCCCCAATCCGTCGTTTCGACATGTATTGGATTGCCTGGTCAAGTTGTTTGATCATTTCCTCTTCCGTTTCATTCGCCGTCTGATGGGCCGTGAAGAACGAACCACGTCCTAAGTGCTCCAGTCCCCGCCGAATTTCTGGTTGGAAGATAACCACAATTGCAATTACCCCCCAGTTGATTACTTGGTCCATCAACCAGGAAACGGTGCTTAACCCGATGTACCAACTAACTACCTTTACCAGGATAATTATTAAGATACCACGGAAAAGTTGTACTGCCCGCGTCCCGCGAATTAAAATCAAGAGTTCATAAATTAAAAACCAGATAACGAGGATATCAATCAGGCGAATCAGGTTTTGCCACGTAAGAAGTGAAACAATAAACTGCATAGCATTCACCATCCTCTAAATTCACGTTCATATTATATCATTTTAAATAGTAAAAATCTGTTATCCTTGTAGTATCGACTATTTTTAAAGGAAGTTGGTATTCATGAATAACCGCTTATTCCGTTGGTTGATCCGCTTATACTTTTGGATTTTAATCTTGCTACTAGCTATTTTTGTCAAAGCACCATATGATTTTATGGCCTTTAATACCTTTCTTGGGTACCTACCAATTGAAATTGGTTTTCAACTACGACGGTTCAATGACCGCCGTGCGTTAGCTTTTTGGCTACTGTTATTGCTATGGCTCATTTTTTACCCTAATGCGCCATACGTTGTGACCGACCTAATGCACCTTTCATGGCTCCAACCGCACACAAGTGTCAATGGTATCTTGAAGTCTGATCCAGTCATTTGGCTGATATTTGCGATGATGATTATTTGTGCCTTTACCTGCTTAGTATTGGGAACGCTAAGTTTAGAACAGACGGCAAGGCAGCTAACCATGCTTACAACCCCTCACCATCCCTGGATAAAGAATTGTTGGATTGTTCTTTTTAGCTTAACGGTCGGAGTTGGCATTTACATCGGACGTTTCCTTCGTCTTCACTCAATCTACTTATTATTTACCCCGTCCTGGTTTTTCAACCAGCTTCTTGGAATCTGGTCAATTAAAATGATTGAATTTGTCTTAATCATGGCCGTCATGCAGCTTATTATTTACTTACTGTTAAAACTATTTCAACATGCTAGCACTGAGGTGTTGTAACACTAAAGAAGGGCCCGTGGCAAAACCGAGTTTTGTCACGGGCCCTTCTAACTTCGAATATTACAGAGATATCACGCGCCACCTTGCTTTATTCAGCTAATGCCGCTTTAACCTTTTCAGCAGTTGGGATTGATGGCATTGTCCCCATCTGCTGAACAGTTAAGCTGGAAGCACGTTGAGCATAAACCAAGGCATCAGCCACGTTGCTCAAGTCAACCTTCATTTGTGAACTTAATGTACCGATGAAAGTATCACCGGCAGCAGTGGTATCAACTGCTTTAACCTTGAACGCTGGCACTAATCCATGTGCAGTTGGTGTTGCGTAGAAGACCCCCTTGGAGCCAAGGGTGATCAGCAAGTGCTTTACCCCCCGTGAACGGAAGTATTCAGCACTCTTCAGCATTGACTCTTCATCCGCAATCTCGATTCCGGTCAGTAAGGCACATTCACTCTCGTTTGGCGTAATTACGTCAGTGTAGTGCAGTAATTCAGGGATAATATCATGTGCTGGAGCGGGGTTCAAAATGGTAGTTACATCATGTTCCTTTGCCATCTTAAATGCCTCAAGGGTAACTTCTTGTGGCGTTTCAAACTGGCTAATTAAGAAATCAGCATCATCCAACACATCATCAATTCCGTCTAATACATCAGTGGTCATTGCCTGGTTAGCACCACCATAAATCATGATGTCGTTTTGACCGCTTGCGTCAAGGGTAACTGCGGCAGTACCAGTACCATGGTACTGGTCAATCATAATGTGGTGAATATCAATGCCGTTTTCCTTCAGCGCTTCACGCATGTATTCACCTTCATTGTCAGAACCAACCGCACCAATAAAGGAAGTTTTAGCGCCAGAACGGGCTGCTGCAACTGCTTGGTTGGCACCCTTACCACCAGGAGCAGAACTCTTACTTTTGGCAGAAATCGTTTCACCTGGTTGTGCGAAACGTTCAACGTGGTATGTGGTATCGACATTAATACTACCTAAAACTACTACTTTATTACTCATGTTTGTTTCTCCTTAGTAAATCGGTTTATCTATAATTTTATTTTACCATATGATAAAAACGATTACAAAGCTTATTGTAGCAATAAGTAAAACGTTTTGATTAAATTTAAAAAATAAAAGTAGCCAGCATCTTAGTGGCTACTTTTATTTTGCTTAGCAATCAACGGAAAAGTCCCGCAATTACCAACTTTATTTATCCCGGCCAATAATTCGCACTTCAGTCTGCAGACTTACGCCAAACTTTTTCTTCACTGTCTCTTGAACATGGTGAATGACATTAACATAATCCGTTGCCGTCCCATGGTCAATATTAACAATAAAGCCCGCATGCTTAGTCGAAACCTGGGCTCCACCAGAAGTATAACCCTGCAGGCCAGCATCATGAATTAACTTTCCAGCATAATAGCCAGTAGGCCGCTTAAAGACACTCCCGCATGATGGCAAATCGAGCGGCTGCTTAGCTGCCCGGCGCGCATTCAACTCATCCATTTTTGCCGCAATTTCGTCCTGGTCGCCAGGCTGAAGACTAAAGGTTGCGTCAAGGACCACGCCATGATTTTCCTGAATACTGCTATGACGGTAACCAAAATCGAGTTCTTCGTTAGTAAACTCCTTAACTGTCCCATCGGGTAAAAGGACGGTCGCCTTACTAAGTGCAAACTTAGTCTCACCACCATATGCACCAGCATTCATAAAGACTGCTCCACCAATACTTCCCGGGATCCCGGCCGCAAATTCCAACCCTGTCAGGCCATGGTCACGAGCAACAATCGTTGTATTAATATAGGCAGCTCCTGCCTGGGCGGTCACATCGTTATCATTAACAGTAATTTGGTTCATCCGGGTTAAAATTAAGGTCAGTCCCGCAATTCCGCCATCACGAACAATTAAGTTACTAGCGTTGCCCAGAACTGTCAGTGGCAACTGGTTAGTTCCGGCAAAAGTCACCAACTGTTGCACCTCATTAACATTCTTTGGAAAGGCTAGCCAGTCAGCTGGACCACCAGTATGCGTATACGTATAGTTACTCAGCGGTTCATTTTGCTTAATTTCAATTTCAGGAAATTCTGTTATCAAGTTAACCATGTTGTCTTCCTCATCTTCTTAAACTTATTTTTACCTACCATGACATTGTATCATTTAATTGCAAAAGGCGGTGGCGATTTGTACAATAAAGCTATCGTAAACTATCAGAAGGTGGTGTCCTTAATGAATTTTGTCGCAATGGATTTTGAAACGGCTAGCGGTAAACGTTATAGTGCTTGTTCACTGGCACTTACAATTGTCAGGAACGGCCAAATTGCTGATGAATTCTACAGTCTGATTAATCCACAGACCGACTTTTTCTGGCGGAACATTCAAATCCATGGCATCCACGAAAGTGACGTTGCTAATGCGCCAACCTTTCCTGAGGTCTGGGAACACATCAAGCAGTTCTATACGCCAGACAAATTGGTAATTGCACATAACAACCGTTTTGACAACAGCGTTCTTAAAAATACGCTTGAACACTATGGAATTGAACCTCCAGCATACCAAACACTCGATACGCTGGCTAGTAGTCGCCGGCTTCTTCCGGGACTGACTAACTATAAGTTAAACACTGTTTGCGATGCTCTCCATATTGACCTTCACCACCACCATAATGCGCTTGATGACGCTCAGGCCTGTGCCAATATTCTTCTCTACCAGGACCAACGTTTTGGTAGTCAGCAACTCAAGCCTTTTATTAAGTTAGTCGGTTAGGAGGACAACATGGAAACTATCCCATTACACGGCGGTCAATTGACGCTTGAAGAATTAAACACTATTTTCACTACTATCCCCGTTGAGTTTGACTTTATTGACGCTGATGACATTATCCGCTGGTCATCAGCTAATCACCACCGCCTTTTTAAGCGTACTGATGCTGATCTCGGGAAACACGTTTTAGAAGTCCACCCCGGACACAGCCAGGGACGAGTTAAAAAGGTTCTCCAGGAGATGCATAGTGGTCAACGAAATTCCATTAAGATTCTCATTCACTACCACCAGCAACCAGTAAGCATCTGTTTTTACTCCCTGCACAATGACAAGGGTGAGTACATCGGCTGTATCGAAGTTACCCAGGCTGTGGCTGAGTTTCAGGAAAAAGGATCATTCTTACGAAATATTAAGCAAATTTTCCACCGGTGATAAGTAAGGGCCCGTGACAAAACCAAGTTTTATCACGAGCCCTTGTTTTTGCTCCGAATATTACACAGTAATTGTGAAAAAACGATTCCCGATTGCTTTATTGCTGATATTCCATTTCGAGCACCGTTCGACCATTTTCTTCTTGGCGGCCAGTTTCTACAAAGTCCAGCTTACGGTAAAGGTTAATTGCAGCAAAATTGGTATCAAAAACCGTCAGTACTAGTTTTTCCAGGCTACTATAATTCTCAAACCAGTACTCAGCTTCATCAACAAGCAGCTGACCGATTCCATTATGCCAGTATTTTTTGGCAACCACTACACCAAGTTCACCCACCGTTGGCTGTTTATCAAGCACCATTACCGTTACAATTCCTACCAGCTGATCCCCTAACATGGCCAACATGATTACACAGTCATCAAAGGCATTAATCATGTCAATATTACGCTGCTCCTGTTCCAGGGTTACCTCTGCCAAGTGGGGAATGAGGATTGCATCGCTTTCCGTGGCTGATTTACGCAGAAAAGTTAACACCTGGCTAGCATCATCGGCAGTTGCCAATTTAATCGTTACTTCGTCTGCCATTTAACCCACCACCGTGGAAACAAGCTGGTCAAAGTGGTCCCCATGAGGTTCAAACTCCAGCACCCGTTTGCTCTCATCATCTGTTCGCCGGAAGTGAATCGCTAAGAAGTCCGCCGGTAATTCATCAGCCACAAATTCTGCCCATTCAACTACGCTAACTCCATCACTGTCAAAGTACTCTTCAAGGCCCAAGTCCTCGGCACCACCGTTTTCCAACCGGTAAGCATCCATATGGTAAAGGGGCAAGCGGCCATCATGGTACTCATGAATAATAGTAAAGGTTGGGCTCTTGATAATGTCAGGAATTTCCAGCCCCTTGGCCAGTCCCTTCGTAAAGGTTGTTTTCCCCGCACCCAGGTCACCGTCAAGTACCAGTACATCACCGGCTGCTAATTGTTGGCCAATTTTTTGACCTAACGCAATCGTTGCATCCCGGCTGTCCATTTCAACCGTCTTCATTTCCATCGCAATCACCTCTGCAAATGTATTAGCTGTTTTTATTGTAGCCTATCTAATCCGGAAAACAAAGTAAGGGTAAAAGAGGGTCGCCAAACCTTCCTTTATCCTTACTCATTTAAAACGATCGTATCTTAAACGCTAAGCCCGTGCCGCCGTAATTAATGCGACATCGTAAACGTCATCTTCGTTGCATCCCCGCGACAGGTCAGCAATTGGAGCATTTAATCCTTGCAGAATTGGGCCAACTGCCGTGAAGCCGCCGAACCGTTGTGCAATCTTGTAACCAATGTTACCAGCTTCCAGGCTTGGGAAGACAAAGACATTTGCGTGACCAGCAACCTTGGAACCAGGGGCCTTTAATTCACCAACTTCTGGTACAAATGCTGCATCAAATTGCAATTCACCATCAGCGGCCAGGTCTGGTGCCAATTCATGAACCTTTTCTGCTGCGTCGGCAACCTTCGTTACCATGTCACCCTTGGCAGAACCCTTAGTTGAGAAGCTAAGCAATGCAACCTTTGGGTCAATCCCAAATAACTTAGCTGTTTCGGCACTTTGAACCGCAACTTCGGCCATCGTTGGCGCATCCAGCTCAATGTTAATCGCACAATCCGCAAAGATGTACCGTTGATCGCCCTTAATCATCAGGAAAGCGCCACTAATCCGGTGGGAACCCGGCTTGGTCTTTACAATTTGTAAGGCAGGACGAACCGTAGCCCCAGTAGAGTGGACCGCACCTGAAACCATCCCATCAGCCTTGCCCATGTAAACTAACATGGTACCGAAGTATGAAACATCCTTCAGCATTTCAGTTACTTGTTCAGGAGTATTCTTGCCCTTCCGCCGTTCGAGTAATGCGTCAAACATTGCCTTCTTATCTTCTTCCGGATATTCGGCTGGGTCGAGGATCGACAGGCTAGAAATGTCCCAGCCATTGTCGGTAGCGGTCTTTTCAATTTCAGCCCGCTTACCAAGTAAGATTGGCTTAATCAGGCCATCATTTTGCAGGCGAACCGCAGCACCGAGCACCCGTTTGTCTTCACCTTCTGGGAAAACAATCGTCTTGTTTTGTCCCTTTACCTTGGCAGCAATTTCGTCAAATAATTCCATAATGCAAGTACCTCCTCAATTGATCACTAAGCATTCTTTGGCAGCGCGTTAGCTGGACCTTCATCAGCTACCGGGTTTGCCGGTAGTTGCCAATCAATTGGCTGCTCTCCCATGGCGCGAAGTGCTTCGTTTGTCTTCGAAAATGGTCGTGAACCAAAGAAACCACGGTTAGCTGATAACGGGCTCGGGTGAGCTGATTCTAGGATAATATTTGTCTTAGTATTGATCAGCTTCTTTTTATCCCGGGCTGCCCGTCCCCAAAGGATAAAGACAACTGGTTTAGGACGTTCAGACAAGGCATGAATTGCCGCATCCGTTAACTGTTCCCAACCATGACCGCGGTGGGAAAATGCTTGCCCTGCCCGGACAGTAAGAACCGAGTTTAGCAAGAGAACTCCCTGGTCAGCCCAGTGCTTTAGGTAGCCGTGATTTACCGGTTTGAAGCCCACGTCGCTTTGCAATTCTTTATAAATATTTTGCAAAGATGGTGGTACCGCCACTCCTGGTAATACGGAGAAACTACATCCGTGTGCCTGTTGTGGACCATGGTATGGGTCCTGTCCTAAAATAACCACCTTTACTTCACTAAAGGGTGTCCACTCAAATGCTTCAAAAATATGATGCATCTCCGGATAAATTGTCCGGTGAGTATACTCTTCCTTTAAAAAATCATGAAGCTGTGAATAATAAGAACTTTCAAACTGGGGTTTTAAGACATCCCACCAGTCATTGTGGATTAATTGTTTCATCAGTATTATGCACCTCGTTTTTTATTTTATCATATCTACATTAGCGGTAACAGTAGATTTGAAAACGCTTTTTGGCAATAAGATAATTAGGCATTTAGTCTCCAAACTGGTAAAATGGTTTTAACATTAATTCGGGAATGGTGGTGAGTTCGTGCGTAAATTATACCTTCGTGATCATTCAACCGACCTGCATGGGACAACAGTCGTTCGTGATGAACAGGGGCGTTCCTGTTACCTGTTGGTTGGGAAGTGGGGAATGCATCATGATGTATTATCACTATATGCCATTAATGGTGACCTGCTAGCGGAGGTTAAACAGCTTTCGCTTGGTATTCTGCCCAAGTTTGCTCTGTACCAGCAGCGGCAACGTGTAGGAATTGTTGGTAAGTCATTTGGCTTTGTCCGCCAGGTTGTTTATATCCGGGGACTCAACTGGATTATTGTTGGCTCACCGCTAGGCAGCCGCTACCGGGTATTCGGTGCCGGCAAATTAGTCTTTGCGTTAAAGCCCGTCCAATTTTCAGGGTCATACTGTCATGAACTCCGGGTTACTAACAAGGACGATGAACCGTTGGCAATTCTGGTTGCTAGTGTTCTCGACCACTGGTCACGTAACGGCCAGATTGACAGTAGCAAGGTCCAGTTTAGGAACCGCTCGCTAGCAGATGACCTAGGGATGGGGTTTCGCGTTAAATAATTAATAATCGTGGGAGTTAAAACTTTGTAGCTTAATACGAAGCTAGCCTCCGTGAACCCCACGAATTCAAACAAGGTCCAGGGTTTGGCTGTTTGTCAGACTCTGGACCTTATTTATGTATCGCCGCCATTTGCCTTTGACTTGCTTATGCTTCTTTCGTTAACAGGTTAATAAAGCGCTTAGTGACCGGCTTTAACTTAGCCCCCTTTTGCCAAACCACCTGGATTGACGAATTCCACGCCTGGTAGTTAATGGGAGTGATTGGCAGCCGGGCATAACTCTTTGCAATTAAACGTGGAACAATTGCGATCCCCATCCCATTATTTGCCCACATCAGAGCAGTTCGGGCATCGTCACACTTCACACTGTAAAAGGGTTCCACCCCGTGCTGGGCAAATGTCTGGTTAAAGATGGATTCAAACCGCCGGTATAAGATTAGTGGCTGCTGGTCAAAGTCAGTGATTGAAAATTCATTATCGGGAAAATTAAACCGCTCGTGGTCGCCCACTGCAACCAACTTATCGTGGTACAGGGTACGGGCTGTCAGTCCCCGCATATTAAATGGTGTTCGAACAATCGCAATATCAATCAAGTTGCTATTGACCTGGTCAATTAGCTGCATGGTATTACCCTCGCTAATTTCAAAATTTACCCGGGGATAATCGGCAGTTAATTGACGAAGTGCTGGAGTAGGTACTAACGCCCCGGTAGATGAGATCAACCCTAAGTGAATCGTACCTAACCGGCCCGTTTTTTCCTGGTCCAGTGCTTCAATTGCTGCTTGCCGAGTCTTGACCATTTCTTGCGCATAGGCCTGAAAGGTTTTCCCTGCCGGTGTTAAGTCAATCCCGTATGAATTTCGCGTAAAAAGTTTAACCCCTAGTTCCTTTTCCAGTTGTTTCATCTGGTATGACAGTGGCGGTTGTGCCATGTAAAGGCGTTTTGCTGCTGATGTAATTTGACGTTCTTGGGCAACAACCAGGAACTCTTGTAATTGTTTAAGGTTCATTTTTTTACCAGATATCTAATTTTTTTATTTCTCCAATTATAAAATAGTATTTTCTTAATTACAAAGGTCCGGTTAGACTAGTTGTGTATCCCATAAAGATTGGAAGATTTTGATGAAAAAAGAAGTACAAAAGATTTTGATGAAAAAAGAAGTACAAACTCGTACTGGCCTTAACCACTAGCCACCTAAAATACATCTATGGCGTTATATTATCGCAGTTATCGTCTTAATAATTGCCTGCTTTCTTGGTCGCGAATACTACCTCTGGCATTCAACCGTTAAGCAAATTAGTAGTTCAACTAATCCCACTGCCGCTAAGCTGATCAACCAGCGCAAGCCGTTCAGCATTCTGGTAATGGGAACCGATGTCGGCGCCCTGGGGCGGGGAACTTCCTACGCCGGAAACACCGATACAATGGAGTTAATTACCGTTAACCCCCACCAGCAGAAAATTACCATGGTTGCCATCCCCCGTGACACTCTGGTTAAAGTAACCACTAAGGATGGGAGCCGTTTTGTTAAAATCAATGCCGCCTACGCAATCGCCGGATCACGGCAAGTTAAAAAGCAGGTCAGCGAACTTCTGGGCGTCCCGGTTACTTTTTATGCACTCACTAATATGGGAACCCTCCGGAAGGTTGTTAACGCGGTCGGCGGCGTCAATGTTAAAAATCCATTTGCCTTTACGTATGAAGGCCACCACTTTCGGAAAGGGTGGCAACACCTCGATGGTAATGAAGCACTGAAATACTCACGAATGCGTTACGATGACCCCAATAACGACTACGGGAGGCAAAAACGGGGGCAGCAGGTTATCCAGTCGGTTATCTCCTCCTTCAAGCAACGGGGGTCGGTTAAGGCGGCCAATGAAATCGTTGCTGCTGCAAAAGATGGTGTACGGACTGACCTCCCCCTTAATAACGTCACTACGATCTACCTTAACTACCATTCAGCGATGAATAAAACCGTTAAGGACCACCTTCAGGGTAAGGATGCTCAGATTGACGGAACCGATTTTCAAATTGCCACTGCTCCTGAGATCAACCGGGTTTCACGTGAACTACGACAATCACTTGGTTTAACGCCGGAAAAGGTTACCAACAATGAAACCAAGATGAATAAGCAGCAAACAAGCTGGAATGGTTATAATCACATTAACTACCAGCTGCCTGACGGTGCCCAATATAATGTTCTCGTAAAATAATCCCGATATTCTCAGGTAGACGCTCCCCCACTCGGCAGAAAATTTTTACAAAGGTATCGCGTGAGACGAATTGAGGCCCAGTGTTCGGCATTTATTTACCAGACACTGGGCCTCATTTTTTCTGCGGAAGCTGTCAGGGCTTACTTCACGTTGAATTACGAAGTTAAACTGCCTCTTATCTCCTGCTTATGTTTTTAATAATGTTTCATTACCCGTTCAATTTCACGGTTTTGTTCACGGCGCTTAATTGCTTCCCGCTTATCGTACTGGTGCTTCCCCTTTGCAACTCCCATTAAGACTTTGGCATAGCCATGCTTGATATACATTTTTAATGGAACTAAGGTCACACCCTTATCTTGCAGTGCGCCCGTCAACCGGTTAATTTCCTTTTTATGGAGTAGAAGTTTCCGGTTGCGTAAGGGATCCTGGTTGAAGATATTTCCATTATCGTATTCGCTAATATGGACGTTCATCAACCATGCTTCACCATTCCGAATCTGGGCAAAACCATCTTTTAAGTTTACCCGGTGGGCCCGTACCGACTTAATTTCTGTCCCCGTCAGTACCAGTCCAGCCTCCACCGTGTCCGTCACGAAATAATCGTGACGGGCCTTTTTATTTTGGGCAATTAAATTCTCGTTTTTCTTTTGTTGGGATTTCTTGGCCATTTTATCCCTCCATTTTAATGGCGACGACGGCGTCCCTCTGAGTGGTGGTCACGCGAATTATTATGGTGACGGGTTTGCCCACGGTTAATTTGCCGACTATTAACATGACCATTATGTTGGTTCCGGTCATGGCGCTTAACATGACCATGGTTCCCCTGCCGACGGTTGCCGCCACCATGACGCCGGTTATCATCATGTGGTACCCGGATCTTAGTTGTTGGTGCGTCTTCAGGGTTGACCATCTCAAAGTCAACTTCCCGCAGGTCCTTATCAACCCGCTTTAACCGTACCTTCACCGGTTGACCAATTTGGAAAATCCGGTGGGTCCGCCGACCGATTAAGGCCATGTGTTTTTCAGAGTATTCGTAGTAGTCATCATTCATCACGGAGATGTGAATCAACCCTTCACAGGTGTTCTCCAGTTGGACAAACAAGCCGAACTTCATGACTGAACTGACGACTGCATCAAAGGTTTCGCCAACATGGTCACTCATGTATTCCGCCTTCTTCATACTGTCAACGTCACGTTCCGTGTCGATCCCTCGCCGTTCAGTAACGGAAGTGTGTTCAGCAATTTCTGGCAGTTTTTTCCGCCAGGCAGCCTTAGCATGCTCTCCCTTACCGTTCTTGGCGTACCACTTAATTAAGCGGTGAACCGTATCATCAGGGTACCGCCGAATTGGTGAGGTGAAGTGGGTGTAGTACTTAGCACCCAGTCCAAAGTGCCCCAACTCCTCGTCAGAGTACTTTGCCTGTTGCATACTCCGCAGCATCATAACCTGCACCATTTGTTCTTCCGGCTTTCCGGCAACATCCTTGAGGACCTTTTGTAACATCTTCGGTTTTACATTATTAATATCACCATGGACGTCAATTCCAAAGACATTTAAGAAGTCAACAAAGGACTTAATCCGGTCTTTATCCGGTGTTTCGTGAATCCGGTAGAGGAATGGGACGTGTTCATTAAAGTAGTGTTCCGCCACCGTTTCGTTTGCTGCTAACATGAATGATTCAATCATCCGTTCAGCTGTTCCCCGTTCACGTAATTGAATGTCAATTGGGTGACCGGTATCATCAACAATAATCTTGGCCTCGGGTGCTTCAAAATCAATGGCCCCACGACGTTTCCGGCTCTTTAACAGGATTTTATGAAGTTCGCCCATGGTTTCAAACATTGGCACCAGGTCTTTATACTGGTTAATCGTCTTTTCATCATGAGCTTCCAAAATCCGGTTAACCGCCTTGTAGGTCATCCGTGCATGTGACTTCATCACACTAGGGAAGATAGCGTGCTTTACTACCCGCCCCTGTTCATCAATTTCCATCTCACAACTCATTGACAGCCGCTCTTCACCAGGGTTCAATGAACAGATACCGTTGGATAGCCGCTTTGGCAGCATTGGCACCACCCGGTCAGTCAGGTAAACGGAGGTGCCACGTTTAAATGCTTCCTTGTCTAATGGCGTTCCTGGTTGAACGTAGTGACTGACATCAGCAATGTGGACACCTAAGTGGTAATGACCGTTGTCCATCTTCCACGCAACAACCGCGTCATCAAGGTCCTTGGACTCGATGGCATCAATCGTTACCAGGGGTTGGTTGGTAATATCCTTTCGTCCCTTCTTTTCTTCGGGAAGGACGTGCAACGGAATCTTATTTGCTTGGTCCATTACTTCCTTAGGGAATTCATGTGGCACATCATGGGCATAGATCACCGAAAGAATATCAATTCCCGGTTCGTCCTTGTTTCCGATTACCTCTGTCACAGCCCCCGTCATCGCTTCAGGTGAGTCATCACTTGGGTAACTTTCTACGGTTGCCGTCACTACTTCTCCGTCAAGTGGCTTTAACCCTTTGCCAGTAACAAAGAAGCGGTACTTGGCGAGCTTCTTATCTTTTAGAAGGACCTCACCGATGTAGTTGCCAACCGTTTCCTGCTTGAATTCACCGACTACTCGGTCATAATTATGCTCAATAATTTTGGTAACTTGTGCTTCGGGGCCCTGTCCCGCTGCTGGATCCCCAGCTCGTAGCACCTTAACTTCAACCTGGTCCCCATTCAGTGCGTGCATCGTGTGGTCCGGATTGACATACATATCTGGAAGGTCTGGGTCGTATTCAACGAAGCCGAAGCCCTTATCATTACCATGGAAAGTACCAGTAATTGGCGCTTGCTCAATGATCGCCTCGAATTCACCCTTATCGGTTACCCGCACCTTTTTGTCACGCTCTAGCTGGGCAAGCACCTGGATAATTGGTGTAAATTGATCTGCATTGTCCATCCCTAGAGAGTAGGCAATCCGTTCTGCAGAATAGCTGACGCCAGCATTTTTAGTTAAAAATTCTAATACCTTATCTTGTAATTTTGATCTATCAGTTGTCATTTCCTACCTCAAATCAGTTACTTAATTATTAATTTAACCCCACATTTTTAGTTAAGCAGCCTAAAATAAACCACTTAATAAAAATGCCCCCTGCTAGCTTCGCTTCAGGGGGCAAACTTAAAACTCTAATGTGATGATACATAAACTAACGCTAATGCCAAAATGAAGAACAGCGCCCCACAGATTGTCGTAACAATTTGCATGACTGCTTCAAAGCCACGGGCCTTGCGCCGGGAGAACAAGTCACCAGCACCACCAGTTAAGGCAGACATCGCGTCATTATCGTTCTTGGCTGGTTGCATCATTACGCACGCAATCAGCACAACACATACTATTAGAAAGATTGTCATTAAAGTATTATACAAGGAAATTTCCTCCTAATTTATACCCGCTATATCTTTAATATCATATCATAGATAAGCACTGATTTCTATATATCTGCATAATGTGCGGCCGTCATTAGCTCCGACTGGATTTGTGACGTTTTCGGTTTGCATGCCTGAATTACTAGCGTATCACCAGCACTGAGCACTGTCTTACCATTTGGGATAATCCGTTGTTCTCCCCGATAAATGGTAGTCACAATGCTGTTATCCGGCCACTGGAAATCAGCAATTTTCATCCCGTCCAGTTTGGAACCAGCATAGATGGTCACTAAAATTTCAATATCATTCTGGTGCGACACCTTTCGCTTACCAATGAAATTGTTAAACATTGCAGTATAGACCGGCTCACCATGAAGGCCATCCACCACTAGGTAGGCAACCATCGCGACGATCGCTAACGGCATTAAGTGAGCCAGTGAGCCAACCATCTCCGTAATTAGCAAAATTGCCGTAAAGGGAGCCTTACTAATGCAGGCGAAATAACCTGCCATGGAGTAAATGATAAAGTTTGGTAAATAACGGGCTGGAAGTAAGCCGAGCTTAACCATCAGTGCGCAGTAAACAGCACCAAAGGCCGCCCCTAACGTGAGAATTGGCAGGAAAATCCCCCCTGGCAGTTGTGAGCTATAACTGACCATCGAAAAAACAAACCGCAGGATAAATACACCCGCAAAAATTGTCAGTGAAAATGGCAAACTAGTCAGGTGGGTAATTAAAATGTTCCCACCACCCAGGGTAATCGGCCAGTACCATGCGATTGGTATTACTAGCAAGAACGGCAGGACCGGATAGGCAAAGGCCGGGAGCCACTTAATTTTGGCCGTCCAACTATCCAAGTGCAAGATCACAATTTGGTACAAGCGACCGAGCAAACCCAGAAGCAAACCCAACAGCAACAAGTGCCAGTACAAGTTTGTCGGTAACATGTGCTGGTAGTGGACACCCAACACCGGATGCAGGCCGAAGAAGGTCAAGGAAACCATGTTTGAGCAGAGAGCACTGACGAAGGTTGCCAACCAGATCACTGGTGAGAAATTATGGTAGACTTCCTCCAGAATGAAAATCGTGCTGGCAATGGGGGCATTAAAAGCAGCAGATAAGCCCGCGGCTGCCCCACTGGCAATTCCTATCCGACGGTTTAACTGGCCAGCGTGAAAGGTTTCGGCCACCCCCTGGCCAACTGTTGCTCCTAACTGAATGGAAGGTCCTTCACGACCAAGGTACAAGCCAGAACCAATTGCTAGAATCCCGCCAAAGAACTTCCGCCACAGGACCGGCCACCATTTTTCCTCAAACTGGCCGGTCAGTTGTCCTTCAACCTGTGGAATCCCAGACCCCTTGATGTTGGGGTAACTTTGCGTTAGCCACCCAAGGGCCAGTGCTAAAATTACCGAACCGATTGCCCACCAAATCAAACCGGTCGGGTGCTGGTGAAAGTACCGAAAGCAAGCCGTAACTAGGGTAAGTGAATGCTGGATTGCTAGTCGGAATAGACTAACCACTAACCCTGTTAGTAACCCAATTAAGATTGCCCTTAGGACTTGAACAAGCTGGTTGTGCTGGTAGGTAAAACTATCCTTGCGCATAAGAAAAAATCCTTTCAAATAATCTAAAGCTATGAGCAATTGTACTACAAAAATAATTTGGACACACATTTGAAGGATCAAATCCAAAAGGAACTGGACGTTGCAGAATACTGGTTAAATAAGTGAAAAAATTGATCTTTCCCGCATATCTTCTAAAAAACAAGGGCTCGTGACAAAACTAAGTTTCATCACGAGTCCTTGTTTCAGTTCCGAATATTACAGAAATATCGCGTGCCACAATCCCTTGGCAGTTAGGCCCGTTCACGGCTGAAACCGTGGCGGATTAAGTAAATAATTACCGCTAAAATTAATACCACTGCACCAACAATAACAGATACACGGGTGTCAGGGTTAATAAACATAAAGATAACAATGACAATCAACATAATGAATGCAAAGTAGTTAGAGAACGGATAGAGCGGCAATTTAAATGGGTGCTTAGCCATCAAGTCAGGATTGTTGTGCCGGAAACGCAATTCGGCCATCAGGATAACAAACCATGGAATCATCCCCGGTAAAACAGAGGAACTGAAGACAATCACAAACATGTTTGCCGTTGACTTGCTGTAAACTGAAGCAATAATATCAATGATAAACCCGATGAGGATCCCGCCAGAGATACCAAGAATCGCGGCATGAGGGACAACCCGCTTTGACAGGCGCCCAAAGATACTTGGTGCATCCCCTTCATGAGCCAGCTTAAACAGCATCCGACTTGAACTGTAAATTCCAGAATTGGCACCAGATAGGGCTGCTGTCAAAACAACAAAATTAATAATTGATGCCGCAGCTGTAATCCCGACCTTGGCAAATGTCGAAACAAATGGTGAACCAACACTGCTAAGCTTGTTCCATGGATAGATAGTCACAATAACAAAAATTGCACCGATGTAGAAAATTAAGATCCGGAATAATACCGACTTAACGGATTTAACAATTGCTTGCTGTGGGTTGGCAACTTCACCAGCAGAAATCCCCAGCAACTCAATTCCTTCGTATGAACCAACAATAATGGACATCGAGAAGAAGAAACCGGAAACGCCACCGGTAAAGAACCCACCATGGGCCCAGAGGTTGCTAAAGCCGGTCGGGTGACCACCATTCCCAAAGCCAAAGAAGATCACCATAAAGCCTAAAATGATCATAAAGATAATCGTAATAACCTTAATCATCGCAAACCAGAATTCCAATGACCCGTAAGCCTTGGCACTTGCTAAG
Organism: Limosilactobacillus viscerum; assembly: GCF_947387525.1. GTDB lineage: Bacteria > Bacillota > Bacilli > Lactobacillales > Lactobacillaceae > Limosilactobacillus > Limosilactobacillus viscerum. Next base: position 19,134 of record NZ_CANDNW010000004.1, read on the forward strand.
TTGGCAAGAACAAGGAAGGCAATAATTACTAGTCCGGCAATCCATGTCTGCATATGTGGCCACCAATACTTAAGGTATTCAGTAGCCGCTACCACTTCTGACATTCCAACAACAATGTATTCAAAAACATTTGCCCACTTGGCAAGGTACCCAGCCAGTGGGTGAACATACTCGGTTGCATAGTCCGCAAACGACCCTGTTCCCGGGTTAACGTAAATCATTTCCCCCAGGGCCCGCATGACAATGTACAAAATTAACCCTACAAATGCATAGGCAAGTAAGACAGATGGACCAGTCCACTTAATTGTTGAGGTTGCCCCCATAAAGAGTCCAACCCCAATTGCGCCACCAAGCGAAATCATTTCCATTTGTCCGGCTGTCATCGAACGCCGTAACGCTGGTGCTGACTTCTTCATAACTAATCAGATTCCCTTCTCTTTATCTTTTATCAGTTTCAAAGTATATTATAAAAATGCAAATTTTTCCATATATTTTCTAATCTTTTTTTAATTTTGCGGTTAATTAACTGCTGATACTTAATATTTTTAATATAAAAAAGCTAGTCACATCAGATAATCCGTGACTAGCTAAATAATAATTATTAACTATTTAATTTTTAGCTTATCTCTTACTAAGTCCTGAACTTCTTCGACGGTAACGCAGTCATTAATTGCAGTTGCAGCTAATTGTGCACACTTACTGGTATCTAGCTTTCCCATCAGTGAACGGGTGCGAAGAATTGATGAAGCCGACATTGAATATTCATCGAGCCCCATCCCCATTAAAAGCGGAAGTGCCAATTTGTCACCAGCCATTTCACCACACATGGCAACCTTAGTGTGGTGACGGTGTCCAGCATCAATAACATGCTTGATCAAGCTGAGAAAGGCCGGATTGAGGGGCTGATAAAGGTAAGAAACCTCATCGTTCCCCCGATCGGCCGCAAAATTGTACTGAATGAGGTCGTTAGTGCCAATACTAAAGAAATCAACTTCTTTAGCCAGTTGGTCGGCATTGATTGCTGCCAGGGGAACCTCAATCATCATTCCTAACTTAATGCCGTCACCAAGGCCAGGACGCTCTTTTTGTAGTTCTGCCTTGCAATCATTAAAAATCTTCTTGGCGGCCCTTAATTCTGCTACCGTCCCAATCATTGGGAACATAATCGACAGCGGTCCATATTCCGACGCCCTAATCAACGCTCGCAACTGGACCCGGAAAATTTCTGGATGCTTTAAGCAGATCCGAATAGCACGGTAACCAAGGAAGGGGTTCATTTCACGGGGAAGTGGTAGGTATGGCAAAGGCTTGTCGCCGCCGATATCCAATGTCCGCACCACTACCGGCTTTCCTTGCATCCCAACTAATGCCTGCCGGTAAGCACGGTACTGCTCATCCTCGGTTGGCATATGGTCACTACCCATGTACAGAAATTCTGACCGAAAGAGGCCCACTCCATCGGCGCCCTGCCTTACCGCATCAGTAACATCACTTGGATTCCCGATGTTAGCACAGATTTCGAACCGCTGACCATCCTTTGAAATCGATGGTGCGTTAACCTTTTTCGACCATTCCTGCCGGGCCTGTTCCAGCTGCTTCGCTTTAGTAGTGAAAGCGGTAACTTCCTCTTGTGAGGGTTCAATTATAACGTTGCCATGCAGCCCATCAGCAACGATTAACTGGCCATCCTGCGTACTGTTCGTGATGTGATCAGTACCGACAACTGCGGGGATGCGCAAGGTCCGGGCCATAATTGCTGCGTGACTAGTCCGTCCACCAAGGTCTGTCACAATCCCCTTAATATACCGTACATCCATCTGAGACGTGTCTGACGGCGTAACTTCGTGGGCAACCAAAATTACTGGCCGGTCAATCGCTGCAATATCAGGCAGCTTTTTCCCTAATAGGTGGGCCATTGCACGCTTTGCAACATCCCGAACATCCCCTGCCCGTTCCTGGATGTAAGGATCAGCAACCTGGGAAAGCGTCCGGGCAAAGCGCCCCGTTACCCGGTCAACCGCTTCTTCAGCACAAACTTGTTGTTCAATTAACTGCTTCACTTGTTTTAATAATTCTGGATCAGAAAGAATCGTTATGTGGGCATCAAAGATTGCTAACTCATCCGTCGATAAACGTGTTTGCGCCCGCTTCTTTAACTTTTGTAGTTCATCAATTGACTCGTCAAAGGCCTGCATTACCCGCTTGTACTCAGTTAATGAGTTTGTTACCCGTCGTTTTTGATATGAAAGGTCGGGTTCTACTAGTCGGTATGCGGGAGCAATCCCGATTCCCTCACTAGCGGCAATTCCCTTGATCTCTTTTGCCATTCTTTTTCCTCCTTGGTACCGCCAATGATAAATATCACCAGCCATTCCATACTATTATAGCGCAGGTCGAATAAAAGCGAAGCGGTTTCATTAAGTTATGCGCGACAAAGAAGGCAGAAGGAGCTGTGACACAACCACGGTTAGGGCCTGCGACACGCAGTTAGTCTATTTAGTATGGCTTTCGTTAGCACGGAACGGGCTAGCGACTGTCCGTACCTAGACACTAAGGCCCTGGGTTGTGGCACGCGATATCTCTGTAATATTCGGAGCTAAAACAAGGGCCCATCGTCCGGTGATTTTACCGAACGGTGGACCGTTTTTTGATAGTTGTGAAAATTTTTTCGGCTTACTGCTGATTAATTGCACGATCAAATTGCTGGATCCACTGGCTACTATCTTGGGTAGTGAACTGGTAATCCTTGTATGCATATAGGGTTGCACCATCAGGCAGGGCATCATACCAGTCCGCGTGTTGGACGGTCGTGCTGTCCTTGCTGGTAATCCAATCCGAGCCATCCCAGTTAACATGGTGGGTCTGCCCCTGCGCATCTGTCCATACCGCGATGTGTTCGAGATCAACAGTTACCTGCTGGTTAACCGGTGTCTCAACCGGTGCACTAACCGGCTGGCTGATAACTGGAGCCGGATTAGTAGCAGGAACCGTCGTCGTGTTTGTTGCTGCATTAGCTGAGCTGGATGGTGCACTAGCCTCATTAGTATTTACCGCTGCATATTCATTAGTCGAATTAGCGGTCGCTGGCGCCGGTGTTTCGTTTTTAGCCTCTTCTTTAACTTGCTTATTTGCCTGCTTGTTGACCTTTTTATGGGTGTCCTTAACTACCTGGGTACTTGGTGTCTGGTGTGTCCGCTGGGTGGTCGTTGAATTGTTAGTGGCACAACCAGCCAGCCCACAAGCCATCAGGATTACCAATGCTCCATTTAAGTACTTGTTTGCTAACTTCATAATTGCCACGCCCCTCTCGCGTTTCACGTCCATTGTTAGCCTTATTTCTATTTCAATTGTAACATATTTGTAATCATTTTGTAATTATCTAGCTGCTATTTAAAATATAAAAAGCCCTAGTAGGAGGATTTCCCACTAGGGTTTTGTTTATCTAATTACCAAATTAACGGTTTTCGATGTCTTGACGAGCTTGTTCACTCAAGTTGTAGAATGAGTGGATACCCTTGTATTGGGCAACATCGCCAAGGTTGTCTTCGATCCGCATTAATTGGTTGTACTTAGCAAGACGGTCAGTCCGGCTCATTGAACCAGTCTTAATTTGACCGGCGTTAGTAGCAACAACCAAGTCAGCAATCGTCGTATCTTCAGTTTCACCAGAACGGTGTGAAACGATGGCAGTGTAGCCAGCTTCCTTAGCCATTTCGATGGCTTCAACAGTTTCAGTCAAAGTACCGATTTGGTTAAGCTTGATCAGGATAGAGTTAGCAGCACCCATCTTGATACCCTTCTTCAGGTAGTCAGTGTTGGTTACAAAGAAGTCATCACCAACAAGTTGAACCTTCTTACCAAGTTCCTTGGTAAGGGTTACCCAGTCATCCCAGTTGTTTTCGTCAATTGGGTCTTCAACGGAAACGATTGGGTACTTTTCAATAATGCCTGACAGGTACTTGATCCATTCGTCAGTGGTGTATTCTTCACCAGTTGACCAACGAAGCTTGTACTTCTTAGCGTCGTCGTCCCACAATTCGGAAGCAGCAACGTCAAAGGCAATGGCAATATCCTTACCTGGCTTGTAACCAGCATCCTTGATAGCCTTGATCAGGTATTCGAATGGTTCAGCGTTGTTAGCAAAGTCAGGAGCAAATCCACCTTCGTCACCAACAGAGGTTACCTTACCAGCGTCTTCCAATTCCTTCTTCAGGGCGTGGAAAGTTTCTGAACCCCAACGAATAGCTTCACGAACAGTTGGTGCACCAACTGGCATGATCATGAATTCTTGGAAGTCAACCTTGTTATCAGAGTGGGCACCACCGTTGATAACGTTCATCATTGGTGTTGGCAATACGTGAGCATTGAACCCACCAAGGTAGTTGTAAAGAGGTACTTGCAATTCATCAGCAGCAGCCCGAGCAGCAGCTAATGAAACGGCCAAGATAGCGTTGGCACCAAGCTTACCCTTGTTAGGAGTACCGTCTAACTTGATCATTGCCTTATCGATGGCGATTTGGTCAGTAACTTCCATCCCAACGATTTCCTTAGCAATAACATCGTTAACATTAGCAACGGCCTTTAATACGCCCTTGCCGCCAAAACGGTCCTTGTCACCGTCACGCAATTCAACGGCTTCGTGTTCACCAGTTGAAGCACCTGATGGGACGATCCCACGGCCAACACCGCCAGCTTCAGTGTAAACTTCTGCTTCAACGGTTGGGTTACCACGTGAATCAAGAACTTCACGTGCATAAATATCTGTAATAAGTGACATTTTGATGAATCTCTCCTCTGTCTTAATTTCGATAGCGATCGCGCTACTTCAAGTAACATTGTATTATTTTGCACAACTAAAAACAAGCATTTAATGGTTAACTATTTCTAAAAAAGTATTGGCATCAAGGCTGTCAACACCGACCAGCACCCCATCAATATCCTCGCGGGCCATCAAGCTGCTTGTATTTTCAGGGGTAACGCTTCCGCCATAAAGGATCCGTACATCGTCAGCAACGGCATCCCCATACATATCACTAATCGTTTGGCGGATTAGGTAACAACCTTCTTCAGCTTGGTCCGGATCGGCACTCTGCCCGCTGCCAATCGCCCAGTCTGGCTCATACGCAACTGTTACTTTACGAATATCGTCTTTACTAAGCCCCTTAAGGTCAGCTAATATCCGGCCGACAACCCAGTGTACCTTATCGTCTTTTGCTATCCGGCGACCCATTGTGTCATCACAGCAGACGATCGGACAGAGGCCGTTCTTTAGGGCCGCGGCAACCTTTTTATTAATTAACTGGTCGTCTTCGTGAAAGTAATTACGCCGTTCAGAATGGCCGAGGATAACATGGTGAATCCCTGCCTGGTACAGTGCATACGGGCTTGTTTCGCCAGTAAAAGCCCCCGCATCCTTGTAGTAGCAATTTTCGGCCATTAATTTTAATGGTGAGTTACCGGCAGCCCGCATCATTGGCATTAAACAGAGTGTTGGTGCTGCTAATGCTGTTTGGAGCTGGTCAGCAGGCGGTAATTGGTCTTTAATTTGGTCAACAAAAGCAACTGCCTCGTCAACCGTTTTATTCATTTTCCAATTACCCGCAATAATTGGAATCCGCATTTAAATGCCTCCTAAAAAAGGCGGAACCGCACCCGCAGTTACCGCCTTTTAATGATTAATTACTTTTCAGAAATTGCAGCAATTCCTGGTAATTCCTTACCTTCAAGGTAGGTTAAGGAAGCACCACCACCAGTTGAGATGTGGGTCAGCTTGTCAGCAACCCCTAATTGCTTAACAGCGGCAGTTGAGTCACCACCACCAACAATGGTTGTTGCATCAGTTAAAGTACCAAGGAACTTACCGATTTCAAGGGTACCCTTAGCAAAGTTTGGCATTTCGAAGACACCCATTGGGCCGTTCCAAACAACCGTCTTAGCATCCTTCAAAACGTCTTCGTATTGCTTGATGGTCTTAGGACCGATATCAAGGGCCATCCAGCCATCATCAATGTCGCCTTCAACAACCTTGGTGTCGGCATCGTTGTTAAACTTGTCAGCAACCACGTTATCGATTGGCAGAACCAGCTTATCGCCAGCCTTGTCCAAGATGTCCTTGGCAACATCAATCTTGTCCTTTTCAACTAAGGAGTTACCAATCTTGATACCCTTAGCAGCGTAGAAGGTGTAGGCCATCCCACCACCAATGATGATCTTGTCGGCCTTGTCTAACAGGTGGTCAATAACACCGATCTTGTCAGAAACCTTAGCACCACCAAGGATAGCAACGAATGGACGTTGTGGGTTATCAACGGCATCACCCAAGAACTTGATTTCCTTTTCCATCAGGTAGCCGGCAGCAGCCTTGCCTTCCATGTTAGTAGCAATACCAACGTTGGAAGCATGCTTACGGTGGGCAGTACCGAAGGCATCGTTAACAAAGACGTCACCAAGTGAAGCCCAGTACTTACCTAATTCAGGATCATTACCAGATTCACGCTTGACGTATTCGCCGTCCTTAACATCTTCGTAACGGGTGTTTTGAACTAACAGAACGTCACCATTGTTCATGTTATCAATGGCATCTTCTAATTGCTTGCCTTCCGTTACTGGAACAAACGTTACTGGCTTGTTCAGCAAGTTAGAAAGACGTTCAGCAACTGGACGCATTGACAGACCTGGCTTGTCTTCTTCCTTCTTAACCCGACCTAAGTGGGAGAAGAGGATTGCACGACCACCATGGTCAATTACGTACTTGATCGTTGGTAAAGCAGCCACGATCCGGTTATCATCGCCAACAACACCGTCCTTAATTGGAACGTTGAAGTCAACACGCATTAAAACTTTCTTACCTTCTAAGGGAAGGTCTTCAACAGTTAATTTAGCCATGTAAGTATTTAACCTCCTTGATAAAAAAGGCGGGCGGAGTTTCCTCCTCCCACCTTAAATTCATACCTTAAGCTTAGCTATGAATTACAGATTTGCAAAGTGAAGCAGAGTCCGGATCATGTTGCTGGTGAAACCGTATTCGTTGTCGTACCAAGCAACAGTCTTAACTAATTGTGAACCGTCGTCGCCTTCCATGATTTCAGTTTGTGAAGGGTCGAAGACAGAACCAAAGGTAGAACCAATGATATCAGTTGAAACGATTGGGTCTTCAGTGTAACCAAAGGCTTCGTTGCCTTCAGTAGCCTTCTTCATTGCATCGTTGATTTGGTCAACAGTAACCTTCTTGTCTAAGATAGAAACAAGTTCAGTTAATGAGCCATCAACAACACCAACACGTTGTGCGTGACCTGACAGCTTACCGTTCAATTCTGGGATAACCAGACCGATAGCCTTGGCAGCACCAGATGAGTGAGGAATAGTGTTGATGCTTGCAGTACGGTTGTTACGCATCTTCTTACCACGAGGGCCATCAAGGATAGCTTGAGTAGAAGTGAATGCGTGGATAGTAGTCATAGTACCAACCTTGATACCGAAGTTCTTGTTAAGGAAGTAAGCCATTGGAGCAAGGCAGCTAGTGGTGCAAGAACCAGCTGAAACGATCTTGTCGTCAGCCTTAAGAGTATCCAAGTTAACACCTGGTACAACAGTAGGAATGTTACCAGCAGGTGCAGAAATCAGAACACGCTTTGCGCCGGCGTCCAAGTGAGCTTGTGACTTTTCTGCTGAAGTGTAGAAACCAGTACATTCAAGTACGAAGTCAACACCGTCGTTCTTAACCCAAGGAATGTTCCGAGCATCGCGTTCTGCGTATACAGGGTATTCCTTACCGTCAACAACGATTCCCTTGTCAGTTGATGAAACTTCACCAGGGAACTTACCATGAGTTGAGTCGTACTTCAGTAAGTAAGCAAGCATTGAAGGAGTAGTCAAATCGTTGATAGCTACAACTTCGATGTCGTCAGTGTTAAGTTCGTGAATACGACGGAATGCCAAACGACCAATACGGCCGAAACCGTTAATACCAATTTTTACAGTCATACTGCAAATTCCTCCTTTAGGAAAAACATAATAAGTGTCCTTATCTGGCAAGCCGGATAAGACGGACTTGTTAAACAAGGTACAAAACTTTACGTTCTTAATAATACTCATCTTATTCTTAATTGTCTATTCAATCGCCTTATATTTTTGGATTTTTTCTATTGAAAACGTTATCTTGATTAAAAAATTCAAATAATGCTTGCAATTCATAAAATTATACGATAATATACTATTTGTTGACGCGCCCTTAGTGTAATGGATCGCACGTGAGATTCCGGTTCTCGAGATCCGAGTTCGACTCTCGGGGGGCGCATTTTTTTATTAAACAGCTGCTTGCTTCGGCTTAGCAGCTGTTTTTGTTTTTAAATGTTATTTAAACTAAAAAACCGCCTGCCAGTGCAGAACGGTCTTAATTATTGAATTACTTTTCTTCAGCTGGCTTTTCCTTTGCCCACTTACGAATAGCTTCAATCTTCTTTTCTTTTAATGCTCGCTTGTACTTAGGAGCAACTGGGCGACGGCCTTGTACGCCGTATGGGTGTGCTTTACGCATAAGTCATATGCCTCCTTATTCTGTACGTAAATTAATTAACGTTCCAATTATACCGGGCTCTGAAATAAAAAGCAACCCTTGCCAGAATTTGCCACAATATATTTCAACTCACCCTAGTAAAAAAATATTTTTTTGCTTTTTACTGCCGAAATTTTACCGGCCATAAACCCCTTCATGACGCGCAACTAGACATTTAGACTAGACCAATTAACGATTATTGATCAAAAATATTGATATATCAGGAATTGCAAAGTAGACCAGTTAGTTGTACCATTCATTATGTAATCAAAAAGATATTAAATATTGAATGATAAAAAGCACCGGGAGGAAGAAAATTATGACTAACACTAACAAATTAAACGTCTTTTTAACTAACACTGACTGGAAGGCACTGGACCAACAAATCGCTGATGTTGAGATGGACCTGCTTTGCGAAGACATCAACAAATAATAGGTTTATTAAAGAAAGACTGTGAGGAAGTTTATTTTCTCACAGTCTTTTTTTCTCCCTTAATTACGGCCCCTTCTGGCTGACTTCTGTAAAGCTTTTTTCTTTCCAATCATTATTAAGTCGGTATAATACCATTAGTGGTTAAATTTTTGCTTGCAAATTATTTGACCTTTTTTGACCAATCGAGTATAGTAATAATATCAGTTAGCAATTGCTGCTAACGAGTGCTAATTAACTAAGGAGGCTAATCATGAACTTAGTTCCAACTGTCATTGAGCAATCATCACGTGGCGAACGTGCTTATGATATCTACTCACGGCTCCTCAAGGACCGGATCATCATGTTATCAGGTCCAATTGAAGACGACATGGCAAACTCTATTGTTGCGCAACTGCTTTTCCTAGATGCGCAAGATTCAACTAAAGACATTTACTTATACATTAACTCACCTGGTGGTGTTGTTACCTCAGGGATGGCAATTTACGATACAATGAACTTCATCAAGTCTGATGTCCAAACCATCGTTATTGGGATGGCCGCATCAATGGCTAGTGTCCTTGTATCATCTGGGACAAAGGGTAAGCGGTTTGGCTTACCTCACTCTCAAGTCCTTATTCACCAACCATCTGGTGGTGCACAAGGTCAACAAACTGAAATTGAAATTGCCGCAACTGAAATTCTGAAGACCCGGAAGATGATCAATGAAATCCTGGCAAAGAATTCAGGTCAGCCAATCGAGAAGATCAACCAAGATACCGAACGTGACCACTACTTAACTGCCCAAGAAGCGGTTGATTACGGTCTGCTTGATGGGATCATGGAAAACAACTCTAGTTTGAAGTAATTTCAGTCAATAAAAAAGGGATCAGGAATTTCCTGGTCCCTTTTTTATTCCTAATATTTCAGTGCTGCTTTTAGTTTAAACTGTTTTAGCCGAACGCAACTCATCAGCATAAGCATTTAGTTTCCGCAGTCGGTGGTTAACTCCCGACTTAGAAATTGGCCCACCCGGAACAAGCTGTCCCAGCTCCTTTAAGCTAACTTCCTGGTGGTTCAACCGGGTTTGGGCAATTTCCCGCAGCTTATCTGGCAAACTGGCGAGTCCCACCGTATCCTCAATCAATTTAATATTTTCAATTTGGCGGGTAGAAGCATTAGCAATCTTGTTCATATTAGCGTTCTCACAATTAACCAACCGGTTCACCGAATTCCGCATGTCACGAACAATTCGGACATTCTCAAACTGGAGCATTGAATTAGTGGCCCCAATCAGTGACATAAAATCAGCAATTTTTTCCGCTTCTTTTAGGTAAACAATGAAGCCACTGCGGCGAGCCGTTGTCTGAGCGTTTAGGCCAAACTTATTCATCATCTGCGCAATCATCTCATTGTGTTCCTGGTAAAGGGAATAAATTTCCAGGTGGTAACGGGACGTCTCCGGATTATTAACTGAGCCCCCTGCTAAAAAGGCACCACGGAGGTAAGAGCGAACCATCCATTCATCCTTTAACATATCCAGTGGTACCTTTTCCTTAATTTGGAAATTCTGTAAAATTCCCAGGTCATCTAGTACCTGCCGGGCGGAATAACGAAGGCGTACAATGTATTGGTTATTCTTTTTTAGCTTCATCTTACGACGGACGACAATTTCACTTTCTACATGGTAGAATTCCTTCAAAAGAGAGTAAATTCGCCGGGCAATCGCTGGGTTCTCTGTCTGAATATTAAGAACTAGTTGACGGTTGGCAATGGCAATGCTCCCGTTCATCCGGATCAAGGCCATTAGTTCTGCCTGAGCGTTCTTCTGGTGAACCTTAATTGAAGTCAGTTCTTTTTTTACGTCACTTGCGTAAGACAAGCTAATCTCCTCCTTTAGTCGTGTACCTGGTGGAGCCGGTTTAACAACTCAGCCACCACGCGGTCGCGGTCGTGGAAGGCACCGTTGTCCCTCAACCGCAAGAAGTTGGAACTAATTACCCGGCAGCCCAGGTCACGGAGCCCTTGGAAGTCATGCCCAACCGGCTGTGAGATTTCGTTCCACTGTTTAAAGTCTAGGTAATTCTTTGGTACCGGCTGAATGTTAACCAGGACGGTATCAATAAAGTTTTGACTAAGGTGGCTATTTAAGACCCGCACATGGTCAGCGTCAGTAAAGTGATCCGTTTCACCCTTTTGCGTCATGATGTTGCAGATGTAAACGACCTCCGCCTTGCTCTTGCAAACGGCCGCACCCACTTCTTTAATCATTAGGTTAGGCAGGATACTCGTAAATAAGCTACCCGGGCCAATCACAATTTGGTCGGCCTCCTTAATAGCTTGGAGTACTTCCGGAACAGGTTTAATGGCGTGACCATCTTCATCATTCGATGGGGTGACCCAGACCCGCTTGATCTGCTTATGGGCCGCCGTAATTTCTGATTCCCCACTCAATGTGGTACCATCGGTAAATTCCGCGTTTAACGTTAGTGGTTCATTTGCTACCGGATAAATATGACCACGAATCTTCATCATCTCGGACAGTTCCTGAACTGCGGGAAAGATCCCGCCCTTCATTTCTGATAGCGCCGAGATAATTAAATTGCCGATCGCGTGTCCCGCGAAGAATTGGTCCGAACTATTAAAACGGTACTGGAATACATCTAACTCTAGTGATGGCAGCTCCGATAGCGCAACCAGTACGTTCCGGATATCACCAGGCGGAACCACGTTAATGTAGTCCCGGAGGATTCCCGAGGACCCACCATCATCAGCAACGGTGACAACCGCAGTAACATCAGCATTCTGATCCCGCAATCCACGAAGGACAACTGGCAAGCCAGTCCCCCCACCAATCACAACAATCTTTGGCTTATGGAACATTCTATCCCTCCTTCCTATTTTTTATTTGCCTTAGCAACATCCCGGTGGTAGAGGTTTACCCGGTAACCATCCTTTTTGAGGTCTTCGGCTAGCCGGTTAGCAATCGTTACTGACCGGTGTTGGCCCCCAGTGCAGCCGATTGCCACAGTTAAACTGCTCTTACCCTCCCGGATATATCCTGGCATCGCATTGCGAAGTAACGACAAGAGGTGGGCATAAAACTCCTGTGCCGTCTTTCCCTTCATCACGTAGTCTTGAACCGCCTTATCGTTACCAGTCAGGTGCTTTAATTCTGGAATGTAGAACGGATTCGGCAAGAATCGGGCATCCATCACAATGTCTGCATCAAGTGGTAAACCGTATTTAAACCCAAACGACATGATTTCGATAAAGAAGTTCGTCCCTTCACCATGACCAAACAATTTGTTAATCCGCAGCTTTAAATTGCGGGGAGTTAGGTCAGTGGTATCGATAATCACATCCGCATGGCTCTTCAGGTCACTCAACAATTGTCGCTCCATCTCGACCCCATCAAGGATCCGTCCCTGCCGTGCTAAGGGGTGTAGTCGACGAGTTTCCTTATACCGTGATACCAGTTTGACATTGTTTGCATCAAGAAAGAGAAGTTTTACCGCCAAGTCTGACCGCTTCTTCAGTTCATAGAGGGTTGGCAATACCTTGTCATAGAAGCCACGGGACCGCAAGTCCATCACCATTGCTAACTTGGTAAATTCGCCTGATTCCTGGATTACATCCACAAACTTTTCTGCCAGGCTTGGTAGCATATTATCAATTACAAAATAACCAAGGTCTTCAAAACTGTGGACAGCTAATGTCTTTCCGGCACCGCTCATCCCCGTGATAATTACCACTTTCATTTTCTCAGTCATTGCCAACTTCTCCTCTTCTTTTACAAGTACTTACCAATTGTACCACATCAACCCGGGCGTGTCTTTTAATGACAATTATTCAAGTTATTATTTTCCAGTAAGCTAATCGTTTTTTGATCAACAAACTGCTGAAGGTTGTCAATTGTCAGGTCTTCCTCGTCCTTAACCGCAATACCATGTTCCGCCAACAGGGCCGCAGTGACCCCCATTCCAGCAACCTTATTTCCGGAAAAGTGGCCATTATACACAATCCGCGTCCCACAAGCGGGACTTTTTTGTTTTAAAAAGGCAACTGTAATGTGGTTTCCCTGGGCAATTTTGAGTGCCATCTTTGCGGCCGCAAGGTATTGGTCCGTAACATCAACACCACGGCGGTTTACTACCCGGGCCTTACCAGCTAATACGTCTTTCCCGGTTCCACCAGCTATTTCTGCCGGTTCACGCGGTGTTGAAAAGCCGGCCATGATTTCAGGGCAAACCGTGATTGCCTTCCCAAGAGCGACTAGCTTTACCGCCAGGTCCTGCTGCACATTGCCGCCATCATAGCGGACATTGAAGCCCGCAAGGCACGCACTTACCAATATCATCCTGCTTCCTCCTTTTTTATTGATCTTAACATAAACGACACATGACGACGTGACATATATATCAAATGCAGTATACAAATAGGCCCACAGCCCGACAAAATACCGAACTCTGGACCTTATTTATACTCGCAGGACTGCCAAAGGCAACCACCTTCTGGTTAACTCCTGCTTCTTTTACTTTTTCTTTTTGACAGACCGTTCTTCAGCCCACTTTTTATCCCGGTCAAGCATCTTCTTAAGGTACTGACCAGTATAGCTTTCCTTAACCTTCGCCACATCTTCGGGTGTCCCCGTTGCAACGACGTACCCCCCTGCTTCGCCGCCTTCTGGTCCCAGGTCAATTAGCCAGTCGGCCGACTTAACAACATCTAAGTCGTGTTCAATTACTAAAACCGTATTGCCGGCATCAACCAACCGCTGGAGCACACTGAGCAGACGGTTAATATCGTCCATGTGCAACCCGGTTGTTGGTTCATCGAGGATATAGAAAGTTTTACCGTGGGATTGCCGGTGGAGTTCGGCTGCCAGCTTCATCCGCTGTGCCTCACCACCAGAAAGCGTCGTAGCAGGCTGTCCTAAGGTAACATACCCTAAACCAACGTCCTCAATAGTTTGTAGCTTCCGCCGGATTTTTGGAATCGCACTAAAAAACTTCAACGCCTCTGAGACCGTCATGTTTAATACCTGGGCAATATTTTTCCCCTTGTATTCGACTTCTAGTGTTTCGGAGTTATACCGGCTCCCGTGGCATACACTGCAAGGTACATAGACGTCCGGTAAAAAGTTCATCTCTATTTTCAGAATACCATCACCATGGCAGGCTTCACAACGACCGCCCTTCACATTAAAGCTAAAACGACCCTTCGTATAGCCACGAACCTTTGCCTGGTTGGTTTGGGCAAATAGTTCCCGAATATCGTCAAAGACACCGGTATACGTAGCCGGGTTGCTCCGTGGTGTCCGGCCAATCGGTGACTGGTCAATGTCAATTACCTTTTCAATATTCTTAATCCCACTAATTGAGCCATACTTACCAGGCTTAGCTGAGTTATGGTTCAACTTCTGGGCTAAGATCCGCTTCAGAATTAGGTTAACCAGGGTGGACTTACCAGAACCAGATACACCGGTCACACAAATAAACTTCCCCAGTGGAAAGTCAACATCGATCTGCTTGAGGTTGTTGGCAGCGGCCCCTTTCAGAACCAGGTGCTTACCATTACCGGCCCGCCGTTCTTCGGGAACCGGAATAAACTTCTTCCCCGATAAGTATTGACCGGTTAGTGACTTACGCGACCGCATAATCTGCTTTGGCGTTCCGGCCGCCATGACCTGGCCACCATTTTCACCGGCTCCCGGGCCAATATCAATGATGTAGTCAGCGGCCCGCATCGTATCTTCATCGTGCTCAACCACAATCAGGGTATTACCAAGGTCCCGCATTGCTTTTAATGAAGAAATTAGGCGGTCATTATCCCGCTGGTGAAGCCCGATTGATGGTTCATCCAGGACGTACATTACACCAGAAAGGTTAGAACCGATTTGCGTGGCCAACCGGATCCGCTGTGCTTCACCACCAGAAAGTGTCCGCGCAGAACGACTTAACGTTAAGTATTCCACACCAACATTCTTCATGAAGGTTAGCCGGTCGAGAATCTCTTTTAAGATCGGCCGTGCAATCTTTTCCTTTTGTTCTGAGAGCTTAATTCCCTTAAAGAAGTCAATCGACTTACTAATTGGCAGGTCTGAAATCTGACCAATATTTTGTCCATCGATCTTTACCGCCAATGCCCGCTGGTTAAGGCGGTAACCGTGACAGGTTGGACATGGCAACTCAGTCATGTACTTCCGCATCTGCTCACGGGTAAAGTCCGAATTGGTTTCCTTATAACGCCGGCCAACATTATTAATGACCCCTTCGAATGGGACATCAACGTCCCGGACTCCACCGAAGTCGTTTTCGTAGTGGAAGTGGAATAATTGGTCGCCATTACCATACAGGACCTGCTTTTGTTGCTTCTTTGGCAGTTTATTAAAGGGCGTATCCATGTCAATTCCTGCTGATTTACAGAATTGCTCCAGCAAAGCCGGGTAATACTGCGAAGAAATTGGGTTCCACGGTACCATTGCGCCCTCATTTAGGGTTTTCGTCCGGTCAGGAACAACTAAATCAACGTCAACTTCCAACTTTGAGCCGAGCCCTTCACAGTCAGGGCAGGCGCCCATTGGTGCATTGAAGGAGAACAGCCGTGGTTCCAGTTCGCCAACCGTAAAACCACAGACCGGGCAAGCATACTTTTCAGAGAATGGAATTGGGTCTCCACCAATCACATCAGCAATTGCATAACCACTGCTCAAGCGCAGGGCAGCCTCAAAAGAGTCAAAAAGGCGGGAACGGATCCCATCTTTAACAATGATCCGGTCGATGACAACATTAATGGTGTGGTTCTGGTTCTTATTCAATTCGGGAACCTCATCCAGGTCATAAGTTTCACCATCGACCTGTACCCGGACAAAGCCTTCCCGTTTAATTGTTGCTAGGACTTTCTTCTGGGTCCCTTTTTTAGCACGAACAACCGGTGATAATATCTGCAAACGGGTCCGTTCAGGCAACTCCAGCACCCGGTCCACCATCTGTTCAGCAGACTGGCTTGTAATTGGAATATTATCATTCGGACAGATTGGTGTCCCAACCCGGGCCCATAATAGCCGGAGAAAGTCATTGATTTCCGTTACCGTTCCAACCGTTGAACGGGGATTGTGGGAGGTCGTCTTCTGGTCAATCGAAATTGCCGGAGAAAGGCCATCAATGGAATCAACATCTGGTTTATCCATTTGCCCCAAGAACTGCCGGGCATATGCCGACAAGCTTTCTACATACCGCCGTTGTCCTTCGGCATAAAGCGTGTCAAAGGCCAGTGAACTCTTGCCAGAACCAGATAGCCCTGTTACCACGACCAGCTTATTCTTTGGGATCTTTACATCAATGTTTTTTAAATTATGGGCACGTGCACCATGAATAATGATTTTATCGTTTGCCAACGGGCACTTCCTCCTCTACTTAACCTTACGACCGGGTTTAGTCTTCTTCCCCGTCATCTGAGCCTTTAATTCCATTACCGTATCACGTAACGTGGCCGCCTGTTCGAAGTCAAGCCGCTTGGCCGCAGCCTGCATCTGCTCCGTCAATTCGGCCACCATCTTTGCCTGAGCATCCTTAGACAACTTAGCGAAGTCCTTCGTCGTAAACTCGCTGCTATCCTCTTTTTCACCAGTATCGTCAGTCTTCTTCGTTGCCGTAATTGCTTCCTGAATTGGTTTAACAATTGTGTGCGGCGTAATGTGGTGCTCTTCGTTGTATTTCATCTGGATAGAGCGCCGCCGCTTGGTTTCATCAATTGCCTTTTGCATGGATTCGGTTACCGTATCCGCGTACATGATAACCGCCCCATGTTCATTCCGGGCCGCCCGACCAATCGTCTGAATCAACGAACGTTCATTACGGAGGAAGCCTTCCTTATCGGCATCCAGAATAGCAACCAGTGAAACTTCCGGCACATCTAGACCTTCCCGCAAAAGGTTAATCCCCACAAGGACATCAAACTTACCGAGACGGAGGTCACGAATAATCTGGGTCCGCTCCAGGGTCTTAATATCACTGTGGAGGTATTTAACCTTCAGGCCGAGATCCTTCAGGTAGTCAGTCAAGTCCTCTGACATTTTCTTGGTCAGGGTAGTAACAAAGACCCGTTCGTGACGTTCAATCCGCTTATTGATCTCACCAACTAAGTTATCAATCTGCCCCATCACCGGCCGGACCTCAATTGTTGGATCTAGCAAGCCGGTTGGCCGAATAATCTGCTGGGCAATGTGGTCCGTTTGGTTCAGCTCATACGGTCCCGGTGTTGCAGACATATAAACCACCTGGTTGACCCGTTGCTCAAATTCATTCAGCTTTAATGGCCGGTTATCAAGGGCACTTGGCAACCGGAAACCGTAGTCAATCAGCATCTGCTTCCGAGCACGGTCACCATTATACATTCCCCGCACCTGGGGCATCGTTTGGTGGGACTCATCAACCACTAGCAAGAAATCCTTCGGGAAGAAGTCCAACAGGGTAAATGGCGGCTCACCAGGTTGGCGACCATCCATGTAGCGTGAATAGTTTTCAATCCCGTTGGTATAACCCATTTCCCGCATCATTTCAATATCATAAGTTGTCCGCTGCTGAAGCCGTTCTGCTTCCAAGAGTTTTCCTTCATCGGTAAACTTTTTAACCTGCTTTTTCATATCTGCTTCAATCTGTGGCAATGCCCGGTCCATCACCTCGTCACTGGTCATGAAGTGGGTAGCCGGGAAGATTGAAACCCGGTCACTGTCACCCAGTACCTCACCAGTCAGTGCGTCAACCTCCCGGATCCGGTCAATCTCATCACCGAAGAATTCGATTCGTAATGCCCGTTCGTCACGCGAAGCAGGGAAAATCTCTACCACATCACCGTGAACCCGGAAGCGACCACGTTGAAAGTCAATATCATTGCGGTCAAACTGAATATTAACCAGGTCACGAAGAAGCTTATCCCGCTCAATCTCTTGACCAACGTGGAGTGAAATAACAGAATTTTGGTACTCACGGGGGTCCCCTAAACCAAAGATACTAGAGACAGAGGCCACCACAATAACATCATTTCTTTCCAGAAGTGAGGTCGTTGCCGCATGACGGAGCTTATCAATCTCATCATTAATTGATGCATCCTTTTCAATGTAGGTATCACTGGAGGGAACGTACGCCTCAGGCTGGTAATAATCATAGTAGGAGACGAAGTATTCCACCGCATTGTGGGGGAAGAACTTCTTCATTTCCCCGTATAGTTGTCCGGCCAGAGTCTTGTTGTGCGACAGGATTAACGTTGGCTTATTGACGTTTGCAATTACATTTGAAATGGTAAAAGTTTTCCCGGTCCCCGTTGCCCCCAACAAGATCTGGGCCTTATCACCATCCTTGATTCCCTGCGTCAATTGCTTAATTGCTTCAGGTTGGTCCCCGGTTGGCTGGTAGTCAGAAACCAAGTCAAATTTCTTATCTGGCTGACGATAAATCACAAGTCGTTCCTCCCCAGTTTTATTTACTTTCCGTGATTGCTAATTAGCGCTAAAGCTTTGCTGCTAGTGCTATTAGCAACTCTTCATAAGACACATTTTAGTGTATCATGCAAACATGCATTCGTCTATTAATCTGAACCTTTGCTAAATGTCATTAACGCAAAAAAGGGAACGCAGCAAAAGCGATCACCGCTTCTGTCGCGCCCCCCATTATTAAACAGTTTCAAGAGCTCATTTCTCGTTTCTGTTATTAAATTTTATTCTTCGGCAAAGACTTGCAATGCCTTTTCAAATTCGGCTAACTTAGCGTTGGCTTTGTCAAGTGAATCAGCGCTAGTTCCAATGTAGAACTTCAACTTTGGTTCAGTCCCTGATGGACGAATAGCAATCCAGGTTTCATCATCCAGTACATACCGCAAAACATTGGATTCTGGAATTCCTAGCTCACTAACTTGACCATCAGCGATTGTCTTCGTTCCCTTAGAGAAGTCTTCAGTCACAACTACCTGGTGCCCAGCAAAGTCTGCCGGTGCTTCTTCACGGAACTTCTTCATCAGGCCTTGAATCTTAGCGGGGCCATCAACCCCGGCATAGGTATTAGCAATCGTCTTTTCGCGGAAGTAACCATACTTCTTAAAGAGTTCTTGCAGGCCATCATACAGGGTCATGTTCCGGCTCCGGTAGTAAGCGGCAACTTCGGCCAAGAGGGTCAGTGATTGGATAGCATCCTTATCACGAACGAATGGCTTGATCAGGTAACCGTAACTTTCTTCGAAACCAAACATGAAGGTGTGGTCAGCCTTCCCTGTTTCATATTGGTGGATTTGATCAGCAATCCACTTGAAACCAGTCAGGACATTGATCATTGAAACGCCGTAACTTTCGGCAATCTTTGCTGCAAAGTTTGTTGAAACGATCGACTTAACAGCAGCCGCATTCTTTGGCAAGGTACCAGCCTGCTTGTGAGCTTCGAGAATGTAGGCCAGCATGATTGAAGCAATTTGGTTACCAGTCAACAGTTGGTACTCACCATTTGGTTGACGGACAGCACACCCCAGCCGGTCGGCATCAGGGTCGGTTGCAATTAAAACGTCAGCGTCAATCTTCTTACCGAGGGCAATGGAGCGAACGAAGGCTTCAGGGAATTCTGGGTTAGGGTGTTTCAAACCAGGGAAGTCACCATTTGGCTGAGCTTCGGTTGGTTCAATCGTAAAGTTGGTGAAACCAGCTTGACGAAGGGCCCGTTCACCAAGCATCCGGCCAGTACCACAGAGTGGCGTGAAGACAAACTTCATGTCCTTACCGTATTCCTTAGCCAGCTCAGGGTTAACCGTGACTTCCTTAGCAAGCTGCAGGTAAGCGTGGTCAACATCTTCACCCATGATAACTTCTAAGCCATTGTCGAGCATTTCTTGTTCGTCAGCCAGCTTGATGTCAAAGATATCGGCGATTTTACGAATGTAGCCAGTCATCATGTCAGATTCCTTTGGTGGCATTTGGCCCCCATCCTCGCCGTAAATCTTGTAGCCATTGTATTCCATTGGGTTGTGACTAGCAGTAATCATGATCCCCGCATAGGTCTTATTGTGACGAACGGCAAATGATAATTCGGGTGTTGGCCGAACATTATCGTAGATGTATACCTTAATGCCATGGGCACCCAATACCCGGGCAGAGTCGTGGGCAAATTTGTATGAGTTGTGACGGGAGTCGAAACCAATTGCAACCCCCCGTTGCTTGACTTCATCGCCAAGCGAATCCATCAAGGTAGCCAGTCCTTCAGTTGCTTGACGAACCGTGTAGACGTTCATCCGGTTGATACCAGGACCCATCAAGCCCCGCATACCAGCAGTACCAAATGACAATGGGCCATAAAAGGCATCTTCAATTTCCTTCTCATCGCTCATTGCGTCTAATTCTTGCTTCAGCTTTGGATCGAGGTCAGTCCGCTCTTTCCATACTTGGTATGTGTCTCTCCAGCTCACAATAAAGTCTCCTTTGCTTCTTTAATCTGTAACCAGTATACCGCATCTCATTGCTCCTGCGTAGCTTTACTATCAATTTTACTAAAATTTTACTAGAAGATTAAAAAGAAGCAAGACAGAAAGTTATTAGGAAACCACCTGTCTCGCCTCTGTAGCAAATTTTTAATTTAAGCCCTTAATATATTGGTAAACTTCTTGGCCGGCAATCGCACCATCACCCACCGCAGTCGCAATTTGACGGAGCGGCGTTTCACGAACATCACCAATGGCGAAGATACCAGGAATACTGGTCTTCATCTCATTATCGGTTTTAACCCAGCCCTGGTCATCAAGCACGCCGAGGCCCTTGAAAGGAGCCGTCATTGGAACCGTGCCGACATAAATGAAGGCACCTGCGGCGGAAATTTTACCATCTTCACCGGTCTTATTGTTATGTGTCTTCACACCGGTTACCTTAACATCGTCACCTAAGATTTCCGTCACGTTGGTGTTAAACACAAATTCCATCTTCTCGTTCTTTTCAGCTTCATCCTGGAGCATTGGCTGAGCACGGAGAACGTCACGACGGACCACCACCGTTACCTTTGAAGCAAATTGGGTCAGGTAGATTCCTTCTTCAACTGCGGAATCACCACCACCAACTACGACCAGGTGCTTGCCCTTAAAGAAGGCTCCATCACAGACGGCACAGTAGGAAACGCCACGACCACTAAACTCTTCCTCACCTGGTACGCCAAGCTTGCGGTGGTCAGACCCGGTCGCAATAACTACCACTGGTGCAATGAAGGTGTCACCCATATCAGTAGTCACCTTCTTTTGCTGACCATCAGCCTCAATCTTTGTCACGGTCCCGTAAGCATATTCCGCACCAAACTGGGTAGCACCCTGGTACATCTTCTCGGCTAATTCTGGCCCTTGAATATCTTTAAAGCCAGAGTAATTAACAATTGACGCGGTATTATTAAGGTTTCCACCAAAAGAACCCCGGTCTAACATTACTACTTTTAAATTAGCACGCGATGCGTAAAGCGCGGTGGTCATCCCACCAGGGCCGGCACCGATGATAACCACATCGTACTTCTTTTCTGCCATGATCTGTTCCTCCTCACGGTTTTAGTTACTAATTATGATAATAATAACTTCCCGGTTTGTCTATTCCTTTGCTCCCCACAAAGATTGATTATTGGTTCAAACACTGCCAAAACTTTAAGCTGAAAAAAAGGGACCGTGACATAGTCCTTTTATATAGATGAAAATCGAACAGCGCGGTACACAAATGAGGTCTAGAGCCCGTCAAAAGACGAACTCTAGACCTCTATTTGTGCTCGCGGGGGCTCGAAAACGAAGTCGTAAACGACTTCTGTCTCGCGCCCTCTCAGTCTCCTAAAAATATCACTACTTTTTACTACTCTTCTTGTCCTCAGCGGCTAACTTTGCGCCAAGTTCCTTAATGTAGTCACGTAGTTCATCCTTAACTTGTGGATGTTGCAAACCATATTCAATGTTGGTCTTAACCCAGCCAAACTTGTTACCAACATCATAACGGTCACCCTTGTATTCACGGGCAAAGACACGCTGCGTTTGGTTTAAGGTGTCAATGGCATCAGTCAGTTGAATTTCATTACCCTTACCTGGCTTTGTCTTTGCTAAAACATCAAAAATTTCAGGGGTAAAGACATACCGGCCGATAATTGCCAAGTCACTAGGTGCATCCTTTGGGGCAGGCTTTTCAACAAAGCTAGTAACATTGTAAAGACCCGGAGTGACTTCCTTACTTGGGTTGATTACACCATACTTAGCGGTATCTTCGTGTGGTACCCGCATTACCGCTAAGGTTGAAGCACCTGTTTGGTGGTAACTATCGATTAATTGCTTAGTCAGTGGTTCACCATTGTTGTTAATGTTGTTCAGGTCGTCACCGAGCATTACAACGAATGGTTCATCACCGATAAAGTCACGCGCCGTCAAAACAGCATCCCCTAAGCCACGCGGGTGGGATTGACGAATAAAGTAAATGTTAATGTCCGTTGTTTCTTCAACCAACTTCAACATTTCATCCTTGTGCTTTGACCGTAAGTTATCTTCCAATTCAGGGTTGGAATCAAAGTGGTCTTCAATTGAGCGCTTATTCTTCCCGTCAACAACCACGATGTCTTCGATACCTGACTTACGGGCTTCTTCAACAATAAACTGAATTGTTGGCTTATCAACAATCGGCAACATTTCCTTAGCTAATGCCTTTGTTGCGGGCAGAAAACGGGTTCCTAAACCAGCAGCAGGGATAATTGCCTTTCTAACACGTTTCATAACCATAAATCCTTTCGTTACTTCAGTTTCTCTCTATGGTATTTTACCATACTTATTCAATCTCTGATGTTAAGTCCCGGTTCATCAGCTGGGAAATTGCATCCTTGATCCCTTTACCCTCGTAAAGTACTTCGTAAAGTGATTCGGTGATCGGCATCTTCACTTGCCGCTTCCGGCTTAATTCGTAGGCCGCCTTGGTAGTGTAGACCCCTTCAATCACCATTCCCATGTTCTTAATTACGTCATCAAGTTTTTGGCCTTGACCAAGCTGGTAACCAGCCCGCCAATTACGAGAATTCTTACTTGTAGCGGTTACCACTAAGTCACCGACACCAGAAAGGCCGATAAAGGTCATTGGGTTAGCACCAAATGCAACCCCCAACCGGCGGATTTCTGCAAGGCCCCGGGTAATAAGTGCCGCGCGAGCATTATCATGGTAGCCAAGTCCCTGGAGAGCTCCAGCACCAATTGCGATAATGTTCTTCAAAGCGGCACCAAACTCGGCACCGATCACGTCATCATTGGTATAAACCCGGAAGTATGAATTACTGAAAAGCTGTTGAACCTGCTTAGCTAGTTCAATATCTTCACAGGCCGCCGTTACCGCAGTCATATCCTTAATTGCAACATCTTCCGCATGACTAGGTCCTGATAGGACAACAATCCCTGCCCGGTGTTCAGGGGCAATTTCTTCCGCCAGCATTTCTGATGGCCGCTTGTAGGTATTTTGCTCCAGGCCCTTCGTTGCGTGAATAAGCAGTGGCTTTTGGTCTAGTTCACCAAGAATTTGGTTCAGCTTGCTAGCAACCTGCCGTAAGCCCTTGGTTGGGATAACAATCAAGATAAAGGCTGCCCCAGCAACTGCCTCCTTCATATCAGTTGTTGCAACCAACTTATCAGAGTAAACCAGGTTCTTCATGTAAGCCGGGTTAACGTGCTCAGTGTTTAATTGATCCACCTGCTGTTGGTTACGTGCCCATAGAGTCACAGAATGACCATTTTCGACCAACATGTTTGCTAACGTGCTACCCCAGGAGCCAGCACCTAATACCGCAATTTTTTCTGCCATAACTATTCTCCTCAAAATCAAAATTTAGTTACTAGTCCAGTACCATGGTAACGTTTTTGACCGCCGACGAGCAACCATTATTACCAACGCACTGACAAAAAAGATTACTGACAAAAATTGTGAAACCCGGATTGACCCTAACATCAGGCTGTCAGTCCGCATTCCTTCAATCACGAACCGTCCAGCCGCATACCACATTACGTAAGTGAGGAAAACTTCCCCCTGCTTAAATAAGTGGTGACGGTGGCGCAATAACATTAGGAGTACAAAACCGGTCAAATCCCACAACGACTCATACAAAAAGGTCGGCACACGGTAATTACCACCAATGTACATTTGGTTAATAATCCAATTAGGGATATGCTGACCAACCAAAGCTGCCCGGCTCGTAATTCGGCCAAACGCTTCCTGGTTCATGAAGTTACCCCACCGGCCAATTCCCTGTGCCATGATTAATGTCGGTGCAATCACATCGACCATCGTCCACATCGACAAATGACGAGCACGACAAAAGAAATACAAGGTTAAAAAGCCACCAATAATTGAGCCGTAAATGGCAATTCCACCATCCCAAATTGCAATTATTTCTCCAGGATGGTTAGCGTAATACGACCACTGAAAGGCAACGTAATAAAGCCGCGCACAGATAATTGCCACGGGAATCGCCCATAGTAAGTAATCATAAAAGTAGTCTTCATCAATGCCCAGCCGCTTTCCCTCCGCAACCGAAAGGATAAGGGCCAGCACAACGCCACTAGCAATGATAATTCCATACCAGTGGACTTCAATTGCGCCAAGTTGAAACGCAATCGGGTTTAATGCCGCTACCATTACTTATCTTGCTCCTTGCTGTCCCGGGCTGAATTTTGCTTAATCAACCGGTTTAGGTTTTCATCAAAGGTCTTCGTGGCGTCATACCCCATCGTCTCGGCACGGTAATTCATTGCCGCCGATTCAATGATAATGGCCAGGTTACGACCGGTCTTAACTGGTACGGATACCTTTGGAATAATTACCCCTTGAACAGTTTGCGTATCGCCACGGTCACCCAGGCGGTCAAACTTAGTATCCGGCGTCCACGTTTCCAGGTGCACAATCAAGTTAATGTTGTCTTCAGGCATTATTGCACCGGTCCCATACAGGGTTGAAACGTCAATGATTCCAATCCCCCGAATTTCCATCAGGTGTTGCAGGATGGCAGGAGCGGTACCAATTAATGTTTGTTCATCACGCGCGTACACTTCAACCCGGTCATCGGCGACCAGACGGTGTCCCCGCCGGACCAGCTCCAGCGCCGTTTCACTCTTACCAACACCAGAGTCACCAGTAATTAGCACACCGACCCCACTAATATCAACCAGGACACCGTGCATTGACTTCCGCGGTGCTAGCCGGCCAAGGAGGTAGGAAGTCATGTTACTTAAAATCTGTGATGAAGTTAAGTGAGTTCCCAGAATCGGAATTTGGGCATCCTCCGCCGCCTTCTTTAACTCTTCGGGAATGGGTAAGTTGGTTGAAATTACAAAGCAAGGCGTTTGCGGCGTACACATCCGGGTCATGTATTCGGTCATTTGATCATGTGTTAAATCCTTTGAGAAGGAGATTTCCGTAATCCCTAACAATTGGATCCGCATTGCTGGATAGTGCTTAAAATAACCCGCAAATTCCAAGGCTGGTCGTGAAATATCACTAGTGGTAATTGTCCGTCCTAAGTAATTTTCACCCTGTAATACCTTCAGACGAACTTTATCTACTAATTCTTGAACCGTAACATGTGTCAACTTACTCACTCCTTAATAATCAGACTGGTGACTGGTAATAACTGTATTGCAGATCGACATAATAATCGCAATTAACATCGCTGCCCAAAACGAAGAAAAGCTAAAGTATAGCGAGCCAATTAGCATTGAAGTTAATTCAAGCATGGCGCCATTTATTACAATACTAAAGAGTCCTAATGTCAGAATGTTTACTGGTAAAGTCAGTACCACCAAAATTGGTTTAACTAGGACATTTAAGATGGCAAGGACAAACGCTGCCAGCAAGGCAACCCATGCGTGGCTAACATAGATCAAGCCAGTACCAGCGAATAAACCGGCAAGCGCAATAAATAAAATTGTATCAACTAGCACTTTCTTCCAAAAAGTCATTATGATCTTCCATTTCTTTTAATATCTTTTTCTTCAACGTCTGTAAGTGTCCGCCGCGTCCGTGGCTGCTCACTCGTTGACGTCATATTTTGCTGAATATCGTTAACGGCCTTAAAGAAGCCTAAGATTCCCGGGTGTTGGGGGTCAGGCGGCATGATGAGCATCATAATGATATAGATGATTATTCCGGGAACAATTCCGGTTAGGATACTCAAAACCACGTAAAAAACCCGGAAAATATTTGGTGAGCAGTTAAAATATTGGCCGAGGCCACCAAAAACACCAGCTAAAATCCGGTCACTACCAGACCGCGTTAACTTTTTACGTTGACTTTCCCTCATCAAAACACCTCTTTTTCTTAAATATTACCTGCTTTTACTAGCAACTGCAATTACAGTTACTGGGGATTCTTTTGACTCAGCTTCCATTGAAGGTAAGCGTTGATAAAGGGATCTAATTCGCCATCCATCACCGCCTGCCCATTATGGGTTTCGTAGTTGCTCCGGTTATCTTTCACCAAGGTATACGGGTGGAAAACATAGGAACGAATTTGCGAACCCCATCCAATGTCCAGTTGTTCACCTTCGATTTCAGCCCGCTTCTTGGCTTTTTTCTCTTCTTCAAGTTCATAGAGTTTAGATTTCAACATGTTCATTGCAGTAACCCGGTTCTGCAGTTGGGAACGTTCCGCTTGCGAGGAAGTAACAATCCCGGTTGGCAAGTGGGTAATCCGAACGGCTGATTCAGTCTTGTTAATGTGCTGACCACCGGCACCACTCGACCGGAAAGTATCAACTCGTAAGTCAGACGGATCGATTTCAATATTCACGCTCTCATCCAACTCTGGCATAACATCAACCGATGCAAAGGAAGTATGACGACGACCAGCAGCATCAAATGGTGAAATCCGGACAAGACGGTGGACCCCCTTTTCGCTACGGAGGTAGCCAAAAGCATTGTGCCCCTTAATCAACAGGGTAACACTCTTAATTCCGGCAGTTTCACCAGCTTCATAGTTTGCCGTTTCAACCGTAAAACCATGCTGTTCACCCCACCGGGTATACATCCGAAAAAGCATCTCACCCCAGTCCTGTGCTTCTGTACCACCAGCACCTGGGTGGATTTCCAAGATTGCATTGTGGCTATCATACTTTTCGTTAAGGAGCTGGCTAAGTCGGTACTGCTGAAGTGATTTTTCAGTTGTAGTGAAGGATTTATCCAGTTCCGCAGCGAGGTCCGGATCTGGCTCTATCTCTAACAGTTCCACATTTGTTTCCAGGTCAGCAATCTTTTCCCTTAGTTCAACAAAAGTATCCCGTTTTTCTTTCAATGCGTTATTATCATTGATTAACTTCTGGGCCTTGGTATTGTCATCCCAAAAGCCAGGTTGCGCCATCTCATGTTCATTTTCCGCAATCTGTTCATCTAATGCATCAAGGTCAAAGAGACCTCCCGAAGCGTGCAACCTCTGCTTGCATTGCTTCTATTTTTTTCTTTGCTTCACTTAATTCCACCAGTAATTCCTCCATATACAAACATACGGCAGCGGTACCGTCATGGGTGACCTTACTGCCGTACCTTATTGTAATTTCTTAATTCGCTTTACCGCGTAACATTTTGCCGAATTTCGGACTTCATGAAGAGGCGCGTTGTTTCATACTCAATGTCGGCAACCATTTGCTCAAACATGTGGTAACCAGCCGTCTGGTATTCAACCAGTGGGTTTAATTGCCCGTAACCACGCAGACCAACTGATTGACGGAACTGGTCCATCACGTCAATGTGGTCCGTCCAGTGTGAGTCAACTACCCGCAACAGGACAACCTTTTCAAACTCAAGCATTTGTGACGGGTCGGATAAGATTTGCTTCTTTTCGTCGTAAACCTTTTCGGCAAAGCCCATCAGGAAATCAACGATCTGATCCTGACTCTTGCCATCAAGGTCGGCAACTGAAATTGTTCCCGGCTTAACTAGGACTTCTTCAGTAAAGTCAACGATTCCTTGCAAATCCCATTCCTTTTGGTCACCAAGCGTGTGCTGCTCAACTTCCCGTTGAATGGTCCGCTTGAAGATCGGCATCAGCACCCACTTAAGGGACTTGGTTTCGGTAATGATCTGCTGCCGTTCCTTATAGATGATTTCACGTTGTTCACGCATTACGTCATCATATTGCAAGACGTTCTTCCGGGAGTCGTAGTTGTTACCTTCAACCCGTTTTTGGGCTGATTCAACTTGACGCGTCAAGAACCGACTCTTGATAACGGCATCGTCACCTTGCACCTTCATCCGGTCCAAGAATGCCTTAATCCGTTCACCACCGAACCGCTTCATCAAGTCATCCTCAAGCGATAAGTAGAATTGTGATAAACCAGGGTCACCCTGACGACCGGAACGACCACGAAGCTGGTTATCAATCCGCCGTGATTCATGTCGTTCCGTACCAATCACTGCCAGGCCACCTAGTTCACGAACACCAGGGCCAAGCTTAATATCAGTACCACGACCAGCCATGTTGGTGGCAATCGTGACTGCACCACGTTGTCCGGCATTCTTGATAATATCGGCTTCCTTAGCGTGGTTCTTCGCGTTCAAGACAACATGTGGAATGTGTTCTTGATCTAGCAAGTGGGACAGGTATTCAGATGTTTCAACCGCCACGGTACCAACTAGAATTGGTTGCCCCTTAGCATGCAGGCTCTTAATCCGCTTAACAACGGCCGCAAACTTGCTCTGCAATGTTGGGTACAAGAGGTCCGGCTCATCTTTCCGGGCAACTGGCCGGTTAGTCGGAATCGTGATTGTCTCCATGTTGTAAATTTCACGAAATTCTTCTTGTTCGGTCTTGGCCGTCCCGGTCATCCCAGACAGCTTGTTGTACATCCGGAACAAGTTCTGGTAGGTAATGTTGGCCATTGTCTTGTTTTCTTCCTGAATCTTAACGCCTTCCTTGGCTTCAATTGCCTGGTGAAGACCATCAGAGAACCGCCGACCTTGCATAACACGACCAGTGAATGAGTCAACGATTAAAACTTCCCCATCTGAAACCACGTAGTCCTTATCAAGGTGCATGATGTAGTTAGCACGGAGAGCTTGGTCTAAGTGGTGCGTTAATGCCGTATTTTCTGGATCATACAGGTTCTTAAGGTTGAAGTACTTTTCAGCCTTCTTAATTCCCTCATCAGTTAAGGAAACCGTCTTGGATTCAAGGTCGACCTTATAGTCAACTTCATTCTTCAGTTGCTTAACAAAACGGTCAGTCTGCTTGTAAAGCTTTGATGTTCCCGTCCCTGGTCCAGAAATAATCAGCGGCGTCCGGGCTTCATCAATCAGGATCGAGTCAACTTCATCGACAATCGCATAATTTAACCCCCGCTGAACTTGGTCTTCCTTGTAGACCGCCATGTTATCCCGCAAGTAGTCAAACCCAATTTCACTGTTTGTCGAATACATGATATCCGCCTGGTAAGCCTGCCGCTTTTCATCAGGACTCTTTTCAGAGTTGTTAACACCAACGCTGCAACCCAACCAGTTGTACAATTGGCCCATTTCAGTGGCATCACGCTTAGAAAGGTATTCGTTAACCGTAATAACGTGAACACCCTTACCAGAAATAGCGTTCAAATAAACTGGCATCGTGGCCGTTAAAGTCTTCCCTTCACCGGTCTTCATTTCCGCAATGTTACCTTCATGGAGAACAATTCCCCCCATGATCTGAACGTGGAACGGGTAAAGTCCTAAGACCCGCTTAGCACCTTCCCGGGCAACCGCAAATGCTTCGGGTAACATGTGATCAAGTGATTCACCCTTTTGGTAGCGTTGACGGAATTCATCCGTCTTGGCCTTCAACTGGTCATCACTTAATTCTTCCATTGGTTTAGCATAGGTTTCAACCTTATTAGCTATTTTATTAATCCGCCGTAACTCACGACGATCGCTTTCAATCCATTTTCTTAAAATGTTGGCCATAAAAGCGTCCTTCCTAATTTCTCGCTTGAGTAATAGTGATAAAAGGTGCTACTCAAGCCAATTATATTTTATCTTAACTGCAATATTTTAACACGTTGACAGTCGATTGAAAACTATCTAGGCCTCCCCGCGCAGAATCCATAAAAAAAGAGCTGTGAACTTAATCACAGCTCCTGACTGATTTTATTCCGCTTCAATTAAGCCATAACGGCCATCACGACGGCGGTAAACGATGCTGGTTCCATTAGTTTCTGCATCTTGGAAGACAAAGAAATCATGGCCAAGCATATCCATTTGCAGTACCGCTTCTTCAGGGTCCATTGGCTTCAATGAAACTTGCTTAGTACGAACGATCTTTAAGTCGTCATCACTAGTTTCATTGTCTGATGGAACAAATTCAAGGTTCTTAAAGCCCTTTTCACGAGACTTGCGGTTAACCTTAGTCTTGTACTTACGAATTTGCCGTTCCAGCTTGTCCGTAACTAAATCAACACTACCATACATATCATTTGAGGTTTCTTCTGCCCGCAAAGTGAGGTATGGGAGCGGGATAGTAACTTCAACTTTGTAGGTACGGTTTGGGTAAACCTTTAAGTTCACGTGGGCAGTTGCTTCGACGCTATCTTCGAAGAACTTTTGCAGCTTAGTAATCCGCTTCACCACGTAGTCCCGAATTGCATCTGTAACTTCAACATTTTCACCACGAATATTGAACTTTAACATTGTACTTCTCTCCTTTCAGTCCAAGCAATTGCTTGATCTGATATCAGAAGGACCACTCTTCTCATATCCTACTTATATTATAGTTTACTTGTGAGCTTTTAACAAATCTATTCGGCTATCCTTTAAAATAAATTAACGAGCTAAAGAAATACTTATAACAGTGGCAGCACCAGCTTGATAAAGTAAGTCTGCCGCATGGTAAAGAGTTCGCCCAGTAGTATAAATATCATCAACGAGCAGGATCCTCTTTCCCCGAACTGCTGCCTCATTGGTCAGTATAAATGGCTGCTTGCTCGCTAACCGTTCTCGCCGGTTCTTCTTTGACTGGGCCATTTTCTCTTTATCACGACATTTCAAAAGGCGATTTACCGGTAAATCACTAATTAACCCTTCTACCTGGTTAAAGCCACGGGTTCTCATCGTCTGTTCCGTCACCGGGATGGGCACCACCATATCCACTTGGGATTTACTAATGGCTGAAACAAATTCGGAAATAAAGATTTGCCGTAACCGATAATCGCCCGCGAATTTATAGCGTTGGATAAACTCTTTCATCGCGTCATCGTAGCGGTAAAGCGCGTGATGGGTTAACTGCCACGGGTAAGCATTACGCCACTTATTGCATTCCAAACAAAGTACGCTTTTTTCCTGGGGACGGCTGCAACCGGGACACGTTGTTTGCCCAGTAAGCGGGGTAAAACTTTGCTGACAATCGTCACAGATTAGCGGTTTGACAATCTTTGTTGGGAGTAACAGGTCACGGATTGTTAGCTCAAATCGTAACTGACGGTTACAAAGCAGACATTGCATTCTGACACTGCCTCCCCTTGTTATTCATGTACCGAACTTGGTTTACCGCCGCATTAACTACTCTTGAGTGACCAGCTACCCAAAAACCGACATGCCCAACCGGACGGCTAAGTGAGCGTCCAGCACGGCCAGCAATTTGAACAAGAGCAGCAGTTGAAAAGACACCATCATCGGCCCCGAGAACAAATACATCTATTTCCGGAAAGGTAACTCCCCGTTCCAATATCGAGGTGGTGATTAAGAACTGATAATCATTATCCCGCATTGCTTGTACTTTCGCTAACCGCTCTTCATCACTAGCATGAACGGTCGTGAACTTTGCCTCACAAAAGTAATGGTGGCACGCTCGCGCCACTACTGGGAGGTCTGCAACATGTGGCACAAACAACAAGAAGCGGTGGTTAGCAGCAAGCGTTTGCCGCATCATCCGCACCAGACTCGGCGGGAGAAGTACTTTTCCTAACTTTTTTCGCCATTTTCTTGCTAGGTGTAGCTTAATTCCCGGCAGGAGGTGCCCATGATAGCGGAGTGGCAAATAGGTCACCATCAGTCGCTGCTGCCGCATCTCTTTAAGCAGGTACTTGCCAGGGGTTGCAGTCAAGAAAAGCTGTCCGCCATCCCCTTTTGTTGCTTGTTGTGCTGCGTAAAAAAGTGCGGAGTTAGCAGCAAAAGGGAAAGCATCAACCTCATCGATTACTAGGTTGTCAAAGGCATGGTAGAAGCGCAGCAACTGGTGAGTCGTACAAATCGTCAATTGCGCATAATGGTAAGGCAGCTCCTGTCGCCCGTGGAGCAATACAATGTCTGTATTCGCAAATGCAGCTTTAAAGCGGGGGTACAGCTCTAAGCAGACATCAACCCGGGGTGAAGCAATTGCTACCCGTTCGCCCCGTTTAAGACAGGCTGCAATCCCGCTAAACATCATCTCAGTCTTCCCTGCACCGGTTACTGCCCAGAGCAGTTGCCGTCGATGGTTAAGCATTCCTTCCTTTACCTGCTTAGCCGCGGAAGCCTGAAGCGGCGATAATTTCCCCGACCAGGTCAAAAGTGGCGAAGTTACTTCAAATTGATTTGGTTCTGGAACATGATAAAATTTGCATAGAGTCGATACCCGGCCCAGGTTAATACAACGGGGGCAATAAAACTCGCCATTCGGGAGGGCCGCACTTTCCTTTGGGGTGACCTGACCACAACGCAGGCAATAAATTTCACTTGTTTGCTGTTTAATTGTCGCCAGTACCTGTACCCCGGCTGGCGCTACTTGATCCCGCCTGACAAGTACCCGGCGGCCATAATATTCCGAAATCATAATCATTTCACCTCTACCTAATAACTACGTAAAGTAAAAGTAAATTGACGAAAGAAGAATTTAAAATGAACCAACCTTTTTTAATGATCGCTAAGCCAACCCAGTTTGAACTTGTAATAAAGAAGTCGCGCTTTATTTGCTCACTCCACCGGGCAACAAGTGAGGATGAAGCACAGGCGTTTATCAAGCAGGTTCAAGATAGTAACCGTAAGGCAAACCACAACTGCTTTGCCTACATGGTCGGTGATAATGACCAAGTGCAGCGTGAAAGTGACAATGGTGAGCCAAGTGGAACCGCTGGTGTGCCCATCTTAGAGTCGCTTCAACTCGCTAAATTGCATAATGTGGTTGCCGTCGTAACCCGTTACTTTGGTGGAATCAAACTTGGTGCTGGAGGGTTAATCCGGGCATACAGCAATGTCACCACTGAAGCAATTCACCATGCTGGAATTATCCAACGCCTCCAGCAACTAAAGCTAGAAGTAACTGTCTCCTACCGTCAACACGACGCCTTTCTTTACTACCTGAAAGAACAACAACTGGCACTTGACGGTGAACAGTACGGGGTTAATGTAGTAACTACGGTCTTCGTAAATGAAGAAGATGCCGATAAGGAAATTAATGCAATGACAACTCGTTTCAACGGTCAATTAACAATTAAGAAGGCCGGAACCCATTTCCATGAAATACCATTTACGACAAATAATTAGGGTGCACTAATAACAAATAGCCCGCTAGCATTCGTTATCTGACGAACACTAGCGGGCTATTTTAATTTAGGCAAGAGCTGCCTCAACGATATCCAAAATAATAATTAATGCCAGCAGGCAACCTAAAAAATATGCGAGGTGGCGAGAATGTTTGTCGCCATTCTTTATCTTTGACCAGGAAAAGCCACAATAAGATCCTAGCAACAAGACGCAACCAATAATCCCGTATATTCCAGAATGGAAGCCACGATTATCAATTGAATATCCCGCAACGAAAAATAGGCCAAGGGCAAATGCCAGTCCCAGGAAAAATTGTTTTTTCTTCACGATGTAAACACCTTACTCATGTAAGTGGTAGTTGTAACTTGCAACAATAATATTTTCCCGGGAGTTTAATACTGCCCGCAGACGAACACTGGTCTGGTTATGGAGTGCCAGTTGCCACGGGTGCTTTGGAATGAACTGCGGTACCAGAACTGTTGTTGAGTAGTTCCGTGCCTCCGCCCGTTTAGCAATCACATCAACGAACCGCAACGTTGGTTTGGCAATCGACCGGTATGATGAGTGAATATCAACAAATCGTACATCAGGATATTCCGCCTTAAATTCATTTGCCGTCTTATGTTCCTTGCCAGGATTTTCATCGAAGGAAACGTGCATCGCAATTACGTAATCACCAATTGACCGTGCATAGTTAATTGCTCCCCGGGTTACCCGTGTTACGTTACCAACCAGGACAATCACCGTTGCCCCATCATAGTCGTGCAGTTGAACCTTCGTCTTTTCAGCCACCCGTAACTGCGCAGCAACCTTAATGTAGTGGGTATGAATTTTATGGAACATGTACAGCAAGAGCGGCATGATGATCAAGTATGGCCAAACATTGCCAAAGTGCTGCCAGAATAAGAAGACAACCAGTGATAGTGAAATTACCGCACCAACTAAGTTAATGAAGGCTTTACCAATCCACAGTCCCTCCTTTTTCCGGAACCAGTGGATGATCATCCCTGATTGGGAAAGCGTAAATGGGACGAAAACCCCGACAGCATAAAGTGGAATCAGGTTATTAGTTTGCCCATGGAAAATCAAGATTAGGATAATCGCACCAATTGCGAGTGAAATAATCCCATTTGAATATCCCAGCCGGTCACCACGGTCCATGAAGGCATGTGGCATGTACTTATCCTTTGCCATGTTAAAGGCAAGAATTGGGAAAGCCGAGAAACCGGTATTAGCAGCAACCGCCAGGATCATCGCCGTCGACAGTTGTAACAGGTAAAAGCCGAGACCATGTCCGCCAAAAATCTTAAGAGCGATTTGCGAAAGAATCGTTGTCCGCCCGTTTGGCACAACGCCGATAAAGAAGCTAAAGAAGATAATTGCGATGAAGAAGAATGCAAGGATGGCACTCATAATTGCCAGTGTAGTTGCCGCATTTTTCTCCTTTGGCTTGTTAAAGTTTGGAACGGCATTACTTACCGCTTCAACACCAGTCAGCGAGGAAGAACCAGCCGAGAAAGCCCGGATAAAGAGGACGTAGGACATTCCAGCAACTGGTGTCCCATAGTCTGCCGGAGCCTGGTAATGGATATTCCCCGTTATGATGTTATATATTCCCCAAATAATCATGATAAAAATCATCACTACGAAGAAATAGACTGGGACTGTTAAGAAATTAGCACTCTCACTCATTCCCCGCAGGTTCATAAACATAATTAAAAGGACAATAATGATTGCAATGGGGATTGAGAACCTGTACAGCGCTGGAACAGCCGAAGTAATCGCCTCAACACCAGAAGTGGTTGAAACCGCCACGGTTAACATGTAGTCAACAAGCAGCGAACCACCGGCAAAAAGGCCACCATTACTCCCCCAGTTCTGGGTAGCAACAACGTAGGCACCACCACCGCTTGGGTAGGCACGAATAATTTGTTGGTAGGATAAGGTAATTGCCAACAGTAAAATTAAAACGATTGCCGCAATTGGAATTGAATACCAAAGGGCCGCTGCCGATAAGGTGACCAAGACAGTGGTAATCTGTTCAGGGCCATATGCAACTGATGAAATTGCGTCTGAAGAGAGCATTGCCAACGCCTTAAACTTGGTTAAGTGTGACTGCCCTTCATCCAGGGTCTTTAATGGCTTACCGATCAGCACCCGTTTAAGATAACGCCACATAGCTATCCTCCTACTTAAATAAAATTGATTCTTTTTTATTTTTTGTTCTATGACTGGACAATGTTACAACTTATTATCCTACTTTTCAATTAGCATGGCGAAATAAAATTTGCTAAAAGCAGTAAAATATTTTATTTCCCGGGAAATTTAATAATAAAGTTAGGCTATTACCTTCGGGGTAACTAACAAAACCGGTGGAAAGACTTTTTAAATCCCAGCTAAGTCACCAGGGACCACCATTATTACTAACCAGCTTAAAGGAACCAACTTTTTCAATACCATCTAAAGGTAAAACATCACGGTATATAAAGAGGGCCCAAGATCCAGCAATTTACTGGACCCGGGCCCTCCAGAGGCAGTTGTAACAACCCCTGTTAATTATTTTTATCGTTAAAAGCCTAAATTACATCATGGCTGGGCCTGGTTGGCCAGCAGCAGGTGCTTGTGGCTTGTCATCTTCAGGCTTGTCAGCAACAACCGCTTCAGTAGTTAACAGCAATGCTGATACAGAAGCAGCATTTTGCAGTGCAGAACGGGTTACCATTGTTGGGTCAACAATCCCGGCATCAACCATGTCTTCGAACTTGTCGTCAGCAGCGTTGTAACCAATGCCTTCCTTTTGACTCTTTAATTCGTTAACAATAACTGATCCTTCAACACCAGCGTTTTCAGCTATTTGACGTACAGGAGCTTCCAAAGCATCCTTAACGATGTTAACACCGGTTAATTCGTCACCAGTTGCGTCAATCTTTTCAAGAGCAGGAATAACGTTTACCAAGGCAGTACCACCACCAGGAACGAAACCTTCTTGAACGGCAGCACGGGTAGCGTTCAAGGCATCTTCAATCCGGTACTTCTTTTCCTTCAATTCGGTTTCAGTTGCGGCACCAACCTTAACAACGGCAACACCACCAGAAAGCTTTGCCAAACGTTCTTGCAGCTTGTCCTTGTCAAAGTCAGAAGTGGTCTTAGCAATTGCTTGCTTGATTTGGTCAACCCGTTCAGCAATTGCTTCCTTAGCACCAGAGCCGTCAACAATGGTCGTTGCGTCCTTCGTAACAGTTACCTTGTTAGCTTGACCTAATTGGTCAACAGTAACGTCCTTCAGGTTCATGCCAAGGTCATCAGAAATGACAGTTCCGCCGGTCAATACGGCGATATCTTGTAATTGAGCCTTCCGACGGTCACCAAAGCCAGGAGCCTTAACAGCACATACGTTGAAGGTACCACGAATCTTGTTCAAAACAAGAGTTGGCAATGCTTCACCAGTGATGTCATCAGCGATGATCAAGAGTGCCCGGCCTTGTTGAACAACACTTTGCAGTAACGGCAAGATGTCTTGAATGTTACTGATCTTCTTATCGGTAATCAGGATGTATGGGTTGTCCAGGTCAGCTTCCATCTTATCGTTGTCAGTTACCATGTATTGTGACATGTAACCACGGTCGAAGCTCATCCCTTCAACAACGTCAACACTAGTGTCAACACCACGGGAGTCTTCAATGGTGATAACACCATCGTGGCCAACCTTTTCCATTGCGTCGGCAATTAACTTACCAACTTCTGGGTTAGCAGCAGAAATAGAAGCAATTTGAGCGATATCACTCTTCGTCTTTACTTCGTGTGACATCTTCTTTAATGCTTCAACAGCAGCCTTGGTAGCCTTGTCAATACCACGACGGATACCAACTGGGTTAGCACCGGAAGTAACGTTCTTCATCCCGGCGTTAACAATTGCTTGGGCTAAAACGGTAGCAGTAGTAGTACCATCACCAGCAATATCGTTAGTCTTAGATGCTACTTCAGCAACCAGCTTGGCACCCATGTTTTCAAATGGGTTTTCCAAGTCAATACTCTTCGCAATCGTAACACCATCGTTAGTGATTGTTGGGTTACCGTACTTTTGACCTAAAACAACGTTCCGACCCTTTGGACCCATGGTTGTCTTAACAGTGTCAGCCAGCTTGTCAACACCGGCAAGCATGGCACTACGAGCATCTTCAGCAAACTTAATGTCTTTTGCCATTATATTGTCACCTCAAAAATTTTAGTTTAATTTCGTCTTTACTTACGTAATTAATAAATTAGTCGATTACAGCAACTAAGTCCTTTTCGTGAACAACTAAGTACTTTTCGCCGTTGTATTCAACTTCATTGCCGGCGTACTTGTCAAAGAGTACCCGGTCGCCTTCCTTAACAGCTGGAGTAAGCTTTTGACCGTTATCAAGGGTCCGACCCTCACCGACGGCAATAACTTTACCAGTAGTTGGCTTTTCCTTTACGTTGGAAGCAAGGACAATTCCGCCAACTGTCTTTTCTTCTTCAGTTTCAGCTTTAAGAACAACGCGGTCTCCTAATGGTTTTAACACGTTAATCCCTCCATCTTGTTAATCTTAATTTTTAGTTTTAGC
The DNA here is from genome assembly GCF_947387525.1 of Limosilactobacillus viscerum. Lineage (GTDB taxonomy): Bacteria > Bacillota > Bacilli > Lactobacillales > Lactobacillaceae > Limosilactobacillus > Limosilactobacillus viscerum. Next base: position 57,175 of record NZ_CANDNW010000004.1, read on the forward strand.
ACTCACACGTCTTAAGTGCTAACCACAGTTACTACTATACCATCTTCACCTTAAAAAGCAATATAAAAGTTTGACTAATTTTGACTTTTATTTTGTCACCACTTTTAAACCACTAAGTAATCGACGACGCCACAACTGGATAATACGTAATTACCGTAAAAAGATAAAGGCTGGAAGAAAATACCAAGCATGGCTTTCTTCCAGTCTCTTGTTCTTCAAATATTAAACAGTAATCGCAGAAAACTTCTTTAATTATCTCTACTACTTTTTACTAGGTGCATAGTTCTTAATAAAGTAGATTAAGGTTTGGAGCTCATTCGTCAGGTCAATGTTTTGAACCTGGACACCCTTCGGTACTGATAAACGAACTGGGGAGAAGTTTAAGATCCCCCGCACGCCTGCATCAACTAATTGATCTGCTACCTGTTGGGCATGTTCACCAGGAACAGTTAAAATAACAATATCAATTTGTTGCTCTTTCAACTGTTTCTTAATATCAGTGGCCGGGTAAACCGGAATTCCGCTCTTAATCTTGTTAGCTAGTTCCGGCTTAGTATCAAAGGCCGCACTGATCCGCAAGTTAGTATCCTGGTGGAAGTTAAAGTTAAGCAAGGCGCTACCAAGACTCCCGACCCCTACTAGTGCAACACTGACTAATGAATCCTGGTGCAAGATTCCCTTAAAGAACTTCAATAGGCTCGCAACATCGTAACCATAGCCACGCTTACCAAGCTCACCAAAGTAGGAAAAATCACGCCGGATGGTTGCTGAATCAACTTGAACTGCTTCTGACAGCTCAGTTGAAGAAACTCGTTCCTTATTTGCATTTAGTAAAATAGTTAAATAACGGTAGTAAATAGGTAACCGTCGGGCAGTTGCCCGTGGTATTTTCTTTGTCGTCATATTATCCCCCTGTCTCTCTACAGCATTTTTTGCCCCACAGTCCATGAAGTGCTATGCCAAATTTTACAGGGCTCGCTGCACTTGTGAAATTAAGTTCCTACTCATTCTAGCAATTTATTGATTATTTGTGAAGGGTTATACAATGCAATTTCACTTTTTTAATAAAATAGAAAGAAATCTGCTAAAATAATTTAGAAGGTAAATATTGATTTAGCGAGGTTTCAAAATGATTCTTTTGCAAGCAAATGACGTTGAGCGCCGCTTTGGTGCTGATGTACTATTCCATAACATAAATTTACAAGTTCAAGACCACGGGCGAACCGCCCTTGTTGGTCGTAACGGTGCCGGGAAAACCACCCTGCTTAAAATGATTGCCGGAATAACCGAGCCCGATGAAGGAACCATCAGCAAGGTTAAAAATCTTTCCATCGGCTACCTTGCCCAGGACCAGGGGCTCGATAGTCAAAATAACATCTGGGCTGAATTGGATACTGTCTTTGCGCCTCTTCACGAAGAGGAGAAGGAAATCCACCAGTTAGAGGAGCAGTTGGCAACGCTTGATTCAACGACGGATAGGTATCAGCAAATTCTGAAAAAGTACGACCGGCTCCAAACCGACTTTAAGAAGCGTGGTGGTTTCGAATACGAATCACGCATGCGGGGGATTCTGACTGGGTTCGGCTTTGGTGAAGAATACTACGATACACCGGTTAACGCCCTCTCTGGTGGCCAGAAGACTAAGCTAGCACTGGCAAAGATCCTTTTACAAGCGCCAAACTTGCTGATCCTTGACGAACCGACCAACCACCTAGACATGAATGTATTGGCCTGGCTAGAAGACTATTTAAAGAGTTATTCAGGTGCATTACTAGTTGTCTCCCACGACCGTTACTTCCTTGACCACGTTGTTAAGGATGTTTACGACTTAGATAACCGCACTCTGCGCCACTATACGGGCAACTACACCCAGTTCGTCCAGCACAAGCAGGAACGGCTAAAGGCCGAATGGAAGCATTACGACCAGCAGCAAAAGAAGATTGCCAAGCTGGAAGATTTTGTTAACCGCAACATCGTCCGTGCATCGACAACCAAGCAGGCCCAGGCACGGCGAAAGCAACTGGCAAAAATGGATAAGTTGGAACGGCCAACCACCGATAACCAGTCGATCCACTTCCACTTTCACAGCGATAAGGACAGCGGAAACGAAGTCCTTGATGTTGACCAGCTTAAAGTCGGCTATGATGATCAAATTCTTGCCGGACCACTTTCATTTGCAGTTCGCAAGCCACAACGAATCGGGATTATTGGCCCGAACGGGATTGGTAAATCAACACTCTTAAAGACATTGCTGCACCGGATTCCAGCAATTAGTGGGACCATCAAGCTTGGCGCAAACCTGGAAATTGGCTACTATGACCAGGAACAGCAACAATTACACCCGGATAAAACCGTCCTTGATGAAGTGTGGGATGACCACCCGGAAGTACCTGAAAAAGACATCCGGTCATTGCTTGGTTCCTTCTTGTTCGTTGGTGATGACGTATACAAGGTCGTTCACGAATTATCTGGTGGTGAAAAGGCACGCCTAGAATTAACCAAACTTTCCTTTAAGCCGATTAACTTCCTTATCCTTGATGAACCGACTAACCACTTGGACATTGATAGTCGTGAGGTTTTGGAAAGCGCCATTAATGAATTTACGGGAACCGTCCTCTTCGTCTCTCACGACCGCTACTTTATTAACCAGGTTGCCACGGATATTTTGGATATGCACAAGGATGGCATTAAGCATTACGAGGGTGATTATGATGATTACCTTGCCGCAACCACTGCCACCAGTTCAGAAAATTCAACTGCCACGGTTACTACTGCTACTAAGGCACCAATTTCACAAGGTAAGAAATCCTACCAACAAAGCAAGGAACAACAACGTGCCCGGCGGAAATTGCAGCGCGCTGTTGATAGCCTAGAAAAAGAAATGGGTGAATTAGAAGAACAGCAGGCCGCAATTGAAGAAGAAATGAGTCAGCCGACAGTTGCTACGGATATCGGTAAGTTGACCGACCTCCAAAAGAAACTCGACGGGCTGAAGGAAAAATCTGAAGAAGTCGAGCTAGAGTGGACCGACGCTGCCGAAAAACTGGAAAACTTTGACCAAGAAAACCAATAAAAATTGGATACTGAAAATTAAAGGGGAGTTGTTGCGGAACTCTTAGCCCATTTTTAAAATAAATCGAGTTTTCCGATCCGTTCAACCGCTTCTTCCAGCCGTGCTGGTGCAATCAACAGGCCAATCCGTACGTAACCCTCGCCATGTTTCCCAAAGCCCGCGCCAGGAGCTACGGCAACGCCTGCTTTATCAAGTAACAAGTCTGCAAATGATTCACTAGTATACCCTTTTGGTACTGGCATCCACGCATAAAAGGTCCCCTTTGGCACAAAGGCATGCCAGCCAATTTTTTCAGCGGCACTGACGAATGCATTCCGTCGTTTCTCATAACGACTAACAATCTTTTTGATTTCACCATCCCGTTGAGGGTCAGTCAAAGCATCAATCGCTGCATACTGTAAAGCAGGAAATAGGCTGACAAATAAGTGGTCTTGAATTAAATTCAGTGCACCAATAATATCCTTATTTCCAACCGCAAATGCGACCCGCCAGCCGGCCATATTAAAGGTCTTAGAGAAGGTGTAAAATTCGATTCCAACCTCCTTTGCTCCGGGAGTTTGCATAAAGCTGAGTGGCTCTTCCCCATCAAAGCCAAGCGCACCGTAAGCAAAGTCACTAATAATTCCAACATGGTATTTCTTAGCCCAGGCAACTAGTTCGGTATAAAACTCCTTAGTTGCCACCGCACCAGTGGGGTTATTTGGATAGTTTAAATAGAAAAACTTAGCGCGCCGGGCAACTTCTTCCGGGATTGCCTTTAAATCCGGTAAGAAATTATTCTCCGCTAATAACGGTACCGTTTCAAAGTTTACTTCGCCTAGCGCAGCGCCGGAAAAGTAATCAGGGTAGCCTGGGTCCGGTAGCAGGTAAGTATCACCCGGGTTCATCAATGCCCATGGCAGCTCAACCAGGCCAATTTTTGACCCACCCAGAATTGCTACTTCCTGTTCAGGATCAAAGTGGGCACCATACTTTTCGGCATAAAAGTTGGCAGCTGCTTTTTTAAAGGCCGGCAACCCCTGGAATGGCGAATATTTATGGGTTTTGGGATCTGCCACCCACTTTTGCGTTGCTTTAACAATGTAATCTGGTGTTGGCTTGTCCGGGTTCCCCTGCCCCAAGTTAATCACATCAACCCCGGAGGCTATTTTTTGGTTAACCTTCGCCACCAGGCTAGCAAAGAATTGTTTAGGTAAAGTATCGAGTAATTTTGACTGTTGAAATTCCATTTAACTTTCCTTCTCTCCTGATTCTTATTGGTACAACTTTGGCCGCCGGTCCGCAAATACTGGAATTGGTCCCCGCACCTTATTTAATTGGTCCAGGTCAAGGGTCGCAAAAGTAACCCCATCCTTTTCAACAGCATCAGCGATGACGTTTCCCAGCGGGTCGATTGCTAATGAATGACCGTTAAAGTGGTTATCCGGATCATCCCCCACCCGGTTAACTGCCACCACAAAGCATTGGTTTTCAACGGCCCGGGCTTTTAGCATAATTTCCCACTGTGGTATCCGTTCCGCAGGCCATTCAGCAGGAAAATACAATACCGCGGCCCCGTGCATGGCAACGGTCCGTACCCATTCTGGGAAACGAAGGTCGTAGCAAATAAAGCTTGCCCCGGGCACCCCTGCTAGCCGAAAGTAGTTTTGCTGGTTCCCCGCCGTCAAGTACCGATGCTCATTCATTAAGCGGAAAAGGTGGACCTTGTCATACTGGCCAACAATCTGTCCCACGGGGTCAACAACGAGGGTTCGGTTGTAGAACTTGCCATCCTCTTTTACTGCTACTGACCCGCCAACAATTCCTACCTGGTATTGGCGGGCTAATTGGTAAAACAGCTCCTGAGTTGACTTGCCACGGTCATCAGCTAAATCTGCTAACTTACCTAGTGCATATCCCGTATTCCACATCTCTGGAAAGACGACGACATCGGCATTGCCGGCCGCTGCCTCCTTAGTTAACTCGGTTACCCGCTGCCGATTTGCTGCCGGATCAGCATATTGAACATCAAATTGTGCAAGTGCGACTCTAATTTTCACAACTATCACCTCATTTAAAATTAAAACCCCGCCCATAAAGGACGAGGTTCCCCGTTTTACCACCTTAATTTACTGCCACTTCGCAGTGACCGCCTCAACAAGTTTAAAACTCCAAGTTGCTAACGGGACTAAACCGTCACGGGCTTACCATTTACTGGCTCACCCGCAAGCTATTAACAGGCCATCTTCCCTGGGCTGACAGTTTTTTCTCACCAACCAAAAACTCTCTTAAATGTACAACTACTAGGTACTCACCCGTTACGCGATTAAATTATCATTGCATGTATTCTAATTTAATTTTAATTTATTGTCAAATTATTCTAATGATTTTAACCGCCAGCTTTTTAGTGTAGAATTGAGATGTTTAAGGAGGTACTGAATGATGAAAATTACGGTAATTGGTGTTGGTAACATGGGGTCGGCAATTATAAAGGGGCTGCTTAATCGGGGCAATGACGAAGTAGCAGGAATGAACCCGGTTAATCCACGAGTCAGTAAACTAGCAAAGAAAGCCGGTTTTGCGCTCTACCACAGTGGTGAAGAAGTAGTCAGTCAAAAGCCAGACGTGGTAGTACTAACCACTCCAGCACCAGTTACCCTTTCTGTTCTTAAGAAACTCCAGGGTCTAGGAAAGAAAACGGTTATTATTTCAGCCGCCGCAGGTATCCGCATTGCTGAAATCAGCTAACTCTTTCCGGACAACCCAGTTGCGGCAATCATTCCCAATACTCCCGTTGCCGTTAATGCTGGAACAATCGGCTTAGCACTCAGTGAGAATACCCCCGCACCAGCCTATGATAAAATCAACCATGTTTTAAGCCAACTTGGCGACGTGATTACCGTCCCTGAATCCCAACTAGGTATTGTTGGTGTCGTTGGCGGTTGTGGTCCCGCCTTTGTCGATGTCTTTATGGATGCTCTCGGTGATGCAGCGGTTAAGTATGGTTTAGACCGGCAAACCGCTTACCAATTAATCGCCAGCATGGTCAAAGGGAGCGGGGCCCTTGCTTACCACAGTAAGTTAACTCCCGCCCAACTCCGTGACCAGGTCACTTCACCTGGTGGAACAACGATCCGTGGTGTAGAAGCACTAGAAAAGGCCGGCTTCCGTTACGCGGTCATTGATGCCGTTAATAAAGCTAACCACTAAATTCTGACAAATAACTAGCCAGCGATGTTTTCCATGCGGAATCGATTATTGTGAAATATACGAAAAAACAAGAGAGCCTGGAAAGAAAAATTTTCCAATCTCTCTTGTTTTTTATTCATCCCTAAATTACTTCATCCGTGCAAACATCAACCCGGGATCCGCATTAAGGTCTAATGCTGCCCGGTCACCATTCCGGTAATTGATGTAGCCAGCCGCACCGATCATCGCTGCGTTATCGCCACAAAGCTTTAGTGGGGCTTGCAGCATCGATACTTCGGGGTGGTACTTTTGCATATCATGGTCTAGCCGGCTGCGCAAACCATGGTTAGCGGCAACCCCGCCGGCGAGAATCAATTGCTTGACCGGGTACTCGTCCAGTGCCCGCATTGTTTTTTCGGCTAGCACATCGACCACGCTTTGTTGGAAGCTGGCTGCTAAGTCATACTTATCAAGTTTCTGTCCCCGTTGGTCAGCATTGTGGACCGTATTAATAAACGCACTCTTCAGTCCACTGAAACTAAAGTCGAAGTTTTCTTCCTTTTCCATTGCCCGTGGAAAGTGGAAACTATCCTTTCCCTTAGCTGCCCACTCATCAATTGTCTTTCCGGCCGGGTAATTTACGCCAAGCACCCGGCCAATTTTATCGTAGGCCTCACCGGCCGCATCATCACGAGTTTCACCAATAATTTCATACTCGTGTTCCCGTGGCATGTAAACCAGCTCGGTATGACCACCGGACACTAATAGTGCCATCTGTGGGTACTTAAATTCACCAACGTAACGAGCAGCGTAGAGGTGCCCCGCCATATGGTTAACTGGAACCAGTGGTAAATTATGCGCCCAGGCAACTACCTTCGCTGCGGTTACCCCGACCAGTAAGGAACCAACTAGGCCAGGACCATAGGTAACCGCCACCGCAGTCAGGTCATCATAGCTTACCCCCGCCTCTGCTAATGCCTGGTCAATACACCGGGTAATCCATTCGATGTGGTGACGGCTGGCAACTTCGGGTACGACACCCCCAAACCGCTGGTGACTATCAATTTGGGTCGCCACAACATTGCTAAGGATCTTAGTGCCATTTTCAATCACCGCAACACTCGTTTCGTCACAACTTGTCTCAAAGGCAAGAATTAAATTTCGTTCTGCCATGTACCTATTCTCCTCTGCTCAGTAAGTTTGCTTGCATATCAACTGCGTCCTCATGGTTATCCAAGTAGTAACGCTGCTTAATTTGATTTTCGCGAAAACCCAGCCGCTCATACAAATGGCGGGCAACAAGGTTATGAACCCGGACTTCAAGGCTTAAGGAGTGTAGTTGTAAGTGACGGGCATACGCAATTGCCGTTTTAATAAGGTAGGTCCCAATGCCCCCCTTTTGCCAATCAGGAGAAATTCCAATATTGGTAATATGAAGGTCAAGGTGGTACCAGTCAACTGCCATCCCAATAAAGCCAACCAGTTCTTCTTTGTGTTCCACCACGATATACAGCCGGTCATGATGCCGACTTAGTTCTAATTGAAAAGCAGCATAACTCCACGGGGCGGTACCGTAAATTTGCTTTTCTACTTCCACTAACCGATTAATATCTTTTTCTGCTGCTTGGCGGACAACGTAGTGGTGACCACCAATCATAATCAACCGCCGGCTATAATCCAAAAAAGGCTGCCGCCGTGCATTAACGGTACAGTGGTACCAGTATTTAAACTTCTCGAACATAATTCTTTTTTGCTTCTCCTGGATGAAGTTTTTGCCAGTTAGCTTCAGCTTCAGTTATCCGCAAATAGTGCGGAACAAACGGGTCAATTTCTGCTACTACCGGTAGCTGTTCACCGGCAATTGCTAGCTGGTATGTTGACGGAATGCTGTAAGCACGCGGTGCTAACGTTACGTTTGCTGGTAATTGGTCAAACTGCTCCGCAATCTTAGTGGTCATGTGGCCGACGAGGGTAACTGGCCGTTCAACCTTTTTTAGCTGTTCTAACAAGGTTGCCATTGCAAGGTGCTGGTCCTTAATCACGTTAACCAGTTGACCATCCTTCCACTGGTAGGCTCCAGCGAAGACATTGCCACGACGAGCGTCAAAGAAGGGCACTATGACCTGCTCGCTGTTTGGAAGCACGTTTCTTGCAACTACTTCGAGACTGGAAACACCTACCAGACCAACTCCCAATGTATCGGCAAGGACTTTGGCAGTGGTAGCAGCGATTCTAATTCCCGTGTATGAACCGGGACCCTGGGCGACTACTACCCGGTCCAGGTCTGCTGGTGCCCATTTTACTAGTTCAAACAGCTTATTGATGGTTGGCATCAAATAGATGCTATGGTTACGTACCATGTTAAGAGTGGTTGTTGCCAATAATTGGTCATCTTCAACCAGCGCCACACTCATTGGATGGTTTGAGGTATCAATGGCAAGTACTTTCATTCTCGATCATCCTTTCAATCATAGACCATCTTATCACACCAACCTGACTTATGGCGCTCAAATTACTCGGTTTTTAATAAGAATATTTTAATAGAAGAGACAAAAAGCCTCCTGGTGTTCAGCCTTACTCTGCCAAACATCAGGAGGTAATTAAAGTAGACGTAATTTAGGTCGATCGACTAATTAGTCGCGGTCATCATAGCCCTTTGGGTGGGTTGAGTGCCACTTCCAAGCAGTGGCAATAATGTCGTGGACGTCATCATACTTCGGCTTCCAACCAAGTACTTCCCGTGCCTTATCACTGGCAGCAACCAGTGAATCAGGGTCACCAGGGCGCCGCGGTGCCATTTTGGCAGGAATTGGCTTGCCAGTAACTTCCCGTGCTGCTTCCAGCATTTGCTTGTTGGAGAAGCCAGTAGAGGAACCGAGGTTAAAGGCGTTACTCTTGTTGCCAGCTTCCAAGTACTTAATGGCGAGGATGTGAGCATCAGTCAAGTCCATTACATGAACATAGTCACGAACATTGGTCCCGTCTGGTGTGTTGTAGTCATCACCAAAGATACTCAATTCGTCCCGCTTGCCTTGAGCAACTTGTAAAATAATTGGTACCAAGTGGGTTTCTGGGCCGTGATCTTCACCAATCGTCCCATCTGGAGCAGCACCAGCAACGTTAAAGTAACGAAGGGCGACAAACTTGATCCCGTATGCTTTGTCAGCCCAAGTCATCATCTTTTCCATCATCAGCTTACTCAAGCCGTATGGGTTAATTGGCTTTTGTGGGTCGGTTTCCTTGATTGGCATGTGTTCTGGAACACCATAGGTAGCAGCAGTCGAACTGAAGACGATGTACTTAATGCCGTGGTCATGCATTGCTTCCAGTAAGGTGATCATCCCACCAGTGTTGTTGTCAAAGTACTTCAGTGGCTTGCTCATTGATTCCGGCACAATAGAGAAGGCCGCAAAGTGAACAACCGCCGTGATGTCTTCATTGTCAAAAATCTTATCCAAGAACTTCCGGTCCCGAATATCGCCTTCGTAAAACTTAGCCTTCGGGTTGATTGCTGCCCGGTGACCAGTTGACAGGTTATCAGCAACCACTACATCTTCACCGTGTTCAACTAAATTCTTAACCATGTGGGAACCGATGTAACCAGCTCCACCAGCAACTAGAATTGCCATCTTGTTTCCTCCTTGTCACAGCTACCGCCATCATTATAATGGCGCTTTCATTTTCTTCAATTTGATTGTAGCACAGACTTGATAAAATGATTAGTAAATTTTAGTAAAATTAAGTAAACTTAGTCAAAGCTTAGTGATTGTTCGCGGTACTTAAAGAGAAGGCCTTCCCGTAGACCACTATTACTAAACTTTACCTCATCAATTGCCAACTGGCGCATCAATGCCAATAATGGCAACAAACCACCAACAATGACATCTGCCCGTTCCTTGTTAATTCCGCGGATTGCAGCACGGCCAGCACGGTCAGTTTCTAGCAATTCGTGCATAATGCCAAATGCCGTCTCCGAGGTCAGGGTTAAGCCATGGATCGGCGCCGGTTTGCCATCAATCGCATTACGCCAACGGTAAATTTTTGCCAGCGCCCGGTTGCAGCCCCCAAGTGCCACAATGTTAGTTTGCCGGAATCGGCTCAGCCAGCGCTGGTGCGACAATGCTTCATCAACTTCAACCATCGCGTCAAACAGGTCCGCTGGGTTAACTTGGTCGCCCAGGTGGTAACGCTGTGAAAGGATGACCGACCCCATCGGAATGCTAATCGTCTCTTCCGCCGCGCCATTGTCGACTGCTACTAATTCCATGCTTGCACCACCGGTATCAATGATTAAGCCATGGTTAACCGGCAAAGTGTTGCTAACGCCAACGTAATCAAGGTATGCTTCCTGGGCACCAGAAATCACCTTAATGTCAAAACCAGTCTCTTCTTTTACCTGATCGAGGAATTCTTGCTGGTTCTTAGCCTGCCGAACCGCCGCCGTTGCAACCGCCATTATTTTGAGCCGATCGTAACCATCACAAATCTTGCGAAATTCGTGCAAGGCCTCGAGCGTCCGCGCCATTGGCTCCTTTTTTAAGAGCTTTTCTGGTCCCATTTCGGAAGATAGTCGGACATAACGCTTTACATACTGCTTCGTGATTGCTTCGCCATCCTCCATCAGTTCACTAATTTTGAGCCGAACTGAGTTGGAACCAAGATCAATCACTGCCAGCATATTATTCTTCGCCATCAGAATCACCTTTCCCCTTTAAATGAAGTGTTGGCACATGCTTTGTTAGAGTTTCAAAAACCCCCGTAAAGTGGCGCCGGTCCTTCTGCTGGTCACTATCTTTCTTATTAAGCTGGACCGCTTCTTGAACAAAGTATTCTTGTGAATTAAATGGCTCTTCACCATGGCGGTCGATCCGTTCGTAGTGGTCTCCCACTAAGATCCGTGATTTAACATTATCCTTCCACATCACATTGAAGATGTGAATTGCCCGCGCCTTAGTATCCGGCTGGGTTACCGGGTATAATTCTTCAACCCGCCGGTTCAGGTTCCGGGTCATCATATCAGCACTGGCCAGGTAAATTTCCTCATGACCATTGCTAGAGAAGTAGTAAATCCGGGAGTGTTCGAGGAAGCGACCGACAATTGAGTGCACCTCAATGTTGTCATGTAATTCTGGAAGGTCGTTCCGTAGGCAGGTAATCCCCCGCACAAGTAGCTGAACCTTAACCCCGTTTGCCGCCGCATCATAGAGGTGGGCAATAATCTGCTTGTCAGATAAGGAGTTCATCTTCATTCTAATCAGTGCCGGGTTACCAGACTTGGCAACCTTAATCTGGTCATCAATCTTTTCATTAATAAAGTTACGGATCCCATCCGGCGAAACACGGAGCTTATAGAAGTACGGTGGGCGGGCAAAACCAGACAGCATGTTGAAGAGGTTAGTCATATCAACGCCCAGTTCATGGTCACAGGTAAACATCCCCATGTCGGTATAGAAGTGTGCGGTGACATCGTTATAGTTACCGGTCCCAAGGTGCATATACCGCCGGAGACCATCTTCGTCCCGCCGGATAACCAGGGCAACCTTACAGTGAGTCTTCAGGCCAACCAGCCCGTAAATAACGTGGCACCCCATCTGCTCCAGTCGTTGAGCCCAGCGAACGTTATTCTGTTCATCAAACCGGGCCTTTACTTCAACCAGAACGGTTACCTGCTTCCCCTGCTGCGCTGCCATTCCAAGGTACTTAATGATCGGCGAATTACCGGATACCCGGTAAAGGGTCATCTTAATTGCCAGCACTGCTGGATCGGTAGCCGCCTGGTGGATAAAGTTAACCACGGCATCGAAATTGTCATATGGGTGCTGGACCAGGTAGTCCTTTTGCCGGATCGACTGGAAAATGTTGTGTTCCATATCTAATGCCGGGTTGAGATAGGACTTAAATGGTTTAAACCGCAAGTCGTCGTGACCATCCACCATCCCTGATAACTTTTTCAAGAAGGTTAAATCAACGGGGCCATCAACCCGGTAAATTGACCGTTCGTTGACGTGCAGATTATCAATCAACTGTTCTTCAAGCCAGGGTTCAATCTCATGCTCGACTTCTAGCCGCATTACCTGTCCGTGTTCACGTTCACGTAACTGACGCTTAACCGCCCGTAATAAGTCAGAGGTATCTGCATCAGCGACATCAAGGTCCATATCACGCATTACCCGGTAGGTAGCACTGGCAAGAATTTGGTAACCAGGGAAGAGGAAACTAAGGAATTCCTTAATTACATCATCAATCAGGATGAAATTATTTTCCCCTGGCAGGCGAACTAAGCGCTTATAAATCTCGGGAACCCGTACAGTAGCAAACTTAATATCCGGTTCCTTGCTGTCATCATGGGGTTCAACCTGGTGACGGTTAACTTCCTGGTCCCCTTCCAGCGTCTGGTGCTTAACTTGTTTAGACGTTGGGTCCCGCCGCAACTGAATGGCAATATTCAGTGAACTATTTGAAATAAATGGGAATGGCCGGGAACTATCATCTGCCATCGGGGTCAGGACCGGCATTAGCTCGTAATTGAAGTAACGTTGAATAAACTCATATTGTTTTTGGTCCAGGTCCTTAATCCCTAAAATATTAATGTTTTCCTTGGCCAGTTGTGGGATCACCTGCTGGTTATAGATCTCGTAACGCTCCTTAACCATCCGGTGTTCCTTTTTGTTCACCGCATTGAGCTGTTCTTCAGGTGTTAAACCGGACGCATCAGTAGTAGTTACGTTTGCTGCCGCCAATTTATGCAGTGATGCCACCCGGACCATGAAGAATTCATCAACGTTACTCTGGGTAATTCCCAAGAAGTTGGCCCGTTCCAACAATGGGTTACTCATGTCCGTTGCTTCACCTAGTACCCGACCGTTAAAGTCAATCCAGCTGAGCTCCCGGTTCACGTAGTTTTCTGGTTTGTAAAAATCTTTGTACATCCCTAATTGCCCCTCTCGATTAAGACTGGTTGAATTCCATAAACATCCTTAAATAACTTTGCCTTTGAACTAAACGACCACTTTTCCAAAACCAGGTCATCATTAGCCGTTGCCCGAATCTTCAGGCGGCCGTCATTCGTTAGCTTCAAACTAATTTTTTTAATCTTTTGCTGGCGGGAATCATCAAGTGAATCGACCACCCGCAAAATCGCTGCTAGCTTAGCAATCGTTAGCTGAATGTCATCATCCAGGTGACGGTAGTGCGGTTGCATTGCCGTTGGCGATTCAGCACTGTGATAACGCGCCACCTCGGCAATAATTCGGTTGTCCTCATCCGACAGGCCAATCATTGAATTTGCACGCAGGATATAGGCAGAGTGCCGGTAGTGCCCCCGCTGGTTAATAAAGTTGCCGATATCATCAACCTTGCAAGCAATCTCCAGTAATAGCCGCTCGTGGTTGCCTAGCCGGTGAATTGGCCGGAGCTGGTCAAATAACTGGAGGGCAAACTTGGTAACAAAGTCCTGGTGGGCACCATCAACCCCGTAACGCTGGGCGAGATCGTCCGCCGATGTCCGGATCATCGTTTGAATTTGATGGCGGGATTGGTCATTTTGAACCGCAATCCCGTTTGATAATCCATCCATTACTGAAAGGTCGGTAACATAGACATTTGTCGGGTTGATTAATTCTTCCGCCCGCGCAATTACCAGGTAGTTTGGTACCAGGAGCGCCCGCTGCCGGTCCTCTACCGCAAATTGGTCCCACAGCCGTTCAGTTGGCGCCAGCAAATCAATCTTGTCGATGGGGTTATCAAAAATTTCCGCCGGCACTTCAGCCAAGTGTTCTCCCTTTTTGATATACCGCTTGGCAATCGTAGGCGCATTTTGGATTAGCAAGGTCGTTTTCTTCTTTTGAATCAGCTCTGGAGCAATATAGCCAAACTTGCTACCAATGTAGTCACGGATAATTTCCTGTGGGTTAGTCGTCGTCTGCCGCAACCGGTCGACCAGGTGGCTAATTTTGGCACCACCCAGGTCTAGTTCCCATAATGTTTCAAAATTTCCATTGTAGAAAAAGGCCAGCGTCATTGTATCCAGGCCAAGACTAACTAAGTACAGGCAATGTTTACTGATCTGACTAAATTCTTTTAGGTGGGTGACAACGCAACTCATTGATTGCGCCATCAGCTGGTTATTATTTAGCCAGTGGATCCGTAAGCCAGTCCGTACTTGTAATTGGTCAGCAACATACTGTGCGGAGATCTCATCGAGGTCTTCTAGGGCACCATAAAAAGCAATATCTTTTACCTGGTAGTCCTTAATCAATTGCTTGAACCCTTCAATGTTATTAACAATTGCCGACATATTCTCTGCATAATTTGCAATTCGTTGGTTTCCCACCATCAGGGCACCTGATTGGACGTTATTAATTATCTTTAAACTAGGCTGCTCAATTATCCGTAAACTTACCTGGTCAGGCTCCAGGAAAATTACCGCCGTTAATTTTTTTGTCACAATACCCCTCCTCTACGTGATCAGAAAAGTTTCCTAATTTAATTATAGTCCAAGATTAGGCTTGGCTAAAGATGAATTCATCATTAACAAAAAAGGCCGCACAGTGTCTAGTAGGGAACAAGAGCGGATCCTGCTGGATCAACACCTGTTTCTTACCAGCCACTTGGGGCCTATTAATTACTGAACTTTTTTCCACTTAATTGTGGCTGCCGTACACAACTCACCATTAGACCAAACTTCATGAACAGAGGTAGGGGCGTCGCTTTCCCCATCTGCCAACCGGTAACGACTAGTTACAGTTGATCCCTCCTTAACTTCAGATTCGTACTTAATCGTAAACGAAGCTACCTGGTGGTGACGTAAGAAATCTGCCCCCAGCGGGTCCATCAGCCAGTCAAAGTAACGGGCGTTATTAACGTGGTGGTTAATATCGATATCAAAGTACCGCACCCGGTAATCCTGGTTATCAAAGTCCGCCCCTAGTTCCACGGGTGATGCAAGTCGTGGCAGTCGTTTTTCAACCGGTGAGTTGAAGGGCACAATTAACTCATCCGGGATCCCCATCAGGCGCCGCTTCTTTAAGTTCATCATGACAAACATTGCTCGTAAGCGTACGTACTCATGCTGGTGGTTCAAATCAGTCATCCAAAACTCCCGAAGAGCAAAAAACCGGTTATAGGCAATTGCCTTTGTCCCAAGGATAACCTGGTCACCAAATGATGGCTGCTCATCCGATAGTGTTCCATCATAACCAATCACTACCCACGCACCGCCGCTCTTTTCAATCGTTTGCCGGTCCAAGCCAACAAAGATTGAGTGGGCATCTGAGACCATTGTCATCATGCTACACATCATACTCATGCTGGGGTGACCCGAATCAGTGCATTCATAGTATGCCAACTGGTGCTTCATTTCATAACAATTTGCGTTTTGTGTTAACTCTGCCAAATCTACTCTCCTATATGGTGGTACTGACGGTACAATTCTTGCCGGTTCAAGTGGTTTCGTTTGGCAACCAGCTTAATTGCCGCATTCGTCGATAGTCCCTTAACAATTTCTTGATCTACTTGTTCTATTGGTGTCCCGGCTACTGAATTTGTTTCTTCAGCCGGATGGTCATTACCGGCAACCAGCACGACAAATTCGCCCCGCGCCTGGTGGTCAGCAAAATAATCACGTAGATCACCCAGACTACCCCGGCTAAATTCCTCGTACCGCTTGGTTAACTCCCGTGCTAGTACTGCCTGGCGGTCTGGCCCAAATACTTCCGCCATCGTTGTTAAAGTCTTTTTCAACCGGTGTGGCGCCTCGTAAAAAATCATTGTTTCCGGCCGGTTTACCATCTCTTGCAGTTCGGTTACCTGTTGCTGGTGCTTCCGCTCTAAGAAGCCGTAAAAGTAAAATGGTTGTGGTGATAAACCAGATGCAATTAAAGCAGTTAGGCCGGCATTTGCGCCCGGAAGCGGCACTACCGGGATCCCTTCCTTTACGGCCGCTGCTACTAACTCTTTCCCTGGGTCAGAAATGGAGGGCATCCCCGCGTCACTACACTGGGCAATCGTCAACCCGTCCTTCAGCTTTGCCAGCAACTCTGGAATCCGTTGTTCCGTGTTATGTTCATGGAAGCTTACCTGCTTAGTTGTAATCTCAAAGTGGTTCAGCAACTGTTGAGTATGACGGGTATCCTCGGCAGCGATTAAGTCCGCCTCTTGTAAGGCCTTAATCGCCCGGAAAGTCATATCATCAAGGTTGCCAATTGGCGTTGGTACCAAATACAGCCGTCCACCTTGCTTGCCATTAAAACTACTGATCTGTTGCATCTCATCTACCCCTGTTTACTCTGCTGTCCATCCATGCCGCTAAAGATTGCTTCATCACAAAAAATACAGCTTTCGTTTGGTGCAAGGCGTTCACCGAAATGCTTCCGGCAAACATGGAACCCTTGATGGTAAAGCTCATTTAACGTTCGCCGGCCCGTTGATAATTGTTGCTCACCACGCTGGTCCCGCAGTTTCTTAATTGCTTCTTGCAGGTGCTTATTTTCAATCGTTAATTCAGCATTTTGTGCCAAGACAGTATTTAACTGGGCCTTTAGTGCCGCTAACTCGTCTGTCATTTCCGATAGATTATTGCCAAGGCGAGCTAAGTTGTCATAAATGCTATTTCGCTGTTGGTCATCATTCATGGGTGTGCCTCCGTTTTCCCATTCAGCGCTTGAACAATCTTAATGGTTAACTGTTCAACAACGTTTTGAAAACTAATATTTTGTTCCAACTCGTGCCGGGTGTCTAAGGTCAACTGGCTAACCGTCAGCAACTGCTTAACCGGGTAGTGGCGACTCACCTCCGTCAACAGCTGTTGGTCATTGATGAAGTGAAGACGGTCACTTTCCTGGATCCCATTTGCAATTAACAGTGTATCACGCCAGATCAAGGTTATCAGGTCTAGCAATACCTGCTGGCGTTGCCGGTCGCGATTAGCAAGTTTCACTAGTACCGTCGCTACGTCAACAAAGGCCATCATCTGACCCTTGCTTGCGTGCCGGTACCACTGAACAACTCCCTGGATAGCATTGCTAAACCAGTTATCAGCACACCAGTTTTCGATTTCCTTAACGGAATCAGTAATCCCAATTGCTACCTGGGCCTGCCCAGCAGGTATCTCATGAGCGGTTAATACCTGCAGCAGGTCTTCCCGACTTAACGGAGCCAATTCAAGTACCTGGGTCCGGGATTGAATCGTTGGCAAGACCGCGCTCTTGTTACTGGTCAGCATCAAAATATAAATCCCCGGACCGGGCTCTTCAATAAACTTTAACAGGCTGTTAGCAGCACTAGTCGTCATTTTCTCGGCATCTTTGATGATAAAGAGCTTTTGTTTACCCTCCATTGCACTCTTAGTAAATTCACTTTTGAGGTAGCGAATCCGGTCAATCTTAATCTGCCGGCCCTCAGGTTCGGCAGTCACAATATCTGGGTGGTTACCGCTTAAAATTCGCTGACACTCCGCACAAGTAAGGTCCGGCTCATTGTCATGGGGGTGGAGGCAAAATAGGCGCAATGCTAACCATTGCGCCACTTCAGCCTTACCAGCACCAGTCGGGCCCACCAATAGGTAAGCATGAGCTAGTTCTTGATTATCAATCACCCGTTTGAGGCGGTCAATTAAGGCGGGTTGTAATTGTTCTGCCCGCGTTGACTGTCCGTTTGCCAAGTTTAATCACCTGCTTAAAACTTTAAAAACTGCTCAACTGGCAAGATAAAGACCGTTGCCCCACCAATCCGAACGTTAACGGGAAAGGCAGAACCGCCTTCAACATCGATATGCATTTGCGAAGTAACGTATTGTTCACGCGACTCCGCATTTTTCTTAATAATCTCAAGTACTTCATTAACCCGTTCATCTTCAACCCCGATTAAGAAGGTTGCATTTCCTTCCCGTAAAAAACCACCGGTCGTTGACAACTGGGTTACATGAACTTCGGCCTTATTAAATGCTTTTCTTAAGCGGTTGCTGTCCTTTGATTGGACGATTGCGATGATCATCTTCATGGTTGTCACCTCTTAATTTTCTGCCTGAAATAGGTCTGGGAAGCGGGTATGAATCACCCGTCGAACATCTTCCACCACCTTTTCCAATGGCTGACTTGCATCAATTAGTTTAATCCGTTCAGGGAATTGGTGGTACAGGCGAAGGTAAGCCTGCCGAACTGTTTGGTGGAAAGCAAGTTTTTCCTTGTCAAGCCGGTTAACCTGGTTAGAACGGTGTTCCGCGATCCGCCGGATACCTAACTCTGATTCTACGTCCAGGTAAACCGTCAATTCAGGAAGCAACCCATCAATTGCAAACTGGTTCATCCGCCAAATATCATCTTCACCCAGGTGACGTCCAGCCCCCTGGTAGGCGATTGAACTATCAACATACCGGTCACATAAAATAACTTTACCAGCCTTTAGCCCCGGCAAAATTTCAGAAACAATGTGCTGGCGCCGGGCAGCCGCAAACAGCAATGCCTCAGTTCGGCCATCCATATCCGTATTTTCCGGACTAAAGAGGACCCGCCGAATTTGTTCTGAAATGTGGTTGCCACCTGGTTCCCGGGTATACATTACCTGTTCCTTACCAATCTCGGCTTCCAAATCACTTTGAATTTGGTTAAGAACGCTGGTCTTCCCTGCGCCATCCGGTCCTTCAAACGAAATAAACTTTCCTTGCATTCTTCTCTTACTCCTAATGACTGATAACACCCTTATTCAGCTTGCCATGTACCTTATACTTCCTGGCAAGTTTGTACAGATATAAGTATTTTTGTTCTTGGATCTTCGTTCGGTCGCGGAGCTCATTACTAACGTTTGCTTCATAAACTGCCCGCTGCGTCTCTTGTGCGTGATCCCAGCTTGCCTTCGTATCATAAATCACATCAAGGAGTCGCTGGTTACGCTCTTGCTCAACGTAGTTCTTCTTGCGTTTAAATAGCATCGATTACATCTCCGTTCGTCCTTGAACCGCCTTAAAGAGGGTCATTTCATCCGCATAATCAATGTCCGCACCAACTGATAGGCCGTGTGCCAACCGGGTAACCTTAATTTTAGCCGGTTTGATTAACTTAGCGAGGTACCCAGCCGTTAACTCACCATCAGATGAAGCGTTCGTAGCGATAATAACTTCCTTAACTTCTTCATCCTTTTGCAGCCGTTTCAGCAAGCTTGCAATGTTGATATCTTCGGGCCCTGTACCAGCAACCGGTGAAATCACCCCGTGAAGGACATGGTAGAGTCCGTGATACTCATGCATCCGTTCCAATGCCATAATATCTTGTGACTGTTCAACCACCAAGATTTGTGAATGGTCGCGGGTCTTGTCACGGCAAATTGGGCACGGATCATCTTCGGTAATGTTACCGCAAATACTGCAGTCATGCAGGTCCCGCTTAGCTGAAATTAACGACTTGGCAAAATTGGTTACGTCATCTTCTTGCATTCCTAACGTATAGAAAGCAAGCCGGGTAGCAGTCTTCTGGCCAATTCCCGGGAGCTTGGTGTAGCTCTCGATTAACTTAGCAAGTGGTTCTGGATACTGCATACTGCTTACATCCCCATCCCACGGGTGTACTTACCCAGTTTTTGTTGAGTTGCTTCATTAACCTTCTTCATCCCATCATTGATGGCCGCAACAACCAGGTCTTGCAACATATCAACGTCGTCAGGGTCCACGGCTTCTGGCTTAATCTTCAGATCCAACAGGGTATTATCACCGTTAAAAGTAGCCGTTACCATGTCATCTGGTGCTTTGCCGACAAATTCTTGCTTAGCTAGTTCTTCATGTTCCGCCATCATTTTCTTTTGCATTGCCTTAGCTTGCTTCATCATCTGTTGCATATTCATTCCGCGCATCATAATTCATCCATCCTTTTCTTTATTAATATTAGTTATCTTCTACTTTTACAATTTCACTGCCAAAGAGCTCTTGGGCCTTGCTGACAGTATCAGTTGGGCCACTTTCAGCAGATGTCGGTGGTTCGCCAACCGGTTCACCAGGCTCCGGTGGTAGTGGCGGTTGCTCACTTTCACTAGTAGCCGATTGAACTGGCTGCTGTGAAGCTGGGCGGGGTGATTGTTGTGGCTGGTGCTTGTCCAGCCCGTGTTCCTTAATGTACTCGCGTCTAATTTGTGGCCACTTATCCTTAGGAACAAAGACCACGTGCCGCTCATTTCCAGTTAGCTCTTGAAGTCCCTGTTCCATACTTGCCAACAATTCTGAATCATCCATTGCCTGCTGGAAAAGGAAAGCATAATCAAAAGCAACGATTACGCCATCCTCACTTGCTGCCACCGGTTTTGAAACGTGGAGTAGTGACCGTTGCGGAACGCTGAGTTTTGAAAGTAACTCCTGCCACAGCCCCTGAATTTCAACCAGGTCACGCCGCGTTGCTTTACCAAGGACCGGGTTAATCTGACTGAGTTTAACCTCAACCTTTCGCTGCTGAACCCGTGGCTGACTTGGCTGCTTGGCCGGTCGTGTACTTGCAGCTGGTGCTGACTGGAGCTTCTTTACTGTTGCCTGCAAGCTTTTAACTGTCGCCTGAAGCTGTTCAATCGTTTGCTGTGTATTCTGGTCGACAGTACTTGTTGTTTCATTTGCCTGTGGTGCTGGCTGAACATTTGCCTGGCCGTCAACCTGGGAAAGCTTAACCGTCAGTACCTCCAGATAAACATCCGGATGGGTGGTAAACCGCATTTCTTCCTGGATGTTATTAAGTTCATCAATCATTTGGTAGAGGGCTGTTGCTGGTGCCGCCTTGCTCATCTTTGCGAAATCTTCATCCGTTAATCCAGTGCTTTCCACCATAATTAGTTCCGGTGATTCCTGGTACAAGAGGACGTCACGGATAAAGGAGATTAGGTCTTCAATGAAGCGCTGGCCGTCTTTACCTTCGCCAAGGATATCCTTCATCGTATCAAGGGCCTCGGCACTTTGATGACCGGTTACCTCGAAGAAGTACTTTTCAAGGAGTTGCTTGGTCACACTACCAGTGACGGTTAGTGCATCAGCCAACTTGACCTGGTTATCACTAAATGAAAGCACCTGGTCCAAAATACTTAACGCATCACGCATTCCACCTTCAGCCGCATTGGCAATTACCCACAAGGCCTTTTCTTCATATTCGACATTCTTTTGGTCGAGAATGTACTTCATCCGGCCAAAGGCATCCTTGGCGGAAATTCGCCGGAAATCAAACCGTTGCACCCGTGAAATAATGGTTAACGGGATCTTATGGGGTTCCGTTGTCGCAAGGATAAAGATCACGTTTGCCGGTGGTTCTTCCAACGTTTTTAGCAGGGCGTTAAAAGCCCCCGTTGAGAGCATGTGCACTTCGTCGATAATATATACCTTGTAGTCAGCCTGAGTTGGCGCATACTTGGCCTTATCACGAATATCACGAATTTCTTCAACCCCGTTGTTAGAAGCAGCATCGATTTCAATTACGTCATTGAGCTGACCATTAGTAATCGCCTTGCACAAGTCACACTTATTGCATGGCTCACCATCCTCAAGGTGGTGACAGTTAACCGCCTTAGCAAAAATTTTTGCAGCGGAAGTTTTACCGGTCCCCCGTGGTCCTGCAAAGAGGTAAGCATGACTAATTTGGTGCGTGATGATTGCGTTTTTTAGTGTTTGGGTGACAACTTGCTGGCCAACCAGCTCATCAAACCGCTGTGGCCGCCAAACCCGGTACAGTGCCTGGTAACTCATCACGTCGCTTCCTTTCTGCAAATCTAAAATTACATAGTACTTAATATTATACTAGCTTTCTACCATTTTTCGAAATATTTAAAAAATAAAAGGAGTGGGAATAAGCATTAGTTTTCCCACCTCCATTTTCAGCTTTTAAAACAAACAACCTGTGACACAACCCCGGTTAGGCCCTGGGTTGTGTCACGCGATATCTCTGAAATATTCGGAGCTAAAATAAGGGACCGTGACAAAACCAAGTTATGTCACGGTCCCAGTTTAATTTCACTCAAACTTAGAGCACAAGGCACATCAAACTTAGTGCTGCTTCCTTCCGGACCTGACACGGTTCGTAAGCGCACCCTTGCCCTAAGGCCTTACGGCAACTAGTATATTACACTAAATCACTTTTAAATGCTAGCCCTTTGCGCGACGTTTTTTCCGTGCCGCCTTTTTTCGTTGACGGATTGCCCGGAAAAAGTTCTTTAGCATCTGGCTGCATTTTTCTTGTAAAACACCACTCGTTACATTCACTTGGTGGTTTAATCGTGTATCAGTCAATAAATGATATAAGCTATCAACTGCCCCCGCTTTCGGGTCCGGTGCTCCGTAATAAACGTTGGCAATCCGGGCGTTAATAATCGCCCCACTGCACATGATGCATGGCTCCAAGGTAACATACAGGTCACAGTCTTCCAATCGCCAGCTATGGAGTCGTTCACAAGCCTCCATAATTGCCAGCATTTCTGCATGGTAAGTAACATCTTGGAAGTGCTCACGCATGTTATGACCACGCCCAATAACCTGGCCATCTTTCACCACGACCGCCCCAATCGGCACCTCATTTAGGACTGCTGCCTGTTGTGCCTCGGCAATCGCTTCTCGCATAAATTTTTCTTGCTCAGTCAAATTTTTCACCATTTTCTTTTCCAACATTCTCTATTTCAGTGTATAATATTTAATTAGCTCATCAAGTTTATCTAGCGATTAAAATTAAAAAGTTTCACGCGGTTGCATCCGCACTATCAGTACCATATATTGTGTTTCACTAATTCTCGTCCACAATATACGGTACTTTTTTGATTGATTTTTTTGCTTTTTTGCTTATACTTAATAACATCAACATTCATTCATGAGGGAGGGTTAAGTAATGGTTACAGTTTTCTCTAAAAATAATTGCATCCAATGCAAGATGACTAAAAAGTTCCTTCAACAACACCAAATTAAGTTTGTTGAACACAACATTGATGAACAGCCTGAATACATCGACCAATTAAAGGCTGATGGCTTCATGGCCACCCCAGTTGTAAAGCTGCCAAACGGTAATGCCTTTTCTGGCTTCCGTCCCGACCGCCTTCAAAGTCTTGCTTAATCTATTCTAAGCTATTATTTCCAACCAGGCTACTCCGCAATTGATTTGCAGCTAGCCTGGTTTAATTATTGACTTAATTACTATTTTTCGAGAAAGTGAGTTTTATTATGGCCTTATCTGATATCGATATTACCAAAGTTAAGTATTTTGACCTCAACAACGAAGTTAACATTCCTCGTGATGGGAAAATTCAGCTTGATAAGGACCAAGAAGCACTTGCCGACTTCTTGGAACAAAATGTTCGTCCAAATACCAAGCATTTTTCGTCACTCCACGAACGGTTTGCTTGGCTAGAAGAAAATGACTACATTGAAGAAGGCTTCATGGATAAGTACAGCGATGCCTTTATTAAAAAGCTGTATGACTATTTAAAGAAGCAAAATTTCCACTTCCATTCGTTTATGGCCGCATACAAGTTCTATGCTCAGTATGCACTGCGAACCAATGATAAGGAATACTACCTAGAAAATTACATTGACCGGGTAGCAATGAACGCCCTTTACCTGGCTAATGGTGATGAAGACTTGGCAATGGACCTGGCTGATGAAATTGTTCACCAGCGTTACCAACCAGCCACTCCCACTTTCTTAAACGTCGGCCGGAAGCGTCGTGGTGAATTCGTCTCCTGCTTTGCAATCCAAACCACCGATGATATGAACACCATCGGCCGGACCATTAATTCTGCCCTCCAGCTTTCTAAAATCGGTGGTGGTGTCGGGATCAACCTTAGCAACCTTCGTGAAGCTGGGGCACCAATTAAGAAGATCAAGGGTGCTGCTAGCGGGGTTGTCCCAGTGATGAAGTTGTTAGAAGACAGTTTTTCCTATTCTAACCAGCTGGGCCAACGGCAAGGTGCTGGGGTTGTCTACCTCAGTGTCTTCCACCCAGATATCATTGAATTCCTGGGAGCAAAGAAGGAAAATGCCGACGAAAAGATCCGCTTAAAGACCCTCTCACTAGGGATCACCGTTCCCGACAAGTTTTACGAGCTGGTTGAAAAAGGCGAAGATATCTACTTATTTAGTCCTTACGATGTCCAACGCGTATATGGCGTACCATTCTCCTACGTCGATATCACAAAGGAATATGACAACATGGTTGCCAATGATGAAATTCACAAGAAGAAACTTAACGCCCGGGACCTTGAAGATGAAATTAGTAAACTTCAACAAGAATCAGGTTATCCTTACGTTATTAACATTGATACCGAAAACCGGGATAACCCGATTGACGGTAAAATTGTCATGAGCAACCTTTGTTCTGAAATTGCCCAGGTACAGGTTCCTTCTAAGGTTGCTGATGATCAATCCTATGAAACCCTTGGTACCGATATCAGCTGTAACCTTGGTTCTACTAACATTGCCAACATGATGGAAAGTCCTGATTTTGGCCGGTCTATCCGGGCAATGATGCGGGGGTTAACCCACATCAGTGATGTTGAGAACCTGGACGTTGTACCAAGTATCAAGCGTGGTAATGCATTGGCCCACTCTGTTGGTTTGGGAGCAATGGGTCTTCACAGTTACTTGGCTAAGAACCATATCCAGTATGGGAGTCCGGTAGCAATTGAATTCACTGGTGTCTACTTCATGCTCTTGAATTACTGGTCACTGGTTGCTTCTAATGAAATTGCCCGTGAACGGCAGGAAACCTTCCATAATTTCGAAAAGAGCAAGTATGCTGACGGTTCCTACTTTGATAAGTACATTTCAAAGGACTGGGGGCCGCAGTCAGATGTTGTTAAAGGGCTTTTCAAGGGGATCTTTATTCCGGGTCCCACTGATTGGAAGAAGTTGAGAGATAACGTAATGCAAGATGGCCTATACAACGAGTACCGCCTTGCAGTTGCGCCAAACGGCTCTACTTCCTACATTAATGATTCTACTGCCAGCTTGACACCAATTATTAACCGGGTTGAGGAACGGCAGGAAAAGATGATTGGTAAGATTTACTACCCTGCGCCATATCTTTCCGATGATACAATGCCGTACTATCAATCTGCCTACGACATCGACATGCGGAAGGTTATTGATACATACGCCGCAGCCCAGCAACACGTTGACCAGTCAATGTCAATGACGCTGTTCATGCGTTCAACCATCCCCGAAGGACTTTACGAATGGAAAAACGGTCGGACAAATAAGATGTCGACCCGGGACCTTAATATTCTGCGGCACTACGCCTACCAACGTGGGATTAAGTCAATCTATTACATCCGGACCTTCACCGATGATAATGATGAAATTGGCGCAAACCAATGTGAGAGCTGTGTTATTTGATTTTAAGCAGAATCACTGTTAGAATTTTTAGTACGACTATTTACGAAATTAGTAGGATAATTAGTTTTTTAAGGAGCAGGCTAATTAAATGAAATTAGAAGAATTTAAACCACTAGAAAAATATAAGGCAATTAATTGGAATGAAGTTTCCGATATGATTGACAAGGCAACCTGGGAAAAGTTGACGGAACAATTTTGGCTAGATACGCGGATCCCCGTTTCAAATGACCTTGATGACTGGCGTGAATTAGACGACGACCACCGCTGGACAGTCGGCCATGTTTTTGGTGGACTGACCCTGTTGGATACTGTTCAATCTGAAGCCGGAATGACCGCATTAAAGCAGGATGTTAAGACCCAGCACGAGACGGCCGTATTAAATAATATCCAATTCATGGAATCTGTCCACGCTAAGAGCTACTCAACGATCTTCTCTACGTTGAATACTCCCGACCAAATTAACGAGATCTTTAGCTGGTCTGACTCTGAGGAATACCTTCAAAATAAGGCTACCAAGATTGCTAACATGTACCTTAACCCGGCAGAAGACCCACTGAAGAAAAAGGTTGCTAATGTTTTCTTGGAAACTTTCCTTTTTTACTCTGGTTTCTATACCCCACTTTATTACCTCGGCCACAACAAACTAAATAACGTTGCCGAAATCATTAAACTAATCCTTCGTGACGAATCTGTCCATGGTACCTACATTGGTTACAAGTTCCAAGTGGGAATGCATGACCGGACCGAAAAGCAGCAACAGGATATGAAAGACTGGCTGTACAACTTCTTATATGACCTGTATGACAACGAAGAAAAGTACACCCACCTGCTCTACGACAAGCTCGGCTGGACTGATGATGTACTCACCTTTATCCGCTACAATGCTAATAAGGCATTGATGAACCTTGGTCAAGACCCGCTCTTCCCTGATACTGCAGCTGATGTTAACCCAGTGGTAATGAACGGTATTTCTACTTCAACCGTTAACCACGACTTCTTTAGTCAGGTTGGGAATGGTTACCGCCTCGGTGAAGTTGAAGCGATGAACGATGATGATTACCGGATCCAGGATCCTAACGCAAATAAGGACCGTAATTCACGCGAATAATTTTAATCGAAGCTGAAAATTGCTTTATAAGACCTCTCAAGTGCTTGTTCCCCAAGCGCTTGAGAGGTTTTTTCTCGTGTGCCATACAGTGGTCACGGCACCGTATCTTAATTGCTTTTAAAGTAACGAGACTAAATTAATTCCTGGTCTCGTTGCTGGTCATTTTTGTGAATGTATGATCAGTAGTCATTTGAGCAACCGGTTGCACAAATTTGCTGTCTGCATAATTTATACCAATGTTTTTCTTTGTACTTCAAGGCCTAACGCTATATCAATGTAAACGCATTCACAATTATTAACCATTGTTAAAATTCTCACAATGCCCTTGAAAAGTGCTAACGGCTATTGTAGTATTAACCATGTTCAATAGG
The DNA here is from genome assembly GCF_947387525.1 of Limosilactobacillus viscerum. Taxonomy (GTDB): domain Bacteria; phylum Bacillota; class Bacilli; order Lactobacillales; family Lactobacillaceae; genus Limosilactobacillus; species Limosilactobacillus viscerum. The sequence goes on from NZ_CANDNW010000004.1 coordinate 84,225, forward strand.
TAACAAGTTAATTTGAAATGAAGGAGAAACTTGATTATGGCATCTGCAAAGAAACACCAAGTTAAGCAAGAACAAACTGAACAAGACAAGCAACAAGCTGCTCAAGAATTAATTAATGGCTTAGTTGAAAAGAGTCAAGTTGCGTTTGATCAATTGCGTAATTATACACAAGAACAAGTTGATAAGATCTGTCAGGCAATGGCCCTGGCAGCCGAAGAACACCACATGGACCTAGCAATCGACGCTGCAAACGAAACTGGTCGTGGTGTTGCCGAAGATAAGGCAATCAAGAACATTTACGCTAGTGAATACATTTGGAACAACATTCGTCACGATAAGACCGTTGGAATTATCGAAAACAACGACGAAGACCAAACGATTAAGATCGCTGACCCCCTTGGAATTATTGCCGGAGTGGTTCCTGTTACCAACCCAACTTCTACCACAATTTTCAAGTCAATTATTTCCGCTAAGACCCGGAACACGATCATCTTCTCATTCCACCCACAAGCACTCCAAGCTTCAATCAAGACAGCTAAGATCCTTCAAGCAGCTGCTGAAAAGGCTGGTGCGCCAAAGAACATGATCCAATGGATCCCACAATGTAGTCGTGAAAACACGAATGCATTGCTGCAACATCCAAACATTGCCACTATCCTGGCAACTGGTGGTCCCGGCCTAGTTAAGGCTGCTTACAGTTCTGGTAACCCAGCTCTTGGTGTGGGTCCTGGTAACGGTCCAGCCTACATCGAAAAGACTGCTAACATTGCACGTTCCGTTTACGACATTGTTTTATCCAAGACCTTCGATAACGGGATGATTTGTGCTTCTGAAAACTCAGTTGTCGTTGATGATGAAATCTACGACCAAGTTAAGGAAGAATTCAAGAAGTGGAACTGCTACTTCGTTAAGCCTGATGAATTACAAACCTTCTCTGACGGATTTATCGATCCTGAACGGCACCAAGTCCGTGGCCCAATCGCTGGTCGGTCTGCTAACGCCATTGCTGAAATGTGTGGTCTCAAGAACGTTCCCGACAACACCAAGGTCTTAATTGCCGAAATTGACGGTGTTGGTGATGACTACCCACTGTCAGCTGAAAAGCTTTCCCCAGTATTGACTATGTACCGGGCAAGTTCACAGGAAAACGCCTTTGATATCTGTCGTCAACTTCTTCACTACGGTGGTGAAGGTCACACGGCTGCTATCCACACCCTTGATGATGATCTTGCTACTAAGTATGGTCTGGAAATGCGGGCATCACGGATCATCGTTAACTCACCATCTGGTATTGGTGGGATTGGTAACATCTACAACAACATGACCCCATCACTTACCCTGGGTACTGGTTCATATGGTGGTAACTCAATTTCACACAACGTTACTGACTGGGACCTCTTAAACATCAAGGTAATTGCTAAGCGTCGTGAAAATCGTCAGTGGGTTAAGATCCCCCCAAAAGTATACTTTCAGCGGAATTCACTAAAAGAATTGCGCGATATTCCAAACATTAACCGGGCATTCATCGTTACTGGTCCCGGAATGAGTAAGCGTGGTTACGTTCAACGGGTGATTGACCAACTTCGCCTTCGTCAAAATGACACCCCATTCCTGGTCTTTGATGATGTTGAAGAAGATCCATCAACTAACACCGTTGAAAAGGGTGTTGCAATGATGAACGACTTTAAGCCGGACACCATTATCGCCCTTGGTGGTGGTTCACCAATGGATGCTGCTAAGGCAATGTGGATGTTCTATGAACACCCAGAAACTTCCTGGTACGGTGTAATGCAAAAGTACCTTGATATCCGGAAGCGTGCTTACCAAATCAAGAAGCCGGAAAAGTCACAATTAATTGGTATTCCAACGACTTCTGGTACTGGTTCTGAAGTTACCCCATTTGCGGTTATTACTGACTCCAAGACCCATATCAAGTACCCACTAGCTGACTACGCCTTAACACCAAACATTGCCATTGTTGACCCGCAATTCGTTGAAACGGTTCCCGCAAAGACAACTGCCTACACTGGTTTGGATGTTATCTGCCATGCTACTGAATCATACGTTTCTGTCATGGCTACTGACTACACCCGTGGTTGGTCACTGCAAACCGTTAAGGGAGCAATGGAATACCTTCCTAAGTCTGTTAAGGGTGACCTTTACGCACGGCGGAAGATGCATGACTTCTCAACCATGGCCGGGATGGCCTTTGGTCAAGCATTCCTTGGGATTACCCACTCACTGGCCCACAAGATGGGTGGTGCTTTCGGTCTTCCTCATGGTTTACTGATCGCCATTGCAATGCCACAGGTAATTCGCTTCAACGCCAAGCGGCCACAAAAGTTAGCCCTCTGGCCACACTACGAAACTTACCACGCAACAAAGGACTACGCTGACCTGGCACGGTTTATCGGCCTAAAGGGTAATTCTGATGAAGAATTAGCAGAAGCTTATGCCCAAAAGTACATCGATGTTGCTCATGAATGTGGTGTCACTCTGAGTCTAAAGGCAAACGGTGTTACCCGTGAACAATTCGATAAGATGGTTGACAAATTAGCCGTTGAAGCTTACGAAGACCAATGTACTACTACCAACCCGGTTGAACCACTGGTTAGCCAACTCAAGGAACTCCTTGAACGTTGCTACGATGGTACCGGGGTTGAAGAAGACTAATTCTAATTACCAAACCAATCAGTCTAAAAAGGACCTGTCACTCTTGGCAGGCCCTTTTCTTATCCGCTTTTGCTTATTAATTTTGCTTAAAATCAAGCGCAAGTAAGCGCAAAACGTTATTAAAACTGGTAAAATATGAATACTAAAATAATACAGGAGGCTAATATGATTAAAGAATTTAAGGACTTTATTGCCCGCGGGAACGTTGTCGATATGGCTGTCGGGATTATCATTGGTTCTGCCTTTACAGCAATCGTCACTTCCCTTGTTAACAACCTCATTAACCCCCTTATCGGTATCTTCCTTGGTAAAATTGACCTTTCTAACATGGTTTTAACGGTAGGCAGTGCCCAATTTAAGTACGGCCTCTTTCTTAACTCCGTCATTAACTTTTTGATTATCGCCTTTGTGGTTTTCCTAATGGTTAAAGCAATCAATAAGTTCCGGAAGAAAGAAGAGAAAAAGCCGGAAGCGCCAAGTCCAGAAGTGCAGTACCTAAAGGAAATTGCCGAAACGCTCCGGCAGAAAAACGATAAATAGTGATTTCTATCAGTTAAAAAGTAGGCCCCACTAACGTTCATCAATCGTGAACGCTAGTGGGGCTTTTCATCAGGAAACACAGCCTTCTCCACTCACTACATTTTGCCATTTTTGACTTACTGGTAACTAATTACCTAGTGATGGCTCATTACTAGTCGAATGGGTCTTTTTGATACTTACTTTTCCTGATTTTCTCGATATACTGGTGGTGATTAATGAGTTAGGGGAATTCATTAATCAGTGGTTGAAAATATTTATCTAAGGAGGGATGTCTTATGTTTAACACTGTATTTTGGGTTTTAGCCATTTGGTTTGTCGTCAACGTAGTTTGGATGTGGTTTAAGCTCGATGATCATAAGTTACAAAAGACCTTTGCTTGGATTAATGTTTGTGCCATTATTATCGGTTTCTGTGTATATTACATGGTAGATCACGCAAGCGGCGGTATTGCAGGTTGGTTCATCGCCATCAATTGGATCAACATCGTTGTGGCCGCCCTTCAGTTCTACTATGGTTACCGGAACCAGTCTGCTGGCAATGTGCACCATGCCGGTAGTAATTAGCTAACATAAAAGTCGTGAGCGCCCATCTCACGGCTTTTGTTCTCCTTTATCAATTTTCTCCCCAGATATAGGGATCAGTACTCCCAAAAGCGCATAAAGGCCTTAGAGTCCTAATTCACCGACTCTAGGGCCTTTTATTATGTCCCAGTAACTAGTAACTAACGACGAGCCATCGCTTCATCATAGTCCTTGGTACCAGCAAATACTGGTTGTAAGTATGGGTTAATCCGCATTGCCCGTGCCCGCTTCCAAATGATGGCAAATACAATCACGTTGATCACAATGGATAAGATCGCAATAATCCCCATCATGTGTGGGTCAGCAGCAGTTGGATGAACAGCCGGATTCATTACACCGTCCTTGTACAAGACTGGCAGAACCGCAAACTTGCCCCGATCTTGGAACAGTGGAAATACCTGGGCAAACATACACCAGATTGCTAGCGTATTGGCCCGGTTTTGGATCCAACCACCCTTGTTCCAGAATGATGCCGCAAAAGTTGGTGCCAATAACAGTGCCAGTCCACAATACCAGGAGTGTGTTGGCAAGTTATTGTAAGTGTACTCAAAGTTCCAGACGTCATATGCTAAGATAAACAGCCAGGTCATATCTGGCCATAACATATCTTGTTCGTTACGTGACGAATAAATACCAAACCAGCCGGTCATACAAAAGACATTGATAATTCCAGCTAAACCATTCAAAACGTTCCACCAGCCACCATAAAGCCAGACACCTTCTGATGACAGCCACCACTGACTACCAGTGGTCTGGAGAGCATGCATCCCCCGGATGGCTGATTCGAAGTCACTTCCAACCGCAATAAAAATGTTAATTGCAACGATGACGAATGGGAAGACCTTAAACCAGTACGCCTTACCTAAGTTTCCCCAGTGGTACTTTAGGATCATAAAACCAATACAACCAAAAGTGGCCGCATAAAGCTTAGCGTAGTGGAACCAGCTATTCATATGGACATACGTCGGATTATGCAGTGCCCATGACTGCCCCTGCCCCGCACAAACATAAATTGTAATGAAGTAGATTGTCAGTGCAATTGGCAAAATAACAAAGAAAAATAATCCACCAAACTTGGTCCGCCGTGCAATTTCGTTGGTAACAATCAAGCAGATAAAAACGAGAATCCAACCGAAAAATTGCCATCCCGCTTGACTGCCATAAACTTGAAATAGCATAGTCATTCTCCTCCTTAATAAGATTAATAGTTATTCCCTGTACAATTATTTTATAATAATATGGTTATTCTTTTGGTGTATATTTTTCAAAAACCATCTTGTTACAAGACATTCGTGTAAAAATGATCTAAACAAAACGACGAAAATATTGCTAGTTAACTTTAGCGATATTTTCGTCGTTTAATATTCGGTATTTAATTTTAGTGGTAAAGGTCAAAACGTCCCTTGGCAAAGAGTTCTTTAAAGCCACCTAGTTCCATCAATGATTTATTCATAATCATCTTCTTGAGAACCGAAGCGGGATAACCCTTGAAGGAATGACCGCTTGCTTCCCCGAACGCCCGGGTATTACCAACCGATGCAACGGTCCCTAATGACTTGTAAACGTAGGCTGCTGGACGCGCTATCCCCTTCACCCGGGCAGCAATGTCTTTTGCCACGTAGTTAGCCATTGACAAGGCAATCTGCGCTGTCGTTGGGTACGGACGCTTACCATTCGGTGGCATTACCGCAGCAACATCGCCAACCATGTACATGTCATCATGGTCGGGGGCGGTTAAATGTTCAGTATCCATTACCCGGCCACGACGCGCTTGCAGACCAGATTCAGCAACAACCGGACTGCCACTGACACCAGTCGTCCAAATAATCGTATTTGCTTCCACCTTGTGGAGTGGATCACCCTCGCTATCGCCTGCCCCTTGGTACAAGACCGTATCTGGCTGGATTTCTTGGATCCGTGCTTCAGTCGTAATTTCAATTTCTAACTTCTTTAACAGGTTAATGCCGTAATCTGCTAGTTTCTCATTAAACATTGGCAAGAGCCGCTTTGAAGCATCAATAATGTGGATTTTAATTTGATCTGGTGTAACGCCGGCTAATTTCGCATAACGTGGACGGGCATCGGCAAGCGCCCCCGCTAATTCAATCCCGGTAAAACCAGCACCACAAATGATCAATTTAAGGTCATTGGGGTTCTTTGTTTCTTGGTAGTCCTTCATCTGGGTAATGATATGGTTATGAATTGCCTCCGACTCTTTAACATTAGTCATTGGCAGGCTATTTTCTTCTGCCCCCTTAATACCAAAGGTTTCTGAGACAAAACCCAGGGCAAATACACAGTAGTCGTAAGATAATGGCTTATGATCCCTTAATTCAACAATTTTCTTGTCCTGGTCAACCTTTTCAACGTGGTCTAAAACCAAGGTAGTCATTTCCGGGTTCAAAACGTCAGTAATTGGGAAGGTAATCTTGCTAGCTGGCAGGTTACCGGAAGCAACTTCATGAAGGTCAGTTGCTTCATAGTGGTATGGATTCTCATCAACGAGGGTGATCTCTACTTGCCCCCGCAATTTCTTTTGCAGCTCAACAACTGTTTTTAGGCCCGCATAACCGGCACCAAGTACAATAACTTTCTTCATCTTTCTTCCTCCAATTTTTCTCTATAATAAAATACCAATCCAGTAAGTAATCATTTGGGCAAGTGAGCCCACTAATAAGATCTTTACACTACAACTAAACGTTTCCCGTTTAACCTGCTTATGAATGAGCAACTTGTTCTGCTGATAAGTAAACGGTAAAATGATTAGTGATAGCCAAACAGTCCATGGTGCAATTGCTAAAAATGGTGAAATGATAATCATGACAAAGGCCAACACGTTCTTCAGTGAGAAGGCAATTAACGCATTCTTCTTACCAATGAAGTGAACAATGGTTGTCCGGTGGTTGTCCTCATCCTCTTGTGCATCACAAATGTTGTTCGCCAACATCAAGTTGGAAATCCATAACTCATCTGGCAATGCCACGACAAAGATCCGCCACAGGTTCGCCCAGTTCCAGTTAAACTGCTGGTAAGCATTCAGGTAAACACTCAGGAGGACAATCATAAGGCCCATTGTAAAACCAGAAGCTAATTCGCCAAATGGTAAATTAGAAATGGGGTGCGGGCCAGATGAATACAGGATCCCAATGGCAAAGCAAAAGATTCCCATCCATAAGACTGGCCAGCCGGCACGGTAAACAAGCCAGAAGCCCATCAAGGCAGCAATCACAGAAAAACTAACAAGTAAGGTTAATACCAACCGGGGTGATAATCCTTCCCGCCCGATAATATTTGTCTTCTGCTTATAGTTCTGTTTATCAACTGCATGGTTAAAATCATTATAGTTATCCAGCATATCAACGGCCATGTTAAACAATAGCATTGCAATAAAAAAGATAATTGCTAATGACCAGTTAATCGAATGGAAATAATAAAGGCTAAAGGCCATCCCCAAAAGAAAGGGAACAACACTAGCAGTTTTCGCCTTTATTTCCACTAGTTCCAAAAAACATTTAATGACACCAAACCACATCCTTTCGGTATAATTATAACTAAGATCACTTACATAAGACATAAGGGAAACAATTAATTATGAATAATAAATGGCAAACCTATCCGCTTATCAGCGCACAATTGAATAATGTTAATCGTTGCATCCAGGACCAGATTACCTGTAACAACCATGACTTGCAAGCAGCCCTCTTAACAATGGCAAATAACGGCGGCAAATACCTCCGACCGGCAATTCTGTTAACAATCGGCCAGATTTGTGGAGCAAAACGTGACAATGACCAGCTGGTTAAACTAGCAGCATCCATCGAGATTCTCCACATGGCTACCCTGATCCACGATGATATCATTGACGACTCTCCCAAACGGCGGGGAACGGTCAGCATCCAAGCACGCTTTGGCAAGGATACGGCCGTCTATGCCGGCGACCTGCTCTTCACCATTTTCTTTGACCTCTTGCTGGATGCCGTGCCCGGTTCTGAATACCTGAAGGTTAACGCTCAAATCATGCGCCAAATCCTAAATGGGGAACTAGGGCAGATGAACCAGCGCTTTAATACCCACCAGGGACTTGAAGACTACTTAGAAGATGTCAGTGGCAAGACTGCCGCTCTTTTCCAGCTTGCCGCTCGCGAGGGTGCCCACTTTGCTGGCGCACCAGCACAAGACGTCACTACTGCTACTAAGTTCGGTCATTACCTTGGCATCGCCTTCCAGATGCTCGACGATATTCTTGACTATACCGGTGGTCAGCAGCTGAACAAGCCGGTCATGGAGGACCTTGCAACAGGGGTCTACTCCCTCCCCCTTTTATTAGCCTTACAGGAAGAAAAAGTCGCAAAAGAATTGCGACCACTTCTTGCTAAGCGCTACCAAATCACCGCCAAGGATATGCAACAGGTACAGCAAATCGTTATTAGTGCCGGTGCAGTGGACCAAAGCCGTCAGCTAGCGGGTCAATATACGCAGCGAGCCCTCGACTGCCTAGCCGCCTTGCCGGATAATCCTTCACGACGGTTCCTGGAAAAAATGACTAAAAAACTCCTAAAGCGAACGATCTAATTGCAAGGTCCGACCGGGATTAAAGTCCCTGGTCGGCCTTTTTTAGTTCTTGGTAACGTTGATTATTATTCCATAACTCACTTGGGGTACCGTGCATTGCAATTTGACCATCTTCAATAAAGATTACCTGGTCAACTTGGTCAATTCCCTGCAAGTGGTGAGTTATCCAAATTAATGTTTTTCCTGCTAATTGTGCAAAAATTGTGTCAATAACCTCCTGCTCCGTAATGGGGTCTAGCCCAACGGTTGGTTCATCAAGCAAAACGATTGGTGTGTCTTTAAGGAGAATCCGCGCCAGGGACAACCGGTGCCGTTCACCACCAGAAAACCGAAGTCCCGCTTCATCAACCTTCGTTTCAATTCCATTCGGCAAGTCCTTTACCATCTTTTCCAGGCCGACCCGGCGGAGAACGTCCCAAATTTGGTCATCAGATGCCTCCTCATTGCCGAGCCGGATATTATTAGCAATTGTCGTATTAAACAAGTATGGTTGCTGGTTAATCACACTAATATAATCAGCAATCCGATCGTTGAAGCGGTCGGTATCAACACCGTTTAGCGTTACCGTGCCACTTGTCGGTACCCGGTCACCACGAAGAAGTGCTGCCAGCGTACTTTTCCCCGCACCGCTTCGTCCAAGAATAGCCAACTTTTCACCTGGTTTAATGGTCAGGTTGATTCCTCTTAGCACCTCGCGGGTGGTTGATGGATAGGTGTAATGAAGGTTCTTAACAGTTAGCTGGTAAGGAGCGTTGACCGCTGGTAATTCGCCACTTGTGGAAGCGGGTTGGTCCAAGTTGTTTAACCGGATTAATGAATCAGTATAAACATTGGTTTCCTGGGCAGCAGCTGGCAACGGTGCAATAGCATCGATTAAGGGGAAAACTGCCAAAACAAAGGCAGCAATCCAGTTAGCGGCACCACCTGGCTGACCACCAAACCGTCCAGCACCCCATATAATCAGGCTGACAACTACAAGTAGGACCATCATTTGAACTAAGAAGTCACGGAAACGCTCGAACTTGTGCATTGCCTGTTCAGTTGCCAGATATTGCTTCTCGTTATTATTATGCAACTGGAGGTAACTATCACTGCGCCCTGCTAGCACCCAGTCAGCAACGCCGAGCACGTTATCAGTTAAGTTCACATAGAGGCTATCCTTAACTTCCTTTTCGTATGACTGACGGGCACCATTAACCAGGACGGACCATAGCGGGATAGCAAAAATCATCAGGCCAAAGACAACCAGCATCCATAGCCCCATTAGTGGTGACAAAATTCCAAGGGCAATAACAATAATTGCGTATAACCCCCAACTCACAAACATGGGGAACATTGTCCGGAGGTATAGGTTTTGGATATGGTGAATGTCATCTGACAGCAATCCTAAGATGTCACCCAGTTGGTACTTGCTATTAAAAGACGTTGCGTCGTGTTCAAGGGTATCATATAGTTTTTGCCGCAGCCGGGATGTCATCTTCAAAACCCAGTTGTGGCTAATAATCCGTTCCAAGTACCGGAAAGCTGGGCGGGCAATCCCAAAAGCACGGGTCAAAACAATCGGCACATAAACCAGGAGGATGTTCTCTGGGCGCGTGGCCGACTTACTAATTAAGAAACCAGCACTAAACATCAGGCCGGCACCACACACAAACGTGATCACCCCAATCGTAATTGCGAGGATCAGCGTTTTCCGGTAATGGCGTAAGTACGGCCGTACCCATTGGTCGTGCTTTAGTGCCCGCAATAACGGTACCTTCTTAAACATTAATCTTCACCTCGCATTTCCTTCATTAACCGCATAAAGTAACCATCCTTTTTCTTTAATTCTGCAAATGTTCCTTGCTCGACCAGTTCACCGTGGTTCATTACCAAAATGTAGTCCATCTGCTTCATCCAGTGAAGACGGTGGGTAGCAAAGAAGACCAGCCGGTTGTCCATCAATGGTAACATCCGGTCCTTTAAGTCCATTTCCGTTTCGATATCCAGGTGGGCAGTCGGTTCATCAAAAATCATTACCCGCCGATCCTGGTCAAGGAAGGCACGGGCCAGTGCGATCCGTTGCGCCTGACCGCCAGATAATACCCGGCGTCCGCTACCGATCACAGTATCAAGCCCTTCCGGCAGGTCTGCCAACAGGTCGTCTAAGCCAACAACATGGATTGCTTTTAATACCTGGTCATCACTGACATCTGGGGTGTAAAAGGCAATGTTTTCACGTAACGTGGCGGTAAATACGTATGGATTTTGTGGGATGTAGAGTAATTGTTGCCGCCATTCGGGAATGTCTAACGTGGTAGTTGACTGCCCCTCGATATTAATCTCACCTGCCGTCGGCGTTAAAAAGCCGCTAAGCAAGTTAATGAGGGTTGTCTTACCAGCCCCACTCATCCCGATAATACCGATTTTTTGGTTGCCCTTAATTTGGAGGGAGAATGGTTTTATCGCCACCCCATTTGGGTACTTAAACTGGAGGTTGTTCAGCTCAAGCTGGTCGTTAGGTCCCCACTCATGAAGCTTTACGTCAGCAACTGGTTCCGCCGGCTCATTAATTAGGTGGTGAATCTTCTTAAAAGCATTTTTTCCATTTAAGGTTGCATGGAAATCCCCCGCAAAATTCCGAATTGGCAGGAAGTATTCTGGTGCCAAAATTAGGACGGCAAGGGCAGGAAAAAGTGTTATTTTCCCATTAATCAAGCCAAAACCAAGGTAGACGGCGATCACGGCAATCGACAAGGTGGTAAAGAAGTCTAACGCAAAGGTCGACAGCATGGCGATCTTCAGCACTCGCATTGTCCGTTCCCGGAAGGTCTCACTCGAGTTAAAGATACTCTTTGAATACCGTTTACTTAAACCAAGGTATTTTAACGTATCAATTCCCCGCAATGAATCAATAAAGTTATTCGATAATTTCTGAAAGTTGCCAAATTGCTTTTCCGCCTTTGCCTGCGCTGCTTTTCCCAGGATAATCATGAACATCACAATCAGCGGGTACATGATTAGTAAAATCACTGCCGAACGCAGGTCTAAAAAGCACGTCGCAATTAATACCAGGACGGGCACAATCATCATCGTCATCACTTTTGAAAAAGTCAGTTTAATGTACTCACGAACTTCGCCGATCCCATCGAGGACCATCGTGATCATGCTACCAGTCCCCTGTTTTTGTACAAGGGCTGGTCCTAGCTTAAATAATTTTTCAAGGAGTGACCGGCGCAGACTTTGGGCGGTTCGGCCCGCATAGTTATCTAACCAGCGGTCACTAAGCCAGGCCAATAGCTGGCGACCGGTGAAGCAGGCGGCAAATGCCACTAGCATTAGCCGGTCAAGACGGTGTCCTTCCCACAAACGAGTAATAACTGCACTCAATGCAAGAGCCTGACCAATAATCAAAAAGGCTTGCAGAACATCAAGTCCCGCAAGCCTTTTACTGATTGATTTAGCTCCCGCGAGTTGAAATAGCTCTCGATCAATCATTAATTAGCCTCCCCAACTTTAGGCATTTCAATCCGCTTCCGGAAAATCCAGTATGCCCAAATTGTGTAAGCAAGTACACAAGGTACTAAGATAACGGTCGCAATCGTCATTACAATTAAGGTGTAATTTGATGATGATGCACTTTGAATGACTAGGTCAAACTTGCTGCTGATTGAAGAAATCATTACCCGTGGGAAGAGTCCACAGAAGATTAGTGCAACCAGTGAAATCAGTGTTAACCCACTAGCAGCAAAGGCAAAGCCCTGCTTGTTCTTGAAGGTTGAAACGTGGGCCCAAACTGAGAAGCCAACGATCAGTACTAGGCAAAGCAGTGTAGCAACTGGGTGAACCTTGATAAAGTCGGTCTGGAACAGCAGCAAAAGTGCAAAGACAACTTCGCCGACGTACAGTACCCAGTAAAATGCCTGGGCATAATTTTGTGACCGTTCGGAAACTGGTCCCTTCGTCTTCAAGGTGATGTAGTTCAAACCGTGAAGGTAAGTCAACAAAGCCAACGCAATCCCACCAACAACTGAGAACCAGTTGAAGTAGTCAAAGAAGTGAGCGTGGATGTTACCTGCAGCATCAATTGGCATCCCCTTAATCATGGAGATAAACATTACCCCAAAGAGGAATGGCACCAAAAAACTGCAGAAGGCCATAATCTTATCCAAAATTGGCTTCTTTGAATCGGGACTCTTAGCCCGGAATTCAAATGAAACACCCCGGAGAATTAAACCGACCAGGATAAATAATAAGATAAGGTAGTAGCCAGAGAATAAGGTTGCATACCAGTATGGGAACGAAGCAAACATGGCACCACCCGCAGTGACTAACCATACTTCATTACCATCCCATACCGGACCGATTGTTCTAATGATCTGGGTGCGTTCGCCTTCATTATGAGCGAGCATACCTACTGCCATTCCGACACCATAGTCAAATCCATCCAGGAAGAAGAAGCCGGAAAATAGCACGCCAATTAACAAGAACCACAAAGCTTGTAGAAATGACATTTAGAAGGCCCCCTTTGCAAATGGATCCGTTGCCTTTTTATCGGCCTGAGCAGCTTCCCATTCAACTGGATCGTTACGCAAGAAACGTGCAATCAGCGAAATCAGGATAATTGCCAAACTAGTAAAGAGAACAAAGTAGATAATGTTAGAAGTTAATAGCGATGCAACAGAGACGTTTGGCGAAACACTTTGTTGGATCGTAAACAAACCATAGACAGTCCATGGTGCACGACCGAATTCAGTGATAAACCAACCAGCGGTGTTAGCAAGGAATGGAGCAAAGGTCAAAATGGCCATTACCCATAGCGCCCACCGGTGATTGTACAAGATCTCCTTGCCTTTTCTTGTCATAATCAAACCAACAATGGATACTAATGCCAACAGAGCACCGAAACCACACATTACCCGGAAGCTCCAGAACAGAGTGTTAACAGGAACGTAGTAGTTCATCTTTTGACCATCAATATGGGTACCATACTTCTTTTCTAGTTGGGCGTTGATTTCTTCCATCCCGGTAACAGAGCCAGAAGTCTTGTGATAGGAAAGGACACTCAACATCATTGGGATTTCAATCTTGCCATTAACTTGATGAGTCTTTGGATTTGCAACCCCGACAACCGTCCATGGTGCTGGACTCTTCGTTGTCTTGTAAACTGCTTCAGTTGCAGCAAACTTCATTGGTTGTTCCTTAATTAGGTATTGCATTTGCATATCCCCAACTGTAATGGAACCCAGTGAGAAGATCAGCATTAACCATAGGCTAATCCGCATTGTCTTGTGGTAGATTGTCTTATTTTCATCTGACAGTGAACGCTTCTTCAACAGTTGGAAAGCAGTTAACCCCGCAATAATCGTGGCACCGGTTAATAAGGCACCCATTAGGACGTGGCCCAGTTCAAAGATAACTTGGGGGTTAGAAATTAATGCACCAAAGTCAACCATTTCGGCCCGGCCATTACGAACGGTAAAGCCAACTGGGTGCTGCATGAAGGAGTTGGCAGTCAAGATCCACAGGGCTGATGTCATCGTCCCGAAGACAATCATCCAAATAAAGAATAAGTGCAGGCCCTTCTTGACCCGGTCCCAGGTGAAGACCCAGAGACCAATAAAGGTAGATTCGATAAAGAATGAGAGGAGTGCTTCAAAGGCCAGTGGGGCACCAAAAATGTCACCCATAAACCGTGAGTAGTCAGACCAGTTCATCCCAAATTGGAATTCCTGAATTAACCCGGTAACGACACCGACAGCAAAGCTCAGCATGAAAATGTTACCCCAGAATTTAGCCATCTTCTTATATGACTCATTCTTGGTACGAACATACATCGTTTCCATCACTGCAACGACGAACACCGTCCCGATAGAAAACGGAACGAAGAAAAAGTGAAAGACCGTCGTCATCGCAAACTGGAAACGAGCTAAACTAACAATATCCATTGTTAATCCCTCCAGTAAACAAATAACTTATCACGTGTTTAAAAATAATTGCTATTCACAAGTTAAGTGTACAACTCATAGCGCTTTCTTTCAAGGCAGATTAATTTTTTTATATCGTCTTTTGTTATTTTAATTAATTATGATGTGAATTCCAGCAGTAAAAGGATTTGCTGGCATCTTATAAGGAAAAGCGATTCTAATCTATTAATAGTAGAATTGGCTAATCAATAGATAACACGTTATAAATGAATAGCTGATCATATTTAATTTGGGAGAAAAAATTTAAAATAAAAAAAGAGGTTGCCGCAGCAACCTCTTTTTTTATTTAGTGAAGAACTACTTAAGGGTAACAGTAGCACCAGCGGCTTCAAGCTTTTCCTTGATGTCGTTAGCTTCGTCTTCCTTAACGTCTTCCTTGATAGCTGAAGGAGCACCGTCAACAAGGTCCTTAGCGTCCTTAAGGCCAACACCAGTGATATCCTTAACAGCCTTAATAACCTTAACCTTAGCTTGACCTGGTTCAGTCAATTCAACAGTGAAGCTGTCCTTAGCAGCAGCGTCACCACCAGCAGCACCTGCAGCTGCAACTGGAGCAGCAGCAGAAACGTCGAATTCGTCTTCGATAGCCTTAACAAGATCGTTAAGGTCAGAAATTGATGCTTCCTTTAATGAAGCAATGATAGCATCCTTATCAAAAGCCATGTTTATTTCCTCCAATATTTAGGTAATTAATTTTAATTTGATATTGAACCGATATACGGTAATTATGCGGCTTCGTCTTCCTTGTCGGCAACGGCCTTGACTGCACGAGCAATCTTCCGCATTGGGTCTTGCAATGCAGATGCAAGCATGGACAGCAGGTCTTCGCGACTTGGCATCGTAGCGTATTCGTTGATTTCATCAAGAGTCTTAACACTCTTTTCGATGAAGCCACCCTTGATTTCAAGAGCGTCGTGGTCGTCAGCGAACTTCTTCAGAATCTTAGCTGGAGCAATTGGGTCTTCGTCAGAGAAGGCAACAGCAGTTGGGCCAACAAAAGTGCTCTTCAGATCTTCGTAATCAGTACCTTCAACGGCACGGTCAAGAATCTTGTTCTTGATAACTGACATCTTAACACCGGCATCACGGAGTTGCTTACGCAAATCAGTAACTTCGGCAACAGTCAAACCACGGTAGTCAACAACGATAGCTGATTCAGCATTGTTAATCAAATCAGCGGTTTGCTTAACAATTTCAGCTTTCTTTGCAATAGCTGCTTCACTCATGAATTTCACCTCCTGCAATGTATTTTGATCGGATTTATAAAAAAATCCCTATGACCGCAGACATAGAGAAGGAATTTACATTTCTTCCTCGGCAGGTACGAATTAAGGCAAGTTGCCACCTGAGTCTTAGGCAGAGTCATATTTAATCAACTCTAGTAGTATAGCATATCAGTAAATTTGTTGTAAAGGGATATTTAAAACAAAAACAAAAAGGCTGTGAAATAAGTCCACCTATATAGATCAAAAGCGAACAGCGCGGTACACAAATGAGGTCCAGAGCCCGTCAAAAGACGAACTCTGGACCACTATTTGTGCTTGCGGGGGCTCGGCCCCACCTTGTTCCGAATATTACAGAGATATCACGTGCCACAACCCAGGGCCTTAGTGTCTAGCATAGGACAATCGCTAGCCCGTTCCGTTAACAACGTCCTATGCTAGCAGCCATCAGGCCCTAACCGGGTTTGACCCGGCACAGCTCCCCCCTATTTTTTACTTATTTACGGCTTCTTGGAGTGCTTCACCTAACTGCTTCAAGCCAACCTTGATCTTGTCTTCCGCCATGTTGGAATAATTCAAGCGGAAGGCACCCGGTTGTGGCTTACCGGCGTAGAATGGATCACCAGGCACAAAGGCAACGTTATGCTTAAGACATTCCTTGAAGAGCTCAACTGTGTCATCAACACCAGGCACTTCAACCCACAGGAACATCCCGCCTTCAGGATCCGTATACTTAACGCCAGCAGGGAAATATTCTTTAATTCCTTCTACCATCAACTGCTTACGCTTGCCATATAGAGCACTGATCTTTGCGACGTGTGCATCAAGGTCGTTGTTCTTCAAGAATTCAACAACAGCATACTGGGCAAGGTTATCAGTATGCAAATCAGCTGATTGCTTCAGCACGGTTAACTTGTTAATTACTTCTGCGTCAGCTACTACCCAACCAAGGCGGAACCCAGGTGCCAAGGTCTTAGAAAAAGTACTCATGTAAAAGACATGTCCCGTCTGATCAAAAGACTTAACTGCCGGTACATGCTTACCAGCAAAACGAATTTCACCATAAGGATTGTCTTCTAGTACTAAGACATTGTACTTAGCAGCCAGTTCGGCTAACTTCTTCCGGCGATCAACCGCCATGGTTCGGCCAGTTGGGTTTTGAAAATTAGGAACCGTATAGATTAGTTTGGTTTCCGGATGGGCCTTCAATGTTTCTTCAAGGGAATCCATCTTCATCCCCTCTTCATCCATCGCTACGCCCACAAACTTTGCCCCGTAGGATTTAAAGACATCCAGTGCACAAAGGTAGGTTGGCTGCTCAACTAAAACGGTATCGCCAGGGTTAACGAAGGCTTTCCCAACTAGGTCAAGGACTTGTTCAGAACCGGTCGTCACTAAGACGTTTTCAACCTTACCAGTGACGTTTTCCTTCTCCTTAACGTGCTGTAAGATTAATTCCCGGAGTGCAGTTACCCCCTTGGCAGCACCATATTGCATCGCTACTTGTCCTTGCTCATCAAAAACCTTATCAACAGCCGCCTTCATTTCCTTGACGGGAAATAACTCAGGAGCTGGCAACCCGCCAGCAAAAGAAATAATCTTTGGATCAGCGGCCGCTTTTAGAATTGCACCCACCGCATCCGTTCCATCAGCTGGTACTCGTTTAGAATAATTAAACTTTGTCATCGTCGTCACTCCTTAAGTAATTTTCATGCATTTCAATCGTTTTCTAATAAAAATGTCGTTGGCAAGTAGTATACACTAGATTTAGTTGCTTGTTAAGAATAAATTATTTTTTACTTCACCACTAACTTTTATCTACATCTTACACGCAACGGTAATTTTAGTTTCGCGGATTAATAATACTAAAAAGGTAGTTGACAGATTAAAATTTGATGAGTATAGTTTAGTTAAACTTAATTACAAGCAAAAAACAAAGCGCAGGAAGTCGCAGGAATAAACTGGCAGCAGAGATCTAGTGGTTGGTGAAAACTAGATGCGGTTATTCCTAAAATATCACCTGCAAGTTGGTTACTGAAATTAGTAAGTCGACCTGGTCGTCACCCATTACAATGACAACAGATTATTTGTCTGGTTAAGGTGGATTTTTCCATGAATAAAAGGTGGTACCACGATTCGTCGTCCTTTAAGTGTCTAATTGATGCTTAGGGGACTTTTTTTGTTTGTTCTTAAAATAACTTAATGTGAGGTGAGCACAGTGGAAGATAGTGACATTAGTGACATTAATATTTTGATCCAGCAGCAAGAAATGATAAATAACCATCGTGCTCATACGTGTGGGCAACTATAAGCGGGTATGAGTTTTCATGGTCTCAACAAATGGAGGTACATGATATGACTAAGTTAAACGAAAAACAAGAAGAATTTGCTCAAGCTCTTCATGATGCATACGTTAGTGGCAACCCCTTAAATGAAGCAGACTGGACCGGTGTGGTCACCGATGATGATACTGCGTACGCCATCCAAAACCGGGTAATGGCATTAAAGTCTGTCCCAGTAGGTGGGTATAAGGTCTCCTTAACCAGCAAGAAAACCCAGGACATGTTCAACGCTGATTCACCACTTTATGGGGCACAAGTCGACCGACACTTCTTGCCAGCACCGGCAATGGTTAACCTTGCTGACCAGATGGAACCACTAGTTGAAGTTGAACTAGCCTTCCGGGCCAAAGAAGACCTTTCAAGCACCGACAGTTTGGCGGACCTACTGCGAAAAACAACCGTTGCCGGGGCTTTGGAAGTCCCTGACTCCCGCTTTAAGGACTGGTTCCCTAGTTTAGGTAAATACAATGTTATGTCAGACTGTGCGGTTGGCGGCCTAGTTGTCTATGGCACGGAACAGCCAAGTAGTAAAGTATTTAGTGATGTCGCTGAAGCTGCCAATGTCAAGGCACAGCTCTTCCTTGATAACCAGAAGTTAGACGAAGGACAATCATCCGAGGTGCTGGGTAACCCCCTGAACTCACTACAATGGCTAGTTCAAAAGTTAGAAAGTCAAGGCAAGAAATTTAAGCAAGGACAACTAGTCTCCTCCGGTACTTTTGTCCTGCCGCCTTCCCTCAAGCAAGGTGAGTGGTTAGTTAAATTTGACCACGGCCTCGGTAACGTCGAGCTTAATGTTCAGTAACCTTTTTTCAGCCATTAACTTCTCTCCTAATGCAAAGAGCACTAGCAATCGATTCACGACTACTAGTGCTCTTTTTATAACCCGGAATGTCAATTTAAATTAGAAATTGGTCATCTGTAATATACTTCATGAATACTTCCAAAGGTGTTTGATAATT
>NZ_CANDNW010000005.1 GCF_947387525.1 Limosilactobacillus viscerum
GTTGTGGTAACACCATTAAAGACCTTTATGGGTTTTCTTGTCCACTTAAATGTTCAACTTATATTTTACAATCTGCCAAATACTTTAATTTCGTCCATAGCGTGTCTCTCCCTTTATTTTAAATTGAATTTCCTTGTAAAGCATGTCACTAAATTTAGGGTGACGTGGAAGCTGAGTCTTTTTAATGCCGTTTGACCATATATCATGTTTGATATTATTTTATACGTATTCAGGACGTGTAGCAACAGCCGCTGTTATTAAGTACGAGTTTTTTAGGATTAGCTGCGAGTAAAACAAAAAGGCTGGGAATCAACTCAGCCCTTTTTGCTACTGTAAAGATAGTTAAATTACGACATGGAAGCTGGCTTGAGGCGCTACCTCCTTATGGTCGTTGACCCAAACCACCTTCGAGGGTGAGCGTTTCACCAGTCATGTACTTAAAGTCGGGAGAAGCAAGTTGGACACAAACCCGGCCAATTTCTTTTTCAGCATCGCCGAAGTGCCCCATTGGTGGAACGTGGACATTGGACTTGAATGCGTCAGGGAAGGCTTCCTTGAATTGTTCCAACTTAGCAGTCCAAGCTAATGGGCAGACAACATTAACGTTGATGTTATCCTTTGCCCATTCGGTAGCTGCTACCCGGCTCATTCCGCGGATTCCTTCCTTAGCTGCTGCATAGGCACATTGACCATAGTTGCCAAACAGCCCGGCCCCGGAAGCAAAGTTAATTACTGATCCCGCTGTTTCTTTTAAATGTGGGTAAGCGGCCTGCATGTAGTAGAAGGCGGCGTATAGGCCAGAATAAATTGCAAGATCGAATTGTTCAGGTGTGTGGTCAGCCAGGGTAACCCCCGAAGCAGAAGCCTGGGCGTTGTTAATTAAAACGTCTAAGCGGCCAAATTCTTTGACTGCCTGGTCAACGACCCCCTTAGCCACGGCTTGGTTGTCAGCTTTTGGATTAATGTCGGCCTGAAGAGCCAGTACCTTGATCCCGTACTTATCCTCTAATTCTTGCTTAGCGCCGTCTAACTTAGCCTTGTTTCGTCCGGTAATTACCAGGTTAGCACCTTCCTTGGCATAGGCGGTAGCAATCCCATAACCGATTGAACCACTCTTTCCGTCACTGAGAACGGCCCGGCCACCACCGGTTATTAGAGCCACTTTTCCTTGTAAAAAGCTCATTACGTCTCCTCCCTATTAATTCATTTATAATACAATTATAACATTAGCAGTCGCTGAAGTGGGTTAGTGGCCATTCTCTTTTAAAATAAAATAACGGATGGCTACCAACTAAAGGCGAACCATCCGTTATTTTATTTTTCAAATACCATTTCCTCACGTAGGGCGTCGTAAATCAGTGGTTGTGAGCCTAGCGCCATGCTCGTGTAGTAGGCAACAAAAGTTAACAGCGCCATTGGCAATATCTGCTCGATGGAACCCACCATTTCAGTTGCTAATAAAATTGAAGTGAACGGGGTCCCTTCTGTGGCGGCAATATAAGACGTCATTCCAAGGACAATCATGTTTAGGTAGCAGGATGCTGGAATAATCCCGGCATGTACCATGATGATTCCAGCAATTGCACCCCAGATTCCACCGAGTACAAAGATTGGCATGAAAATCCCACCAGGGACGGTTGCGCCGTACGAAATCATCGTTCCCACAAAGCGGATTACCAGGAAAATAACTAGCAGTCCGAGGCAAGTAGCCCAGCTATTATTTGCCGGCATGGTGGTTAGAAACTGAATAACCTTGTGACTACCACCGAGGAGGTTAACATTCCATAGCCCTACAGGGATTACCAGTAGTAGGGGGATGATGGAATGAAAGCGTTGGGGAATTAAAGTTAGCTTTCCGTACCACCAATGCAGGTTCAAAATACCGTATTGAAAACCGTAAGCACCAGCACCAATGACAATTCCGACAACCAATAGCCATGGGTAGGCGCTGAAGGGGAGGTCGGTCTTGATTGGCAAGTAGAGGCAAGGCTTGGTACCAAAATAGAAAAAGGTCGCAAAGTCGGCAGCAATACAGGCGGCCAGTGCCGGTACCCACACCCGGTTGCGGAAGTTATGAGTGATTTCTTCCAGTAAGAAGACCGTTCCGGCTAATGGCGCACTGAAGGCGGCAGCTAGTCCGGCCGCGGCCCCGCATTGAAGTAAGAGGTGCCGGTCTTCCTTATTAAGGTGGAAAATCTTTTCTGATAATCCTTGACCGATGCAGGCACCCATCTGGATACAGGGACCTTCACGACCAAGAAAGAGTCCGGGACAGATGGCCAATAGTCCCCCGACAAATTTCCGCCAGAGCACGGACCACCACTTCATTTCATGTTTTCCCAACAAGATGGCTTCGATTTGTGGGACCCCCGACCCCACCAGGTCCAGTGTCCGCCCCTTGAGCAATCGGCCAAGGAGTAGGGCAATAATGACCATTACCAAAACATATGGCAGGATCCACAAAGGGTGGCTAGCCATTTGGGGATAAATATCCGCTAAGAATTTTAGTGTTTGGTCGATAATCCAGCGGAAGGCTCCGACCACTAACCCGGTGAGGAAGCCAACAACGATACCGGCGCCAACGTGGTTTAAGAATGGTTGACTAAAGGGACGGCGAAGTAGGTCCCGCGAACGAATTTGCTGTGAATTTGGCAAGATCTTTTCCTCCAGAAATAAATGCTTCTTACCAGATTATATCCTTTCATAGTGGGGATTAGTCAAACTTATGCTATGATAAAAGCTAGTGATTTAAATAGTGGAGGGAAAGATATGGAATTTATTGCCACCTTAGCGGGCTTACTATTATTAACCCAGATTGTGGCTCATTACTGCCGGCGGGTTGAAATCCCTGAAGTAATCGGGCAGATCTTTGTCGGAATCCTGGTGGGTCCGGCAATCTTAAACTGGGTCCACCTTAATTCGATGATGAATGAGTTCCAAGAAATTGGGGTCATTATCTTAATGTTTATTGCCGGGTTGGAGAGTGACCTCTCCCAGCTGAAGAAGTACTTGCGACCGGCATTTTATGTTGCTGCGGCGGGGGCGATTATCCCGGTAATCGTCATGGCGCCGGTTAGTTACCTCTTTGGTTTCACCAAGACTGAGTCGGTCTTTATCGGGGTAATCTTCGCCGCAACCTCCGTCAGCATTTCCGTGGCCGTATTGCGGGAATTTAACCAAATTTCCAGCCGGGAAGGGGCAACCATCCTCGGTGCCGCGGTGGCCGATGACATTATCGGTGTTATGATGCTATCAATCATGATTAGTGTGATTAACGGTGAAGGCGGCAATGCCCACAGCAGCCTACCACTGTGGCTTGCTCTGTGCTTGCAAGTCCTCTTCTTTGGTGGTACTTACCTGCTGGTTCGCTGGTTGGCACCATACCTGATGCACATTAGTGAAAAGATGTTGACTGAATCTGCACCGTCCGTGATGGCGATGATCATCTGTCTGGGGATGGCGGCCATTGCCCATTACGTTGGCCTGAGTGGGGCAGTTGGTTCCTTCTTTGCCGGGATCGCGGTTGCTAATACCCACCGGAAAGAGACGATTGACCGGAGCTTTGAACCAATTGGGTACGCGCTCTTCATTCCGCTGTTCTTTGTCAGCGTTGGTTTGAACATGCGCTTTGATAACATTTCACGGTCAATTGTGTTCGTGATTGTGATGACCATTCTGGCTTGTCTGACCAAGTTGGTTGGCTGTGGTGCCGGTGCCAAGCTAGCGGGCTTCAACCTTGATAGTTCCTACGTTGTTGGGAGCGGTATGGTTGCTCGTGGTGAAATGGCCTTAATTACTGCCCAGATCGGTTACGAGGCCCACTTGTTGTCATCGATGTATTACTCAGATGTAATTACCGTTATTATTTTGGCAACGGTCCTTGAACCATTTATCTTGAAACACTCGTTGAAGAAGTTGCCGAAAGCAGAAGTACAAGGATAGGAAGCTGTGCCCTAACCGGGTTGATAATATTAGGAATAAAAATAAAGGTCGTAGCGATTTTGCTGCGGCCTTTTTACTATGGCTGATAACAATAAGATGCTACAATAATAAGTCATGATTAACGAGAAGAGAGGGTTACGAATGGAAGAAGAGCAGCGCCTTGAACAAGCACGGGTTGACCGGGTGGATGATGAAATCAAACGTCAGATTGAAACAACCGCGCAAGCCGTTAATGACGCCCACAAGGAAACCCGGGCTGTCGAAAAGAATTACAGCGAAAACGCCTCAATTAACCGCTACGAAGTTGATGATATTGCAGAATCACGGTCCGAACTGGAACAACAGCGCCGGCTTGTTTCGCAGGCAGCGGAAAATGAAACGATTCTCAAGCACCAGCTGCAAACGCTCCGTGGCCTTCATGGGTCACCCTATTTTGGCCGAATCGACATCCTTGATCCTGGTGAAAAGGAACCGGAGACGCTCTATATCGGTACTGCGTCGCTGATGAACGAGGATAAAACCGACTTCCTAATTTACGATTGGCGGGCGCCGATTTCAGGTGTTTACTATAACGGCAATTTGGGTCCAGTAAAGTACGAGACCCCGGCTGGAATACAGAAAACGGAACTGGTTAAGAAACGACAATTTACTATCAAGGATGGCAAGATTACCAACATGTTTGACACCAATGATACGGTTGGTGACGAACTTCTCCAGGCCGCCTTGGGGGAACAAAACGATCAGTACATGCACAACATCGTAGCCACCATCCAGCAAGAGCAAAACGATATCATCCGGGATACAAAGAGTGACTTGCTCCTGGTTCAGGGGGTCGCTGGATCGGGGAAGACGTCCGCAATTTTGCAACGGATCGCTTACCTTCTTTACCATAGCCGGGCCGAGCTGAACGCTGATCAGATTGTGCTTTTCAGTCCAAACAACCTCTTTAGCCACTATATTTCTGAGGTGTTGCCAAGCCTAGGTGAACGAAACATGCGGCAAGTGACCCTGGCTGGGTTCCTGCGGCGTCGGTTCGAGGGACTTCAGGTCGAAACCTTATTTGACCGCTACGAGGACCGCCAGACGGGGAACGGCAACCATGATATTGCGGACTTCCTAGAAAGTGCGGCTGCAATGGATGCGGTCCGTGATTATGTGCGTGACCTGCCAGTCGACCAGTTCCAGTTTGCGGACTTAACGTTTAACAGCCAGGTGTTCTTCAGCGCTGCCCACATCAAGGAAATCTACCAGTCACTGCCGGCAACCATGACGGCAGCTGACCGCTTGATCCACCTGAAAAATAAGCTAATTCGAGAACTCCAACACCGTGTGCGTGAAGAGGCCAAGAAGGACTGGGTTGCCAAGGGACTTGATGAGCTTGATGTGCAACAGCTGCACAGCCTATACGGCAAGCACACGGTTGATGATTTCGAAGATGAAGACCAGCAGTATGATTACCTGTCTCGCCGGTATGCCAAGCGTCGTCTGCGGGTGGTGGCCGATGCAATTTACAACAACTACTTCATTGACTTCTTCAACCAGTACGAACAATTCCTCCGGCAGGTAGATCTGCCACAAAATATCAGTAAACGGGACTGGACTAGTTCAATTACTGAGTACCAGGAAGAAATTGAGTGCCACCGACTTAAGTTAATGCATACGGCGCCGCTGATGTACTTGCGTGACTTAATGACGGGGAGTGGGCAGAACCAATCCTTCCAGTACGTCTTTATTGACGAAATGCAGGATTATCCGTTAGCTATGCTAGTTTACCTCCGCCATACCTTCCCCCGGGCCAAGTTTACGGTACTGGGCGATAGTGAACAGGCACTTTTTAAGCCATTGCAGCTTCCCCAGGAGATGTTGGAAGAATTAAGTGCCGTCCTGAAGGCTAAGCATCCGAACCTGATTTCCCTTAACCGGAGCTACCGGTCAACTAAGGAGATCACTGATTTTGCCAAGTCACTGTTGCCAGATGGTGACCAGGTAATTTCATTTACCCGTCACGGCGACCAGCCACGGCTCGTGGTCCGCTATGACCAGCCAGCCCTTAATGAAGCATTACTGGAAAGCATCAATGACCAACGGACTGAGTACGAAACAGTGGCGGTACTGACGAAAAACTTGGCCCAGGCCGAAGATGTGTACCGTTTCTTGCACCAACAAAAGGTGGACGACCTACACCTACTTCATGCTCGTGATAGTGCCTTGCCATCCGGGGTGCTAGTTTTGCCAATCTACCTTGCCAAAGGGCTCGAATTTGATTCGGTCGTTGCATATGACGTTTCCGCAAGCAACATGGAAAATGTTGATGCGGTGGGAATGATCTACACGATGGCAACCCGGGCAATGCATCAGTTGACCCTGTTGAGCAACGGTCCGGTGAGCCCGGCCATTAATGAACAAGCGGGCCGGCAGTTGGTAATTGAACACGAATTAATGGATAAAGATTAAAACCGCTTTCAAGATTAGGCGCAATATGGTACGCTATCAGTAGTGATTTATAAGGAGATGTTTCCCAATGGTAAAAGACGAATATACATTGGTACTGGTAAAGCCAGATGGTGTTAAGACCCGGCATATCGGTGATATTATCACCCGGATCGAACGGAAGGGCTACAACATCGAAGCGCTGAAGATGATCATCCCAACGGAAGAAAAACTCCGTCAACACTATGCTGACAAGGTTAACAAGCCATTCTTCCCTGAATTGTTGGAATACATGACTGAAGGCCCAATCGTTGGAATTGTGGTTTCTGGTACTAATGTTGTCCAAGCTATCCACAACATGGCTGGTGCTACCAACCCTGGTGAAGCCGAGTGGGGTACTATCCGTGGTGACTACGGTCGTGAATGGCCAGATGGTAACCTGCGGAACATCATCCACACTTCAGATACGGTTGAAAGTGCGCAAAAGGAAATCGGTATTTGGTTCCCAGAATTTGATATCGACCAAGCACGGAAAGCTCATTTACAAGACAACTAAAAAAGTAAAAATGAGACTAGGAAGAAAGTAAAACTTCTTCCTAGTCTCATTTTTTATTACACGGTAATTGGAAAGTAAGTCCAGCGCTTTTGCATTAGCGGGTATTTTCGCGGTACACCACCGGGCTAAAGCCGCTGTACCGTTTGAAAGCCTTAGAAAAAGTAAATTCATCCCGGTAGCCGACCCGGTGGGCTACCTCCTGGACGGTTTCATCAGTACTGCGGAGAAGTTGGCAAGCTTCTTCCATCCGTAAGTGGGTTAGGTAGCTCTGAACTGAAATATTTAGGTTCTTTTTGAAAATAGTATAGAGGTAACTCCGGGAGATGTTGAGATGGTGGCAGAGGTCTTCCACGTTGCAGGAATTCTTGTGGAAGTTTTTTTGCAGGTAGTAGGTAGCCAGCTTAAGTAGGTCATGGGCCTTACTATCGGCTTTCGGTGCCTTAGTTGGGTACTCTGTTACCAGCTGGTAGAACATTTGGTAGGTGAGTGACTCCACTAAAATATCGTTAGCCAGCGAGCTCTTTTGTTTTAACGCCGCGAATAGTTTGGTGAGCCGGTCATAAAACTGGCTATCTTGAACCTGGCGGAGGTAGCGTTTGGTAAATAATTCAGACCCAGACAGCATTGTCTTGATCTTGGTCCCGGAGAGGCCAATCCAGAAGTACTTCCACGGGTCTTCACCATCAGCCTGGTAAAAACAGGGAACGCCCTTGGGAAGGATAAACACGTCGCCTTTTTTTAGGCTGACGGCCTGGTGGTTGGCTGATGAAAAAGTTCCCTTACCATCGATGATATAGTGGATGACATAGTTTTCACGGACGTTATTTCCGCGGTAGAAATAGTTAGGCGCACAATCATCCTGACCGACGAAGAGAATATTACTTTCAAAGCTCTTACCTGTTAGACTTTTGTATTCGCCGTCCATCAATTACACTCCTTTCCATGGATATATGTTTTTAACAATAAAATAACATTGCTTATTTTAGCACAAATTAGCTTATTGTATGTCAATTTGTTCATAAAAACATTTGGCATACTTTGAGTGCGTTTGACCATGGAATGATAAACGCTTATCAAATATAATTTATGACGATGATTGAAAACGGATACAGAAACCGTTTTTAAATTTATTGGGAGAGAAGGAAATTATATGAGTACGGAAGGAAAAAGCAAGATGACGATGCGCGAGCGTCTTGCTTATAGTTTTGGTGCTTTTGGTAACGATTCATTCTACGGTCTCCTTTGTGGTTACCTGATTATGTTCATTACCTCGCACTTATTTGATACTGGTAACAAGGCGTTGGATAACAAGATGATTAGTATTGTCACCTTAATTATCATGTGCCTTCGTTTCGTTGAATTATTCATTGACCCATTTATTGGGAACGCCATTGACCGGACCAAGACCCGGTGGGGCCACTTCCGTCCATGGGTTGTTATCGGTGGGACCGTTTCTGCCGTAATTCTTCTGCTCTTGTTCACTAACATGGGTGGCTTGTACAAGAAGAGTGCGGTTGGTTACCTCGTCTTATTCGGTGTATTGTACATCACGATGGATATCTTCTATTCATTTAAGGATGTTGGTTTCTGGTCAATGTTGCCATCACTGACGACTGATTCACGGGAACGTGAAAAGACGGCTACCTTTGCCCGGGTCGGTTCCACAATCGGTGGTGGTATGGTTGGGATCATCGTTATGCCAGCCGTTATCTACTTCTCAGCTACTAAGACTAGCACCGGGGATGACCGTGGTTGGTTTGTCTTTGCCCTGATTATCTGTTCGCTGGCCATGCTGTCTGCCTGGGGTGTTGGTATCTTTACCCGTGAAACGAATAGTGAAATTCGGAAGAACAAGAAGGATACCGTTGGTGTTGTTGGAATCTTCAAAGCCTTATCTGGTAACGATCAGTTGATGTGGGTTGCCTGTGCATACCTCTTCTACTGTGTTGCTATTAACATTATCAACTCGCTTGAAGTTTACTACTTCACTTACATCATGGGTGCACCAAAGGCATTCTCAATTTTCTCAACAATCAATGTCTTCTTGGGAATTATCGGGACTTCATTGTTCCCATTCTTCTCTAAGCACCTCAGTCGGAAAGCACTGTTTACCTGCTTACTGGTCTTCATGCTTTGCGGGATTGCACTGTTCTCCGTTGCTGGTGACAACTTAGCATTAGTTTTGATTGCTGCTTCCATGTTTGGTTTCCCACAACCAATGGTCTTCTTAATTGTCCTGATGGTTATCACTGACTCCGTTGAATATGGTCAGTTGAAGTTGGGTCACCGTGATGAATCACTTGCTTTGTCCGTGCGGCCATTACTGGATAAGTTCGGTGGTGCCGTGGCCAACGGGGTGGTTGGTCAAGTTGCTATCCTTGCCGGAATGACGACTGGTGCAACTGCTTCATCCATCACTGCTACTGGCCGGATGAACTTCAAGTTAATGATGTTTGCCGTTCCTGCCGTGCTGTTAGTGATTGCTATTTGTGTCTTTGCCAAGAAGGTGATTTTGAGTGAACAAAAGCACGCCGAAATTGTTGCCGAACTGGAAAAGACATGGGGCAAGCACATTGGTGATGACAAGCAAGCAGCCAAGACGGTAAACGTTGCAACGCCAATTGCCGGGAAGCTGATGAAGATGTCTGATGTAAAGGATGATGTCTTCTCAACCGGTGCAGCTGGTGATGGTTTTGCCATTAAACCAACTGATGGTCGGGTCTTGGCACCATTTGATGCGAAGGTCAAGCAAGTATTTACAACGCGGCATGCGGTTGGCTTGCTCAGTGAAGATGGAATTGCCCTCTTAATCCACGTTGGAATTGGTACCGTTAAATTGAAGGGGACCGGCTTTGTTTCCTACGTTGAGGAAGGCCAGAAAGTAAAGAAGGGACAAGAATTAATTGAGTTCTGGGACCCAACAATTAAGAAGGCAGGCCTTGACGATACTGTTGTTGTCGCGGTCACGAACACGAAGAAGTTAGGACCGATTACTTTAACTGGTACACCAGGTACTGAAGTTCAAGCTGGCGATAATGTTTTGCAAGTTGAACTGCAAGCAAAAGCTACTGATAACAAAAACTAACTAGTTATCAGGCTTAATTAAGTCTATAATTAATAATGTAAATGCTTACAATTTATACAAAAGGGGTTATTCAAAATGAGTATCCATGTTAATGAAGAACAAAAGCTGTTCCACCTCCAAACTGCTAAGACCAGTTATATTTTCAAGATCTTAGAAAATGGCGGGGCCGGCCAGCTTTACTATGGGCCACGTGTTCCGGTAAAGGATGCCTATACTAATCTGGCGAGTCGGGAAGAGCACGACTGCACTAACACCTTGACCGTTGAACAGCCTGATTTCCAGCTTGAATTAATCAAGCAGGAATATGCCGGCTTAGGCAAGGGTGACTACCGCTATCCTGCTTACCAAATTACCTACCACGATGGCTCACGGACTTCAGAGTTCAAGTACATGGGTTACCGGATTATTGATGGTAAGGAACGGTTAGCGGACTTGCCATCATCCTTTGATGACCAGGGTGACGATGCTCAAACACTGGATGTGGTGTTCAAGGATGAGTATGAAAACATTGCCTTAACTCTTCATTACACGATCTTTGATAAGGAAGACGTAATTGTACGGAGCGCCACCTTCTTAAATCATGGTAACGATATTATGTTAGACCGGGCTTTGAGTTTGCAATTAGACCTGCCAGACGCTAAATATGATATGGTTCAGTTCTCCGGTAGTTGGGCTCGCGAACGGCACCTAATCCGGACCCCACTTCGCGCTGGTGTTCAAAGTATCAGCAGCCTGCGGGATGCATCAAGCCACCAGCATAACCCATTCTTCATGCTGGCCCGGCCACACACCGACAATAACCACGGTGGTGCCTTTGGCTTTAACTTTATTTACTCCGGCAACTTCCTGGACTCAGTAGAAGTTGACCAATTCGATACAACCCGGGTCCTAGTTGGTATTAATCCGGACGAATTCGGCTGGAAACTTTCTGATGGGGACAGTTTCCAAACGCCGGAAGCAATTATGACCTACTCGGCAGATGGCTTTAACCAACTGAGTCAACAACTCGCTGACTTCTACCAAGACCACCTGATTAACCCTCACTTTGCCCGTCAAGAACGGCCAATTCTGATTAATAACTGGGAAGCCACCTTCATGGACTTCAACGAAGATAAGTTGATGCCAATCGTTGACGAAGCCCACAAGCTCGGCATTGAAATGTTCGTTCTTGATGATGGTTGGTTTGGTCACCGTGATGATGACAAGTCAAGCCTTGGTGACTGGTTCGTTGATGAAAAGAAGTTTGCAACTGGCATTGATGGCTTTGCCAAGAAGGTTCATGACAAGGGCATGAAGTTTGGCCTGTGGTTCGAACCAGAAATGATTTCGATTGACAGTAAGCTTTATGAAGAACATCCTGACTGGATGATTTCTACTCCCGGCCGGCAAAGTACGCCAGCCCGGAACCAGTATGTTCTTGATATGAGTCGTAAGGAAGTCGTTGATTACCTCTTTGACCACATTTCCGCAATTATCAAGAAGACGAAGCTGGACTACATCAAGTGGGATATGAACCGGAACATTACTGAAATGTTTGGGGCACAATTGCCAGCTGACCGGCAACTTGAATTTGCCCACCGCTACATCCTGGGCGTTTACCAACTGTACGCTCGGCTGACGGCGGCCTTCCCAAAGATCCTCTTTGAATCATGTGCTTCTGGTGGTGGTCGGTTTGACCTCGGGATGATGTACTACGCACCACAAGCATGGTGCAGCGATGACACCGACGCGGTTGAACGGATCAAGATCCAGGATGGGACTTCATATGGTTACCAGCAATCGATGTGGGGTGCCCATGTTTCTGCCGTGCCAAATGACCAAGTTGGTCGGTTGACATCCATCGCCACCCGGGCCGCTGTTGCCTACTTTGGTGACTTTGGTTACGAACTTGATATTACTAAGCTGCCACAAGCAGAATTAGATGAGATCAAGGACCAAGTGGTCTTTTACAAGAAGTACCGTCAACTGTTCCAATTCGGCAAGTTCTACCGGCTGGAGAATGCTGACACCGCAAATGACAATGTTTATGACTGGGAGGTTGTTAACGATGACCAGTCTGAAGCAATCGTTGCCCGTTTCCAAATCTTGAACGGTGCTAACCCAGCTTACATCCGGATTTACTTTGCTGGCCTGGATCCAGAAAAGCAATACACGGTTAATGACGGGGATGAGAAGTTCTCCGGTGCTGAACTGATGAACGCCGGTTACTTCGTGCCACGGATCATGGACCGGACTAAGCCAGAAAAGGATCCTTCCGACTTCAGCTCCCGGCTGTTCGTTGCTAAGGAAGCTTAATTTAATAAGATAAGCAAGGGGCTCGTGACAAAACTCGGTTTTGTCACGAGCCTTTGCTTTAGCTCCGAATATTACAGAGATATCGCGTGACCAACTCAGGGCCCTAGTGTCTAGCTACGGACCATCGCTAGCCATACCAAATAGGCTAATTGCGTGTCGCAGGCCCTAACCGGAGTTGTGTCACGGCTCCTATTATGTTTAAACAGCGGCTTTTGAGGGGGCGTATAGGGAACAGGTTCACAATAAAGATCCCCAGGGAACATTAGCTACTTATCTCAACGGTTGTTGTAATAGGGCTCAGAGTCTTTTCTACTCTTGGATTTAGGGCTTATTTTTAGTTTCAAGGTATAAAAAAAGAGTACCTTTTCAGGTACCCCGCCGGCTCAGACAAGTAATCAACTGGTCTAATTTGCACGCCAGCATTATCATGTTTGTAATTACATTATAACCGATCGGCTTGTATGATACAATGATTGAGCACGTCAGGTGCCTTAATCACACACCTAATATGTGCAGGGAAGGAGGTTCTTCCCGTTGCATCATTGCATTGTCATGTTTGTGTTGTTGCCCTAAGTATGAGGCAGCTGAAAAAACTGATTAAGCTTATTTTTAAGCTGTTAAAGCGCAGGCCTTAGCATTTCAGCAGAACTAAACCAGCGTCTGTCGCGTGCGGCAGGCGCTTTTTTAGTTTTGGTAATGAAAATCCTACTTTGGATCGAGCCCCAACACCCGCATATGCCCATCTAGGGCGAGCAAAATGAAGGTATGGGCAAGCTGCCGAGCGGTCATGTGATGTTCATAGCCTTCATGTAACCACCAGGAAAGAACACTGATAAAGATTGAAAGAATATAAGTGATTACCAGGTCTTCAGGTATATGGCTCTTTTTGTTAATCCCAAATTGGTTCAGAATTCCCCCAATATTGGTTGTTAAAATCGGAGTCAATTGCTGTTGCAGCGTTCGGGCCGGGGTGCCATCAATGATCAACAGCAAAACATCCCGCTTCTTAGAACAATTTTCCAGGACACCGGTAAGGACGTCCTCAAGTTTAGTGAACATAATTTTGCGGTTTAAGAAGAGGAGCGGGTTACGCAGCGGGGTGAACATCCCAATTGCTTCTTTAAAGACCTGGTCGTATAGGTCCTGCTTATCATGGTAGTGGGCATAGAAGGTGGCCCGGTTGACCATTGCTTTTTCGGCAATTTCCTGGACCGTGATTGAGTCAATATTCTTTTTCTTTGTTAATTCAATGAATGCATTGATGATGTTTTGCTTAGTCCGACGCACCCGCATATCTTCTTGAACCGTCATGTAATATTCACCCCCTCTTGCAAAATTCAATCCGACACAATGTTGGAATCTGTTGTCTAACAAACAGACAAACCAAATCTGATGATTGATTGACCAGCATTTTGGCATTTAAATATACTTAACTATTATTATACACACTGTTGGAAAAGTATGGGGAGGAATTTAATGATGGCTGAAAAACTCTTTGGTGGGATTGACGTGGGTTCAACCACGGTTAAATTAGTGGTGATGGATGCCAACCACCAAACACTTTTCTCCCGTTATGAGCGGCACTATGCAGATGTCAAGGCCGCCAGTGAACGGGTAATTAAAGAGGCGATTGCCGAATTGGGTGGGCAAACGCCAATTGCGTTTACCATTACCGGGTCCG
Organism: Limosilactobacillus viscerum; assembly: GCF_947387525.1. Taxonomy (GTDB): domain Bacteria; phylum Bacillota; class Bacilli; order Lactobacillales; family Lactobacillaceae; genus Limosilactobacillus; species Limosilactobacillus viscerum. The sequence goes on from NZ_CANDNW010000005.1 coordinate 13,990, forward strand.
GTGGGATTGGTCTGGCCAACCTGCTGAAATTAAAGTTTATCCAGGAAGTGATCGCCTGCACTAAGACGGTTGAACAGCTAATTCCGGAAACAGATGTAGCAATTGAACTTGGTGGTGAAGACGCCAAGATTACTTTCTTTGGTGACTCACTGGAGCAGCGGATGAACGGTAGCTGTGCCGGTGGTACCGGGGCCTTCATCGACCAAATGGCGGTTCTGCTGGATACTGATGCCGACGGACTGAATAAGTTGGCCCGGAATGCGGAAAAGATTTACCCAATTGCCAGTCGCTGTGGGGTCTTTGCGAAGACCGACGTTCAGCCACTGATCAATGACGGGGCACGAAAGGAAGATATTGCAGCCAGTATCTTCCAAGCCGTGGTTAACCAGACGATTTCTGGCTTAGCTGCAGGACATAAGATTAAAGGCCATGTTGCCTTCCTGGGTGGTCCACTTTACTTCATGGACCAACTCCGTCAACGTTTTATCGAAACTCTCCATTTAACTGATGACGAGGTTATCTTCCCTGAGAACCCACAACTCTTCGTGGCTCAGGGTGCAGCCCTGTACGCTAATGACCAACCAACCCTGTCACTCGATACCCTCTTAGACCGGCTGGAACACGGTGATTCGTCCGTCCTGGCGCCATCACACTCATTGGATCCACTATTTGAAAATGAAGATGAATTAGCGGCCTTCCGTCAACGACACGCCAAGGACCGGGTAGAATCCGGCGACCTCGCTAACTACCACGGGACGGCCTTCCTCGGTATCGATGCGGGATCAACGACGACTAAGATTGTACTGATGTCAGCAGACCACAAACTGTTGTTTACTGAATATGACAACAACGATGGTGACCCACTGGAAAAGACTAAGCAGATGATCTATGACCTGACACAAAAGATGCCGGATGATGTGCGGATTGGGAAAGCATGTGTCACGGGTTATGGTGAACACCTAATTAAAAACGCCCTCAATGTTGACCTCGGTGAAGTAGAAACCGTGGCCCACTACCAAGCAGCCCACTACTTCCAACCAGACGTTGACTTCATCCTCGATATTGGTGGTCAGGACATGAAGGCGATGACCGTTAAGAACGGCGCGCTGGCTGATATCAAGCTGAACGAAGCCTGCTCGTCTGGTTGCGGGTCCTTCCTGGAAACTTTTGCGACCGGGTTAAAGTACAATATTCGGGACTTTGCTCAAGCCGCCCTGCTAGCTAAGCACCCGGCCGACCTTGGTTCCCGTTGTACCGTCTTCATGAACTCCAAGGTTAAGCAGGTGCAAAAGGAAGGGGCCACGATTGGTGATATTTCTGCCGGTCTGTCCTTCTCAATTATCAAAAACGCCCTGTTTAAGGTAATCAAGATGCGGAGTGCCGATGAACTCGGTGACCACATTGTTTGCCAAGGGGGAACCTTCTATAATGACGCCGTTCTCCGGGCCTTTGAAAAGATTGCCGGCGTTAATGTTATCCGGCCAAATATTGCGGGCCTGATGGGGGCTTACGGTGCGGCCCTAATTGCCCAACACAACTACCAAGCTGGCGACCACACCAGCCTGCTTTCCCTCAAGGAGATGGAGAACCTCTCCTTTGAGAAGAAATACATGCACTGTGGTGGTTGTGCCAACAACTGTGAATTGACCCTGACTATCTTCAATGATGGGCGGAAGTTCGTTACTGGAAACCGGTGTGAACGTGGTGAAGCACGGGCACTCCGCCTGCATGGCCAACGTCCCCGGAATAACGGAAAAGTTAACCTGGTTGAACGGAAGTATAAGGAACTCTTCAAGTACCGGCCGTTACGGAGCAAGGTTGCTACGCGGGGAACGGTTGGCTTGCCACGGGTCCTAAACATGTATGAAGACTACCCATTATGGGCAACTTTCTTTAAGAAGCTGGGTATCCGGACGATCCTTTCACCAAAGGGAACTAAGAAGCAGTATGAGAAGGGGATGGAAACCATCCCGTCCGATACGGTTTGCTACCCGGCCAAGAACGTTCATGGTCATATCATGGCCTTGATTGAAAACCGGCATGTTGACCGGATCTTCTACCCAGCAATTGTTTACGAATTGCAGGAGAAGAAGGCGGCCAACAACCACTTTAACTGCCCAATTGTCCAGTCATACCCCGAAGTTATCCGGAAGAACGTTGACGAAATCCGTGATGGCAAGGTTGACTTCCGGGACCCATTCCTAAACTTGGCTGACCACAAGTCCACGGCTAAAAACCTATATGAATGCTTCAAGGACCTGGGCGTTACTAAGAAGGAAGCTAAGGATGCCCTGGAAGCTGGTTACCAAGAATTGGATAACTTCCACCAGAAGATCCATAACTGGGGTGAAGATACCCTGATGATGCTCAAACAAAAGGGTGAGCACGGGGTTGTCCTTGCCGGTCGGCCATACCACCTTGACCCAATGATCAACCACGGAATTTCTCAAATGATCACGGCGGCAGGCTTCCATGTTTTGACCGAAGATTCCATTGCCCACCTCGGTGATGTTAAGGGCCTGCGGGTAGTTAACCAGTGGTCCTACCACTCACGGCTGTACGCAGCGGCCCGGATCGCTGCTAAGACGCCCGAACTGGAATTCGTTCAACTGAACTCCTTTGGCTGTGGCCTGGACGCCATTGATACCGACCAAGTTGAAGAAATCATGAACCAATACAACCGCCTGTACACCTGCCTGAAGATTGACGAAGGGGATAACCTCGGTGCCATCCGGATCCGGATTCGGTCACTGAAGGCCGCAATCAAGGAGCGGACGGAAAAGAAGATTCACCCAGAAAAGCTCTTTGATAACCCAACGCCAGTTAAGTTCACCAAGGAAATGAAGAAGGAAAAGTACACCTTGCTTTTGCCAATGCTGTCACCAATCCACCAGCACAACCTGGTTGACGTGGCATTGCAGGCTTCAGGCTACAACGTTGTTAACTTGCCAATCAAGGATCGGCACTCAGTAGACGTCGGTACCCGTTATGTCAACAACGATGCCTGCTACCCAGCGATCATTTCTATCGGTCAGATGGTTGAAGCACTGCAGAGTGGTAAGTATGATTTGAATCACACGGCCGTGATGATGAGTCAGACCGGTGGTGGTTGCCGGGCCACGAACTATGTTCCGTTGATCCGGAAGGCCTTGAAGGATGCCGGCTTCCCACAGGTCCCAGTTGTTTCAATTTCACTGGGGAACCAGGGGGTTGAATCAACACCGGGCTTCACCTTTACCCTGCCACTGATCAAGCGGGCTTCAATTGCCTTCCTGTACGGGGACCTCTTTGAACGCCTGGTTTACCACACCCGGCCATACGAAGTCGAGAAGGGCGCCGTCAATGCCCTGTATGAAGACTGGCTGGACTGGGTTCGGCCAAACGTGGAAAACGGGAGCTTTAAGGAATTTAAGCGGAACATTAATGAAATCGTCCACGACTTTGACACGATCCCACTTCGCAACGTGGTCAAGCCAAAGGTCGGCGTTGTTGGTGAAATCCTGGTTAAGTACTCACCGATTGCCAACAACGATATTGTAGGAACCCTCGAGGCTGAGGGGGCCGAAGCGGTTGTTCCTGATATCGTTGGCTTTATGAACTACTCGCTCTACAACCAGGTTTACCGTCACGAACACCTGGGGGCTAAGAAGAGTTCACAGCTCTTTGCGGCAGTCCTGCTTAAGCTGATCCGGCAGGCTGAAAAGCCGATGGACGAAGCTTTGCGTGCTTCCAAGCACTTTGAAGGAATTACGCCATGGGATGAAGTGGTTAACGGTGCCAAGCCGGTCCTGTCACTTGGTAACATGACTGGTGAAGGTTGGTTCCTGCCAGCTGAAATGGTTGAACTCCTTCGTTCCGGTGTCAACAACATTGTCTGCATGCAGCCGTTCGGATGTTTGCCAAACCATATTGTTGGTAAGGGGATGCTGAAGGAATTGCGTCGTGAATACAAGGGCGCTAACCTGATGCCAATTGACTACGACCCTGGTGCCTCAGTGGTTAACCAGCTTAACCGGATTCGGTTAATGATGGCCACCGCCAAGAAGAATGTTGCTAAGGAAGAAACGGTAACTGAATAATAAAAACAAGGAGATTGAGAAGAAAACAAAATTTCTTCCCAATCTCCTTGTTATTTCTTATCGTCAATCCTTTTCAAATTTCGAATCACCACCGACTTGCCGTCGCGAAAACGTAGTCGTTGCCGCCGCCAGTCAACGTTAACCAGTTGCCCGGTATAGCTTTCATAGTAGCCCGTCTGCCCATCAAAGTAGGTGACGGTGATGGTTGGCCAGGGGCGCTGCTTGGCGAGCTCTTTGATTTGCTTAGTGAGCTTAACCAGTTGGTCATGAGTCAAATATTCTTTGTTCTGGTAACGTTTGGCCGTCTTATCTAGTAATTCCTTGTAGCCAGTTAGGGCGGCGAATGGTGCAAACTGGCCAGCTCGGTCAATTTGGGGCATTGGCAGGTGTGCCCGTGACACATGCCGTGGTGCATCCATGATGTCTTGATAGCGGGAAGTATCATTAAATTGTTTCTTTTCCGCTTCCCATTGTTTTTCATCCATTATGCTCGGTGGCCCCCAATCTCCTTGTTCCGTTTCTTGGCAACCGCACCATCTTTCAGGTCTGCCGCCCGAATAATCGAATTCTTACCAAATTGGTCCTGGAGCTTAAGTACCATTTTTTGTACCCGCTGGTCCTGCTGCCGTTGCCGTTGTGCCCGGCTTTCTTGCTGAAGGTGGCGGTGAGTATTGGTAAAGAGGTCCAACTGCTCGGTATGAGTCATCTGGTCAGCAATTTCCTGTTTGACCAAGTGGTTAGCCGTTACAGTTACCCGCCGAATAAGGAGGTCGGGGTTGACCTTTTGCCGGAACACCTCAAGAAAGAGGTCGATCAGTTCCCGTGGTGACGCAGTTGGCAACTTGGTCGAAAAGCCACCATGATCAGGGTGGGGAACTTCACGACCATAGAAGTCAGTTGTCGTGGCCCCGTGGTAGCCGTGTCCCTGGTGAAGACTTTGGACATCGTAGTTAACTGATAATGAAAATTGGTCAGCCACCAGGTCCCGTTTGACCATTTGCAGGCTCAGCATATCAACCATTTCACGGACCACTAACCGTGCTTCACCGTATTTATATGGCTTAGGCAGGACGATACTGGAATAAATTCCGTGATTGCTTGACCGGTAATTTTTAATGTCTTCCATGGTTGCCGATTCATAACCCCAGGCATGGTCAATGATTAGCTCCGCATTTTTCCCGAACTCACGATAAAGTACCTCCTCGTTTAACGGGTCCGAGAGCTTGCCGAGGGAACACCGGGCAATGTCACCCATCGTTTTTAGCCCAAGCTTTTGCAGGCGTTTAGCGTAACCACGACCAATCCGCCAGAAGTCGGTCAACGGTTCGTGAGCCCAGAGATAGCGGCGGTATTCTTGCTCGTTCATTTGCGCAATCCGTACCCCGTCTTCATCAGCAGGAATCCGCTTGGCAACAATGTCCATGGCGACCTTGGCCAAAAAGAGGTTGGTCCCAATTCCGGCAGTGGCAGTAATCTTAGTCTCTAATTGAATTGTCTGAATAATTTCTTTTGCGAGGGAATGTGCGGAAACGTGGTGTTCTGCCAGGTAATCGGTGACATCCATCAAGACCTCATCAATGGAGTACGGGTGAATCTTTTCCGGCGGCAAATAGCGGAGGTAAATTTCATAAATTTCCGCACTTTTCTGCAGGTAAAAGGCCATCCGTGGTGGAACAATCTTGAAGTCGATCTGGAGACGCGGATTACGCAGGAGTTTTGGCCGGTAAATTGACTTGAACCGGGAAAGACGGTGGTCAGGGGCTTTTTGGGCCCGTTCCCGGTTGAGGCGGCTAACGATTTGCTCGACTTCAAATAGCCGTGGCCGTCCCGGAACACCAAAACGCTTAAGTGCCGGTGAAACAGCTAGGCAGATGGTTTTACTGGTCCGTGATTCGTCAGCGACGACTAAGTTAGTTGTTAGCGGATTAAGGTGGTGGGCCGCACATTCGGCCGAAGCATAAAAGGACTTTAAGTCAATTGCCAAGTAAGTTCGGGGCATTAGCCGGGTCTCCTTTCGTTTAATTCTTCCATTTATTATACGGGGACTACTTGCTAAGAACAAGCGTTTGCTATAACTGGTGAGCAGTGGCTTGCCTTTTGGGGTAAAAATCGCTAAAATATAGGCATTAAGTAGCACGAGTTTAGCGAGGGACGGTTGGTGAAAAGGTCCCCAGGGTGCGAACTGGATTTTACATGATTATCAGATAAAGAGCGGCAAGTTATTTGCAATTTAGGTGGCACCGCGCGCAAGCGTCCTATTAGTCAATTGGCTAGTAGGGCGCTTTTAATTTTAAGGAGGAATTATCATGGCAGAAAATAAACACGTGATTTTAACTGGTGACCGGCCAACTGGTAAGCTGCACATTGGGCACTATGTTGGCTCATTGAAGAACCGGGTGGCATTACAAAACACTGGTAAGTATGATACTTACATCATGATTGCGGACCAGCAGGCACTGACCGATAATGCTCGTGACCCCGAAAAGATCCGTCGTTCACTCCATGAAGTGGCCTTAGACTACCTGGCAGTTGGAATTGACCCTAAGAAGTCAACCATCCTAGTTCAGTCCCAAATTCCGGCTTTGAGCGAACTGACGATGCACTACTTGAACCTGGTAACTGTTTCCCGGCTGAAGCGGAACCCAACCGTTAAGACAGAAATCAAGCAAAAGAAGTTTGGTGAAAGTGTGCCTGCCGGATTCTTCATTTACCCAGTCAGTCAGGCTGCTGACATCACGGCCTTTAAGGCAGATACCGTCCCAGTTGGTGATGACCAGGAACCAATGTTGGAACAAACCCGTGAGATTGTCCGGACCTTCAACCGGATTTACGACCGCGACATCCTGGTTGAACCAGAAGGGGTTTTCCCGCCAAAGGGTGAAGGCCGGATTCCGGGTCTGGATGGTAATGCTAAGATGAGTAAGTCGCTGGGTAATTGCATTTACCTGTCTGATGATGAAGATACCATCCAAAAGAAGGTTATGTCCATGTACACCGACCCAACCCACATCAAGGTTTCTGACCCTGGTCATGTGGAGGGGAACACGGTCTTCACTTACCTGGACATCTTTGATCCCGACAAGGAACACGTAGCTGAACTGAAAGAACAATACCAAGCTGGTGGCCTTGGTGACGTTAAGATTAAGCGCTACTTAAATGATGTCCTTCAGGCAGAATTGAAGCCAATCCGTGAGCGCCGTGAGCAGTATGCTGACAATATGGATTATGTTGACCAAGTACTGAAAGAAGGCTCTGAACGGGCAAATAAGGTTGCTAACCAAACTCTGAAAGAAGTTCGGGATGCAATTGGCATTAACTACTTCGGATAATGACAATCCCAAATTTTAAAAAATTGAATTCATTCGGTCCTACAATTAGCGCATTAGCTAAGGTGTGGGACCTTTTTATTGCTTAAGGCCGGCAATATTTTCTTTCTCGTGAAAAAATTTCTTTGTAACCATTCTTGTTAGTGTTTCACAGGACGGAACATGGTAACATAAAGGGGATAGAGTTTTTTCGAAATAAACATTAAATGTAGCGGAGGTGAAAATAGTGGAAAACCTCGCAATTGTTGACCTCGGCTCGAACTCGGCGCGAATGGCAGTTACCGAAATTGCCCCAGACGGACGCTTTCGTGAAATTAGACGGGTGAAGGAAAATACGCGACTTTCTGAAGGAATGGGCCGCGAAAAGATGCTCCAAGAACCTGCCATTAAGCGAACGATTGAGGCGCTAAAACACTTCAAAAAGATTTACCAGGAAGTGCCAAACGTTAAAGTTCGGGCTATTACCACAGCGGCGGTTCGTCAGGCTCATAACCGGCAGGAGTTTTTAGACCGTGTCCACCGGGAGACTGGAATTAGGTTCCAGGTGCTGTCAGGAAAAAAAGAGGCATATTACGACTACTTAGGGGTTATCCGGACCCTCAAGCTTAACCACTGTTTGATTTTAGATGTTGGTGGTGCAAGTTGCGAACTAGTATTGGTCCAGCAGCGGCGGGCCCGGGACCTGATTTCAATCCCTGTCGGTGCTGTTAACTTATCAGAGCAGTTCCACTTAAACGGGTATGTGCGGTCAGCTGACCTTTTTCGGGCACAGGTAGCAATGAATGACCGGCTAAAGAAAATCCCTTGGATGCGGTACGCAACCCGGGTGCCAATTGTTTTGCTTGGTGGTGCTAACCGAACACTGGCACGGATGGCGTGGTCATACCATCACCGTCACCACCGGCGGTCAATTCACGGCTATCAACTTAGTTCCCGGGCTGTTTATGCTACTTATCGGGAACTGTTAAACCGTAATTTATCCCAGCGGAAAAAGATGCCAGGCCTTGAACCCGAGCGGGCAGATATTATTATCGGGGGGATGTTGCCCCTGGTTAGCTTGCTCCAGCGGAATAGCGATGGCCGGGTGATCTTCTCGGAAAGTGGTGTTCGCGAAGGGATCATTACCGAATATGTAAACCAAAGGAAGCAGAACCATGAGTAATTGGCAACACGGCTTTTATAAATTAAGTACAGAAGAACGGCGGGCGCGGCTTTCGGCAGCCCGCCATTTATCAACCGCTGATCAGCAGTTATTATCAGACGGGTCATCGACGCTTGGCAACCAGTTAGTAGAAAATTATTTAACGGATTACCGGCTACCAGAAGGGGTAGGGTTGAACCTCCTTGTTAATGGTCAAGAGTACCAGGTGCCGATGGCGGTTGAGGAGCCGTCAGTAATTGCAGCGGCCAGTAATGGTGCCCAACGAGTTGCCCGGTCAGGCGGCTTTCAGGCGGCTCGACAAGAACGGGCGTTAGTTGGGCAAGTAGTATTGGTACCGGCTGATGGTGAAACCGATAGTGAACTTGCCTGGCTTCGGGACCACCGCGATGACCTGTTAAGGGTCGCGAATGAAGCTCACCCCTCGATGAAGCGTCGTGGCGGTGGTGCTAAGGACGTTAGGTTCCGCACACCAGGTCATTTTATCAGCGTTGACTTAAGCATTGATGTTTGTCAGGCAATGGGTGCCAACAGTGTTAACACGATGGCCGAGGCAGTTGGTCACTGGCTTACTGACCATGGTTTTAATGTCTTGACGGCAATCTTGAGCAACTACGCCACGGAGAGTCTACAGACGGTAGAATGCCGGGTTGATTTTGTAAACTTGGCAACGGCAAAAATGGCCGGTGAAAAAGTTGCACGGCGGATGGCCCAGCTTAGTGATCTTGCCCAGGTTGACCCGTACCGCGCCGCTACCCATAATAAGGGAATCATGAACGGCATCGACGCGGTGATGGTTGCCAGTGGAAATGACTGGCGGGCAATCGAAGCGGGTGCCCACGCATATGCGGTTAAGGATGGTCAATACCGTGGCCTCAGTACCTGGCAAATTGATGGTGACCAGCTGATTGGTCGCCTGACCCTTCCATTGCCAGTTGGGGTTGTCGGTGGCTCAATTGGCCTAAATCCATTAACGAAGGCTAATTACCGGATCAGTGGGATTGAAACGGCAGAAGAATTAGCTGCTGTCACTGCTAGTGTTGGCTTGGCCCAAAACTTAGCGGCAGTCCGGGCGCTTGCTAGTTCAGGAATTCAGGCGGGACATATGAAGCTCCAGTACCGATCCTTGGCAGTTAGTGTCGGTGCAACGGCGGATGAAGTCCCCCAAGTAACGAAGAAATTAGCAAAACTCGACCATGTTGACCGGTCAGTTGCAAAACAGGTACTTAGCGAAATAAGAAAGGATTAGTTGCATGAGTGAAGAAAAAATTGAATTGAATGCGGCCAACCAGGAATTATTAAAACAAGTTAATGACCTTTACCCCGAGGGAACGGTCTTTGTTCAGTTCCACGGTGAAAAGTCTGGTTACGTCCGTCATGATCAAGCAACGCAAAAGACGCTTCCCGGTGGCCTCTTTATTATTGTCACTGACTTAACGGCACCAAATTACACGGCCTCTCACGAATTGTTGCACCTCTTGATGCTTCTTCGGGGATTCCCACAGATCTTCTTCCAGCTTTCACTCGGTGATAAGCAGCTGGATGAACAGATGATGATTATGTCAACGGACCTGTATAACGTTGCCATGCACCGGGTAGTGGTTGCTGAACAACGGAAACACAACTTGATTGATGACCAGGTTGAAGAAGAGTACTTAAAGGGAATCGAACATACGCTAACGCCAGAGGGTGGCAAGGATGATGAAGAGAAGACTCTTCGCCTGCTAACCCTGCTTGATGCCCTGGTATTTTATGGGGACCACATTGATAAGTACGAAGACCGCCTTAAGGGAAATTACCCTGAGGCGCTCGCGGCAGCCAAGAAGATTTATGATGAGATTGTGGCTAAGCCGATCAAATCCCCATTTGATATGCGGCGGTCAATTATTAAGGTTTACTCCTTATTTGACCAGCAAATGCAGGAGTGGGGTCTCCCGGCTCTGCACAATAATGAATACACGACTCTTTCACCGGTCTTGAGTGAACGGCAGCTCCGGTTAAGCCTGCGTCAGGTCTTTGAAATTTACCACTCCGATATGAAAGAGCGGGGAACAACCAAGCGGGCTTATGTTGGCATTCGGCGGAGTGATGGTCAAAATTCATTTACAATGCCGGCACCAAATCCGGAAACGCCGGAAGAATTTAAGAAATTGTATGCACAACCAGTGAAGGAATTTCTTGAAAAGCACAGTATCCCTTATATCGTAAGGAAGTGATCTGATGGATACAAACATTCAAGCAGCATTTGATGATGCAAAACACATTGTCTTCTTAACGGGGGCTGGTGTTTCAACCGCTTCAGGGATTCCAGACTTCCGGTCAGCAAATGGCCTCTATACCCAGAACCGGAACGCGGAATACTATTTGAGCCACCGTTATTTTGCTAGTGACCCAGAAGGCTTCTATGAGTTTTGTAAGAAGAACCTCTATTTCCCTGACGCCAAGCCAAATGTAATTCACGAAAAGCAGGCGGCACTGACACAGCAGGATCGGGCAACAGTGATTACGCAAAACATTGATAACCTGTATGAAGAAGCCGGGACTAAGCACCTAGTTGACTTTCACGGGAACCTGTACAATGTTTACTGTGAAAAATGTGGGAAATCGGTACCGGTTGAAGAATATCTGGAAAGCCGGATTCACAAATTAGATGGTGGCCCATTGCGGCCGGACATCGTATTGTATGATGAAGGGATTAAGCAGCAAAATATTGTTGATGCGGTCAAGGCATTGCAGAATGCGGACCTGGTTGTAATTGTGGGGACATCAATGAAGGTTTACCCATTTGCGGGCCTGCTGGAATACCGGAACCCGAATGCCAAAGTAATTGCGATTAACCGGCAGAAATTAAACTTCTCGTTTGATTTTGAAATGGTTCAAGAAGACGCAACGAAATTCTTTGATGAGTTGAAGGTATAAAACAAGTTGGAGCTGTAGCACACTAATATTTGAAACTAAAAACAAGGTGTTGTAACAAAGTTGAGCTTTGTCACAACACCTTGTTTTTACTTAGCCATCAAGTGATCATGCTTATCTTTTATCTTCTTTAATTCGCAATCATAGTCGCAAGCGGCACACTTGCCGCCAGTCTTTACTTTCCTAAAGGTACGGAAAATGATGAAAACTGCAAGGGCGATAATCGCAGCGACGAGCAAAACATTAACTAATACTTGCATTATGCAGACCTCCTAAAAGAGTAGTGAACCAACCTGAAAAACAATAAATGACGTAACATAGGCAATTGCTAAGCTCATTACTACGGAAAATAGCATCCACTTCGTAGAACCAGTCTCCTGCTTAATCGTTGCAAGGGTAGCAAAACATGGAATGTATAGCAGGACAAAGATCATCATGGAGTAGGCTGCTACCGGCGTCATAAATTGGCTCAGTGCTGCAATGAGGACAGCCTTATTACTGGTGTGAAACATTACCATCATGCTGGAAGTGATGACTTCCTTAGCAAGAACGCCAGTGAAGAGCGCGCTGATAGCTTGCCACTCGGCGATCCCAATTGGCTTAAAGAATGGGACAAGGGCGTGACCAAGGACGGCTGCAAAACTCTTCGTGGAATCAGTAACGAACCCGCTAGGACCAAAGCTAGAGAGCAACCAAATCAAGACGGTACCGGCAAAAATGATGGTACCGGCTTTTTTGATGAACCCTTTTCCCTTATCCCAGGTACCATGCCAAATGATATCAAGACGGGGCAAGTGGTACTCGGGAAGTTCAATGATGAAAACTGACCGTTCCTTGACGTGAAAAAGCAGTTGGTAGAACTTAGCAACCAGGAGGGCAACGAAGATCCCCAAAAAGTAAATTGAGAGGACTATCAGCGCCTGGTGCTTCGGGAAAAAGGCGGCTACAACCAGCCCGTAAATTGGTAGCCGGGCCGAACAACTCATGAATGGCATAATCAGCGTTGTTACTAGTCGTTCCTTTGGCTGCTCAATTGTCCGTGCTGCCATGATTCCGGTGACGTTACAACCAAAACCAATGATTAACGGAATAAATGACTTACCGTTGAGCCCGATTAATTGCATTAGCCGGTCAGTAACCAGTGCGGCCCGGGCCATGTAGCCGGAATCCTCTAGCAGCGAGATGCAGGCAAATAGGGTAAAAATTTGGGGGATGAAGGCAAGCACTCCACCGACTCCCGCAATAATACCGTTAACGACAAGTGACCTTAGCGGCGCCATGGCACCTACCTGAATGAGAAAGTGGTTAACCGTGTTTGAAACCGGCACCGATAAGAACCAGTCTAGTAGGTTTGACAGTGGTGTCCCAACCCATTCAAAGGAAATCTTAAACATTAGGTAGAAGATTCCAGCGAAGATCGGTAGACCCAGAATGGGGTTGGTAACGACTTTATCAATTTTACTAGTGACTTCCGGCTGGCCACCACTAGTGACGCTTTGCCTTGCATCAGCAAGAAGCTTTTCGATGAAGTCAAGCCGGTTTTCGTAAATTTGGTCGGCAAACTTTTGCGCATCATAGTATGGCGCCTGACTAAGTAAGGGGGTCAGCCCCTTAGCAGATGCATATTCGCGGACTGCTTTACTTTGGTTGATGAATTCAATTGTCAGCCAGCGGGCCGTCGTCGCGTCATAATCAAAATCATTTTGTAGTGCTTCAGTAGCCTGGCGGATTGCTTGTTGCAACATTCCGGAGTAATCAAGCTGGAGCGGTTGGCTACTAATGTTTTGGTAGTTAAGAATCTGCTGACGAAGAGCGTTGATTCCCTTGTGTCCACGGGCGTTAGTAGTAGCAACCTGGCAGCCAAGGCGGTGACTGATTAAGTCAAGGTCGTATGACTGACCGCTCCGCCGCAAATCGTCGATCATATTAAGAATCAGGATCACCGGTAGGCCCCGTTCCAACACTTCAATCGTTAATAGCAGGTTCCGCTTTAATTGGCTAGCGTTGGTAATGTTTAGAATAAGGTCAGGGCGGTTCGTTAGCAGGTAGTTAGTAACGACCGCTTCATCTTTGGTGAGGGGGTTAAGCGAATAAGCACCGGGGAGGTCGACAATCTGGATATCAGAATTTTTAAGGGTACCGACCTTTTTTTCGACCGTTACCCCGGTCCAGTTACCCACAAATGCATACTTATCCGTCAGGGAGTTGAAAAGGGTGGTCTTCCCAGTATTGGGATTACCAATTAGTGCAACATTTGCCATTAAGCTTCAACTCCCGTTAGTGCCGCAAAGTCACGGTAGCGAATACCGATCCGCTGGTGGTTATTTTCAATAATTACCGGACCGTGGAAGGGGTAGCGCTGGATGACCTTGATTGGGCAGCCCTCGCATAGCCCCATATTGTGTAGCCGGCTAGCAGTTGGTTTATTAAGACAGTTAAATGAATTTAGCGTGTATTGCTGGTTAATCATCGTATCACCCTCACGACCAATTATTCCAAAAATATATAAAATCAACGTTTTTACAGTAATATTATACTCCGCTGAAACCGCTTAAAAAATAATTAAACGAAAAGTTTTCTTTCGAAATCATTCGGTATATAATGAAAACGTATTACATCTTGTAGTATTTACTTTTGGAATATTTTGGAATATTAAATTTAAGGGGATGCTTTGCAAATGGCCACACTTGAAGTGCGTGATTTACATGTTTCAGTAAAAGATGAAGAAAGCAAAAAGGAAAAGGAGATCTTAAAAGGGGTCAACTTAAAGATGAAGACGGGTGAAATCCACGCCATCATGGGACCAAACGGGACGGGTAAGTCCACCCTCTCCCAAACAATCATGGGGCAACCGGGCTACAAGGTAACCCAGGGTGACATCCTCTTAAATGGTGAAAGCATCATTAATATGCCGGTTGACGAACGGGCACGGAAGGGACTCTTCCTTGCAATGCAGTACCCAGCTGAAATTCAAGGGGTAACTAATGCTGAATTCCTCCGGGCAGCTATCAATGCACGGCGGCCGGAAGATGACCAAATTTCCGTCATGGACTTTATTAAGAAATTGGATAAAAACCTCTCGCTTCTGGACATGAGCCAAAAGATGACGGAGCGGTACCTTAACGAGGGCTTTTCTGGTGGTGAAAAGAAGCGGAATGAAATCCTCCAGTTACTGATGATTGAACCAACCTTCGCTATCCTTGACGAAATTGACTCTGGTTTGGATATTGATGCCCTGAAGGTTGTTTCCAAGGGAGTTAACTCAATGCGTGGTGACAACTTCGGTTCACTGATCATTACTCACTACCAACGGTTGCTTAACTACATCGTTCCCGACACGGTTCACGTAATGATGGACGGCCGGATTGTTAAGACTGGTGGCCCAGACTTGGCTAAGAAGCTTGAAGATGAAGGTTACGCTGGCTTACGTGATGAATTAGGACTCGACATCAAACTAGTTGACGATGAGGACTAGGGGGTGCTGAAATGACTAATTTAGCAGAAGAAAAGGAACAACTGACTGCTGCCAGCCAGCAAAATAACGAGCCGGCTAGCTTGCTGGAGAAGCGGCTTGCGGCCTGGGAGTTAATGACTAAGCTCCGTTTGCCACGGATGCAACGGTTTACGTACTATGACTGGCCATTAATTGCTAAGCAACCTCTGAACTGGGTAAAGTCAGATACCGATCTTGAAGAAATGAAGCCAGACGATGAAGTAATCCGGGTAACGCAGGTCGGCCAGACAACGGTAAAAGTTCATGTGCCGGATAAGCTAAAGGCGGCTGGTGTCATCTTAACTGATATCTTCACTGCGGCGCGGGAACATACGGACCTTTTTGACCGTTACTTTATGACGGCCATTAAGGCGGATGAAAACTTGCTGACGGCTTACCATGCTGCCTATCTCAATGCTGGACTATTCCTGTACGTGCCTAAAGATGTGGTCATTGAAAAGCCGATTGAGGCGGAACTGGTTCAGGATAATACCCAAAGTGAACCACTGATTTCACACATCCTGGTTATTGCCGACCGGGGGAGCAAGGTGAAGTTTATCCAACACCTGACTACTGTTGGGGACCACGAAAATCCAGCCAACATGATGATTGAGTTGATTGCCCGGGATAACAGTGAAATTGACTTCTCTTCACTGGATGAAATGGGCGAAAAGACGCATACCTACTTTAAGCGTCGTGCTGATATTGGTCGAGACGCCCACGTTGAATGGGCAGTTGGCCTGATGAATGATGGCGATACGGTTGGTGACATGGACTCTGAACTGTTAGGCGAGGGTGGTTATGCTAACTCAAAGATGATTGCCGTTACTACCAAGAACCAAGAGGTCGGTGTTAACAACCGGGTTACCAACCATGGCAAGCACACTACCGGTTTGATCAACCAACGTGGTGTTATCCTTGAAAATTCGGAATTGATCTTTAACGGGATTGGCCAAATTATTCATGGTGCCCATGGTTCAAAGGCTGACCAGCAAAACCGGGTTCTGATTATGTCGGATAAGGCACGTGGTGACGCTAACCCAATCCTTTTAATTGATGAAAATGATGTTGAGGCCGGGCATGCGGCTAGTGTTGGCCCGGTTGACCCCCACCAGATGTATTACCTGATGAGTCGTGGTATTCCGCGCAAGCAAGCCGAACGGATGGTTATTCGTGGCTTCTTGGGCGCCGTCTTAAGTGCTATTCCGGCTGCCGATGTTCGGAATAAGCTCGTGGATATTCTAGAAAGGAAGCTTACTGATGGCCAACAATATCAATGATCTAACCGCTGACTTTCCGGTACTAGACCAACAAGTAAATGGGGAACGACTTGCCTACCTTGACAATGCGGCAACTGCTCAAAAGCCAAAGCAGGTGGTCGACACCCTGGTGCACTTCTATGAACATGACAACGCCAACGTTCACCGTGGCGTTCACACCTTGGCAGAACGGGCAACGGCAGAATACGAAGAGGCCCGTAAGAAGGTTCAACACTTCATTAATGCAGCGGATAATAAGGAAATAATCTTTACGAAGGGCTGTACTGACGGCCTAAACCTGGTTGCTTCTACCTATGGTGAGCAAAACATCCATGAGGGGGATGAAATAGTTATCTCAATCATGGAGCACCACAGCAACCTGATTCCATGGCAACAGCTAGCAATTAAGAAGCATGCGGTACTGAAGTACATTGAATTGACTCCAGAAGGTACCCTCGACATGGACGATGCAAAGAAGAAAATCACTGATAAGACAAAAATTGTCGCAGTAGCCCATGCTAGCAACGTTTTAGGGGTAGTTAACCCAATTAAAGAACTGGCAAAGTTAGCTCATGAACACGGGGCCGTCTTTGTGGGGGATGGTGCGCAGTCGGTTCCACACATGCCAGTCGATGTCCAGGACCTCGATGTTGACTTTTATGCTTTTTCCGGCCACAAGATGATGGGCCCAACAGGAATTGGTGTCCTGTATGGAAAAGCTGATCTTTTGCGGCAAATGCCACCATACCAATACGGTGGTGAAATGATTAGCTCTGTTCACCGCGACCGGACAGAATTTGCTGACATTCCATTTAAATTTGAGGCCGGCACCCAAAGTATTGCTGGTGCAATTGCCTTGGGAACCGCGGTTGACTACCTGGAAAAGGTGGGAATGGAAAACGTTGTTGCAAAGGAACAAGAACTGGTTGATTACGTGCTTCCCAAACTAGAGGCTCTTCCATACGTGACGGTTTATGGGCCACAAGATCCCAAGAAGCACACCGGTGTGATTGCGTTTAATATGGATAACCTTCACCCACATGACGTAGCAACTGCCCTTGATGCTGAAGGGGTTGCGGTTCGGGCTGGTCACCACTGTGCACAGCCACTGATGGAGGCACTGGGGGTCAGTGCAACGTCCCGGGCCAGTTTTTACTTCTACAACACAAAAGAAGATGCAGATCAATTAATTAAGGCCATCAAGGCCACAAAGGAGTTCTTTAACGGTGGGACTATCTAAGTTAAACGGCTTATACCGGGAAGTGATCCTGGATCACGCTAACCACCCGCACAATAAACATGATATTCCAGATGCGACGAGCAAGATGACGGTGCACAACCCAACGTGTGGTGACACCATTAATGTGTCCGTTGATGTGGAGGATAACCGAATTAAAAATATTGGTTATACCGGTTCTGGTTGCACGATTAGTCAAGCTTCTGCCAGCATGATGACGGAAGCGGTTAAAGGGAAGACGGTTGATGAAGCACTTAACATGGCCAAGACCTTCTCTGACATGGCAATTGGCAAACAGCATCCACAAGAAGATTTGGATCAATTAGGTGACGCCCAGATCTTGACTAGTATTATGGAATTCCCGGCCCGGATTAAGTGCGCCACTATTTCCTGGTGGGCGCTGCAACGGGCTTTGCTGAAGAAAGACGATGAGGAGGAAGAGCAATGAGTGAGGATGCAGCAAGCATCGTAAAAGGCGATGACAATTACGAATATGGCTTCCATGATGATGTGAAGCCAGTTTACTCGACAGGTCGGGGCCTAACTGAAGAAGTTGTCCGGAAGATTTCCGCCGAAAAGCATGAGCCAAAGTGGATGCTCGATTACCGGCTGAAGGCTTATCATATCTACAAAAAGCTACCAATGCCTAAGTTTGGACCGGACTTGTCCGAATTGGACTTGGAAAACATGCTGTACTACCAGAAAATGACTGACAAGAAGTTCCGGGACTGGAAAGATGTCCCAGAAGACCTGAAGCGGACTTTTGATCGTTTAGGGGTACCAGAAGCGGAACGGAAGTACTTGGCCGGTTCGTCTGCCCAGTACGAGTCCGAAGTTGTTTACCACAACATGAAAAATGAATTTGCAAAGTTGGGTATTATCTTTACTGATACTGATTCAGCCCTCCGTGAATATCCAGACCTCTTTAAGAAGTGGTTTGGCAAGCTAGTTCACCCAACAGACAACAAGTTTGCGGCACTGAATGCTGCTGTTTGGTCTGGTGGTTCCTTTATTTACGTGCCAAAGGGTGTTAAGACCAAGACGCCAATCCAGTCTTACTTCCGGCTGAATGCCGAAAACACTGGTCAATTTGAACGGACTCTGATCATTGTTGATGAGGGTGCCAGCGTGGACTACGTTGAAGGCTGTACTGCACCAAACTACTCCTCTGATAGTTTGCACGCGGCGGTGGTTGAAGTTAACGTCTGCAAGGATGCATACTGCCGGTACACGACGATTCAGAACTGGTCGGACAATGTTTACAGTCTGGAAACCAAGCGGGCGGCTGCCGCCGAAAACGCCACGATGGAGTGGGTTGACGGTAACCTCGGCTCAAAAGTCACAATGAAGTACCCAAGCGTTTACCTAAATGGTGAAGGCGCACGGGGAACAATGCTTTCAATTGCGGTTGCTAGCAACGGCATTCACCAGGACTCTGGTGCCCGGATGATTCACAATGCTAAGAACACGTCGAGTTCAATTGTTTCTAAGTCAATTGCTAAGACGGGTGGCTCAACTGACTACCGGGGAACCGTTCGCTTTACCAAGAAGGCGGATGGCTCCAAGGCCCACGTTGAATGTGACACGATTATTATGGATGATCAGTCCTCGTCTGATACGATCCCGTACAACGAAATTGATAATGCTCACGTTGCAATGGAACACGAAGCGAAGGTATCAAAGATTTCTGAAGAGCAGCTCTACTACTTGATGAGTCGTGGTATTTCAGAAGCTAAGGCTACTGAAATGATTATCATGGGCTTCGTGGAACCATTTACTAAGCAGCTTCCAATGGAGTATGCGGTTGAATTGAACCGGTTAATTAGCTTCGAAATGGAAGGCTCAATTGGTTAAAAGGAGACACTAACATGGCAGATGAAGAAAAGAAAGAATATTCACCAACCGAAAACGCCGTAATGACCGCTCTGGAAAAGGTTATTGACCCGGAATTGGGAATTGACCTTGTTAACCTGGGCCTGATTTACGATGTCCAGGTTGATGAGGATACTGGCCAATGTCTGATTACAATGACGTTGACCACGATGGGGTGCCCGCTCGGTGACCTGTTAAATGCTGCGATTACCGATGCCGCAACCTCTGTTGATGGTGTTAAGACATGCAAAATTAACTTAGTTTGGGAGCCTGCGTGGGGAATCGATAAGATGAGTCGGTTCGCAAAGATTGCACTCGGTCTCCATGGCTAAAGAGGCGGATGGTAATGGATATCCAAAAATTTGTCCAACGGCGCAAGCAAAAGGGCATTTCACAGGTGAAATTGTGTGATGGTATCTGTACGCAGTCAACGTTGAGTAAGCTAGAAAATAAGGGCCAGGTTCCATCAGTTCGGATCTTAAACCAGCTATGTCAGCGCCTTGATATGACAATCAGCGATCTCAGTAAGAGTGAGCGACCAGCTAAACAGGTTCGCTTGACCGTTTTGGACCGGGTTGAGCAGCAATTGATGGCGGAACAATTTCCGGCCGCAATTAAGTTGCTAGCAACCGTCAATGTTGATGACCTAATTAGTAAGAAAATGCGGATGCAGTACTACTATCTCAAAGGAATGATTGATACTTTGACTAGTAACCAAACTGCAACCACCATGTTTAACTTTACCCAAATTCTGGATAAATTAGATGAAGAGCACCAGACTGTTTTTTCAAAGCTCGCTTACCTAGGCTGTGGAATCTTGTATGCACGTCGGGACCACCTTGGCAATGCCGAATTTTTCTTTACCAAGGTTATCAACTATTTGGACCGGGCAAGAGCCAGGGCAAAGTCAACGATCACCCTGGCGGACATCCAGTACGGGCGGATTATCATGATGCGCTATTATGTTGCTGAGTATCAGGCGTTACGCAAACGGTTAGCCGATAGTGATGCGTCGTTGGGTGAGGTGAAAAAGCTTTGTGCAGCCCGGTACCTAACCTTATTTATGCCCCGAGTAAAGTTGCTTGAGGCAAATAATGCCATTAGTTCAGGAGAACCATCAGAAAAGATAAGCCAACTGCTGTCAGAGGCATTAGTTTTTGCTCGTTTTAATAAAAATAGTGTGGTTGAATTGCAGGCAGCAGCCCTTAAAAAACAGTTTAGTGAATTAGCTTAGAACTTTATCTAATATTTTTAGACGAAGAAAACGCATAACAGTAGTATTTCGGACCTTTTTTGACATTTTGGCCACCATTTATTTAGGAAAAAGCGCTTACAATTTATCGCCATATGGTGTAATATATAGTCGTAGGCTAATTAAATGAATTCATTGTACAGCCCAGTTACATTTCATATAGAGATGTTTCACAAGTATCTAGTTTAGTTGCTTATTAGTTTTAACAAGCCAAGGAGGCTACATTATGGCTACTGAAACAAAAGTAGATCCTATTACCCAGGAAGACATTAAGGACGCTTGGTCTGGCTTCAAAGGTGAACGTTGGAAGAACGAAATTAACATTCGTGAATTCATCCAAGACAACTTCACCCAATACAACGGTGACCAATCATTCCTGGAAGGCCCAACAGACGCAACCACTAAGCTGAACGACAAGCTTATGGACATTAAGCTGAAGGAACGTAAGCATGGTGGCCCACTTGATGCAGATACCAAGACCGTATCAACTATTACATCAAGCAAGCCAGGTTACCTTGACAAGTCATTGGAAAAGATTGTTGGTTTACAAACTGACAAGCCAATGAAGGTTGCTTTAATGCCATTTGGTGGTATTCGGATGGCTAAGGAAGCCCTTGAAGAAAATGGCTTCAAGATTGACCCAGAAACTGACTACGTTTTCGAAAAACTTTCAAAGACTCACAATCAAGGTGTCTTTGACGCATACACTGACGAAATTCGTCGTGCACGTCACAACAAGGTTATTACTGGTCTGCCAGACGCATATGCTCGTGGCCGGATCATTGCCGACTTCCCACGTGTTGCCCTTTACGGTATCGACCGTCTAATTGCCGACAAGAAGAACGACCTTGAAAACTATGGTGACCGTGAAATGACTGATGAAGTCATTCAAATGCGTGAACACCTTTCAGATCAAATTCGTGCTTTGAACGACATCAAGACTATGGCTGCATCATACGGCTACGACATTTCAAAGCCAGCTACTAACGCTCATGATGCTATTCAATGGTTATACTTCGGTTACCTTGCTGCTATCAAGCAACAAAACGGTGCCGCTATGTCAATCGGTCGTATCGATACATTCATCGATATTTACATCAACCGTGACCTTGAAAACGGTGTTCTGACTGAAAAGGAAGCTCAAGAATTAATTGACCAATTCACTATGAAGCTGCGGATGGTATGCTTCATGCGGACTAACACCTACAACCAACTGTTCTCTGGTAACCCAATTTGGGCAACCCTGTCACTCGGTGGTATGGGATTGGACGGCCGTCACCACATTACCAAGACTGCTTACCGGTTCCTGAACACCCTGCACAACATGGGTCCAGCTCCAGAACCAAATATCACCCTGTTATGGAGTGATCGTCTCCCAGAAAACTGGAAGAAGTACGCTGCTAGTGTATCTGTTGAAAGTTCAACCATCCAATACGAAAACGATGATTTGATGGTTAAGACTTGGGGTACTGACTACTACGGCATTGCTTGCTGTGTATCTGCACAACCAATTGCTACTGGTTCTCAATACTTCGGTGCTCGTGCTAACTTGGCTAAGGCTGTTCTTTACGCTATCAACGGTGGTCGTGATGAACGGACTGGTCAACAAGTTGGTCCTGCATACAAGCCAATCACTTCTGACTACATTGACTACGATGAATTTATGTCCAAGTTCAAGGACATGATGAACTGGCTTGCTGATGTTTACGTAAACTCACTGAACATCATTCACTACATGCACGACAAGTACTACTACGAATCAGCACAAATGGCTCTGAAGAACACTGATCTGGAATACAGTTTCGCTACTGGTATTGCCGGTCTGTCACACGCTGCAGACTCCATTTCCGCTATCAAGTACGGTCATGTTAAGATCATTCGGAATGAAGAAGGTCTTGCTGTCGACTTCAAGGCTGACAAGGACTTCCCACGTTACGGTAACAACGATGACCGTGTAGACAGTATTGCTGTATGGCTTGTAAAGCAACTCTACACTGACATGAAGCGTCACCACCTTTACGGCGGTGCAAGATCTCGTCTTACTACTTCTGTTCTTACTATTACTTCAAACGTTGTTTACGGTAAGAACACTGGTACTACTCCTGATGGACGTAAGGGCGGTCAACCATTCGCACCAGGTGCTAACCCATCATACGGTGCCGATGAAAACGGTGCTTTAGCTTCACTTCTTTCAGTTGCTAAGTTACCATACCAATACGCAACCGATGGTATTTCCAACACGTTCCACTTGACTCCACAGTCAATTGGTCATGACATGCCAGCTAAGGTTGACACTCTTGTTCACATGATTGATGGTTACATGGACAACATGGGTCACCACTTGAACATCAATGTTATCAACCGTGACACTCTGATCGATGCACAAAAGCACCCAGAAAACTACCCATCACTTACTATCCGGGTATCTGGTTACTGTGTATACTTCGCAGACTTGACCAAGGAACAACAAGACGATGTTATTGCAAGAACTTACCACACACGGATGTAATTATTAACTACTCCGGTGTGAGTATAGAAGATTAATTTGTTAGGAAGCAGGTGGCAGGATGAGTAAACTATTACCAGGAGTCCCAACGACAGAGGACGGCCAAATTCAAGGTTTTGTTCACTCAACAGACAGTTTTGGGGCTGTTGATGGACCCGGAATTCGGTTCGTTGTGTTCGTGCAGGGATGTAACATGAGATGCAAGTATTGCCAAAACCCCGACACATGGAAGATTGGTGTTGGCGAAAAGAGAACCGCAAAGGAAATTATTGATGAGGCTCTGCCTTACCGGAGTTTCTGGGGCGATCAAGGAGGAATTACTTGCTCTGGTGGTGAAATCCTCCTGCAGATTGACTTTGTGATCGATTTATTTAGACAATGTAAAGAGTTAGGTATCAGTACGTGCTTGGATACTTGTGGACATCCATTTACTCGAGAAGAACCTTGGTTTAGCAAGTTTAATGAATTAATGGACCTTACTGATATCCTGCTGGTCGACATTAAACATATCGATCCAGTGGAACACAAAAAACTTACTGGTTGGTCAAATAAGAATATCTTGGATATGTGCCAGTATCTCTCAGATATAGGTAAACCAGTCTGGATTCGTCACGCATTGGTTCCAGGAATCACTGACAATGATGAGTACTTAAAGCAATTGAGCGATTACGTAAAGAAGAACTTACGTAACGTTGAGAAGTTTGAAGTTCTGCCTTATCATACACTTGGGGTTCCTAAGTATCACAAGCTTGGTATTCCATACCGTCTTGAAGGGGTGGAAACACCTACTGAAGACCGGGTTGAGAATGCTAACAAGCTTCTGCATACTGCAGATTACCAAGGATACCAAACTTGGCGTCCAGGTATGAGTACGTTGAATCACCCTGTTTCATAATCTTGTGTTCTAGCAATATACTCATCAAAAACCGTCACGGCGATAGAACCGTGGCGGTTTTTTAGTTGGGTTCATTATTGATTGCTACTGGATGGCTTATACCAGCATGAGGCAGCTGTGATTGCTCTCAGTGAATGGCTAGTGGAGAGGCAAACGAGTGGCTAGGCGCGGTGAGAGGCGCTGTAACGCGTGAAAAATAGCAATAAAATGATGGATGATCAACCAGACTTACCGGGCATCGTGTGCGATGAAAGTGGGTTATCAATGGTACACAATTGCTGCTTATTAGCTATTTAAGGTCGTATATGACGATGTTAAGTTAGGCTTAAACTACTTGGCCAGCAAGAGAATAAATCACTTGTTGACGGCTGCTGGTGGCGGATGATGGACAAATTATTGCTAACATGCTTAATAACTGGTGGGTGTTAATTATTATTAAATTAACGTGTCAGATATATTTTATTATTAGTACATTATTGGCTGGAAGCGCTTTACTATCAACGATTACAGTTATATAATTAAATTGTGAATAGTTTTGCAAATATTATTTGCAGTTATAACTATTTATATAGTTAGATGTTTTGGCAAGAAAAGGGGTATGAGGCATGTCTGATAAGAAGATTTTTGCATTCAGTATTCGTAAGGATGAAGAACCATACGTAAAAGAATGGTCTGAAAAGCACCCAGATGTTGATGTCGAATACACGGATGAACTGTTGACTCCTGAAACAGCTTCAAAGGCAAAGGGAGCTGATGGGGTTGTTGTTTACCAACAACTTGATTACAAGGCTGACACTCTGCAAGCTCTAGCTGACCTGGGCATTACTAAGATGTCCTTACGTAATGTTGGTGTTGATAACATCGACATGGACAAAGCTAAGGAGCTTGGCTTCCAAATTACTAACGTTCCTGTTTACTCACCAGATGCAATTGCTGAACATGCTGCCATCCAAACTGCACGGATTCTCCGTCAGACGAAGGTAATGGATGACAAAGTAGCAAAGGGTGATCTTCGGTGGGCACCAACAATTGGTCGTGAAGTTCGGGACCAAGTTGTTGGTGTTGTTGGTACAGGTCACATTGGCCGGGTTTACATGCAAATTATGGAAGGCTTCGGCGCTAAGGTTATTGCTTATGACCCATTTGAAAACGCTGAATTGAAGAAGCAAGGCTACTATGTAGACTCTGTTGATGACCTTTACAAGCAGGCTGACGTTATCTCACTCCACGTTCCAGCAATGAAGGAAAACATCCACATGATCAACGACAAGACAATTGCTGAAATGAAGGACAATGTTGTTCTGGTTAACTGCTCACGGGGTGCTTTGGTTGACACAGATGCTGTTATTAAGGGTCTTGACAGTGGCAAGATCTTTGGCTTCGTCATGGATACTTACGAAGACGAAGTTGGGATTTTCAACGCAGACTGGCGTGATAAGAAGTTCCCTGACGACCGTCTTTGGGACTTAATTCACCGTTCAAACGTTCTCGTTACCCCTCACACCGCCTTCTACACTACACACGCGGTTCGCAACATGGTTGTTAAAGCCTTTGATAACAACAATGAATTAATCAATGGCGAAGAAGCTGACACACCTGTTAAGGTTGGCTAACATAATTAAGTGAATGATTGATTAAAACCTCATAGTCGGTGGGAGTACCAACTATGGGGTTTTGTAGTAAATTACTGCTCAAAAAATTAAAATTAAATTAGAAAAATGAGGTATTTTCCTTTACTTCTATCGTTAATCGTTGTATATTACAACAATAATAAAAGGAGGGACTTTTAGATGAGATATGATCTAGATTACTATTCAGTTGACCACATTCGTGACCAATTAGAAACACTTAGTGAAAAGCATGACTCAATTAAGGAAAACATCAGTGGTCGTCGAATCAAAGAAGTCTTCGACCTTTTCAATGAACATTATCACCAGCAGATCGAGGAAATTGATAAATCAATGAAGGATCAACTGCTACAAGGGGTTGACCTTACTCGTATCCGCTTAGAGAGCCGCTTCCTTAGCTACATTTACAAGGCTAACAACAAGTACTTAAAGAATACTAAACGGCGGGTAGAAGAGATCTACGACTATGATCAGTTGAACATTACCGGTGATTTCATTGAATCATATGATGAAATGGCTGAACAAATCATTGATGAGACCTTTACACAGCTTCAAAATATGACCGAAACGATTGATCGGGCACACCGAGTGATTCTAAATCAAGAAAAAATTGACCTTGAAGTTCTGCCAGAGCTTTAATCAGAAAAAGGGCCCACGGGTAGGGAATGGCTTTATTCCTTGCCTGTGAGCCCTTTGTTGTGGTTTTTAAAGCCTCATGGGGAAATATATAACGGCGGTACTAAAAGCGAAATCGGCCTTGCTGTGCCTTCTGGCAATCTGCTGTCAGATCTTCTTTATTTACACCATTAACGACAAATAAAAACCGGGCTGAATTGATTCAGTCCGGCTTTTATTCTTATCCTTAGCGGAAATCAGATTCTACACTGGAGGTCAGCTTAGAATTGATCAATCAGTAATTGACGAATTTCAGCCAATGATGGTTGCCGTGGGTTTACAGGAGTGCATTGGTCGTTGTAGACGTTGTCAACCATCGTGTCAAGTGCAGCGTCGAATTCCTTCTTAGTTACACCATTAGCAGAAAGCTTTGGAACAACGTTGACAGAAGCCATTAATTGGTCGATCTTGTCGCAGAGTGCTTCAACAAGTTCTGCATCGGTGTTACCCTTGCAGCCAACAGCCTTAGCGATTTGTGCGTAGTCGTGTTGAGCACGGTATACTTCATAACGTGGGAATGGGTTACGCTTTACGGCACCAGTCTTAGCGTTGAAGCGGATAACGTGGTTCATAGCGATAGAAATTGCCAAACCGTGTGGAAGACCGAAGGCACCACCAGTCTTGTGAGCCAGTGAGTGGTTCATACCAAGGAAGGCGTTAGCAAATGACATACCTGCCAAGGTAGCAGCGTAGTGCATCTTCTCACGAGCTTCTTCACCCTCTTCAGTTGGGTGCTTTGGATCGTAGTCGTAAGACTTCTTCAAGTACTTGAAGACAAGTTGTGCGGCTTCCAGAGCCCATGGACGGGTGAATTCAGATGCCATTACTGATACGTATGATTCGAGGGCGTGACTCAAAACGTCCAGACCAGTCCAGGACAATGTCCGCTTTGGAACAGTCATAACGAATTCAGGGTCAACAATTGCAACATCTGGAGTCAGTTCGTAGTCAGTAAGTGGGTACTTAACATCCGTCTTATCATCAGTGATAACTGAGTAAGGGGTGACTTCTGAACCAGTACCAGAAGTAGTTGGGATACAAATTAACTTAGTAGCCTTTGGCTTCTGGAACTTAACAGTACGCTTACGGATATCCAAGAACTTCTGTTGCAGACGAAGGAAGAGGTCGCTGACTTTGTCGTGGTCTTCCAAGAAGCCTGGTTCTTGGTTGAGTGAGTATTCGTACATGTAACGTGAAATCTTAGCGGCATCAAGGGCAGAACCACCACCGATAGCAAGGATGGTGTCAGGCTTGAAGTCGGCAATCTTTTGAGCAATTTCCATTGCTTGACTCAGAGGTGGGTTAGGCTCGATATCGCCGTATACCCGGTAGTTGACAGGTTCATTCCGTGCGTTCAGTTGATCTTCAACCTTTTGTACGAAGCCAAATTCAACCATTCCTGGGTCAGCAACGATAAATACACGGTGCATTTCTTCATAACTGTCACGCAGGTATGATACAGCGTTCTTTTCGTAGTAGATCTTTTGTGGTAGACGGATCCACTGTGGACGGTTACGACGCTTTGCGACAGTCTTGACATTGAGTAGGTCTTGTGTTGATAAATTGTGTGACAATGAATTCTTCCCCCATGATCCGGTTCCAAGCGTCAAACTAGAGCGAAGAGCGTCGGTGTAAACATCACCAATGCCACCAATACTGTCAGGTTGGTTAACGAGGACACGTGCTGCGTCAACCTTCTTAGCGTATTCCTTAACAAATGGGTCGTTCATTGAACCAATTTGAATGGCGGCGTTGTGGCCGGCACCTTGGTAGTTCAATATCTTTTCGACAATCCGGCAACCGTCTTCACGGTCCTTAGCCTTGTAAACAGAAAGTAATGGAGAAAGCTTTTCTGATGAAAGTTTTTCACCGATGTTCTTAGGATCAAGTTCGAACAGGAGAATGTCCTTACCTTCTGGCAACTTAGCACCAGCATGTTCAGCAATCCAACGAGCTGGCTTACCAGCGACCGGCCCGTTAACACCGTGCTTGTCGTTGAATACAAAGTCTTCGTACTTCTTGTATTCACTCTTTGGAACAACGTAAGCACCGTGTTCTTGCATCTTCTTCATCCACTCGTCGTAAACGGGTTCTTCAATAACGGCTGAGTTTTCAGTAGCACAAATCATACTGTTATCGAACCGCTTGGAGAGAAGCATATCTTCAACGGCACGGTCGATCTTAGCAGTGTGGTCAACAAATTCAGCACCGTTACCAGGACCAACACCCATTGATGGGTTACCAGAAGTAAGAGCAGCGTGGACCATGCTTGGACCACCGGTAGCCAAGATAGCAGCAACGTGTGGGTTGCGCATCAGAGCAGTAGTCTTAGCAAGCGATGGCTTTTCAATCCATTGGATACAATCCTTTGGGGCACCTGCCTTAACAGCAGCATCATAAAGAATTTGTGCAGCGTGGACTGAACACTTTTGTGCTTGTGGGTGGAACCCGAAGACAATCGTGTTACGAGTCTTCAAAGCAATCAAAATCTTAAACATTGTCGTTGAAGTTGGGTTAGTAACTGGAACAACACCAGCTAAAACACCAAGTGGGGCGGCAATCTTTACTTGACCTAAAACAGGATCTTCACCAATTACACCAACAGTCTTATCATCCTTAATGGAGTGGTAACAGTTTTCACTGGCGAACCGGTTCTTAGTATCCTTATCTTCAACAACACCACGTTGGGTTTCGTCAACGGCTTCGTGAGCTAAACGAAGAGAAGCTTCAGTACCAGCTGTGGCAGCAGCTTGTACGATCTTGTCAACTTGCTCTTGTGAATAGGTAGCGAACTTTTCTTCCGCTGCCATGGCACGCTTGATTAAGCCGTCAATGTATTCACGAGCTTCTTTTTCTTCAGCTTCTTTTTGCTCTTTGGTTGGCTGTACCTTTGCGGCTTTTTTATTCTTATCCATCTGCCAATGCCCTCCTATCAACAAACGAAACATCTATAAACCAATTTGAATTCTATCTTTGAATCGTCCCCTCCAAACAACAAACTTAACTTCATGAACCAATTCTTATTATAGATCAAAATGTCTTAATTACAATAGGTAAATGAACTTTTTCACAAAAAACATTTATGACAAACGTTTGCTCATAGATATTTCAATGGCGTAAAAGGAAACGCTTTCGTAATTAATTGAATTTGCGACATTATTTATAAAATGTGCAAAAATTATTCACATTTTCACAACCAAGTAATATAAAGCTTTACCATGCCTAACTTTGTTTTTCCCTTTACCTATACCAAAATAAAAGGCTGGGCAAATACTTTATTGAGTATCTACCCAGCCTGATTACTGAATTGTTTATTTGTTACGCAAAGAGAACGACCTTCCCATCAACCTTGATAGGTAATACCGCTGAATTTTCTTTACGAACCTTAGCTGATTGGTTGTTTTCCTTGCTGAATAACTTTGAATTTAGTAGCATTTTGATCGCTCCCTTCATATTTTCCACCATTAAGATAACATCTTCGATCCCGTTAGCAAAGCGTTTAAACGCCCTTACTCATTTTTAAAATGCATAAATTTAGTGGGAATAAACGCTTGCGATGTATAGTAACGCGGCAAAGATGCATAATTGTTGATTTAACGCCATTAATCGCGTTGAATAATGAATATATATTTTTTGCCAATTCTAAGAAAAAGATGAGCAATTTGCTTAGAATGGCCAGCTTACTTATTGCAATTTCGGCTGGTGGTAATTAGGATTGCGATAGGATAGGAGGCAATTATGGCAACAAAAATCACGATGGGGATGACCACCTGGACAGAACACCCCGTCCTAATACATAACGAACAGCGACCGGTGACCCTCAATGAATATGCCCAATATTTTCCAACCGTTGAAGTGGATACCTTTTTCTATGCACTCCCGCAAATGAGTACCATTCAAAACTGGCTTTCAATGGTTCCGGAGAGTTTTCAATTTATTATCAAGGCAAACCAGGGGATGACCCTTCACCGTCGGGGGCAGGAAAAGGGTGAAGTGGAGCAGCTCTTTGCCCAGTACCGTAAGACAATTTCACCACTGATTGCTAGTGGTCAGCTCAAAACGATCTTGTTTCAGTTCCCGCCATATTTTGATTCTAGCGTTGCGGATATTGAGTATTTA
This sequence comes from Limosilactobacillus viscerum, assembly GCF_947387525.1. GTDB lineage: Bacteria > Bacillota > Bacilli > Lactobacillales > Lactobacillaceae > Limosilactobacillus > Limosilactobacillus viscerum. Next base: position 44,406 of record NZ_CANDNW010000005.1, read on the forward strand.
CGGATGGTCCGAAGCTGGCTGGGTGATTTGCCTGTGGCGGTTGAATTGCGGAATAATAGCTGGTACCGGCCCGGGGTTATCGATTCGTTAATTGGATATTGTCGGGACCTTGATTTTACCTTGGTAGCCGCAGATGAACCACATGACCAAGTTACAACTGTACCGTTTAAATTGGTTACCACCAATCCGAACTTAGTAATGCTCCGCCTCCATGGGCGCAATAAGCAGGGCTGGGCAAACCAGGATAAGAGCTGGCGCAAAACACGGACGCTATATAAGTATTCTCACGATGAATTAGCTAGTTTTATGCAAGCTATTAACCACCTGCAGCCGCAACCTAACGAGGTTTGCATCATCTTTAACAACAATTCTGGTGGGGATGCTGCACCAAATGCGTTGGAACTGCAAAAGATGATGGGAATCAACTTTACGGGACTAGCTCCCCGTTCACCAGAACAGCTCGACCTGTTTTGACCACTGTCCGTCACCATTGCCACGCTGTTTATGCTATACTTAACGTCAATACAATCTTAGAAGAAAGAGGGGCCTCATATGGCTACACAAAAACCAACTTATTACATTACAACACCCATTTACTATCCATCTGGTAAGCTTCACATTGGTAACTCATACACCACTGTTGCATGTGATGCCGAAGCACGTTTCAAACGGCTAAATGGGTATGACGTTTTCTTCTTAACCGGGACCGATGAACACGGCTTGAAGATTGAACAAAAGGCCGACAAACTGGGTATGCAACCCCAAGAATATGTTGACCAAATGGCTGCGGGAATTAAAAAGTTATGGAAGACTTTGAAAATTACCAATGACAAGTTTATTCGGACAACCGATGACTACCACGAAAAGGCAGTTCAAAAGATTTTCCAAAAGTTTGTTGACCAGGGTGATATTTACAAGGGTGAATACACTGGCTGGTATTCAGTTGATGATGAAGAGTACTTCACGGAAAGTCAATTGGCCGAAGTATACCGTGATGATAACGGCAAGGTAATCGGCGGTAAGGCTCCATCTGGTCATGAAGTTCAACTGGTAAAGGAAGAATCCTACTTTTTCAAGATGAGCAAGTATGCTGACTGGTTGATGAACTACTATAAGGAACACCCGGATTTCATCGAACCACACACGCGGATGAATGAAATGGTAAACAATTTCTTGAAGCCAGGACTGGAAGACTTAGCGGTTACCCGGACCTCCTTTAATTGGGGAGTGAAGGTACCAAATGATCCAAAGCACGTGGTTTACGTTTGGATTGACGCTTTATCTAACTATATTACGGCACTTGGCTATGGTTCTGATGATGATAGCCTCTTTAAGAAGTACTGGCCTGCTGATGTCCACATGGTTGGTAAGGAAATCGTTCGCTTCCATACTATTTACTGGCCAATCATACTTCATGCTCTTGGCTTGCCATTGCCAAAGCACGTTATCGGCCATGGCTGGTTAACGATGAAGGACGGTAAGATGTCCAAGTCAAAGGGGAATGTGATCTATCCTGAAACACTGGTGGACCGTTACGGCCTGGATGCTACTCGTTACTACCTCTTGAAGGCAATGCCTTTTGGAAATGATGGTGTCTTCAGTCCTGAAGACTTTGTTGATAAGGTTAACTATGACCTGGCTAACGACCTTGGTAACCTCTTAAACCGGACCGTTGCCATGATTAATAAGTACCAAGGCGGTAAGGTTACTGGTACTAATGGTGCTACTACTGACTTTGATGCTGACCTTGAAAAGACCGCCGCTGATGCAGTAGCTGAGTACAAGGAAGAGATGGATAAGACTCACTTTGCTGATGCACTGTCAGCAGTCTGGAAGCTTGTTTCCCGTGCTAACAAGTACATTGATGAGACTGAACCATGGGTACTTGCAAAGGATGACAGCAAGAAGGAAGAACTTTCTGACGTTATGACTCATCTGGCAAAGAGCTTACGGCTAATTGCTGCGTTGCTTCAACCAGTAATGCCAGATGCGCCAAAGGAAATTTGCCGTCAACTTGGCTTGCCAGAAGAAGCAATCGAGCTAACTACGGTTGAATTTAATGACTTCCCAGCAAGTACCCAAGTGGTTGCTAAGGGAACCCCAATCTTCCCGCGGTTAGATGTTAAAAAAGAAGTTGAATTTATTAAGAGTAAAATGAGCGCTAACCAAAAGACGAAGGGACGGAAAGCGATGGAAGCAGCAAAAAAGGCAGCTGTAAAGAAGGATGAACCAGCAGTTGATACTGATGGTAAAAAACTGATCCGGATTGAAGCCTTTGATAAGGTTGACCTGAAGGTAGCCAAGATTACCTCTGCAGGACACGTTGAAGGTGCCGATAAGTTACTGAAGTTCCACATGGACGATGGTAGTGAGCAGGGTCGGCAAATCCTGTCAGGAATTGCTAAGTGGTATCCTGAACCGGAAAAATTAGTTGGTAAGAAGGTTGTGATCGTAGCTAACCTGAAGCCACGGAAGATGCGTGGTGAAGTCAGCCAAGGGATGCTCTTGTCCGTTGAAAAGGATGGCCAAGTTCAAGTGGTTACGGTTGATGACAGCCTTGAACCAGGGCTAGAACTAGGCTAAAAGATGGGAAAACAACGAGGAGATTGGCGCAAGGTCTACGATTCCCATACGCACCTTAATGATGATCCTTTTTATGATGATGTCGCTGCTTTTGAAAACCGGGCAGCCCATTATGGAGTAACCGAGATGAACATTGTTGGTTCGAATACCAAACTGAACCAACGGGCATTAGCGCTGGGTGAACAGTACAGCAATTTGCACCCCATCATCGGTTGGCACCCGGAAGATATTAAGAATTTTAACGAAACGACACGTGAACAATTATGGCAGCAGCTTCACACCCCCACAGTGGTTGCCATTGGCGAAATCGGCCTTGACTACTACAATGACGAAAATTCGCCACATGACCGCCAGCAAGCAATCTTTGCCGAGCAGCTAGACTGGGCACGGCGCCTGCACTTGCCGGTTTCAATTCACTGTCGGGAGGCGCTGGCAGATACGTACGATATTTTAAAAGATGCGCATGTCGATGAGTTTGGTGGCGTAATGCACAGTTTCAATGGGTCACCAGAATGGGCAGAAAAGTTCATGAACCTGGGAATGTATATTTCCTTTAGTGGGGTTGCAAGTTTTGGCAGTGCCACCGAAGTCCATGAAGCAGTTAAGGCAGTTCCGCTTAACCGGATGATGGTTGAGACAGATGCTCCTTACTTAACACCAGCACCATACCGGGGAAAGCAGAATGAACCGGCTTTTACTAAGTTTGTGGTTGATGCAGTTGCTGAACTTAAGCAGGTTGAAACCAGCCGGGTAGCTTACCAGACGTACAAGAACGCCAGTCAACTTTTCTTAAAGGACCGAAAGCATGACGAAAATTAAAGAAGTAATTGTTGTTGAAGGAAAAGATGATACTAAGCAGATCAAGAAGGCAGTTGATGCTGATACTTATGAGACTAATGGTTCAGCATTAAATGAGGGCGACCTTGCCCGTTTAAGAAAGCTGCAGGCTAGCCGGGGACTGATCGTTTTCACCGACCCCGACTTTAATGGGGAACGGTTGCGGAAGATGATCTCGGCAGCGGTCCCAGGAATAAAACATGCCTTTATCCGTCGCGATCAAGGGGTACCAACCGAAGCTCATGGCAGCTTGGGAGTCGAACATGCTGATCCGGCGACGATTAAGGCCGCACTAGATCACCTTTACACCCAGGCACCCGAAGAACAGGTCATCTTTTCGCACCAAGATTTGCAACAGGCGGGTTTAACTGGTAATGCTCAGGCCCGGCACCGTCGCGAACGCTTGGGACAACTGCTTGGAATTGGTTACGGTAATGGTAAGCAACTCGTCCACCGCTTAAATATGTTCCGGATTACTCCCGAACAGTTTGCAAAAGCAGTTCAACAGATCGACCAGGAGGAAGAAAATGAGTAACACGCCAGAAATTGGTAGTCGGACCCGGACGAGGGCCATCATGGAAAAGTATGGTATCCATACAAAAAAGAGCTTTGGTCAGAACTTTCTGACTGATTTAAATGTTCTCAAAAACATTGTTGATGCGGCGAAAATTACGAAGGAAGATAACGTAATTGAAATCGGCCCAGGGATTGGTGCATTAACTGAACAGTTGGCCCAATCGGCTGGGGAGGTCCTTGCTCTTGAAATTGACCAGGACCTGATTCCGGTTTTGGAGGAAGTACTTGAGCCATACGGCAATGTAACGGTACTTAACCAGGATGTCCTTCAAGCCAACCTGCCGGAATTAATCAAGGAACATTTTACTGACCCAAATAAGCCGGTAAAGGTAGTTGCCAATTTGCCTTACTACATTACAAGCCCAATTCTGATGAACCTGCTGGCCTCGCCAGTTAAATGGGCGGCTATTTGTGTCATGATGCAAAAGGAAGTGGCGCAACGGTTAACTGCCAAGCCCGGCACTAAGCAATATGGTGCGTTAACTCTCGCAATTGAGTACCAGATGTCAGCTGAGATTGCTTTTAATGTATCGCGGCGGGTCTTTGTACCTTCGCCCAATGTTGATTCAGCAATTGTAGTATTGAAACCACGGCAGTCACCACTAGCCGTTCAGCCATTTGATAAGAAAAAATTATTTGGCTTTATTCGTGGTTGCTTTGCTCACCGGCGTAAAAGCTTATGGAATAATCTGCAGTCAACAATTGGCAAACAGGCTGAAACAAAGGAGAAAATGCAGGGAATTCTTGATCAATTAGGGATTTCAGCACAAATACGGCCAGAACGGCTAACCCTTGAACAATTTATTAAGCTGGCCAATGCACTTCACGCGGATCAACTGCTATAAACGTTAATATTATTGACTTCATTATAATAAAATGGTAATATTAATTGTTTCATGCTGAAAAATGGTACTGTTGGAGTGCAGTGAGGTGAAGTTTAAGTGCCAGAATCAATTGTTGAAATTAAGAAAGAATTAGATGACCGGATTGGTCAACCCGTCCTCATAAAGGCACAGGCTGGTCGAAAGCGGGTTGCTACCCATCATGGGATTTTGAGCAAAACTTACCCAGCAATTTTTGTTATCCATTTGAATGACGGTAATGGTTCATTAGACCGGATTTCATATAGTTATACTGATTTATTAACACATAATATTTCCCTAGCCTTTGAACCAGAAGCATAGGGGCACGTAAAGCGGGCTTGCAACTCAGTGATTGAGCTGCAAAGCCCGCTTTTATTATTTTTTGCCATGCTAATCTTTCGTCCCTCTAGGTGGCCCTTCGCACTTGTTGTTAATGTGCTACGGGCCGAGGAACTAGTGCTTAGCAGACAAAAAGAATTACCGCCATGGGCGCTAACCCCTTTTGCCATGCTAATCTTTCGTCCCTCTTGGTGGCCCTTCACACTTGTTGTTTATAAACTTCTTAACATCATCAGTCTTGCTGTTTATTAGTGCCGTTAGTATAATCGAGTTAAAAGCTTTTTCGGTAAGGAGGGATGGTAATGCGCGTTACTGAGAAAGCGCCCGCGAAGTTAAACCTTAGCCTTGATACACCAATGCGTTACTTTGATGGTTCGCCGCGCTGGGACATGGTGATGACTTCAGCGGATTTAGCCGATTACGTATCCGTGGAAACACACCAGCGGCCAGCAACCATTAAGGTTTATACCGATAGTGGCTTCTTGCCAAATGACCAGCGAAACTTAGCCTACCAGGCTGCCCACATTTTGCGAAGCCGTTTCCACTGCCGGGAAGGGGTAACTATCCGTATTAAGAAAAACATTCCAGTTGCTGCTGGCCTTGGTGGCGGCTCTTCCGATGCTGCGGCTGTTCTGCGGGCACTTAATAATATTTGGGAACTTGGCCTGTCGAAAAGAGAACTGGCCCAGATTTCTTTAACAATTGATTCCGACGTCCCATACTGTATTTACAGCCAGCTAGCCCATGTCACCGGTCATGGGGAGAAAATCGAGCTGCTCCCTGCCCAGCCGCACTATTGGGCCGTGATTGCTAAGCAACAAATTAGCGTGTCCACGCCGCAAATCCTCCGGCAGATTAACTACGAAAAGTTAGAACACCTGGACAATGATCGTTTAATTGAGTGTTTACAGGCCGGCGATTGGCAGAATGCGGTTCAGTACATGGGAAATGTTTTAGAACCGTTAACGATGAGCTACCATCCTGAAATTAAGCAATTAAAGGACAAAATGGTCAGTCTGGGGGCTGATGTTGCGCAAATGAGTGGGACGGGGCCAACCGTTTTTGCAATTTGCCATACCGAGTCGCGGGCTAAAAGAATTCAAAATAGTATTTCTGGCTTTTGCCGGGATGTTCACGTCGTAACGTTGCTTTAGAGTAGACTTTGGCAATTCCTTTGTAATATTCAAAAAGATACTGAAAAGAAACTTTGCTTTTCCAGTATCTTTTTTAAGTTGGCGACGTTGCATTCTACAACTGCCTAGTCAGCTGTACAGATGTCTTAACTAATTCAAACTAACCACTGCTTCTAATCGTTGTGCAATGGTCATTACTAGGTAAATTTTAATTAGTCCCGGGATAATGAACGGAACGAATCCGGCTAATAATGCTGGCCCGAAGCCTAAATGGTTAAAGTACATGAGCCACAGAGTACCGAGAAGTAATTGAACGGCCGCTCCGATTAGGTTAGCAATGATAACATTTAGTCGGGAAAATTGGCAGTAACTCAGCATGCCACTGGTCAGTAAGCCATACGCAATAAAGCCGAGTAGGTAGCCGCCAACAGCACTGTAGATGATTCCAATACCACCCGTATAGTTCGCAAATATCGGGAGTCCGATGATTCCAAGGATGAGGTAGCTAATGATAACGAGGAGGGTATCAGTAACTGGTAGCAAAGTTGCAATTAACCCTACTGCAAAAGTTTGCAAGGTTAATGGTACCCCTGGTAATGGGATGGATAGTTGTGAACAGATAATTAAAAGTGCAAGCATTACCGCACCACGTGTAATTCGTTTAGTATTCAATTTTCAGCCTCACAATTTCTTTTGATGGACAAAGTATAACAGATTGCTGGTAAATAGTTAATGGGGTTAATTATATTCGAAAAGAAAAGGGAAGCCAACCCAAAATCTAATTTTAGACTGGCTTCCCTTTAATATTAGCTGAATTCTATGGGAAAAGGTGGGTAGGTGCAAAGTAATAGTCAACACTATTACCATTACCAGCGGGATCATTTGTCCAACGGCTAATGATCTGTGAAACCGCACCAGGGTTAAAGAGTGTGTTCAGCAGAGGATAGTCCATGTTCTGCAAATGGATGTTGAATCCTGATTGCCCAGCATTGGCAACTCCCGGGTAAGCTCGCTGTACGTCTGGACGGGAAGTATTATCCGTAATTAACTTCCGGGCCACTTCCTGACCAGTAGTCTTATTTAAAATAATGATGTAGTGGTACTTCATATTTCGTGCCTGGTTAGAAGCGTGCCATCCTGAAACAAAGACTGAGGCGTCACCGTGGCTAAAGTCATCAAGGTGGGCGTAGTTGCCGTTATCGGTACTTACTGGTGAGGAAGGGGTACTTGCTTGTGGAGCAATATTAGCTGGTAAGTTAAACCAGTGGTCCACAAAGTTGTGGTTACTATCACTAGTGAATGAATAGCGGCTAATTAGTGAGTAGCGGTGGCCGGATTGAAGGTTAACATTCTGGAAGGTACCATTGAACCCTGATTGCCCGGCAGTCCGAATACCAGCAAAAGCACGGGCAACATCCGGCCGACTACTATTGTAGACCGTAATTCTCTGTACTTCGCTATTGGTAGTGTTATCAAAAAGGATTAGGGTATGGTGTTGGTCAACCATTGAAGCGTTAGTTGCGTTCCATCCGGAAACGGTCAGACGGTTCCCGTTAATGCTTGCTGAGTCCAGGTTACCCTGGTTGTTGCCCATGTCGATTGGTGCAAACCAGTAGTCAGTAGCATTGCCATTACCGGCTGGGTCGTCAGTCCACCGGCTTACGATCTGCAAGTTACCATTAGCCATTGCAGGGTTAAGATTCAGGTTAACGTTGAATCCAGAACGAGCTGCGTTTAGAACATCGCCATATACATTGGCAACATCATTTCTACTCTGTCCGTTTCTTACTAATTGACGACCAACTTCACGACCATTGCTTAAAACGATGATGTAGTGGTAGTTACGACCAAGCGCCAGGTTAGTAGCATGCCAGCCAATGATCTTTAACTGGTTATTGCTTACTTGAACACCATCAAGGTTAGCAAAGTTACCATGGTTGAAAGTAAATGGGTGCAGCCAAAGGTCACTGTTGCTCCCTTCACCGGAAGTGGCATTGTCAGAGTAGCGGGCGATAACAGTGAACTGGTGTCCAATCATGTTCGTTGGCAAAGTAAAGTCAGCACTGAAACCGGAGTTATAGCTATTAATAACTTGTGGGAAGGCGGCAGCAACATCTGGCCGGGCACCGGGATTAGTAACCTTTTGCCGTGCTACTTCCCGGTTAGTGGTGTTGTCATACAAGATTAGCCATTCACTTGGTTGGTTAATGCATACGTTTGAGGCGTGCCACCCACTTACATGGAGAACTGCTTGCCCTTGATTATTTTGTCTGAGTGAGTAGCCATCCAAGTTGCCATAATTATTCATGTCACCACGATTGTAATTCTTAATTGAGTAGTAAGATTCGCGGTAGCTAAGACTGGCATTAAGACCAGCGGGTGCAGTCATGTACAGGTATGAACCAACAGGGTAACCCATTCCCGTCGTTAATTTGCGTCCGCCGAGGATTGGATCAACCTCTGCACCAATCTTGTTGCCAGAAAACATCCGGGTACCATTTAGTGGTTGTAATACTTCAACCCAGGCAGGATCTCCTTTTGAGTCCTTAATAATGTAGTAGAAACAATTGCCTAAAATATACGGGTGGTCCTGATCATCAACGGTTGCGTAATCATCTGGGAACCATTCAGGGCGAATCTCGATTCCAAACGCACCTGGTTGGGTAACGTCACCTGAAGCACTGAAACTAACCGTGTTAGTAAAGGTATTGCCTTGAGTAGTAACGTGCTTATTAATCGTCACATGGTTACTGCCACCTGCTGCGGGCATCGGCATTGTGTTGGTTTCTGTCAGCTGCAGGTCATTATTGGAAATGGTTCCCTGTCCTAATGTATTTTCAACAATGTTTGCTGGGTTACCGTAAGAGGTCTTGGATATGAACCCAGTTCCAACCGAAATTCCAGTAACTGGTTTTTGATATGGATCTTGTGGCTCTAAGTAGTCTACGCCAGAGTCAACTCGGTTGATGTAGTAATACTGGGTGGTAGAACCCCTGTTAATCAAGATACCACGACTACTGTTAACGGTCCGTGGGAAATGACTGCCTGAATCATAGGTATCACCCTTGGTTGAAACCTGGACGTTTGAATCAAGACTATCAGTTGCCAGTTGGTTGCCTTCATAACCATTAACACCTACCAGGTCAGAGTCATACAGGTTTAACCCCTGGCCGTAGTAAGCGGCCAACGAGGAGGTTGTGCTTACCTGTGCGGTTTGCGTGGTAATTGGACTAGGCTGGTTAGCAGTGGTTGTATCGGCACTAGCAGAAAGGCTGCCACCGAAAAGCAACAGTGCACCAGCAATCAAACCGACTACCCAATTCTTTTTGGCTTTATATAATTTTTTCCTCACAATAATTCCTCCCTAAAAGCATGAATTCGATTACATATTATCATTATCGCGGTTTTGAAAGGGTGAATTTCTGTTAACAAGCAAAAAATTCAGTGAACGTTATGAAAAAATATAGTAAGAATTCTTGCATTGGCCGCTTCCTTTCGGTAAGATAGTTTTTGTTGTAAATAGTAATGATTACGATTAAGCATAAGGAGACAATGAGAGATGAGAAAATACTGGACGGGTGTGGGTGCACTGGTCGGCTTATTAGTGGTGATCCTATTGCTATCATTGGTTCCTTTGCGTGACTTTGGGACACATGAAAAGCCAATCCGGGTAGTAACCAGCCTTAATTTTTATGGTGAGGTCGCTGGGCAGGTTGCGGGTAGGTATGGTCAGGTTACATCGATCATTAACAACGCCTCAGTTGATCCCCATGATTACCAGCCCAGCACCCAGCAAGCACGTGAAATAAGCAATGCCAACCTCGTGGTCCAAAATGGACTTGGCTATGACCACTGGCTAACCAAGCTAGCCCAGTCAAATGGTGGAAGTAAAATTACGGTGGTCGATGTTGCTAGTCAGGTTGCTGGAAAAAAGAGCGGTAGCAATGAACATATTTGGTACCAGCCCGCGACAATGAAAAAGTTAGCAACTAAGTTAGCGGTCCAGTATAGTAGAATGGATCCCCAGCATGCTAAGTATTACCACCGTCAGGCTCAAAAGTACTTACAGTCGTTAAAACCGCTTGATAAGGAAATTGCAACTGTTAAACGGGGAGTGAAACCTGGACAACGGGTGGCCGTAAGTGAACCGGTTTTTGACTATGCCCTTGCAAACCTTGGCTACCAGGTTGACGACAACCATTTTGCTAAGTCAATTGAGGATGGCAATGACCCTTCACCACAGGATGTTTCCCGCCTGCAATCGGCAATTAAGGAACACCGGATTGCGTTTTTCGTTGAAAATTCGCAATCGGATGACCAGGTAATTAATAACCTAGTCAAGCTAGCCCACCAAAATGGGGTGCCAGTGTTAAAGGTGACAGAAACAAAGCCAAATGGCCTTACTTACGAACAATGGATGATAAAGCAGTATCAGGCATTAGCCCGGATCCAGGAAAGGGAGGAATAAGCTAGTGGCAGTATTATCCGTAGATGATTTAACGGTCGCTTATGGTGAACAAACCGTTTTTAGCAATCTCAGCTTTAGTATTAATGATGGCGATTTTTTGATTGTGGTCGGTGAAAATGGTGTGGGGAAAACCACGCTGGTACGAGCATTGCTAGGCTTAATTAAGCCAAAGTCCGGCACAATTACCTTCCCCAAGGACACCCGAATTGGCTATGTCCCCCAGTTTCGTAACTTAGATGAAGAATATCCATTGTCAATCCGTGATTTTGTGGCGTTAAATAGCCGCCGGTCACACCTGCCATGGCTAACTAAGAAGGAGCGTCATGACTTAAACCGGATGATTCGGATTACTGATCTGACAAAAATCGCCGACCGCCCACTGGGACTTGCTTCTGGTGGGGAAAAGCAGCGGGCTTACCTTGCACAAGCACTTCTTCCCAACCCACGCCTACTAATTCTTGATGAATCGACGGCTAGTTTGGATAACGAAATGAAGTACAACCTGTTAGACCTGGTGACCCGTTTTCAACAAAATGGACTTAGTGTAATGTTTATTACGCATGACTGGGACTTAGCCCGCCATTATGGGACCCGCTACCTCCATATGAAAGCCGATGGGTATGAAACCGGCTCAATTGATGAAATTGATTACCTGCAACAGGAGGTGGATGGCTAGTGTTAACCCTTGCATTTATGCGGCATGCGTTTGTCGCAAGTACCTTTATTGCAATTGTAAGTGGGGTTATCGGGGTGTTTGTTGTTGCCCGGCAATTGTCCTTTTTAACGCACACCCTCTCTGAAATCGGCTTTGCTGGCGCGTCCTTTGCGGTTTTTGCCGGCTGGGCCCCGTTGGATGGAATGCTGCTGTTTACGATGCTGAGTTCCGTGATGGTCGGACAGATGAGCATCAAGGAATCGCGGCGTGAAGCGGTAATCAGCGCCGTCTCGGGGTTGTTTATCGGTTTGGGGATCCTATTCCTTTCACTGAGCAGTCAAAGTGCTAGTTCAGCTACCAGTATTCTCTTTGGAAGTGTTGTCGGAATTAGCGCTGGTGAGGTCCACCAATTGATTGCCTTATCAATCGTGGTGCTGCTGGTAACAATGGCGATGTATCGTCAATTGAAATTTTCTTCATTTGACCTGGTTGGCGCACGGGTAAGCGGTATTAACCAAACAATTATTTCGGTTGCCTTTTTGGTGCTACTGGCATTGAGCGTGAGTGTGGCAGCGCAAATTGTTGGCTCGTTGTTAATCTTTATCCTCTTAACCATTCCGGCTGCCAGTGCAAAATACTTCACACATGGCGTGGCGAAGATGATGGGCCTAGCAATTCTCTTTGCCTTAATTGGGACGTGGGCAGGATTGTTGCTAGGGTATCTGACAAATTGGCCAGTTAGTTTCTTTATTGCTGTGATTGAAGTTATAATTTACGTGGTTGCATTGCTTTATCAGAACTTTATGGAAGCCAATTAGATTATGTTGACGTGGTAACAAAACGTTGCCGCGTCTTTTTTTGTGACGAATTTCGAAAAAAGCCGAACATTTTATGGTAAAATCAACATGTATTAATCTTTTTTGGAAAGGCGGACAGCAACGAATATGAAAGTACGAAGAAGTAATCGGCTAGTTGATATGACTCGTTACCTCCTGGAACACCCGCGCACATTGGTCTCACTTAAGTTTTTCAGTGAGCGCTATGGTTCGGCTAAGTCATCCATCAGCGAAGATTTAAGCATTATCAAACACACTTTCCAGACCTGGGGTGAGGGTCGTTTAAAGACCATTCCTGGTGCCAGTGGTGGTGCAGTTTTAACACCATATTATTCAAAAGAAAATGCGCAAGCAGCAATTGAAGACCTGGTCAAGGAAGTTAGCGATGATTCTCGCTTCTTGCCTGGTGGTTATGTTTACCTCTCAGACCTGATTGGTCGTCCCGATATCCTGCACAAGGTTGGTCAGCTGATTGCCACCCAGTATGTTGATAAGGACGTTGACGTCGTAATGACGGTGGAGACGAAAGGAATTCCGATCGTACAAGCTGCGGCTATGTACATGAACAAGCCGTTTGTAATTGTTCGAAACAGTTCCCACATTACTGAAGGGCCAACGGTTAGTGTTAACTATGTATCTGGTTCGGTTAAGCGGATCAAGAAAATGGAACTCTCACGGCGGACGCTTTCTGCTGGTGCCAACGTAGTAATCGTTGATGATTTCCTCAAGGGTGGGGGAACCCTCAATGGGATGGGCTCCTTAATCAAGGAATTTGATGCAAACCTTGTTGGAATGACGGTTTTAGCTGAAAGCACTAATAGCGGTAAGCGTTTGGTTAACGACTGCACCTCACTGGTAAAGGTAGATGCGGAAGAAGATGGCGATAAGAAGACCATTAATGCTCGGCCAGGGAACTTTATGGAAACGGTATTTGGAAAGGAAAATTAACTCATGGTAAAGAGAAACGCAATTATTTTAGCGGCTGGTAAGGGTACCCGGATGCGGTCAAAGCTGCACAAGGTTTTACACCAGGTGTGTGGGAAGTCGATGGTCGACCACGTTTTAACCCAGTTAGAAAAGGCAAAGATTGATACCATCATCACGGTGGTTGGCTTTGGTGCCGATACGGTTAAGGAAGCCCTTGGTCACCGGACCCGCTATGCCTTGCAAAAACAGCAATTAGGAACTGGCCATGCGGTAATGCAAACGGAAGACCTGCTGGCAAATGAAGATGGTGAAACCATTATCGTTAGTGGTGATACCCCACTCTTTACCGCTGAAACCTTTGAAAAGCTGTTTGATTACCATGAACAACGGCACGCAGCGGTAACAATCTTAACCTCAGTTGCACCAGACCCAACCGGCTATGGCCGGATTGTCCGTAACGATGTTGGAATTGTCGAACGGATCGTTGAACAAAAGGACGCTAATGTTCAAGAACAGGCAATTCACGAAGTAAACACTGGTGTTTACTGCTTTGATAACAAAAAGCTGTTTGCTGCATTGAAGAAGATCAATAACGATAATGCTCAGGGAGAATACTACCTGACTGACGTAATTGGCATTCTGAAGCAGGAAGGTGAAATCGTGACCGCCTACAAGATGGATGACTTTGAAGAGTCGATGGGAGTTAATGACCGGATTGCCCTGGCCAAGGCAAATAAGGTAATGCGTGAACGGATCAATAAGCACTGGATGCAAGAAGGTGTTTCAATGATTGATCCCGCCACTACTTACATTGATGCAGACGTCAAGATCGGCAATGATACTGTCATTGAAGGCAATGTCGTTATTAAGGGTAAGACGGTAATTGGCAATGACTGTTACATCAGTGCTGGTTCCCGGATTATTGACTCCACGATTCATGATGCTGTTAAGATTACGTCGTCAACTCTGGAGAACGCTGAAATGCACAACGGTAGTGATATTGGCCCTAACAGTCACTTACGGCCGGAAGCAGAAATTGGCGAAAATGTCCACATTGGTAACTTCTGTGAAGTGAAGAAGGCCTACATTGGTGCAGGAACCAAGGTTGGTCACCTGACTTACATTGGTAACGCAACGTTAGGTAAGAATATTAATGTTGGCTGTGGGGTTGTCTTCGCCAACTACGATGGTACAAACAAACACCATACCAATGTTGGCGACCACGCCTTTATCGGTAGTAATAGTAACCTGGTTGCACCAGTTAATATTGCTGAAGATTCCTTTATTGCTGCCGGTTCAACGATAACTGACAGTACTGCTCAATATGATATGGCAATTGCCCGTGCACGGCAGACCAATAAGAAGGATTACGCTAAGAAGTTGCCTTGGTAGTTCGACTTTTGCTTGCTTTTTAATAGTGGACTTTATATCATAGATAGAGGATAGACAACAAGCCGTTATGGCGAGACTTACTTAAACTTCCGGAGGATCTAATGACACAGTCTAATACTGATTCTAATTTGAAATTATTTGCTTTAAATTCTAACCGGCCCTTAGCGGAAAAAATCGCTAAGCACCTTGGAATTGAGCTTGGTAAATTATCAGTTGACCGCTTTAGTGATGGTGAAATTCAAATCAACATTGAGGAAAGTGTCCGTGGGGATAACGTCTATGTTATCCAATCAACTTCTGCACCGGTTAACGATAACTTGATGGAACTTTTGATCATGGTCGATGCGTTACGGCGTGCCAGTGCAAAGACAATCAACGTTGTAATGCCATACTATGGTTATGCGCGGCAAGACCGGAAGGCACGTAGTCGGGAACCAATTACCGCTAAGCTGGTTGCTAACATGCTGCAAAACTCCGGTGTTGATCGGGTAATTGCGTTAGACCTGCACGCAGCACAAATTCAAGGGTTCTTCGACATCCCGGTTGACCACTTGATGGGTGCACCGCTGTTGGCGGAATACTTTATCAAGGAAGGGGTAGCCGATAACGCAGTCGTAATTTCACCAGACCATGGTGGTGTTACGCGTGCGCGGGCCCTGGCTGAATTCTTAAAGACGCCAATTGCAATTATTGATAAGCGGCGTCCACGGGCTAATGTTGCCCAAGTGATGAACATCATTGGGGATGTAAAGGGCAAGACCTGCATCATGATTGACGATATGATTGATACGGCGGGGACGATCACGCTTGGTTCCCAGGCCTTGATTGATGCTGGTGCCAAGGAAGTATATGCTTCATGTACGCACGCGGTTCTGTCCGGTCCGGCAATTGAACGTTTGGAAAAGTCACCACTGAAGGAAGTGGTTGTGACTGACTCAATCAAGTTGCCAGAAGAAAAGCGGATTGCAAAGATCAAGCAAGTATCCGTTGCACCATTGATTGCTGCGGCAATTAAGCGGATCAACGAAAACCGGCCAGTTAGTCCACTGTTTAAGCAAGTCTTTCAAAGCGCGGAAAAAATTTAATTAAGTAGGGGGCAGAAGTCGGAAGCAATTTTGCTGTCGAGCTCTCGTAAGCGCAAATGAGGTTCAGAGTTCGGTTTATGATGACCGGGCACTGGACCTCATTTATTTATAATATGGTCTTGTCCTAGCTTACCTACCGGGGTGGTTGTGTTTCCCTTAAGATTTTGAAGGAAACTAGCAATCCATGATATAATGGGGGAGCAGTAGCTAAGGAGGATAAAATGCAAAACAGACATTTCTTTAAAAAGGTGGTTACCGGATCAACAGCGGTATTGCTTGCTCTAACACTTGCTGCTTGTGGTCACCACGAAACAACGACGACGTCATCATCTAGTAGTTCATCTGTTCGTTCAGCCAAGACTACTTCAAATAGTAGCAGTACTTACCGGTCAGCAAACAAGCTGATCCGTAACGAAGACTACCAAGGTGCATATAACCGTTTGAACAATGTCAACAACCGTTCTGCGCAGGAAGACAATCTTGCTACTGACCTACAAAATTACATGAGTGCACGCAGTTCTTACCAGAGTGGGGATTATGCTACTGCTTCATCCACTCTGAAAGAACAAAAGTCAACAAGTCCTGCAATGCGTGACGCATACAGTGATTTGAAGAACAAGATTTCAAAGGCAGAAAATAGTAGTTCATCATCTAGCCAGGCAACAAAGTCATCCAGCAGCAAGACTGCTACGAGTCAGTCTTCTGACCAAACGAATGATGACGTTGTTGTAGAATTCGCTAATAAGATGGGCTTCAGTGGTGAAAAGGGATACCAGATTATCCAAACTGGTAAGTCCGGCAACACCTACAAGTTTGAAGTTCGGCGGAACAACGGTGATAACAGTGTTTCAAACATGGTTGGTATTTACCAATACAACACACAATCCGGCGCCGTTACTAAACTGAGCTAAATGAGTGCTTGAAGATAATATTCGGAAATAAAAAAGGAGCTGTGACACAACCCCGGGTAGGGCCTGCGACACGAAGTTAGCCTATTTGGTATGGCTAGCATAGGACGATCGTTAACGGAACGGGCTAGCGATTGTCCGTAGCTAGACACTAAGGCCCTGGGTTGTGGCACGCGATATCTCTGTAATATTTGGAGCTAAAACAAGGGCTCGTGACAAAACCGAGTTTTGTCACGAGCCCTTTTCTTTTTAATAATTTAATTATTAAAAACATACTTTTCAATGGCGGCAGCAACACCATCGTGGTTATTGTCAGCAGTAATATCATCTGCAATTTGACGAGTGCCAGGTACTGAATTGCCCATGGCAACCCCGGTGCCAGCAAATTCAATCATTGAGTCATCATTCTGGGCGTTCCCCAATGCCATCACTTCGTTGGCAGTGATCCCAAGTTCATCACAAAGACGGTTAAGTGCTTGCCCCTTACTAGCGGACTTGTGCATGAATTCAAGATAAAAGTCTTCACTCCGGACAATTGAAAAGCGGTCAGCCATCTCTTGTGGCAAATCTTTCCATGCCCGGTCAATTACCTCTTTTGTATCGACCATCATTGCCTTGATGACAACATATTGGTCCCGTGTCCGGGCCATCTCATCCATTGAACGATAACGGACGGGCATCGAAACTAACTCTGATTCATAAATGGTATATGGGCTTAGATCCTGGTTGGTAGTGTAAATGTAATCACGCGTTTCAATCTGGGAATGAACCCCTTCTTTAAGACAGTAATTTACCCAGTCAGCGTAATCATTAAAGGAGATGCTGTAGTTAACCATTACTTTCTTACTGGTTGTTTGGGCAAGACCACCGTTGAAACTAACAACATATTCGTCATCGCGGTTATTTAAGCCCAGCTGGTCTAAGTACGCACTAACACCAGTCATCGGACGACCAGTACAAAGGACAATCTTAACGCCTTGTTCACTAGCCTTCTTAATTGCCGCGACTGTCTTTGGGGTGATTTCACGATTATCGTTAATTAAAGTACCGTCGATATCAATTGCTACCATCTTAATTGCCATTATTATTTATCCTCCTTGGGGTTGATGATGTGGTTATTTTTTATATAGCTTTGGAACTTTTCATAAATCGGTTCAAAGACTTCAATGTCCTGGTGCCTTTCTAGCATTTCTTTCGGGAAGAAGAAACGTTGGTCTCCTGCTTCCCGCCCTGATACGCTTGCCACTAAGGTTGAAACCTGGGATAGTTCAACAAAGTCGCCATTTGGCTGAACCAGCTCAATTTGGGTCTGCGGGTTGGAATCTTGGGGATTATAAGTGTCATAAGGGAGCTTAAAACTATCGTTGACGGCAGTGTAATAATCACTATTAAAACCTGCCGTTTGAATTAGCTCCCGTAACTTAGGCAGGTAGGCAGCCGAATGGTGGTCATAAATCGCTGACTTGAATGGCCGCCGGAAGAGAAAGCGACGGGCAAGATCGCTGAGAATGTCATCGCGAGAATGGGTCCAGTGGTTAAAGTAGGTGGTTAAAACTCCATCGTCGAGTGCCAGGTAATCATCAAGGGTGAACTTATGGTTGAAAAATGGCATCAGCATGTGGGGCGTGAATTCCGGCTCAAAGTCGTTTGGGTGCTGGTAAATGTACTTGGCCCGCATTAAGAGGTGGTCAAGAATCACCTCCATTGACCGTGAAACAGGGTGGAAGTACACTTGCAAGTACATTTGCAACCGGCTGATGATGTAATCCTCAACAGCATGCATCCCAGAAATTTCGAAGGCGATCCCGCCCTTAACCGGACGCATCACGTGCAGTACCCGGTCCAAGTCAAACTTGCCGTAGTTGGTGCCAGTATAATAGGAGTCTCGTTGCAGGTAGTCCATCCGGTCCGCATCAACCTGGCTTGAAATCATTTGGACGACCTGTTGGTTTTCATAGGTGTGGTCAATAACGCTGGCCACTTGGTGTGGAAAGTCAGGTGATACCCGCTGCAGAATCCGGTTAATATTTGTGTCAGGACTGGTAATCAGCTGACGGGTGATTTGCTCGTGGTTAGTCCGAAAAATGTGTTCGAAGGTGTGGGAGTACGGTCCGTGACCAAGGTCGTGGAGTAGTGCCGCGCAAAGGGCAACAGGACGTTCACGATCGTCCCAGAGACCATCACCGGGTGCTAGACTAGGGTAATTACGTTGGAAGTAGTTACACATTTCCCGGGTAATTTCGTAGACACCAAGGCAGTGGCCAAAACGGGAATGCTCCGCACCGTGGAAGGTAAATGAAGACGTACCGAGCTGCTTAATCCGTCGTAGTCGCTGAAATTCAGGGGTATTAATAAGGTCGAGGATAATTTGATTATCGACGATGATTTGGCCATGTATGGGGTCACGGAAGACCTTCTCCCGTGCTAGTTTTTCATCGTTAAAGTGCAAGCCATTGATCCTCCTTTTTAAACAAGCCGGCAGTCGTGGTACCGGTTGTTTCGCAAATAATATTTACTACTTATTATACAAGAAAGACCAGGAAATTAACGCGATTTAGTCACCTTTTTAGCGACTTTCAAGTATAATTAACAGGAAAAGACGAAAAAGGAGGTGCCGGCAATTAAAAAAGTAACACCAGTTCACGTTCATTTGGCGACCACAATTCGTCAGGATGGACAAGAAGAGCAATTTTCGTTTGATGAATTAGGAAATTTTGTCGAATTAAATGGTAAGTACTACTTGCGATACGTTGAGCACCAAAACGGGCAAGTAACGCCGGTTCAGTTTCGGCTCGATGACCAAGTTCACCTGCACCGCAATGGTGAATTAACTACTTTACTTGATTTTGACCTAGAAGCGCCGACCTACACCCGCTACCGCACGCAATATGGGGTAATTAGGCTAGAGGTTTCAACGACGCAACTGAAAAAAGAAGTTGACCCAACCGTGCCAGCGGGGAGACTAAGGGTGAATTACACGCTTGCAACCGGCGGACAGGTAGTAGGAAGTTATCAACTTCAATTGCAATTTATGGCCTAATATTGTATGATTTAGTTTAGACTTTTTGAAGGGATGTGCACCAATTTGGAATTAAAGGTTTTTGACGGCCAAGACAAATCAGAACTTTCAATGGTTGAGGTAGCACACGCTATTTTGGCTCAACATGGAGAGGCAATGGCGTTTGTCGACCTGACTAATGAAATTCAACAATACCTGGGCAAGAGCGACGAGGAAATTCGGGAACGGCTCGCCCAATTCTACACTGATTTGAACGTTGATGGCAGTTTTATTTCCCTTGGTGACAATACCTGGGGCCTGCGGGCATGGTACCCATTTGAATCCATCGATGAAGCAACTGTCGGTGAAAACGAAGATGAAGAAGACCGGCCAAAGAAGAAGCGTCGTAAGGTTAATGCCTTCTTGGCAGACTCCGATGATGACGACGATGTTATCGACTACGATAATGATGATCCGGAAGATGATGACCTGGATGACCAAGATGATGACGATAGCGACGCCGATGATGACGATTACGATGAAGAAAATGACGAATTCAATGACGATGACGATTTAGACGACAACATTGAAGATCAATTATCTGAGTTGCACGATGAAGACGACGAAGATGACGAATAAAATCGCATTGTGAGCCTTGACTATTTTTCGGTGACCTTGTATTATCTTACTTGGGCGCCTGTAAAATAGCACAGGCTACGAAGTTCGTATAAATAAGGAGCTCCCTATTTCAATTTGAAATGGGGAGCTTTTGTTTATTTAGTGGGTTCCCTAAGAATTAAACAAAGGAGTAGTAAAGCAATGACGAAGTACATTTTTGTAACCGGTGGGGTTGTTTCATCATTAGGAAAGGGGATCGTTGCCGCTTCCCTCGGTCGTTTGTTAAAGAACCGTGGATTAAAAGTGGCAATCCAAAAATTTGACCCATACATCAACGTGGATCCTGGTACGATGAGCCCATACCAACACGGTGAAGTGTTCGTTACTGATGATGGTACTGAAACCGACTTGGACCTTGGTCACTACGAACGGTTTATTGACAACGACTTAAACAAGTATTCTAACGTCACTACTGGTAAGATCTACTCCGAAGTACTGCGTAAGGAACGGCGGGGCGATTACTTGGGACGGACCGTCCAAGTAATTCCACACATTACAAACGCTATTAAGGATAAGATTAAACGGGCTGGTGAAAGTAAGGATGCCGAAGTGGTTATCACTGAAATCGGTGGAACCGTTGGTGATATTGAATCCCAACCATTTATGGAAGCAATTCGGCAAATGCGTGAGGAAGTAGGGGCAGAAAATGTCCTTTACATTCACACTACCTTGATTCCTTACTTGCGGGCTGCTGGTGAAATGAAGACGAAGCCAACCCAGCACAGTGTGCGTGAACTGCGGGGATTAGGAATTCAGCCAAATATCTTAGTTGTCCGGACTGAAAAGCCAATCACGGATGGAATGCGACAGAAGATTGCCCTCTTCTGTGATGTTGATCCGAAGGCGGTAATTGAATCCCTCGATGTTAATACCCTGTATGAAATTCCGTTGAACTTGCAAAAGCAGGGGATGGACCAACTGGTTGTTGACCACTTTAACCTGGATGTACCAGTTGCCGACATGCGTGAGTGGACCAACATGGTTAACCACATTGAAAATGAACTGACAAAGACGGTCAAGATTGCGATGGTTGGTAAATATACCGACCTGCAAGATGCTTACATCTCGGTTAACGAAGCACTTCGCCATGCCGGTTACCCAGTAGATGCAAAGGTTAAGATTGACCACTTTAATGCGGAAAATATCACGTCAGATAATGTTGCAGAAACGTTGAAGGATTACGATGGAATTTTAGTACCGGGTGGTTTTGGTAGCCGTGGAATTGAAGGGATGATTACGGCTATCAAGTATGCCCGTGAAAACGATGTGCCTTACTTGGGAATTTGCTTGGGAATGCAAACGGCTTGCATCGAATTTGCTCGTGACGTCCTTGGCTACAAGGATGCTAATTCCACTGAATTCGATCCTAACACGGAACACAATATTATTGACCTGATGTCTGACCAAGAAGACGTTGAGAACATGGGAGGAACCCAACGTCTTGGTGCCTATCCATGCAAGTTAAAGGCAGGGTCAGTTGCCGCCGCTGCTTATGACAACAAGTCAATGATTAGTGAACGTCACCGTCACCGCTATGAATTCAATAACGCTTACCGTCAAGAAATGGAGGACCACGGTTTAGTTGTTTCTGGGGTCAACCCTGACCGGAACTTAGTAGAAGTGGTTGAGCTACCAGAGAAGAAGTTCTTTGTGGCTGCCCAGTACCACCCTGAATTCTTGTCACGGCCAAACCGTCCAGAAGGATTATTTGCCGCCTTCATTAAGGCCGCTGCTAGTAAGTAATTAGGAAAATTAAAAAATGATTAGGGGGAGCGCGTAAAGAGTCGTTCTCCCTTTTAATTTCCTTAAGATTGCTTGTAAAAGGTTGTAATTTAATAAACAATTAATTATCATTACTAATGATTGTTTATTAACAATAGCTGAAGTTTTAAAATTAATGTTGAAACTAACTAACTTTTTAAGTGAGGAAACACGGAAATGAAACGAATGATCATTCAAGGAGGAAACCGACTGTCGGGTGAAGTAACCATCGGTGGTGCAAAGAACAGTACCGTTGCGTTAATTCCAGCTGCTATCTTAGCGGATACACCAGTACAATTTGATACTGTACCGGATATCTTGGATGTTCACAATCTGATGATCATTTTAAAGTCAATGAACGTTAAGTCAGAGTTTAGCCACGGCGTTCTGGACATTGACCCAACCCAAATCATCGAAGCTGAACTTCCAAGCAAGGCAATTAAGAGCTTACGGGCTTCTTATTACTTTATGGGCGCGTTATTAGGTCGTTTTCACCGTGCAACTTTAACCTTCCCTGGTGGGGATAACATTGGTCCGCGGCCAATCGACCAGCACTTAAAGGCCTTTAAAGCGCTGGGCGCAACCGTTAGCGAGAACCATGGAACGGTTCACCTGGAGGCAGCAAATGGCTTACACGGAGCGCGTATCTTTTTGGATATGGTTTCTGTGGGTGCAACGATTAATGCCATCTTAGCAGCGGTTCGTGCTGAGGGAACCACGGTGATTGAAAACGCGGCACGTGAACCGGAAATTATTGACTTAGCAACTTTCCTGAATAATATGGGTGCTAAAATCCGTGGTGTTGGAACTGATACCATTCGGATTACGGGGGTTAGCACGCTCCAATCAATGAACACCCATACAATTATTGCGGACCGGATTGAGTCTGGGACTTACCTTGCACTTGCTGCAGCGTTGGGTGATGGGGTGATGATCCACAACGTTATCCCTGAGCACCTTGAATCATTTACTAGTAAAATGATTGAAATGGGTGTCGACCTACAGATTGATAGTGATAAAATCTATGTTCCAAAGACGACAAAGCTAAAGCCGGTTCACGTTAAGACAATGCCATTCCCTGGCTTTGCAACTGACCTCCAGCAACCACTGACGCCACTGATGTCATTGGCTGATGGTGATAGCGTGATCGTTGATACAATTTATCCAAAGCGGGTAAAGCACGTTCCCGAATTACAAAAGATGGGGATGCGGATTGAAGCTCATGATGGGACAATTATCGTAAAACACACCGACCATTTACACGGCGCAAATGTTAGTGCTGGCGAAATCCGTGCGGGTGCTGCACTGACCATCGCCGGCTTAATGGCTGATGGTACAACGGTAATTAATAATGCCGGCAACATTTTGCGGGGCTACGACCGGATTGTTTGGAAACTCAATCGGCTGCACGCAAATGTCTCAATTGAAGATGATTCTTCAGTAAAAATTAGTTAAGCTGTTGCGTTGATAATTGATTCGTGTTATTCTGTTAGGGTTGATTATCTATGTTTCAGGCAATGATTCATGGCAAAAGGAGCGTATTAAGTTATGAAACAAGGAATTCATCCAGATTACCATCCAGTAGTATTTGAAGATTCTTCTACTGGTTACAAGTTTATTTCTGGTTCTACTGCAACTTCAAAGGAAACCATCAAGTGGGAAGACGGCAACGAATACCCATTAATCCGGGTTGAAGTTACTTCTGATTCACACCCATTCTATACTGGTAAGCAAAAGTTTACTCAAGCCGATGGTGCAGTGGACAAGTTCAACAAGAAGTACGGTCTCAAGTAAGTCTTACTACTTTACAAAAGGGGAGACTGGGAAGAAAGTTTATTTTCTTCTCAGTCTCCTATTTTTTTCGAGTGTTACACCGTAATTGCAGGATAATGCGCGACCTGCAAGGCTAGCTAAGGAATGTCGAGGAGCTTTTCCTTATTGTAGGCAAGCTAGTATCACGTAATGGTAATTTATGGTAGACTAGAAAAAGTTTAGCAGATGGAGGAGGACGTAGCGTGGAAAAGAAAAAAAGAAAGGGAATGCCGAATTGGCTCCGCTGGACGTTAGTGGTTATCCTACTAATTATTTCGGCATGCTTGATTTTTAACCAGCAAATCAAGGAACACCTTGTTGGAACCTACCGTCCGGCAATTACCCAGCAGTCAATTGCCCGGGATTCATCTAAGAAAGCAACGTATAACTATAGTGACGTTAAGGATCTTAACCTACAGACGGCGGCTCAGGCACGGGCGAAGAAACAACCAATTAACATTATTGGTGAAATTACCGCACCAGATTCCAACATGACGATCCCGATTGCGAAGGGGGTCGACAACACGACGTTAGCTTTGGCGGCCGGAACAATGCGTCCTGATATGCAGATGGGGAAAGGCAACTATGCGTTAGCTGGTCATAACATGGCTAACGGTAGTAAGATCTTATTTTCACCGCTGTACTACCACGCTAAGGTTGGTCAAAAGGTCTACATCACTGACCTAAAGCGTGTATATGAGTATAAGTTATATGAGCGAAAGTTTATCGAACCGACGCAGGTAGAAGTGGTTAACGATACTAAGCAACCAATTATTACCCTGATTACCTGCAATGATAATGGGCAGAAACGGTTATTATTGCGGGGCCGGTTTGTAAAATCAGAGCCATTTAAGCAAGCACCACAGAACGTGCAAAAGAACTTCAGCAGTAAGTACACTACTGGTCGTGCATCATAAAATATAAAGCATTTAAAACAAGTGTAAGGGGTTCGTGACAAAACCGAGTTTTGTCACGAACCCCTTACACTTATTTCAGTTCAAATTCAATTTGGTCAAGTTGCAGTGTCGTTTTCTTCTTAGCACCATTAAAGACTAGTTTAACAATCCGGTTCTCACTGCCGTGCTTAAAAATAAATTGGCGGTTACTAATATTAATCACGTAGTTGTCACCATCACGAAGCGGGGTTGTGATAAGCATCTTTCCTAACTCCTGGGCAACTGCCTGTGGATTTTCCACGTTGAAAATTGCTTGCTTAACACAAAGATCGCCAGCAGCATGGCTTTTGATCAGGCCTTTTTTGGTCAATGTCTGCTTCCGCTGCGGGTCCGGCTCTCCCCACTGGATAAAGAAGGGTGCCGGCAGGTTGTTAGGAAGGTTATCGTTAACGTAAAAAATCTTCCACTGGATCAAATTACCATCCGGGTCAACCCGCTTGCCGCTTGTAATGTCACCGACATCAATTCCGGCATTTGCTAATCGGCGGTGGGTTGCTTCAATGTTATTAGAACGGATAGCAAAGGTTGTGAAGCGCTGGATACCGTTAAAATAGTCTTCAACTGCATCATAAATTCCCGAATTATTTTTGTATGGAAATTGCTTTGCCTGTTCCTTGTCTGCGACGGTCAGTAATTCGATGTAGTTCATTCCAAAATAATCGAGGGCGTTCTCGGTTCCCCAGTACTCATGTTTTCCGCCATGAGTGAAGCCAAATCCATGACCATTAAAGTAGTTGATGGCGTTTTCGAGATCGGTAACATCAATCATCGTGTGGTCCCAGTTTAGTATCTCAGTCATTTTTGATCACCTGCGTTTCGCTTGCCAAGTTCTTTAGTCCGCTTGACCGCTGCTAAGACGGCATTTTCAATTCCAGCTGCAAAAGAGCTTTTATCTAGTTCATGCTGGGCGGTAATTCCTACCCCACCGGCAGAATTATTAATGTCCAATAATTCCGCCGGGTGCTTACCACTTTGCTCAACAAAGGCAGCGGCTGCCTTTAAGTTTTCGATAGCAAGTTTGTTGGCCTGCTGGCGTGGTAAACCGGCAAGAACACCAGCATTAGTAAAGATAATTAAGAAATTATAGATGTAGTTTGGCCCGGCAACGCCATAACCGGTAAAGACATCAAGAAGCGACTCATCAAGATAGTCAATTTTTCCGAAACTCTTAAGGAATGCTTCAACTACTTCCTGGTTAGCATTATTATTCTTCACAACCCCGCTGTAACCCAGAGCAACGTCGGTAAGAGTGTTTGGAATAATTCGGGTAACGGCAAATTGGTCGTCCTTTGACGTTAGCTGTGCCAGCGATACACCAGCAATAATTGAGATAACGTCTTTTTGGTAGTGGTGTTCGACCAGGCCCTTCATGATTTGAGCCCAGTTATCTTGTGGCCGCACGCCCAGGATAACGATATCGGCAGTAGCAACGTGGTCCCAGTCTGGCTCTTGCTGTGCTGCGAACCCGTACTGCTCCTGCAAGTACTTAACCCGTGGTGCGGCAATATCAACGATTCCCGTCTCATTTGCAGTAACCACTCCTTTCTTTAATGCTGCCCGTAACATTGCTTCAACCATTTGGCCACCACCAAATGAGTAGACCTTGATAGTCATTAAAGTTCACCTCTTCTAAAGATATTGGGATTATCGTAACGTATTTTACCCAGTAAGCCTAATAAAAAGCCTGCTAAAAAGTTAGTTAATAAAAAACGCCGGTAGCAGATTCGTGACCCAAGTAAGTTTTGTCACAGTCTAACTATCAGCGGCGTTTTTGACCTAAAGTTCATTTTCAATTTTATCCAGCCAGAGCGGCAATGCCCGGGCAAGACTTTGGTAAGTATCTTCAAAACGGTGGGTATACCACGGGTCGGGGATTTCTTCTTGCTCATGGCCCGGTACCAGCTCATTGGCTAGGTGAATCTTAGCAATATCGTCGACTGGTGCCATCCGGCGCAGGTTATATAGGTTCATGTTATCCATGCAGATAATATAGTCGGCCCACGCATAGTCGTGCTGCGTAATCGGCCGTGAAACGAGCCCCGTTATTGGGAGGCCGTGTGCCCGCATCGTTTGCTGGGCCCCAGGGTGGGGTGGATTGCCCTCTTCTTCATCACTTGTACCGGCTGAATCAACCTGGATTTTGTTACTAAGGCCAGCCTGATCAACTAGTTGACGGAACATACTTTCTGCCATTGGTGACCGGCAGATATTACCGAGACAGACAAATAAAACATTCATTTCTAACACCTCACAGATTGTTACCTTAATCATACATGAACTTGTAAAGTTTTGCTAAGGTGGTGCTGAATAATATCGCTTCAGGGGTAAATTTGGTAAAATACTAACAAATAGTCTTAAAAAGGAGGAGTACAGAATGGCAGTAATTATCGCAATCCTGGTAATTGTAATTATTATTGGGATCTATATTGCCCTGTATAACAGCTTAGTCCAACTGCGGGTTCACGCACAAGAATCCTGGAGTCAGATTGATGTTCAATTGCAACGGCGAAACGACTTGATTCCAAACTTAGTATCCACGGTTAAGGGATACAGTAAGTATGAAGCCTCAACGTTGGAAAAGGTTACGCAGCTGCGGACTGATTTAAATAACGTTCCTGATGATGATCATGCGAAAAAGATGGAAGTTTCCAATGAACTGACGGGAACGTTACGGACCCTGTTTGCGGTCGCAGAAAACTACCCCGACTTAAAGGCCAGCACCGAGTACCAGCAATTAATGGAGGAGTTAAGCAACACCGAAAATAAGATTGCTTATTCACGGCAGTTGTATAACAGTACGGTAGCAGCCCTCGATGCTAAGATCCAAACCTTCCCTAGTAACCTGGTTGCTAAGTTGCACCACTTTACGAAAATGGACTACTTACAAGTTCCTGAAACGGCGAAGGAAACGCCAAAGGTATCTTTTGACGATTAGGGTGGTTTAAATGCTGTACCAACAAATTGCGCGTAATAAGCGGAAGACGATTGTAGTGATGGCTGGCTTCTTCCTGTTAGTGGCAGTGATTGGAGCGGCAATCGGCTACCTCTTTGCCCGGTCAGCGATCGGTGGGGTAATCATCGCTGGCATCATTGCCCTTATTTACATGTCCGTGATTATCGGCCAGTCAACTGATGTGGTAATGAACATGAATAATGCGCATGAAATTCATTCGGCCCAGGAAGCACCGGCTTTATGGCACGTGGTTGAAGATATGGCAATGGTTGCTCAGGTTCCAATGCCGCGGGTGTACATCATTGATGATCCCAGTCCAAACGCGTTTGCTACGGGTAACAACCCGCAACACGCAGCGGTGGCAGCGACCACGGGACTGCTCCAGATCATGAACCGTGAAGAACTAGAAGCAGTAATGGGACATGAAATGAGTCACGTTCGCAACTACGATATTCGACTCCAGACGATTGCCCTGGCATTATCAGCGGCGATTAGCATGCTTGTTAACTTTGCCGGCAACTTTTGGTGGTTTGGTGGCAGCAGGGACGATGATGACGATGGCGGCAGTGTTTTTGCAATAATCGGTTCAATTTTACTGATTATCCTTGCCCCATTAGCAGCTACGATTGCGCAGATGGCTCTTTCCCGGAACCGGGAATATTTGGCCGATGCGGGTTCAGTTGAATTGACGCGTAACCCCCATGGGATGATTAGCGCACTTGAAAAATTGAAAACTGCCCAGCCGATGAAACACGTCGCTCCTAGCAGCAGTGGACTTTATATTAGTGATCCAGAAGAGAATGGGCACCATCACTGGTATGATGACCTCTTTGCCACTCATCCGCCGTTGGATGCACGGATTAAGCGACTGGAAGAAATGTAATCAATACCTTCTAATGTTTAATAATAAACGTTAGGAGGTTATTTTTAATGGGTAAGTATTTTCCGAGTAAAGCGGTTCTGGTTGCTAGCTTTCGCTTTCTTATCGTCTTTCTTTGCTGAGGGTGGTATAATTAAAAAGCTAGACGAAAGTATCAAAAGAAGAGGTAGCTTTTCAATGAAGATGAAGTTAGCTGAGATTGCTAGTGCAATCAACGCGCAAAATGAAATTGAACAATGGAAAAACGTTGAAGTAACCAGCGTTTCCTTCGACAGTCGCCACCTAGAAAAGGGAGCACTTTTTATTCCGCTTCAGGGGGCACACGATGGCCACCAATACGTTGAGACTGCATTTACTAATGGAGCCGCAGCTTCACTGTGGGCTAGTGATCATGAGCTAACTGACCATCAGCACCCACTGCTGGTGGTAGCAGATCCACTGAAAGCTCTCCAACAATTAGGGAAGTACTACTTACGCAAGATTAACCCATTGGTTGTGGCGGTTACCGGCAGCAATGGTAAGACGACGACCAAGGATATGATTGCGTCGATTTTAAGTACCCAACTGAATGTTACTAAGACCTATGCTAACTTTAACAACGAAATTGGTGTGCCGGTTACTCTATTAAACATGGAATCCAACACCGAAGTAGTAGTTGTTGAGATGGGGATGGACCGTTTTGGCCAGCTCGATTTCTTAAGCAGGTTAGTCAGCCCTGATATTGCAGTAATCACCATGATTGGGGAAGCGCACATTGAATTCTTCGGTACCCGTGATAAGATCGCGGATGCGAAAATGGAGATTACTAACGGCTTAAAGGAAGACGGCACCCTCGTTTATAATGGTGATGAACCACTATTAAATGAGCGAGTTAAGGAATTACCACAACAAACCGTTCGTTTTGGTCGGCAGCTGGATGATGATATTTATGCAACCAGCGTAAACGATGGCAACCGGTCAATTGAATTTAAGGTTAATAAGTGGCCTGATGAAGATTTCACCATCCCAATGGTCGGTGAATACAACGTTAATAATGCTTTAGCGGCGATGGCAGTAGGTGAACGGCTCCATATTACGCCGGCACACATGAAGGATGCTTTAGCAAACGTTGAATTAACAGAAAACCGGGTAGAGTGGTTTAAGAGTAAAGCTGGTGCGCAGATCTTAAGCGATGTCTACAATTCCAACCCAACGGCAGCCAAGCAGGTCTTAAAGACCATTGCCGTAATACCAGTAGATGGGAAGCGGATTGCAGTGCTCGGGGATATGCTTGAGCTTGGGGATGCGGCGCCACGCCTACATGCGAGTCTAGCAGAACAAATTGACCCTGATCAGATTCAGGAAGTATACCTCGTGGGTAAAGAAATGCAATACTTACGGGATAAGCTTTTGCAGGATGGCTATCCGGCAGAAGCAATTCACTATTACCAAGCAGACCAGCTAGACCAGCTTACTGCTGACCTGGATGCAGAATTGACTGCTAAGGATATGGTCTTATTAAAAGCTAGTCACGGTATCCACCTGGAAAACGTCTTAGCAGCAATTAAAGAACAATAAATATTGATTACCAGTCGGCATTGGTGATTATCCCACCAGCCGGCTGGTCATTTTTAGGAGGAAATTTTTTGAAATTTAGCGAATTAGGATTATCGCAGAGTCTATTAAAGGCAATTAAGCGGAGCGGCTATGAAGAAGCAACCCCGATCCAAGAACAAACCATTCCAATGGTGTTAAAGGGCCAGGATGTAATTGGTCAAGCACAGACGGGGACTGGTAAAACGGCCGCGTTTGGTTTACCGATTATTGAACACATTGATACTGATAATCCAAACATCCAAGCCATTATCATTTCGCCAACTCGTGAACTGGCTATCCAGACCCAGGAAGAACTTTACCGCCTGGGAAAGGATAAGCATGCCCGGGTACAGGTTGTTTACGGTGGTGCTGATATTCGGCGGCAAATTAAGAGCTTGAAGCACCATCCACAAATCCTGGTTGGTACTCCGGGACGCTTGCGTGATCACATTGGCCGGCATACGGTTAAGCTCGACCACATCCAAACCTTAGTGCTTGATGAAGCTGACGAAATGCTGAACATGGGATTCTTAGAGGATATCGAAGCCATCATCAACGAGACGCCGGTTGACCGCCAAACCCTACTTTTCTCTGCAACGATGCCACCAGAGATCAAGAAGATTGGTGAACAGTTTATGACTAATCCGGAAACAGTCCGGATCAAGGCGAAGGAATTAACGACCGACCTGGTTGACCAATACTATGTCCGGGCTCGTGACTACGAAAAGTTCGATATTATGACCCGCTTAATTGATGTTCAGGATCCCGACCTAACAATTGTCTTTGGGCGAACAAAGCGCCGGGTTGATGAATTGTCAAAGGGATTAATTGCTCGTGGCTACAACGCTGCTGGAATTCATGGCGATCTTACGCAGGACCGGCGGACGAAGATCATGAAGAAATTTAAGAATGGTGACCTGGATATCCTGGTAGCAACTGATGTGGCTGCCCGGGGTCTTGATATTTCTGGTGTGACCCACGTTTATAATTATGATATTCCATCAGATCCGGATAGCTATGTTCACCGGATTGGCCGGACGGGTCGTGCCGGGCACCACGGTACGTCGCTGACCTTTGTTACACCAAATGAAATGGACTACTTGCATGAAATTGAAAAGTTAACCCGGGTACGGATGCTGCCACTGAAGCCGCCATCGGCTGAGGAAGCGTTCAAGGGACAGGTTGCCAGTGCCTTTAATGATATTGACGAATTAATCGCCCAGGATTCGACTGACCGTTACAAGGAAGCAGCCGAACAATTATTGGAAACGCACGATGCAACTGACCTAGTAGCCGCACTTCTTAACGACATGACTAAGGAAGCTGCCAGCGAAGTTCCAGTTAAGATCACGCCAGAACGACCATTACCGCGGCGCCACCACGGTGGTAAGCGGAAAGATTATCATGGCGGTAACCATTACCACCGGAATAAACACCGGCGGAATAATAATTACCGTTCACGGAACTACCACCGTGATAACCATGGGCGTAGTCATTCTAGCCGTCATTCCTTTAATATCCGTCACCGGAAGGAAGATTAATAAGCAATTTTTTCTTCCCTGATCGGTATAAATTGAAAAAATATAAAAGTCGCGCAACGTTCGCAAAAATGAACGCTGCGCGACTTTTTATTGTAATAACACTTACCTTGTGGGTCACAACTCCGCCTATGCCCGTCCTGGCCGGTTAAGTTTCCGTTCACCATAGTTTAACAGGCGCGTTAGAGAGAAGGTTAAGATGAAGTAGATCATCATTGCGATAAATAAGGGGAGGGCACCCTTATAGGTAGCGGATTGGACTAGTTGAGTTTGGTACATCAATTCTGATACTCCAATGACAGAAATAATTGAACTGTCCTTCAACAGGGTGATGAATTCATTCCCGAGAGCTGGCCAAATGTTACGCAATGCTTGGGGCATGATGATGTAATGCATCGTCGTTTTCTTACTCATTCCTAAGCTCCGTGAAGCCTCAACTTGGCCGTGGTCCACTGCTTGAATTCCTGACCGGATAATTTCTGCGACATAGGCCCCAGAATTGATCGAAACGGCAATAATCCCGGCGACTACTGCTGGAATATTTTGAATAATTTCCCCAATACCGAAGTAAACGAACATTACTTGGACCATCATTGGGGTTCCCCGGATAAATTCGATGTAGGCAATTGCTAAACTGTGGAGGACCTTATTATTAGACCGCCGCAACGCTGCAAAGATTAGTCCTAAGATAAAACCGAAGAGAACGGAGAAAATAGTAATAATCAGGGTGTATTCAATTCCTTGTGCAAAATAGGTCCAGTAGTTCCACATGGTGTTTTGCTTTGTACCCTGGCTCATGTACTTACCAGCCCGGGGAACGTACACCTTGTCAAAAGTGTCGTTCTTTTGTAGCTTGGTAATGGTTTTGTTGGTTGCAGCGACAAGGCCTGGTGAATCTTTAGCAACGGCGATGGCAGTCCCTTGCTGACCACTAACCTTGAAATGCGGGTTAATAGCTTTCAGCTTATTGTTATTGGCAACAAACGCCTTTGCCCGGGTTGAGTCCATTACCACCCCGTCAACTTTATGGGATTGGAGGGCGATGATTAGGTTGTTAACCCGGTCAAGTCCTTTTAGCTTAGCGCCTTTCATTTGCTGCTTAGCCAGGTCATACTGCTCAGAACCATTTTGGGCTCCAATTACCTTGCCATTAAAGTCGCTTAGTGTCTTGTACTTTGACTCTTCAGACTTGTTAATTACAATGTCCTGGTTGTCCCCGTAGTAAACCTTGGAGAAGTCAACGCTCTTAGCCCGTTCTGGAGTTGGACTCATGGCAGCAATCACGACATCGACCTTATGGGTTTCGAGGGCAACGAGTAGGGAATCGAAGTTCATTACCTTAAACTCGGCCTTTACGCCCAGGTCCTTAGCTAGTTGCTTTCCGAGGTCAATATCGATCCCGACCCGTTTACTGACCCCGTTGACCTTGACGGAGAATTCATATGGTGGATAGTCCGCGGCAGTCCCAATAATAATCTTTCCCCGCTTCTTAATCGCGGCGACACTTGTCTGCCTGCTACTAGTGTTACTTGAAGAAGTGCTAGTTGCATCAGCGGAAATAGTTGCTGGAGCGATTAGGAAGGGGAGAAGAATAGCAATTAATAGTAATAAGTGCTTAACTTTCCGCATAATTATAACTTCCTTAACATAAATTAGTTTAAATATACATCATTAACAGCTTATATGCAATCTAAAGTAATAATTATTCAATAAGAGGTAATAAAAAAACCGCGCTCGTTCGGCTATTACCGAAACTGCGCGGTCTTTTACTACGAAAATTACTTATTTAATTGTTCCTTGAATTTTTGCAGGTTAGCTGGGGTAGGGTTTAAGTTCCGCCACTCAGGACTTAAGAAGCGGTCATTGAGCTGGTAGTGAGGTGTTGGCTGCTTCTTTGAAATGAAGTTATTCGTTGCCTGGTCAAACTTAACCCAACCAGCCCAGCCAATGTGGATGGTATCTTCCATAAAGGAAGTCTTCCCACCGTCATGGGAAAGGTCAAGCACGTTGTTAAAACCTTGTTCCTTCAGTTGGAACTTAATCTTATCAACGGTCCGGTAGTACATGTCCATATCCATTCCCGTGAACTTCTCCCACTTAGCGTTAACTGGTGGAATAACGAACAAGACGTTGGAATTGGTGTTCTTAAACTGGTTGAGCACTACTTCTAGGTCGCCATATTCAGGTGACTTAGTGTAATTGATGTGCTTTTGTGAACCAGCTAGGTGCTTTTCATGAGGCTTAATCCGTTTAGTGTAGAAGCTGTTCTTCACCCGGAAACGGTTATTAGTGGTGTCGTGGTCACCGGTCTTTACCGCGTCCTGGTAGAGGGCTTGGTAGTTATACTTCTTAGGCAGCTTCTTGATATTTGGCAGGATGTACTTTTGGTAATTCTGGTTGATTTGGAATGCCGAGAATAAAGCATCCTCATGTTGCAGGATGTTGATCCGGGTACTGATTACCAAGCGGTCCCATCCATTGAGTGATTCGCCATCCGCAATCTTTCGTGCAGCAGCACCAACCGTCCCGTCCTTTCCGATTAAGGCAATTAACCGCCGGGCGGTATAACGGTCATATGGTGACTTCGGATTAGCTTTTTGCAGCCAGGTTAAGTTAGCGTATGAACCGTTATAGTATTTAAATGCTGGTGCCATTACCCCTTGCTTGGTAAACCATTGTGGGGAAATGATGTACACCGCCTTTTGGTCAGTCATCTGGTTCTCCATTGAGTTGATATTGAAGAACTGTGGCAGTGACTGGGTTCCCCGCGAACCGAAGAGGAAGGGGGTGTAATTATGATAACGGGCGGCCATTACGGACGGGTGGTAACGGTCCATCCGCCGCAATTCACTAGAACCAAAGAATGGAACAAAGTTAGCCTTCTTATCACTGAGTGCTTGTTTCTTAATTGACTGGTTCTTGAAAACAACCGGGCTTAATGAAACAGCAGCTTGTTTTTCCGTCTTGAGGCTGTGCTTGTTTTCAATTGGTAGTGAAAATAAAACCAATACTAAAACGAACGCCAGGATAACGGGGCCGAAGATGGACCACAGTTTCCGGCCGTTATGCATTTTGAAGCTCCTTTACCCGTTGTTCGATCTTTTCAATCGTGTTCCATTGACTCCGGTCGAATTCAGAAACGGGAACTTGAACGTCAAAGGCATCTTGTAAACCAAGGAGCAGGCTAACAGTTGCCATTGAGTCTAACAGACCACTAGTGAACAGGTCTTGGGAAGCATCGCTGAAGTCAGCAGCGTCACGACCAGTTGCGTCGGCTAAAATGTTGATAATTTGTTCTTGCATAATTAATAATCCTCCTAAAAGTAGTGGTGGTTAGCTAAAAAAGTATGTATTCAGGAAACCACTGAAAATCAAAAAGGTAAACATAACAAAGTTAAAGGTAATAAAGATGGCGATTCCGGTCGTCAACTTATTATGTGGCAGGTTCTTCAGGTGCTTACGTTTGTACCGTAGCCACCAGTCATTAACTACCAGGGCAATCCCGTGCAGGAAACCATACAGGATATAGTACCAGGTAATCCCGTGCCAGAAGCCCATCAGTACCATGTTAAGCATGTAGGCAGTCGATGACAAGGCATTCCGGTTTTTAAACCACCGCTTCTTGGTTGCCATAAAGACAAACCGCATGAAGATGTAGTCACGGAACCAGAAGGATAGGCTCATGTGCCACCGGTTCCAGAATTCCTTAATGTTCTTCGACTTGAACGGTTGGTTAAAGTTCATTGGCGTCTTAACACCCATGAAGTAAGAAATTGCCACTGCAAAGAGTGAGTATCCCGCAAAGTCAAAGAAGAGGTAGAAACCGTAAGTGTACATGACACCGAGCATGTGCCACGAGAAGGCGGTGTTATCGCCCAGCGCCAGGCGTTCAAAGAATGGGTAGAAACGTTGACCAAAGAAGTAGCCGATCACGAATTTATACAGGAAACCGAGGAAGAGGTAGAAAATTCCCTTGCTGACCATTCCTAAGTATTGGTCACGGTCGGGAACCTTCTTGTAGTCCTTTTCAAACCGCCGGTAACGGTCAATTGGTCCTGAAGTAATTGTTGGCATGAAGAGAATGAAACGGATGAATTTCCAGGGTGAAATTTCCTTAATCATGCCGTCCCGGGTCTCAATAACGGTTCCAACTGCCCGGAAAGTCAGGTAAGAGATTCCCAAGAAACCAAGCAGGGAATTATGCCCAACCATCGCTGGCGAGAGCTTAACGATTACCAGCGGAAGAATTGAGAGGGCGGAGATCAGGTAAAAGATCCCGGTCCCGTTTTGCTTTTTCCGGTAACGACTATAAAACATCACTAGGATTGTTTCGTAGATCACGTAACAAATTAAAGAGATTCCCTGTTGCCAGCTGCTTCCATCAAACATCAAGAAGATAAAAACAAAACTGACTAACGCTTCATACCAACTAAAACGTTTGCCAAAGTAAAGGCCAATCCCCAGTGGTAATAAGGCAAGGATCAAATAAAAGAAGTAAACCGGGGTACCATAGGCGCTAAAGTTTGGTAGGCTTGAAATCCAATTAATCATTATTGGTTAGCCTCTTTAATCATTTGTTTAACTGCAATCTTGCCGTTTGCAGACATTGGGAAGCTTTCTCGGTAAACAAATTGCGTCGGCATCATGTAAGGCATGATGAGGCCCTTCAAACTTTCCCGAATCTTTGTGGTGAGTTCGTTTTGGTCGACAGCGGCCTCCTTTGGGATCACGGCCGCAATCAAGTGGGCAACTTTACCATCCTTGTTGTATTTAGGGAGGGCAACAGCCTGCTTAATGTATGGACTCTTTTCCAGACTAGCCCGAACTTCATCCAGCTCAATCCGGAAACCGTGAAGTTTAATTTGGAAGTCCATCCGTCCCTTATGGTGAAGGAGCCCGTCTTCATCGAGCACCCCGGCATCACCAGTCCGGTAAGCATTTTGTCCGTTTAGTTTAAAGAACGACTGCGCAGTTTTTTCAGGGTTATTCTTGTAACCGTGGGCGACACTATCGCCAGCAATGATAATTTCACCCTGCTCATCAGGCGTAGTGACTTGCTTGCCGTCTTTCCAAATAGAAAGTTCAACGCCCGGTTTAGCATAGCCAACTGGTAACCGATCACTGTTTTCAACAATCTCAGGTGTAATTTCAATTCCAGAAACAGCAACCGTTGCTTCTGTTGGCCCGTAAGTGTTGAAAATATGAGCGTGTGGGAACCGCTTTTGTAAGTTTTTAGCAGTTTTTACCGTTAATTCTTCACCACAGAACAAAAAGTGGGTCAGGTGGCTCATTTGCTTTTCGCTAAAGGCCGGACTGAGCATGAGCATGTCAGCAAAAGAAGGCGTACCGACAAAAACATTAAGGTTAAGTGTTGGTAGCGCTGTGAAGAGCTGGCCGAAGTTTTCAACGACGTCATGAGGCAGTGCCTTGACCGTACTTGCGCTCATCAATGCGGGGTACAAGAACATATTTGAAAGGTCAAATGAGTATGGTGGCTGGCCAAGGTAGTTAGCCTTAGCTGGCAGGTTAAACTCTTCACTCAGCATCCAATTAGTAAAGGAAACTAAGTTGTCATGGCTAACCTGGACCCCTTTCGGTGAACCGGTTGTCCCAGACGTAAAAAGAATATAGGCGAGGTCATCACCTGTTACCGGGTGGGACCCGCTAAATGCATGGTGGCTTGTAAATACTTTATCAAGCTGTGTTTTATCAATAATTGGTGCGGCGACTGTCAGCTGGTCAGCTGGGAAGTCGTCAATTGCAAGAATGAGGCTTGGCTTACCAGTATCGAGGATTGATTGAATCCGTGGTAGCGCTGAGCCCGATGAAACCGGAATATAAGCATGACCAGTTTTGAGAGCGGCCATAAAGCTTGCAATCATTTCAACTTGGTGATCCCCAAATACCATGATTGGACTATGGTCAGCTAGTGTTTGCTGGTCCAGCCATGCGGCTAAACTATCAGCAGCTGCTTTTAATTCACCGTAACGAGTCTTTTTGCCCATTTCGTCGTATGCAATTTGATCAGCGTTGGTCGTTGCTATGTGATCAAAAGCAGAAACAAGGTTTTTAATCAATTTTTCTTTCCTCCACGTTAGAATTCATTATAAATAAACGGTTCTTGTCCCGCTCCATAGTAACCATATAAGTAGATAAGCAGGACAATGATGATAAAATAGAACACCGTTTTTAGGATGAACTTTAGTGTAGGATGATTCTTAATACTTTTAGCAAAGATTATGAATCACTCCTTTCGCTTATAAAAAAATACCACGATTTGCTGTAATAGTGAATTGTGGATAGTAACTTTTACCTTTTTGTAACTTTAGGTTAAAGTAACATCCCAAATTATATCTCAATAGTTAAAATTGCCAAAGTAGCAATTTTTCTTAATTTGAGTAAAGTTGTGTGTCATTGATAATCATTTTTGATAGAATGTTAACTGCAAATTTAAGAATGGAGAAAGTGATAAACATGATTAGTGGGCGCTTGAGAAATACGGAATATGTCATTAACTTGCGTGCCTTGCGTAACAATATTCAAGCTCAGCGTGCTGCCTTGCCCGCGGGTAGTAAAATCCTGGCAGTAGTGAAGGCCAACGCATATGGTCACGGCCTCGTGCCAGTTGCCCAGGCTGCGTTACGTGCTGGGGCAACCGGGATGTGTGTGGCAATTTTGGATGAGGCCTTAGAGCTACGTGATAGTGGTTTAGATATTGTTACCCTGGTGCTGGGAATTACTCCCGTCGAGGAAGCAAATGTTGCTGCTGAGGCTGGTGTCTCCTTAACAGTGGGTTCACTGGACTGGCTGACTAAGTACCACCAGTTTGCCCGTCAATTTAACTGGAAGAAGCCATTAAAAGTTCACTTGGCGGTTGATACAGGGATGGGACGGATCGGCTTTACCAACGTTGCTGAATTTGACCAGGCCGTTAAGCTGTTGCGGAGCTATCCCGAGTTTGAATTTGAGGGAATGTTCACCCACTTTGCGACTGCCGACAGTGCGGATGATACCTACTTTA
This sequence comes from Limosilactobacillus viscerum, assembly GCF_947387525.1. Taxonomy (GTDB): domain Bacteria; phylum Bacillota; class Bacilli; order Lactobacillales; family Lactobacillaceae; genus Limosilactobacillus; species Limosilactobacillus viscerum. The sequence goes on from NZ_CANDNW010000005.1 coordinate 83,180, forward strand.
ATCACCAGTATGACCGGTGGGAGGAATTCATTAATAGCCTTGATGAGCTACCACCGTTCACCCACATGGCTAACTCGGCAACCGGTTTATGGCACCGTGACAAGATCACCGCTAACACAGTGCGGATGGGGATTTCGATGTTTGGCTATAATCCCTCCGGAAAAGAATTGCGTGCGGACTTAAAACTGCAACCGGTTGGTACGTTGCGGACAGCAATATGTTTTATTAAAAAATTGAAGGCCGGTGAGTCGGTTTCTTACGGTGCCACCTATACCGCCAAAAAGGATGAGTGGCTGGCAACGGTCCCAATTGGTTATGCGGACGGTTATCCACGGTGCATGACTGGCTTTAAAGTATTAGTCGATGGCCAATTCTGCCCAATTGCTGGTCGGGTTTGCATGGACCAGATGATGATTCGCCTGCCAAAGTACTATCCGGTTGATACGCCGGTGGTTCTGATGGGCAAGTCAGGGAACAATGAGATTACGGCAGAGGATATGGCTGAACAGGCAAATACGATTAATTACGAGATTTTGACGAACTTTAACAACCGGATTCACCGGAGTTACCACTATTAATGAAAGGGGAGATAGGGATGCTTAGGAAAAAGGTAAAACGTGGCGAAGTATACTATGCAGACCTATCACCAGTAGTTGGTTCTGAACAGGGTGGCGTTCGGCCAGTGTTAGTATTGCAAAATGACGTTGGCAACCACTATAGCCCGACGGTAATAGTAGCGGCGATTACGACCCAGGTACAGAAAAACAAACTGCCTACCCATGTTTTGCTTAGTAAGGATGAGACGCCCCTTGCTCATGATTCGGTTATTTTACTCGAGCAAGTAAGGACGATTGACAAGCAAAGGCTGCAAGACCGGATCACCCGGGTTAAAGCCACCCGGATGAAGGAAGTTGACCATGCGCTAAAGATTAGTTTGGGGCTGAAATAGGAAGAAGTTGGGGAACTTTTTTCGTTGTCTTGATTAGCTTTGGACGACGATATCTCTGTAATATTAAGAACCAACACAACGCAACAAGGACCCGTGATAAAGCTGAGTTTTATCACGGGTCCTTGTTGTATTTTAATTAAATGGCTTTTTTAAATCCTCAATTTCTGAAACTTGAAAGCCCTTCTTTTGGAGGCGCCGGACAACCTTAACCATCTTATCGTGGTCAACATCGGCGGGCAGGGTGAAAAGGACTTGCTTCAAGGAAGTATGCTCGGGGTCAAAGGAGAGGACATTGACAATCTGACAGTAACGCGTGATCTCCTTGGTAGCAGTCATCAAGGATCCACGTTCATCAGGAGTAGTTACTGTCAGAACGTAACTACCATTGTTAACATTCCAACCTTCTGCCAGCATTCGCAGCATGCTGTTATGGGTGAGAATGCCGTAGAATTGGTTCTCCTCGTTTAAAATGGCAATGTATGGTAAATCACGCATCGCAAAGAAAACGGAGAAAAAAGCGGAGTTGATTGAAACAAACTTAGTAGCGTTCTTTAATAGGGACGTAACCGGCAATGACATGTCCCCATTACGTGACTTATGCCGGTAAAGGTGCATCTTGTAGATGTTGCCCCGGAAAATCCGTCCCGATTTATCGAGCACGGGAACGCAACGAAAACCAGTATCTTCCAATATGGATAGTGCTTCTCCAAGGGTCGCGGTTTCTGGTAGCGTGGTTAGCTTATCCTTAGTTTTAATGAGTGAACTGAAAATCATTTTTCTGACCTCTGCTTCTTTTTAAGTGCTCCACTATCATAACATATTAGAACTAATTATGAGAGAAAAATGAGAAAAGTTTTAAAAGCAGCGGAGCGCAATTATTTTAGTTTTAAAATGTTCTACTGTATAATAAGTGTCAATATTAGTGCTGGACGGGTAGTTTGCCCGTGCGGCCTTTTTGCATTTTAGCTTGCGAAGGGATGGAAAAGATAATGAAAATGATTGTTGGCCTAGGAAATATTGGGAGTCGCTATGATGAAACCCGTCATAACACTGGCTTCATGGTTGTTGACCAGTTAGCACGGGACTACCAACTGGGTGCTTTTAGTCACCTTAAGCAAGAAGCGGTTGCTGTTTCGGGCGTGATTGATGGTGAAAAAGTGATGTTAGTGAAGCCAACGACCTTCATGAATGATTCCGGCCGGGCAGTTGGCCCCTTGGTTGATTATTACAACTTGGACCTTAAGGATTTAGTAGTGGTAAACGATGACCTAGACATGCCAGTCGGTAAGGTTCGCTTAAAGACTCATGGCGCATCTGGCGGTCATAACGGCCTAAAGAGTATTATTAACGCTCTGGGTACCAAGAACTTTAACCGGGTTAAGCTGGGGATTGACCACCCTAAGCACGGAACCGTGGTTAGCCATGTTCTTGGTAAGTTTTACAAGGATGAGCGGCCAAAGTTCGACGATGCAGTTGAAACGGCCGAACATGCACTTGAAGATTGGATTAAGGGCGAAGATTTTGCTCAACTAATGAACGACTATAACTAATAGGAGGGATTACGGAGCTGTGCGCTTAGAAAGCTTTATTGAAAAGACAAATGAATTTAAACAGGTAGCCCAACAGTGGCAACCCGGTAAGCGGCAGCTAATTACCGGTATTTCAGGATCAGCCCGGACGCTGCTCTTAGCGGGATTGCTCCACACCAGAAAGCAGCCGATCCTGGCAGTAACTGACAGCCTTAGCCATATGGAGGAACTAGCTGATGATTTAACCGACCTCCTCGGTGCTAATGAGGTGTACCAGTTCCCAGTCGAGGAAGTACTCGCCGCTGAGGTGGCTACCAGTTCACCGAATTACCGTCTGCAGCGTGTCCAGGCACTCAACGCCTTAAATAGTGGGCAGCCGGTAGTAGTGGTTGCCTCTGCTTCCGGGTTACGACGGAACGTGGTGGCACCCGACTTCTTTGCCCAATCAACATTAAAAATTGCGGTTGGTGGTGACCTTGATCCTGAGAAAGCCCGCAACCGGCTAAGTGCAATGGGCTACCAGCTGCAAAAAATGGTTCTCCGGCCGGGTGATTTTGCAATTCGGGGGTCGATTATTGATATTTACGCCCTCAATACTGATAACCCGGTCCGGATTGACCTCTTTGATACTGAAGTTGATTCCTTGCGGTACTTTGATGCCAGTACGCAGAAGAGCATTGACAACGTGAAGGAAGTTGAAATTTTACCGGCAACCGACCTTATCTTGCCACCAGCGGAATTCCCACGGGTTACAAAAGCGGTCAGCCAGGAATATGAACAGCTGAAAAAGGGGCTAGCTGATGGTGATGAAGATATTATCCAGCAGGTTAATAACCGCTTCACACCTATTTTGACGGCATTAAAGGACCATCACTTGCCAAATGAGATGCTGGAGTTTAGTAACTTACTCTACCCTGACCGTCATTCATTGCTGGATTACTTAGCGGAAGAAGGGGCTGTCTACTTAGATGACTTTACCCGGTTAAAGGACAGTGCAGATAAATTGGCCGATGAAGATCAGGGATGGCTAGAAGATAAGGTGAAGTACCGTCAGTTGACGGCAGCTCCACAGTTGAGTAGCGACCTGGTCACCTTAGTTAAGGAAGACCAGCATGCACAGCTTTTTGGTGCCCTATTAAAAAAGGGGACCGGGAACTTCCGCTTTAACCGGCTGGTTGAGTTGACCAGCCGACCAATGCAACGTTTCTTTGGGCAGATGCCCCTATTAAAGTCGGAGTTGCAACGATGGATCGACCAGGGGCAAACCATTGTCCTCTTAGCAGCTAACCAGGAACGACGGAAACAGATCGCCCAGACAATGACTGACTTCGGCATTAAGGCAGTCGAAACGGGAGCGGAAGACCTAAAAGTTAACACCGTTCAACTAGTAGCGGGAAGCCTGAATAATGGTTTTGAAATGCCGGCTGCTGGCCTGGTAATCATTACTGAGGGTGAGATGTTTAAACAGGTTAAAAAACGCCGGCACCGGCCACAAAAGCTGGCGAATGCAGAGCGAATTAAGAGTTATACCGACCTTAAGCCAGGGGACTATGTCGTTCATGTTAACCATGGGATCGGGATCTTTAGTGGGATCAAGACAATGGAAGTCGACGGTGTCCACCAGGATTACATGATCATTAATTACCGGAACAACGCCCAGATCTTTGTCCCGGTTACCCAGTTAAACTTGGTCCAAAAGTACGTTTCCTCCGAATCGAAAACCCCACGGATTAACCGGCTCGGTGGTAATGAATGGGCAAAGACAAAGCGACGGGTCGCCTCAAAGGTTGAAGATATCGCTGATGAGTTAGTTGACCTCTATGCTAAGCGGGAAGCAGCAAAGGGGTATGCCTTTCCAAAGGATGATTACCTCCAAGACCAGTTTGATGCTAACTTTCCTTATAATGAAACCCGCGACCAGTTGCGGAGTATTAAGGAAGTTAAGCTTGATATGGAAAAGCCACGACCGATGGACCGCTTGCTGGTCGGGGATGTTGGCTATGGCAAAACCGAAGTGGCAATGCGGGCAATCTTCAAGGCTGTCACTGGTGGAAAGCAGGTTGCCTTCCTGGTGCCAACAACGGTGTTAGCACAGCAGCACTTTGATACGCTGAGCAAACGCTTTGCTGGGTTTCCAGTAAAGATCGCCCTGATGTCTCGCTTTAAGACCAATAAGGAGTTAAAGGAAACGGATAAGGGATTAGCAGACGGCACTATTGACGTTGTTGTGGGGACCCACCGGATTCTCTCCAAGGATGTTAAGTTTAACGACCTGGGCCTCGTGATTGTTGACGAAGAGCAACGATTTGGTGTTAAGCACAAGGAACGGTTAAAGAAATTGAAGAACAATGTCGATGTCTTGACACTTACCGCCACCCCAATCCCCCGAACCCTCAATATGTCAATGCTCGGTGTTCGAGACCTGTCAGTACTAGAGACTCCGCCGGCAGGACGTTTCCCAATCCAGACTTACGTGATGGAACAAAATGCTGGAGCCATTCGGGATGGAATCATGCGTGAAATGCAACGTGGCGGTCAGGTTTACTACCTGCACAACCGGGTTAGCGACATTGAAGAGACCGTCATGAAGCTTCAAGAGCTGGTTCCCGAAGCCCAAATTGGCTTTATCCACGGTAAGATGAGCGAAAATGAGCTGGAGACAGTTTTGTACGACTTCATCCAGGGGAACTATGATGTGTTAGTCACCACCTCGATTATCGAAACCGGGGTTGATATTCCAAACGTCAATACCCTGTTTGTTGAAAACGCGGACCACCTTGGTCTGGCACAGCTTTACCAGATCCGTGGTCGGATTGGCCGGAGCAACCGGGTGGCCTACGCCTACTTTATGTACCAGCCAAATAAGGTATTAACGGAACTTGGTGAAAAACGGTTAGCCGCAATCCGTGACTTTACGGAGCTTGGTTCTGGATTTAAGATCGCAATGCGGGACCTATCAATTCGTGGTGCTGGGAACATCCTTGGCAAGCAGCAGCACGGGTTCATCGACTCAGTTGGTTATGACCTGTACTCGGCAATGTTAAACGAGGCCGTTGCAAAGAAGCAGGGAAAGAAGAAAGCTGCTCATGCCGACGCCGAAGTTGAACTAGGGGTCGAGGCATACCTCCCAGATAGCTATGTTGATGACCAACGACAGAAGATTGAACTATACAAGACAATCCGGCAGGCAGAAGATGACGATGAACTGTTGGAAATACAGGGGGACCTGATTGACCGGTTTGGTGATTATCCAACAGCGGTTGGTAACTTGCTCCTCATAAGTAAGCTCAAGCAGCATGCGGATGAGGCGATGATTAGCCAAATTAAACGGCAACGGGATAATATCTTAATTACGTTCACCCCGGCAGGTAGCCACATGGTTAAGGCACCAACAATCATCAAGCTCCTGGCCAAGACAAGGTTTAAAGCCACGCTCGGTGAACAGGACGATCAGTTGACGGTTCGGTTGGTAATTCAGCCAAAGATGACAACCGCGGACTGGCTTAACCAACTATTGAAGTTTGTGACGGGGCTGAGCACAGTTATAATTGAAGAAAACTCAAGGACAGTTAAAGAATAATGGAGGAGAATATGCGTTTAGATAAGTTTTTAAAGGTATCACGGATTATTAAGCGACGGTCAGTGGCAAAAGAAATTGCTGACCAGGGACGGATTCTGATTAATAACCTGCCTGCTAAGTCTTCAAGCAAGGTTAAGGTTGGTGACACTTTAACTATTAAGTTTGGTAATAAGACGGAAACCATTAAGATTAACCGGATTGTTGAAACAACCAAGAAGAGTGAGGCAGAAGATATGTATGAAATCCTAGATGAAACTTACGCTGAAGACTTCAACTAGGATTGATTATAAAAAATTTGATATTTAGCTGCTATTTGCGGTGGACAATTGCGGGGGCCCCTTGCTATACTTAGAATGTTATAAGCAAAAGAAGTGAGGGGAAAGCATGAAAAGCCAGGGTGATAATAAAGTTTCACAGCTTAATACACCGTATGTCCACAAGTTTTCGGCTGATCAGCAAAGACACAGAGTTCACGTTCGGCGTTGCCGGCGGATTGTGATTGCCTTTTTAGTAGTCTTTATTGTTTTAGGAATTCAAATTTCCTACAGTAAGCGGACGCTAGCAAAGGTCAATAATAATATTTCCCAGTCGCAGGCCCAGTTAAGGGACCAGCAGAAGACAAGCAAGCAGTTAAAACAAAAAATTAAGCTGTTGCACGATCCGGATTACATTCAACAAGTGGTTCGTGCAAAGTATAACTACTCAAAAAAGGGCGAAACGGTTTATAATTTGGATAACTAGTTACGTTTTCGGTTGCGGGTATGTTATACTCAACACATTAAATTATAAATTTAGGTGACTCGAGGAGGATCTATTAGTTTCATGGCAATTGAAGTGGGAGCAAAGGTTTCCGGCAAGGTTTCGGGAATCACGAATTTTGGTGCATTTGTCGACTTAGATGACAACCAAACAGGGTTAGTTCACATTAGCCAAATTTCTGATAAATATATTAAAGATGTTCATGATGTCTTGTCAGTTGGTGACACGGTGACAGTAAAGGTGATGAAGATCGGTGATGACGGTAAGATTGCCTTGTCAATGAAGGCAGCTGCACCGCACGAACATAAAGAACATCATGATCATGACCATCATTTCCATGGTGAGAATAAGCGCCACTTCCACCATGAGAACCGCAACAATGATTTCCACGGTCATCAAAATAATTATCGTGGTGGCTTCAACGGTGGACGTCACAACCACAATAGTCACCAACATGAAGACTTTAATGACATGCTGGCTGGCTACTTAAAAGAAAGTGAATCACGGTTATCCACATTAAAGCGTCAAACAGACGGTAAGCGTGGTGGCCGCGGCGGTCGGCGGAGCTAGTCACCATGACGAAGCTCGAAGAAGATTTTAAGCGACACCTGGAAGGGCGTCGTTTTTTTAGTAAAGACGATACGGTAGTCGTTGCTGTTTCCACGGGAGTCGATTCAATGGTCCTCCTCCACCTATTAGAAAGTTTGCCATTGGAGATGCGGCCACAAATAATCGTGGCACACGTTAACCATGAGTTGAGAGAGCAGAGTGGCGTAGAAGAGCAGTTTATCCGTAGCTACTGTAATATCCATAATTTACCGCTAGTGGTTTGCCACTGGCCGGTTAACCAGCATCCCCGCAATGGTGTTGAAGAAGCGGCGCGGCGATTTAGGTACCACTTTTTTGCCCGGGTGATGGCAACGAAAAATACTGACTTTGTAGTGACGGCGCACCACCAAAATGATTTGGCAGAAACGATGCTAATGAAGCTGGCCCGGGGCGGTCAATTAAACCAGCTGGTAGGAATAGCCGATATTCGGCCCTTCGCTGGCGGCCAGCTGGTTCGTCCACTACTCCCTTTTTCTAAGGACCGCTTAATTAATTATGCGCGTGCACACGATTTAACATGGTACGAGGATAGTACTAACAACGATTTAGCAATTACCCGCAACCGGTACCGGCACGAAATTATTCCGGCACTGGAAAAGGAAAACCCACGCCTGTTGGACCACCTGAGCAGCTACCATCAACAATTAGCTGATTTGCTAGCGTGGCGTGACCAACAATTATCTGTCTACCTTAGAGAGTTAACAAAAGGAGGAAAACTTTCTCTGGAGGGATGGCGTACCCTGCTGTCACCGATGAAGAAGCTAGTCTTGCAACGGTGGTTAGAGCGGACTACTAAGGGACTCAAGCAGTCATTATTAGACGAGTTGGTTATCGCACTGGATAACCCGTCGACACCCCAGCAACAGCTCCTTTTGCCGGGAAAACAAGTACTGGTAAAAGATTATGACTGGTGTTTTGTTACATCTGAAGAAAAATTAGCTATGGGGGTCCAAAATAATACGGCGCATATGGTAGAATTGGGCCAATGGTATTTCGTAAATGACCAGCGAATTTTGGTGTCAACAACTGAACTCGATGCAAAATCAGGAGGCACGGCCCAGGAAATGTGGCTTGCGCCGGACCAGTTTCCACTGTCTATTCGCAAGTGGACGAGTGGTGATACTCTCCGTTTAAAAAATGGTGGTCAACAAAAGGTGCGGCGGATATTGATTGACCAAAAAGTGCCCAATAGTCAACGGCAACGACAGCAAGTGTTAGTTGACGCAAAGGGAGAAGTTGTTTGGCTGATCGGCCGCAAGTGGAGCTGGTTTGCACGACCAGTTGATTTTCAACAAAAATGGCAAAAGGTTATTATTTATAAACAAAGCAAGTAGGGGAGAGTTATTATGAATAACGACATTGAAAAAGTGTTGTACAGTGCAGAAGACATTCAGAAGACAATTGGTAAACTGGCAGATCAGTTGTCAGAAGAATACAAGGACAAGGATCCGCTGATTCTCTGTGTCTTGACCGGTGCGGTACTTTTTACCGTTGACCTGATTGAAAAGATGGATATCATGGCGCAGATGGACTTTATTGATGTCTCAACCTACTTTGGTGGGACGGCAACGACTGGTCAATTAAAGTTGATCCATGACATGACTGCTGACGTGAAGGGCCGGAACGTGTTAATCACTGAGGACATCGTTGACAGTGGTCGGACGCTTCAGTACCTGGTTAACCTGTTAAAGGAACGGGGTGCAAAGAGCGTCAAGACAGTTTCACTACTGAACAAGCCGGAAGGTCGCGAATTTGACGTTAATGTTGAATATTACGGCTATAAAGTGCCAAACGAATTTTTGGTTGGTTACGGCCTTGACTACAAGGGCTACTACCGGAATCTTCCGTATGTAGGTATTTTGAAGCCGTCAGTTTACAGTGAAGATTAATTGCCAGCGATTTAATGGTCAACGATTGTCAAGTATGCTATCATAGTTGTTACAATTAATTTGTTGCTGGTAGATAGGAGGTTGTTATGAACAACAATCGGCGAAATAATAATTTTACTCATAACGTTCTCTTCTACGCAGTGATGTTCTTATGCATTATGGGTATTGCTTACTTTTTCTTTGGTGGTAACCAATCCACGGGTCAAAGCAAGACGGTTACCCAGAGCGAGTTTATCTCTGAACTGAAGAGCAACAAGATAAAGAGTGTCCAGCTTCAGCCAAACGGCGGTGTTTACAAGGTTACCGGGACTTATCGCAAGCCACAGGCCAATAATAGTAATAACAACGCCAATGGCGGCTTTGCTTTATCCACACAACGCAACAACAAGGTTTCACAATTCCAAAGTTCGGTGCTTGAAAGTGACGTAACGGTGAGCCAACTCCAACGGTATGCGAACAAGCATAACGTAAAAGTAAGTACCCGCGCTGAAGAATCGAACAGTATTTGGATGAACTTGCTGTTAACGGTCTTGCCACTGGTCATCATGATTTTCTTCTTCTACATGATGATGGGCCAAGCTGGCCAAGGCGGTGGCGGCCGTGGGGTAATGAGTTTTGGTAAGACCAAGGCTAAACCAGCGGATGCCAAGAAGAACAAGGTTCGTTTCTCAGATGTTGCTGGGGAAGAAGAAGAAAAGCAGGAACTGGTTGAAGTTGTTGAATTCTTGAAGAATCCAAAGAAATTCACCAAGTTGGGTGCTAAGATTCCATCTGGTGTCCTCTTGGAGGGGCCCCCGGGTACTGGTAAGACTTTGCTGGCCAAGGCCGTTGCCGGTGAATCAGGGGTACCATTCTTCTCGATTTCTGGTTCTGACTTCGTTGAAATGTTCGTCGGGGTTGGTGCCAGTCGTGTCCGGGACCTCTTTGACCAAGCTAAGAAGGCCGCACCAGCCATCATCTTCATTGATGAAATTGATGCGGTTGGTCGTCGCCGTGGAAACGGTATGGGCGGTGGCCACGATGAACGTGAACAAACCCTTAACCAACTGTTAGTTGAAATGGACGGGTTCCAAGGTGACGAAGGGGTCATTGTAATGGCTGCTACTAACCGGTCTGATGTCTTGGACCCTGCCTTACTGCGGCCAGGCCGGTTTGACCGTAAGATCCTGGTTGGCCGTCCTGATGTTAAGGGACGTGAAGCTATTCTGCGGGTTCACGCGAAGAATAAGCCACTGGCTAGCGACGTTGACCTGAAGGAAATTGCTAAGCAAACTCCTGGCTTCGTGGGTGCTGACCTTGCCAACCTGCTAAACGAAGCGGCATTACTTGCTGCTCGTCGTAACAAGACGCAGATTGACGCGGCGGACCTAGATGAAGCTGAAGACCGGGTTATCGCTGGTCCAGCTAAGCACGACCGGGTTCAATCACCACAAGAACGGAAGACAGTAGCTTACCACGAAGCTGGTCACACCATTGTTGGTCTGGTCTTAAATGATGCCCGGGTTGTCCACAAGGTTACGATCGTGCCTCGTGGCCGTGCCGGTGGTTACGCAATTATGCTGCCACGGGAAGACCAAATGCTGATGTCAAAGAAGAATGCCGAAGAACAGATCGCCGGTTTGATGGGTGGTCGTGCGGCTGAAGAATTGATCTTCAAGTCCCAATCTTCGGGTGCTTCAAATGACTTTGAACAGGCAACCCAGATTGCTCGTGCAATGGTTACCCAATACGGGATGAGTGACAAGATTGGCCCAGTTGAACTGCAAAGCTCCGGTCAAGTATTTACTGGCCAAGGTTATGACCAATCGACTTACTCGGAAAAGACCGCGGCACTGGTTGATGAAGAAGTACGGCGGATCTTGAATGAAGGCCATGAAACGGCCCTCCACATCCTGGAAACCCACCGTGAGCAGCACAAGGTAATTGCCGAAGCATTACTTAAGTATGAAACGCTGGATGAAAAGGAAATTCTTAGTCTTTACAAGACAGGGAAGATCCCTGAAAAGGCACATGCTGATGCTGACGAAGAAGCATACGCACAAACCTTTGAAGAATCCAAGCGGGCATTGGAACGGATGGAAGACGAAAAGCGGACTGACAAGGCAAACGAAAACAAAGAATTGCCTACTAGTCAGGACACTGATGATAGTAAGCCAACCGATACTGATGCTGGTTCAGCAAAGTCAACCGATGATGACCATCATTCGGATGACGATTCTGACCACCAAGATTAATAAAATGATAGAATAGGAGTGTATGAGCTAAACAAGGTTCGCGCTCCTATTTTTATTTGCTAAGGAGGAAGATGAAAAGATGAAAACGACTGACTATTTAGTTAAGAGTATGACGAAGGATGGTAAGTTCCGTGCTTATGCGGTTAATGCTACCCAACTGGTTGAAAAAGCGCATGAAATTCATGATACCTGGTCGGCTTCTTCAGCGGCATTAGGACGGACGCTAGTGGGGACCGTCCTGCTGGCAACTGCTGGGCTGGAAGGCGATGCCGGAATGACCGTTAAGATTCAAGGTAATGGGCCAGTGGGCTACATTGTGGCTGACGGAACGCCTAAAGGAACCGTTAAGGGTTACATGGGCAATCCACATGTAAACTTGCCTGCTAATAGCAAAGGGAAGATTGATGTAGCTGGTGCAGTTGGTACGAAGGGAACCCTTTCTGTAACCAAGATGACTCCGGGAGACAAGACCCCTTATACGGGTGAAGTTAACCTGGTTTCTGGTGAATTAGGTGATGACTTCACTTACTACCTTGCCCAGTCTGAACAAATCCCATCCGCGGTTGGCTTGTCTGTCTTTGTCAACACTGACGACAGTATTGAAGTTGCTGGTGGCTTTATGATCCAAGTAATGCCAGGTGCTAGTGATGAAGAAATCACTAAACTAGAAAAGACGTTAAAGGGTCTACCACTAGTTTCCGAAATGCTCCGCGATGGTGATACGCCAGAAGATATCTTGAAGAAGCTTTTCGGTGATGACTTGAAGATCTTGGATAAGATGCCAGTCCGCTACGAGTGCAACTGTTCCAAGCAGCGGTTTGCACATGCGCTTGAAAGCCTGAGTACGAAGGACCTTAAGCAGCTGATTGATGAGGATCACCATGCGGAGACAGTTTGTCAATTCTGTGGTAAAAAGTATGAGTTTAATGAAAACGAACTTCAACTGATTTACGATAAAAAAGTTGCTGATGCAGAAGCCGATAAGGAAATGGCGGAAAAAGAAAAGCAAGCCGAAAAGAAAGATGACCAAAAGTAGTTACTTGGTTCCTGGACGGTTGATGTGCTATGATGGTTGAGTTATCGAACCAATAATAAGCGCACAATTGAAGCCAGCTCACTTGTGCCAAATTTAGTAATGAGGTGAAAGTATGAAGTGGAAGATTGGCGATGTCGATATCCCAAACCAAGTTGTTGTTGCGCCGATGGCCGGGGTGACTAACTCTGCCTTTCGGGTAATTTGTAAAGAGTTTGGTGCTGGCTACGTGGTTTGTGAAATGATTTCTGACCGCGGGATTATGTACCACAATAAAAAGACACTGAACATGATGGATGTTGACCCGAGTGAACACCCAATGGGAATCCAAATTTTTGGTGGAACAAAGGAAACGCTGGTTGAAGCTGCTAAGTATGTTGACCAGCACACCGCTGCCGATGTAATTGACATCAATATGGGGTGCCCAGTTAACAAGGTCGTTAAGACGGATGCTGGTGCACGCTGGTTGCTTGACCCTAATAAGGTTTATGAAATGGTCTCTTACGTTACCGATGCTGTAAAAAAGCCAGTAACGGTGAAGATGCGGACCGGTTGGGATGATAAGCATATTTACGCAGTTGACAATGCACTAGCTGCCGAACGAGCTGGTGCCGCAGCTATTGCAATGCATGGCCGGACAAGAAAACAGATGTATACGGGACACGCTGATTGGAATATACTAAAAGAGGTTGCCAGTCACTTAACGATCCCGTTCATGGCTAATGGTGATATTCGGACACCTGAAGATGCCAAGAAGGTCTTAGAAATGACCGGGGCAACTGCCGCAATGATTGGCCGGGCTGCCATGGGGAACCCGTGGATGCTGACCAGGACGGAGCACTATTTGGAAACTGGTGAGTTACTACCTGAGGCGACACCAGAGAAGAAGATTAAGATGGCCAAGGAGCACCTGAACCGGTTGATCGATTTAAAGGGTGAATACATTGGTGTCCGTGAGTTCCGTGGACTGTCAACTTACTACCTAAAGGGTATTCCACGTTCTGCGCGGACAAAGGCTAAGTTAGTTGAAGCAGAGACGCGCCAAGAGATGAACGATATCTTTGATGAATTTGCGGAAAAGACAGCCGAACGGGAAGCTAAGCAAGCTGCAAAAAAAGAAGCTCAATAAGAGGAGGAGAAATCTGTGTCACAAGAACTAGATCAAATGCGTGTTCGTCGTGAAAAAATGGAAGAACTGAAGGAAGCCGGAATTGAACCATTTGGCCGGCGCTTCAAGCGGGACCACCTAGCACAACAAATTCATGACGAATATGATAAGTATGACAAGGAAGAATTGAATGAAAAGGGCGAAATGGTTATCATTGCCGGCCGGATGACCCGGAAGCGGAGCAGTGGGAAGGCAGGCTTCGCTGACTTCGTTGACCGGACCGGTAAGATCCAGGTATACGCTCGTAAGGACATGGTTGGAGACGAACCATACCACATCTTTAAGCGGGCTGATATTGGTGATTTTCTCGGAATTGAAGGGGATGTTATCAAGACTAATACTGGTGAATTAACCGTTCGTGCCCACAAGATTACATTCCTGGCAAAGGCATTGCGGCCGCTTCCTAACAAGTGGGAAGGGGTTACTGACCCAGAGACGATTTACCGTCAGCGTTACCTTGATCTGATTTCTAATCCAGAAAGCTTCAAGCGGTTCCACCAACGGACAGCAATTATCAAGGCTGTGCGGAAGTACATGGATGAACATGGCTTTACCGAAGTGGAAACGCCGATCCTAAACACCCAGGCCGGTGGTGCCAATGCACGGCCATTTGTTACCCACCACAACGCTCTGGATATTGACATGTACCTGCGGATTGCAACTGAATTGTACCTGAAGCGGCTAATTGTTGGTGGCTTTGAACGGGTTTATGAATTAGGCCGGATCTTCCGGAATGAAGGGATGGACCCACACCACAACCCAGAATTTACGACGATGGAAACTTATGCAGCCTACTTTGACTTCCATGATGTAATGGATGAAACAGAGGGAATTGTAAAGGCCGCTGCAAAGGTGGTTTCTGATGATGGTAAGATTACCTACCAAGGACGTGAGATTGATCTTGGTGGTGACTTTAAGCGGGTTACTATGGTTGATGCGGTTAAGGAAAAGACGGGCATCGACTTTAGTGACAAGTCAATGACTGATGAAGATGCAAAGAAATTGGCTGATGAACATAAGGTTGAATACAAGCCTTACTGGACTAAGGGCCACATCTTAAACGCATTCTTTGAAGAATTTGTTGAAGATACCCTGATTCAACCAACCTTTGTTTACGAATACCCAGTGGAAGTTTCACCATTGGCAAAGCGGAACAAAGAAAATCCTGAAATGACCGACCGGTTTGAACTGTATGTTGATGGTAGCGAACTGGGGAACGCCTTCAGTGAATTGAATGACCCAATTGACCAGAAGGAACGGTTTGAGATGCAGGCAAAGGAAAAGGCTAACGGTAATGATGAAGCCGAACCAGTGGACTTAGACTACGTTCAGGCTCTTGAATATGGGATGCCGCCAACAGGTGGTCTTGGTATCGGAATTGACCGGTTAGTAATGCTATTGACCGATGCAAAGTCAATTCGTGACGTTATCCTCTTCCCAACAATGCGTCCGGAAAAGGAAGGAAAAAACAAAAAGTAGAATTGAAGAGAAGGCTTTGCCACACTTATTAACAGGTGTGACAAAGCTTTTTTGTTTAATTAAAGGACACCAAAGATGGTCGCCTGGGAATACTTGGCTGGTTGTACGAATGGTCTGGTTGACAAGTATTTTGACATGCTAGTTGTGAATAAAAAGATAGGATGAAATTCGACAAAATTTGGAAGTAATTATTAAAAAAATTGACTGTATATCATCGACATATCAAAAAATAAGACGCACATTATTTTTGGTTTTTCTTATTTTATTGCTTTTTTTGACGAAAAACTGAATAAAATTGTCGGGCTATGATTATTCGTTCAGGTTTAAAAAATAACTGAAATTAGTTTAAATAAATCGTTGACAATGGGTTGAGATATCGGTATAGTAAATACCGTTGCTTGAGGCGACTGGTTAAGATAAGTTGATTAAATAAACTTGTTGACAGTTCCGGAGTGACATGATATATTATTGAAGTTGCTTGGTTGAAGTTGCTTGATCAGCTGAAAATAGTTGTTGACTTCAACCGGCAGATATGATATAATGAATTTGTTAGTTAACTGCTAATAAGGTAGACCTTTGAAAACTGAACAAAGTTTCGACGAATCAAATGTGTAGGGTCTTCGATCACTTCGGTGATTGGAGC